>JADYZV010000199.1 GCA_020852965.1 Pirellulaceae bacterium | reverse complement strand
GGCATGATGGGCGGCATGATGGGCGGAGCTGGCGGATTAATGGGAATGGTCGGTGCGCGCGACCCTTGGGAGCTTGATATCGAAGTTTACGGCGTGGTCTATTTGTTTAACCCCGTCGACATCAAACGCCTGGGGATAGAGAAAGTGACCGAGGAAACGCAACTTGATGTCACGGTCGAACCAACCGAAGAGCCCCCGCTCCCTGCTCCCAACGCGGCGGGTGCGCCTGTCGATGCGCCTGGTCCTGGTCCTGGCCCTGGCCCTGGCGAAGCGGGGACTGGGGCGGCTGCTGGAACGCCGGGTGAAGCTGCCCCATTGGGCGCTAACGCGCCCAATGGTCCTGGTGCCGCCGGCGGACAACCACGCAGACCACGTGTGGGGGGCAATGGGGCTGCCCCAAATCGCGGCAGAAACAACGCAAATGGTCCTAATGTGAATGGACCTAATGATCAAGGGGCTGGGACAACTGATACCACGACTCCTCAGTCTGCTCCCCCGCCAAACCAATAATTCGGTTGGCTACGATCGAATCCATGGAGCCGTGCAACTGTTTGGGCCAGTCACGGGGAGTAACCGATTGCCCATCATCAATAACCTCGACAACAAAAAACCTCGGCAACGATAACAATGATGCTTGATTGCGAAGCCTGTGGCAGGTCGCTGACTTGTATTTAGGGAGATGAAGTAATGTTTGGCAAGAATAAAAATAAAGATGTTGCCGGCGTCGACGCAGCCTCGGATTCGACGAAAAAATCGGATGCTTCGGCGGAGACGGTCAAGGGAGCTAAGCCCGCGCCAGCAGCCAAGCTCGCGAAGGAATCCAAAGCTACCAAAGCTACTAAAACAGCCAAGGAGCCCAAGGGAGCCAAGCCGCCTAAGCCAACGAAGCCAACGAAGCCAACGAAGCCAACGAAGGCAACGAAGGCAGCCAAAGCGGACGCGGCGCCCAAAGCCAAATCTTCCAAACGCAAGTCGACACTGGCTAAGGGGGGGCCCGGTTTTTTTGCTACGCATATCGAAAAATTAATTCTTGCAGGTTGCCTGGCTGCCGTCGGGTATTTGGTCTACGCCGGCTTTTCGACACCCGGCTACAGTACGACTGCGATTCCCGAGGAGCTTGAAAAGGACGCAAAGGAGCTGATGACCAAAATCAGCGAGGACCACTGGGAGCAGATTTCGGCAGATCCGGAACGCAAAATAGAACACGAATTCGCTTCGCGTGCCGCTGAAGCGCGACGACCGACAGATCCGGGCAACTACGACAACGCCGTCTGGGATCCGCAACCGCTGGGCGTATTTGAAAAGCGGGGAGATCCGAAGATCTTCCCACCTGAGCAACTTGTGGTGACCACCGTCAATGGTTCGCTAGCCATAGAAGTCCCCAAGGAAGAGGTTGATCCGTACGAAGAGCTGGAGGACGCGGAGCCAATTCGCTCCAAACGCGACCGAGATAGAGACCGAGATAGTTCGCGCGGACGTCGTGGCAGTCGCGGCAGTTCGGGAAGCGACGATGGCTCTGGTATGCTTGGTAGCGATTATGGCGGCGACATGATGGGGATGGGTACGATGGGTGCCGGTACCGAACTAGCGAAACGCTTCCTAACACCTGACAACAACATGGGAGTTCTGCTGGGTGGAACTGGCATGGGCGGCATGGGAGGTATGGGCGGCTTCGGTGGTCGAGGCGGTGATGACTTGATGATGGGCACCATGCCGATGGGCGGTGGCGGAATGGGGACCACTGGCCAACCGATTCGCGATGGTCTTGGGAACTCAAACAAAGATCGTGGACCCAAAACAAAAATTGGATCACGCGCTATTCTTTTCAATGCCATTACCGCAGTCGTTCCTCACCGCAAAATGGTCGAAGAGTACTTGGCGCAGTTCCAAGAAAGCGGCAACTTCGTTCCACAACGCGACTTGCCCTTCTACATGTCGTTCAAGCTCCAGCGTGTCGAAGTTACCGGCAATCCGACTCGTGAAATCCAAGAGGACGAGTGGAAAGATCGCAGCGATGGCTTGGAGCAATCCAACTTGCCAATCACCCAAAAATGGGCGACAAGAATGCCGCCTGGGCAGCCGGTGCCAGAAGTGATCGACCGCAGGTCCTACTCACCAGGATTGACGATGCCCATTCCACCCATCTTAATCCGTGACTACCGACAGTTCAGCAAGCATCCAGCCGTGCATTGGGCCTGGGATGCACATAAGTCAATGCTCCGCCGACCGCGGCGCACAATCCAACAGCCAAAGGAAAGTACGGTACTACCAGGTGTTGCTCGCGGTGGCTCTGCGGCAGGCGGAATGGCTACCGGTGGATTGGGTTCTATGTTGGGCGGAATGATGGGTGGCGGCTCCAGAGGAGACGATATGGGTGGCTACGGTGGCGGCGGCTACGGTGGCGGCGGCTACGGTGGCATGGGCGGGTACGGTGGCGGCTCCAGGGGAGACGACATGGGAGGTTACGGCGGTGGCTACGGCGATGGCGGTATGGGAGGCTACGCTGGCGGCATGGGAGGTGGCTATGGCGACGAACGAGGCGGTGGCATGGGAATGATGGGGGCGATGGGTGGTATGGGAATGTCGGCCGCAGCACAACCCGAATACAAAATGGTTCGTTGCTACGACATGCTCAATCCCCGTGAAGATTATGCCAAGGTCTTTCGCTATCGCATCCGCGTCATCATGCGCGACCCGAACTATCCCGAAGATCGCTTTTTGCCACGTCCACCAGCCAACACGCTCAAGGACGACGTATGGGCACGGGTGGGACCGCTGATATTCAAGGAGGATGACGAGGTCAAGAAGAATCCCAAGGCCATGCGTACCTTGCGGGAAACCGCCTGGAGTCAACCAAGCCCGCCAGCGCGTGTGGAACTCCCGATCGAAGTCTTCGCTGGAGAGGTCGTCTTCGACGGCGCTAGATCGTTCGAATCCGAAGGCAAGATCTACTCGCTGACGGTCAGCGAACCCTCGGGCCGAGTGGTAGCGACGACAATGGATGGAGCCACGGGTGCGCGTTTTGCCTTCGAGGATGAGGTCCGCCGCGGTTCGCTGCTTAGTGATAAGGCCGACGTCGACTTGATCGATCCCAAAACACGAGTCATCAAGGTCAAAAAGGACCAGCCGATCGACTCGCGTGCGACGGTGGTAGACATCCGTGGAGGTAAGCCCCTGGCGGGCGATAGCCGCGACGATCCCCTAAAAGATATCGGCGAGATGCTGATCCTCAATCGCGATGGAAGTGTCACGGTTACCAACGAGTTCGATGACACATTCCTATATCGCATGTATACCTTTGCCGACGAACACGAAGCGGCTGAGAAAGCGGGCAGTAGCGGCAATTCTCCCTTCGGAGATATGATGGGTGACGGAGGGGGGGGCGGGCGTGATGGCGGGAGATAAACCACGTTTGCAGATAGGATGGCTGGCAACGGAGGCCAGCCTGTGACGTCCAGCTTACAGGTGTTGTGGTTGCTCCGAGGAAAGGTGCCGAAAGTATGACGCAGATGTTCTGGCATGTGCGCAATTGTTCACTTTTCCAGCGATTGACCGAACCGCAATGGAACCGTTTGGAGCGGTGCGCTCGCGTCCGGAAATTCCCCAAGCGCACGTCGGTCTATCTTCCGGACGATCTGGCGGATACCGCCTATTTGCTAGCCGAGGGGCGCGTGCAAATCTGCTCAACGACCAACGAGGGGAAGCAGTGTATCTTAGCTCTCATCGAACCGGGTGAATTGTTCGGCGAACTGGCGATCGTCGACTCATCGGCACGTGAAGAGAGAGCCGAAACCGTTCAGAACTCCACCGTCGTCTTGCTTCCTGGCGATCATTTGCGGCAGTTGATGGAGGAATCGCCGGGGTTGGCTCTAGGAGTTACGAAGCTCATCGGACTACGGCGTAAAAGAGTCGAACGGCGTTTGCGAAGTCTATTGTTTCGCAGCAATCGTGAGCGCTTAACCCAATTGTTGCTCGACCTCACGGACCAATATGGCAACGCCACGACCGAGGGTGTCGAAATGGGAATCAAGCTCTCCCACCAAGATTTAGCCTCGATTATCGGCGCGACGCGTGAAACGGTGACCACCGTGCTTGGAGAAATGCAAAGCGAGGGGCTCTTGCGCATCCAGCGCCAGAAGCTTATTCTACTCGACCTTCCTCGATTGGCAGCGACCTCTACGCAGCCCTTCCCCATCGACAAGCACTCGTCGGCAGAAACAACAGCGGAGGCTAACGTTCGTTCACGGAGTACGATAGCTCGCCCCGTCAATGCCGCTCCACCTTGATTTTGTCTTTTGAAACTTAAGCCTTGCCATCCGTGCGAGCATTTCTGTGTGAGCATTCGTGTCGTTGGGTAGCGTCCGATTCTATAGATGCTGCATCGATAGGTCTTGCCATTGCACTACAATAGCTGCATGGAATCACCCCACGTTGTCATTGTCGGAGCAGGGCCAGGCGGCCTGTCGGCTGCTTTGCAGTTAGCCCACGCGGGTGCTCGCGTCACGATTCTCGAAAGACAAAGCTGGGTGGGTGGACGCACCGCTACCTTTGACCAAGAAAATTTCCGCTTTGATATCGGCCCCACCTTCTTTCTCTACCCACGCGTCTTGCAGGAGATCTTCCAATCCATCGGTTTAGATCTAATGCACGAAGTTCCCATGCGGCGACTCGACCCTCAGTACCGCATCAGCTTCGCCGGAGGTGATCGGATCGATGCTACGGGGGATATCGCGGCAATGGAGGCACAGATCGCCAGCTTTTCCCCAGTCGATTGCGGTGCCATCACTCGTTATATGCGCGACAACCGGATTAAGTTGGAGCGATTCCGCCCCATCTTGGAGATGCCCTTCAATGGGCTGCGCGATTTTCTGTCGAGCGACTTGCTGGGCGCGCTCCCCTGGTTGCGACCGCATAAATCGTTGGGACAAGAGCTATCAGGCTACTTCGATGACCCGCGACTCGCCATCGCCTTTTCATTTCAATCTAAATACTTGGGGATGTCTCCCTTCAAATGCCCGAGTCTGTTTTCCATTTTGTCTTTCTTAGAATACGAGTACGGCGTTTTTCATCCACTGGGTGGTTGTGGGCAAGTCAGCACGCGCATGGCCGAACTGGCACGCCAGCGCGGCGTCGATATTCATTTGCAAGAAGCGGTCACCGGTTTCACTTTCGATGGCAAGCGTCCCACCGCCGTCCATACGAATGACGCCAGCTATGCGGCGGATGCCGTAATTATCAATGCAGACTTTGCTCAAGCCATGCATGATCTAGTTCCCGACTCGTTGCGCCGCCGCTGGACCAATGCCCGCATCGAAAACAAGAAGTTTTCCTGCTCGACATTTATGCTCTACTTGGGTATCGAAGGTCGCTGCGATCTACTGCCACATCATACGATTCACATCGCCGAGGACTACGAGCGGAATCTACGGCAGATCGAGCAGGATTTCACGCTTCCCGACAAGCCCAGCTTCTATGTGCAGAATGCCTGCATCACCGATCCAAGTTTGGCCCCCGCCGGCCACAGCACGTTGTACGTCCTAGTCCCAGTTCCCCACACGCATCGCAACCACACGTGGAATGAAGCGACTCGGCGCGGCTATCGTGAATTGACACTCGACCACTTGTCCCAAATCGGGCTACGCGATGTCCGCCAGCGGATTGTGACCGAGCGCTGCATCACGCCCCAGACTTGGCAAACCGAGTTTGGACTGTACCGCGGTGCCACCTTCAATTTGGCCCACAACTTGTCACAGATGCTCCACCGGCGGCCCCACAATCGCTTCGAAGACTTGCAAGGCGTGTACCTGGTCGGAGGTGGAACGCATCCCGGCAGCGGGCTGCCGGTCATCTACGAATCCTCGCGTATCACCTGCAAGCAACTGATACCCGAACTTGGGCTGGACGCCAGCTTTTTGGATTCCCCTGCTTCGAATGTGGCTCGACGCTCCGCGTCGTGAGCGCTGGTAACTTCTATTAATGTGGCTCGACGCTCCGCGTCGCGAGCGCTGGTAACTCTCGCTCGTGGCACCATCGATTGTGCCTGCTACTTTTCGAACCGCATTGCGGTTACGCGACTATGCTCTGTACGGCAGCGTGCTAAGCGATTATGATTTGGACTAGGGACCACGCCTGCGGTTGTGGTCTCTACCGTAGGCGCTTCGCTTGTAAAAATCCTGGAGGGTAAGCGAATGGCTAGCGGCTTCATTGGAAATGAAGTGCCCCGTAAGGGGTTGCGGGTTCGAGCCCCGTGCCCTCCGCCTTAACGGCACCTACCTGCCGTTATCAAGAATACGCCGCAAGTCCGAAATCGATTGGGCTTGCGGCGTTTTTCTGTCTGTAGCAACTCGTTTTTCTGTAACTAGCGATGCCAGTCGGTAGGATTCTGCACAGGGCTAGCACGGCTGGCAAGGCCGGAGCGCGGATGAAAGGCTCCCGTTTGGGACCTTTATCCGGCCGCTTCGCTGTTCGCACCCGTGTCGTCTTCGGCGGGTTTCGCTAGTGGTTCCGTAGCAGTGGCCCGAGCCAAACCGCTTGTTCCAGGCATCACGCGTGGGCCAGGTAACGTCTCGTCGATGAGGGATTGTAAGACGTCCGCATCGATGACTTCGACTTCGATCAGGCGGTTGGTAACGCTCTCGAGTGCTTGCCGGCGTTCGAGAAGTATCTGCCGCGCCTTTTGTAACATGTCGTCGACGATGCGCTTGACCTCTTCGTCGATTTCGCGCGCCGTTTGCTCGCTGTGATCGCGACCTATGGCTTCGCCGCCCCCCTGGCCAAGGAAGGGGCTACGTCCGCTCTCGCGGTAGTTGACCCTTCCGAGCCTGCTCATGCCAAATTCCATGACCATGCTGCGCGCAATGGCGCTGGCGCGTTCCAGGTCATTCTGAGCTCCCGTGCTGATATCTTGGAATATGATTTCTTCTGCCAGCGTGCCTGCCAGCAGGACCTGCATCTGGGCTTCCAATTCGGCTTGGGTCATCAGATAGCGATCCCCTGCGGGGCGTTGGAGGGTATAGCCCAACGCGGCCAAGCCACGAGGAATGATCGATACTTTGTGGACTGGATCGGTGTTGGGCAACGAGTAGGCGACCAGCGCGTGGGCTGCTTCGTGGTAAGCCACGCGTAGTTTTTCGTCTTCGTCCATCACGCGGCGCTTCTTTTCCAGCCCCGTGGTCACACGCTCGACCCCTTCGTCAAATTCAGCTTGTCCGACCGTATTCTTTGCTTTGCGGGCTGCCAATAGGGCGGCTTCATTGACCAAGTTGGCCAAGTCGGCACCGCTGAAGCCGCTGGTAATTGAAGCGATACTCTGAAGTTCGACGTTGGGAGAGAGCTTAACATTCTTCACGTGTACTTTTAGGATTTCATAGCGCCCCGATTTGTCGGGACGGTCTACCAATACGTTGCGATCAAAACGTCCCGGTCGCAACAGAGCGGGATCAAGCGTTTCGGGGCGGTTGGTCGCCGCGATGACGATAATACCAACATTGGCATCGAAGCCGTCCATTTCAACCAACAACGCATTGAGCGTTTGCTCCCGCTCATCGTGAACTCCGACCATGCTCCCGCTGCGGCTCTTGCCGAGCGCATCGAGCTCGTCGATGAAGATAATACATGGCGATTTCGCGCTGGCTTGTTGGAACATATCGCGCACGCGCGCTGCCCCTACGCCAACGAACATCTCGACAAAATCGCTCCCTGACAAGCTGAAAAACGGAACGCCCGCTTCACCCGCGATGGCTTTGGCTAACAGCGTCTTGCCGGTTCCCGGGGGACCGACCAACAAGACCCCTTTGGGAATGCGTCCCCCCAGTCGCTGGTACTTGTCGGGATATCTCAAAAAGTCAACGATCTCGCGCACCTCTTCCACCGCTTCGTCGACGCCAGCGATATCGTCGAAGGTAATGCCAATGTCGTCTTGCGCGTAGAGCTTGCCTCGCGATCGACCGAACGACATAGGGGAACCGATGCCACCAATGCGCCGTGCAGCGAACATCATGATCAGGAACGCGGCACCGACCATGACCAGCACCGGGCCATACTGATTCATAAAGCTTGGGCCATCGGAGTAGTCCCAATTGACGTTGCTGGCATCCAAGTATTTGCGCAGCTCAGTCGAAGTCTCATCCGAGTTGTCTTTGTTGCAGCGAAACTCCGTCTTGACCCCTTCCCCCTGAGCGCGCCCCTTCTCCAGTGTCACTTTCACAAGCTCACCGGAAATGGACGTTTCGTCCACGCGCACATTGCGAATCTGCGACAATTCAGATACCACGTCACCGACGCGAACACGAATCGAGCCAGGGTACAGCAGCTCGCCCTCCGCGTTGCGCTCGCTCACCAGTTCGTCGCTTCCCTTCTCCGTGTATCGGGTGGCTTGCAGCAAGCGCACTAAGTCGGGGTACTTCAGTCTGAAAATCGCATTATTGACGACAAACATGCCGACTGAGAGCAAAATAATCGAGGTCAAAACCAGGTACCACACCCAGTTATTGGTTTTTCCGTCGCCACGTTTGTCTTGATCGTCGTCAGATGACATAGGGAATGTTTTGAGAGGTTGAGCGATTACGCTACAGGATTATTGCGAACGAAGTAACGAGGTATGGAGCACAGTTTTTGAGTATACCCTAAGGATAGCCCGCGCGCCATTTCCAATCCACAGAGACTTTTCCATCCTTACTTGGTGCAGGCCGCAGCCACCTTACAGACGGCACAACCGCCACGTGAGCCACAACCATTCTTGGCTTTTGCGGTACCGCAGCCCGGTCCGCATCCATGCTCTAATAATTTGGCGAATTTGCTCTCGCGCACGCGATTTTCGTAAATGGCTACCAGTGCGTCGAGCTGCTGTTGTACGGTGTCTTCGACGTTGGACAAAAAGTGGAAATACAGTGTGCGACCGTCGAGCAGCGGTTCGACTTCCAGCAGCGTGGCGGTGACCGACTGCTCCTGTAGCCATGCCACGCAACTCTGAAAGGCCTCCTCACCCAACTGGCGTAAATGTCCCCACAGTAGCTCGTCCTCGGGGGTGGTACGTCGCAGAACATGTCCGTCCCGTTCGACGCTCCCGTCAGAATCGCCAATCGACCCGTCATGCGACTCTCGGGCTCCCCCCAAGGCTACGGCCACTTCAATGCCCCGCCGCGTGCGACAAACGACGCGCTCCCCACGCCGCAACCCTCCCACATCCCCTAGTGAAAAACGGCCAACTTGCCCCAACAGGCCGACGCGGAGCAAGATCGAGGTGCTCAATTCGGCAGCAGGCATTTCCGTTATTGTCATCGCAGGGCAATCCAAAGAGCGTGTGTGGGGACTGGGCATTTTGAAGATCGATGTTTTGCACTACGATTATGGCTGTTCAACGACCTTCCATGTTACTGGGCCTTCCCATGATTCTACCTACTCCTTCTACGACCGACATCCACGGCTGGCACTCCTTGGCAGACCAAGTCTTGGCCGGAAAGCCGATTTCCGCTGCACAAGCCGAAGAAGTGCTTGTCAGCGATGATCAGCAACTGCTGGAAATGCTTTCTGCCGCCTTCCGTTTGCGGCATCATTACTTCGGCAAGACCGTACAGCTCTACTTCCTGGTCAATGCCAAAAGCGGCCTGTGCCCCGAGGATTGCGGCTATTGCTCGCAATCAAAGTTGTCGACCGCACCGATTGACAAGTACCGTATGCTCTCGGTCGAACAACTGCTCGACGGTGCTCGCGTTGCGTCCGAGCGCAATTCGAAGACATATTGTATCGTAATCAGCGGGCGGGCCCCTAGCGAACGCGAAATGAAAGCGGTCGAGACGGTGGTCCCACGCGTCAAGCAGGAGTTCGATCTCACGGTCTGCGCCTGTTTGGGCTTGCTCACCCCCGAGAACGCGGCTCGGCTCAAGGCCTGCGGCGTCGATCGTGTAAATCACAATTTGAATACCAGCGAAGATCACTATGCGGAAATCTGCTCGACGCACACCTACGCCGATCGAATGAACACACTGAAAAATGTCCGTTCCGCAGGCTTGGAATTATGTAGCGGTGGCATCATCGGCATGGGGCAATCGCATCGCGACCTAGTAGCTATGGCCATGGATCTGCGCGAGTTGCAAGTCGAATCCATTCCACTCAATTTCTTGCACGCTATTGAGGGGACGCCGCTGGAGAAGCAGGCTGACTTGACACCACAGGACTGCCTACGCGCCCTCTGCATGATGCGCTTCGTTAATCCTAGCAGTGAACTCAGAATTGCTGGCGGTCGCGAAAAACACTTGCGCTCGCTGCAGCCGCTGAGCCTGTACGTCGCCAATAGCATTTTCGTCGGTGACTATCTGACAACCAAAGGTCAGCCCCCCGAGTCCGATTACCAAATGATCACCGACTTAGGTTTTGAGATAACAAAAACATCCGAATGATCAATACTTGTTTTTGACCACGACCGCTCCCCTGTGTGCTCTCCGTGCCTCTGTGTATCAAATTTTCGCCGCGTGATCCGAAAGACGGCGGTGCGTCCTAGGTGTCGGTTTTGGAAACACAGAGGCACAGAGTTCACAGAAAATTCCACCGTCGCCAGACGGTAGATGTCTAAGGGCTGGCGACGGCAGCTTCGCCTATTCTACACGCCAGCGTTTGCCGCATGGCCTGCGACCATGGCCATCGCTTCACGCATCGCGCTGCGATCTATTTCATGCACGTCGATTGGGCAACCCACTTGCTCGATCAACGTAATCGTCAGCTCGCCACCCAGGTGCTGTCGGAACTCCTCCAAGCCATCGAATATGACATCTTCGCCCAAAGCAGAATTCCAGATAGGCAGCCGCAAATCTTGCAGCGTGGCGAGCGACTGCTGAACGACGGCAAGCGACAAGCCATGCCGCAGGTGCGAATAGGCCACATCGACGGCCACACCGATGGCAACCGCTTCACCGTGTCGTAGGCCATAGTCGGTGATCGCCTCCAGTTTGTGCGCCGACCAGTGGCCGAAGTCGAGTGGGCGAGCTTGGCGGACTTCGAACGGGTCCCCACCGTGAGTAATATGGTGCAAGTGGAGCAGTACCGATTGCCGGATAGCTGCCTGTGCGTATGGTTCTAAACGTGCCGCGATATGCGTGGCAGTTTCTGACAAGCCATCAAAGAAACGCCGATCCTTAAGCAAAGCCACTTTTACCGCTTCGGAGAATCCACAGCAGTAGTCACGATCGCTCAAGCCCTTGAGCAACTCCTGATCGTTGATAACTCCCCAAGGAGAGGCAAACGCCCCCTTCCAATTCTTCTTTCCGAACCAATTGACCGCGTTCTTGACGCCAACTCCCGAATCGGCTTGGGCCAAGGTAGTCGTCGGTACGCGAACGAGGCGAATGCCGCGGTGGGCGATGGCGGAGGCATAGCCGACCGTATCGAGTACGGCCCCTCCACCGACGGCCAGCACATAGCTGCGACGGTCCAAGTTCTGCTGGTGGAAGGCTTGCAGTACCTGCTCTACATATGCCGGATCGTTCTTGACGGATTCGCCACCAGGCAGCGTTTGCAGGTCACCTGCCAATTCGATCCCCGACGAATTGGTCAATTGCTCAGTGATCCGATGGGGCAGCGTTGCATCCCAGTCGGCCAGCCCTTGATCGAGCCAGACCTGCACGCGCGCCATCCCATGAGAGCTGGGCTGCAGCAGCTCACGCAGCACCGCGAAATCCTCACCGAAGCAATCGCGGGTAAAACGCAAGCGGTGGACTTGAGGTACTGCAAAATCGATGTCGTATCGGTCTGCATCAGCCGCTTGGCCGAACGGATCACTCATGGGAACAAAATTCTCTGGTGGGAGCTTGATTCAAGGCGGTGGGACTGCGCGCGTTCTATCGTTCTGTTCATGATCGCCGCAATCCCTTATCTTAACTCGACTTGGCGAGCTCTGGCACCCTTCCCCAGGTGCGATTCCGTCCCCTGAGCTCGTTTTCCTGTGCTTCCAGCCGAATTACCCCCAAAGATTGCCCACTATGCGAAGTCACGGCCCTTGGACCATCCACAGCTCGCAGCACATCTATGGCGATGCTTGGATCGACGTCAATCTGGATCAGGTCACGCGACCGGACGGAAAGCCGGGAACCTACACCACCGTCCAGCTCAAACACGGGGTATGTGTCATCGCGCTCGATGAGCGGCAACGAGTCCATCTAACACGCGAATTCCATTATGCCGTCGGACGCGTGACGCTCGAGGGAGTCAGCGGTGGCATTGAAGTCGACGAGTCGCCCGAACTGGCCGCCGCACGCGAATTGGCAGAAGAACTCGGCCTCACCGCCGCCCGCTGGACGCGGCTGTGTCAAGTCGATCCGTTTACAGCCGCTATCGATTCGACCGTCGATTTGTATTTGGCGCAGCAATTGACCGAGTGTCCTACCGCTCCAGAAGGGACTGAGCAGATCGAACATGTCGTATTGCCGCTGGCCGAGGCCGTAGAGCTAGTCCGGCAAAGTCAAATTACTCATGCCCCCACTTGTGTGGCTCTGCTGCGTATTGCCCGCGATGGCTATGAGAAGTGATCCATTGCGCAAGCGTGAACCTGTATTGGTCAGACGGAAGATGTGAAAACGAGGTTTGCGTTTAGCATAGTAAATGAAGTGGTCTGAAGCTATTTTTTCCTGATGGGGGCCAGCCCCCAAACCCCCGGGATTTTGCGCATGGAGCCAT
>JADYZV010000198.1 GCA_020852965.1 Pirellulaceae bacterium | reverse complement strand
TCCCCTCGCCCACTACTGCGGAATTGGTACTGAAAGGCGAGCGGACCGCGTGACAAACCAAAGTTTCAGCTCATCTCCATCGAGTTTCAACTCTCTTGACGGCCTGCAGCGCCGACGCGATCTGCGTTTTCAGCAAATTGACTCTTTGCGCTGGAATGTGCTCGATCCTGTCTCACGCCAGAGCTACCGCATCGGGCTGATCGAGCACTGGTTGTTGACGCGCCCCGATGGCCGAGCCACGGTTGACCAGCTTTTCAAGCGATTGCGAGCTGAGTTTCCGCGAACGGGTATGAGCAACGAACAACTGCTCGCATGTTTGACAACATTTCTTCGCAATGGCCTATTGTGGTCCTATGGTTTGGTCGGAACCGGCGCGGATCACTCGGCAGTTAGATCGTCGCTCCAAGGCTGGCAGGAATGGCTGGGGAGCACCGTGTCATGGCAGATTCGCGGAATCAACCCTGACCGCTGGCTCGGTCGCTGCGCCGCTCACACGAGTCTGTTGTTTTCCGGCCGCGCGGTACGAGTCTGGTTGCTGCTGGCGCTGCTGACTGGGCTGGCCGTGTTACTGGAGTTTCAACGACTGGCGGCGCAGTCGTTGTCGCTCGAGTGGATTCTGCATCCGACTACGGCCGGCTCGTTGCTCGCGGTGTTCATCGTCACGCGGGGGCTGCATGAATTGGGGCACGCCTTGGTCTGCAAGCGGTTTGGGATTCGTTGCCCCGACATCGGGCTCTTCCTCATCCTGGGCGCACCTTGCGTCTACTGCGATGTGTCCGAGAGTTGGCAGTTACCCAGGCGCTGGCAGCGCGCGGCGGTTGCCGCTGCGGGCATGTACGTCGAATTGATCATTGCCACATTGTCCGCTTGGCTATGGTTAGCAACCGTCGACGGTCCGGCCAGCACGTTGGCTCTGCAAACCATGCTGGTTTGCTCGGTGAGCACCATTGTGATCAATGCCAATCCGTTGATGCGATTTGATGGATACTACATTCTGGCAGATCTGTTGGATGAAGTGAATCTGCGCAGCAAGGCGGATAGCGCGGCGGCCAATGGCTTGCGTTGGCTCGCGTTGGGACTACCCAATCGGTCCTACGCAGGTTCGCTCCGGCGTCAACGATTGCTGTCGGCCTTCAGCTTGGCCGGTTGGATCTATCGTGCTGGACTTTCGTTGACGATTGCCAGCGTGTTGGTAAGTATTTACAGCAATTGGAATTTGTTGTGGGTCGGTCGATTATTGGCAGCCGCTATCTTAGTTTCTTGGTGGGGAGTACCTGCAATGAAGTTGTCAGCCAATCTTTGGCACACCGCACAGCAACATGGACGCTCGTGGCGTTTAGCCGTAGTCACGGCAGTGCTGGTGTTGGCCGTGACGTGGCTACCACTACCTAGCCGGCAGTTGGCCAGTGGTTGGTTGCAGCCAGCCGAGTCCCAAGGTATCTATGTCGGAACCGCTTCACGGCTGGTGGCATGCACGGTGCCTGACGGTGCCAATGTCAAAACGGGTGATCCGCTTTTTCAACTGCGCAGCGATCAACTCAACACTCGACTGGTACGCTACCAGCAAGCCAGCCGAGTGGCGGCAATACGACTGGAAGCCGATACGCGCCGTCGCGATATGCATGGTGACGACATCGATCTGCAACACGCGTCCCATCAGCTCGAACAAGCTCGCAGTTGGCTAGCGGCCGCCGAGCAAGAGCGGGCTGGCCTACACCTGCTGGCTCCCATGGATGGTCGCCTCGTAGCGATGCCCGCTCCGACCGCCAGCGAATCGACTGCAGGCAACAACTCCACGAACGATGATGCATCGCGGTGGGAAATCGATGGTTCTTACCCTACGACTTGGTGTGCACCGCAGCAAGTGGGACGTGCGGTTGCCACTGGTGCATTGTTAGCCAGCGTTTGCAGCGACTCAACCATTGCGGTAATTCCATTGACCGAAGATCAGCTCTCGCGTGTAGCGGTGGGCACTCCCGTCCGACTACGCATCGCACATCACCAGCGGGTGTTGCATGACTGTCGAGTGCGTTCGGTAGTGCGAATTGATGAACTCTCATCACCCTGGCAAGCGGCCGCGTTGGTTTCGCTACAACAGGCCAGTTCTCCACACGGCCAGCATAGCGCAGTGCGCTTCGCTGCGGTGATCGAGGTCCCCGACGAAGTCGGCGATCTGCCCGGCGCAACGGTGGACGCTGTGTTTGTCGGCCCCTCGACAACGCTGTTTGCCATCGTCAGTCGATGGTTGCAAAGCAATTTGCGATTGTTGGCGGACTGAGCCAATGCGCTAGAGGTATTTCCAACCAATTGTCAGTCAGCTATGCTCAAGTGCAGTCCCTTTGTAGGCGAGTATGGGCTGGAAGCAGACTAGTCTGTTTGACCGCGCAGCGCGGCCGCGCAGGTGATTTGCACAACGAAACGACGCGGCGGCAGCGTTGCGGGAGGCCAGTGCGGGAGAGGGCGGAGCCAGTTGGCATAGGCGTGTGTACGGAGAACGTAGAAGGTGGCTGCCGCAGGTGCCATCGCCTGCGCAGGCCGCGAAAGTGGGCTGGCATATACTGAGGTGCATCCAAGACCTACGCGTGGATCAGCTCACCTTGCGCATCTGCGGCCTGCTCCGGCTCGGCGTCAAACGATTTCAATGAGTCGACGCCAATTGTTTAGCCCAGATTCAACGGACCACAATTAGGGTGCTGATCAGCGAGAAGGTTCTCGAAGTTGCAGCCGCTACGCACCAAGCACCAAGCACCAAGCACTAAGCACTAAGAACCAAGCACTAAGCACTAAGCACTAAGCACTAAGCACTAAGCACTAAGCACTAAGCACTAAGAACCAAGAACCAAGAACCAAGAACGATGAAAGAAGAGCAACTCGAGCAAGCCGCGTTTGACGTACAACGTCGTGCATACGCACCGTATAGCAATTTCCCAGTCGGCGCAGCGATTCGCACTAAGTCGGGAGAGGTATATACTGGATGCAATGTCGAGAATGCTTCGTATGGTTTGACCATCTGTGCAGAGCGCGCGGCCTTGTGCGCGATGGTTGCCGGAGGCCAACGCGAAATCGAATCGGTGGCGATTGCTAGCCTCGGTGGAGTGGCCCCATGCGGAGCGTGTCGACAAGCGTTGTCCGAGTTCGGGTTAGACTATTCGGTATTATTGCTTGACAGCCAAACGCAAACGCTGCGGCAGCGGTGGACGATGCAGGAGCTGCTGCCTGGTGCATTTCGATTGGCTTTCTGACTATTCCCGGGCGTAACTGCAGTCGCCAGACCGCAGACGTCTATCGTCTGACGGCGGTAGCTACGAGTTTAATGATATTTCCGCTGAGTACAACAATGAAAGATGGACCGAGTACTACCACGTGGCGCAGCGCAGTGGCACAAGTTTCGGCACGATTGTCAGCCGATATCGTCGCTGTGCGGCGGCATTTGCATGCCAATCCGGAATTGTCCATGCAAGAGTTTGCGACGACTGCGTATTTGGTGGAACGAGTCGAATCGTTGGGGGTCGCGGTGGATTTGACAGACCAGCGGATTGGTTTAATCGGCGATTGGCAGTCGCAGCAGACCGAGACTTCGCTGCGGCGAATTGGACTGCGTGGCGATATCGATGCGCTGCCGATTGCGACAACATGCTCGGAGCAGTACGCGAGTCGCAGCGAAGGAGTCATGCACGCGTGTGGGCACGATGCGCACGCATCGATGGTTTGGGGGGCACTCGCCATCTTGCGGGAACTGGATCGACAGAGTGCCTTGCCTTGGCCGGTGGCGGTTCGAGCGATCTTTCAGCCGGCAGAGGAGACGAGCGAGGGAGGTCCACTGATGATCGCGGCTGGCGCGCTTCAAGGACTCAGCGGTGTATTGGCTTTGCACGTCGACCCGACGCTGCCGGTTGGGAAAGTCGCCGGGCGCGCTGGACCGTTCACGGCGGCCTGCGATTGTTTCGATGTCGAGTTTATAGGTCGCGCGGGGCATAGCGCTCGCCCCCACTTGTGCATCGATGCGCTCGCAGCGGCCGCTTCGTGGATCGGTGAGATGTATGCTCGTGTGCCACGCATTCACGACTGTCGCGACCCGGCTGTAGTGAGCGTAGGCACCATTCAAGGCGGGGCGGCGGCGAACATCGTCGCGGGTCAGACGCAGCTATCAGGTACGATTCGCACCTTTAGCGAAAGTGCGCGTGCCGCGATCATGCAAGAGATGCGCAACGTGGCCGAAGCGACCGAAAAGACCTTTGGATGCCAAGTGGAAGTCACGTTTTCGGCCTATACTCCCAGCGTGCACAACGACCCAGAATTGCATCGAACTATGTTTGAGACGGCTCAGTCATTGTCATCGGTCGAGCAAGTCGAGACGATTGAATTGCCGAGCATGGGGGCGGAGGACTTTGCCTTCTTCGCTCAGCACAAGCCGGTGTGCATGATGCGCCTAGGGATTGCAGGCCCGCTGCGCGGCGCGCATGCCTTGCACACGGCTGCGTTTGATATTGATGAAAGGGCTCTCTGTATCGGCGCAAGTTTGCTTGCAGCGACGGCGATCGAGCTTTGCAAGCGGACCTAGTGAAGAAAACAAACGCTTAGCGTGACGCCGTCTAATTGGGCGATAAGACCGGAAACTCGGCGACAGGGGTAAGACCTCGGTCGATGATCCAGATGTTGCGGAATCGAACCGGATCGTGGTGGTCTTGCAAGCGAATGGGGAGCAAACTGGGCTCTTCGATTTTACCCGCACCGGTTTTGTTCTCGATCGCTACATTGTCGTGCGTCTTGACGCCGTTGTGCCAGACTGTGATTCGTGCGTGGTGCAGCTTGGTACCGTCTGCGGCCCAGCGTGGGGCAGTGAAGGCGATATCGTAGGTTTGCCACTGCAACGCCGGAAAGCACATGTTCAGATCGGGTGACCGTTGGCGATAGAGGCTACTGCACCCATTGAAAGTGGTCGCTTCGGAGAACGAATCGAGGATTTGAACCTCATAGCGACTGTGCAAATAGCAGCCGCTATTGCCACGATCCTGTCCAGTCTCGCCGGGCATATAGGGAAGTTTAAACTCGAGGTGGAGATTGAAGTCCTGAAACATCGGCTTGATGTCCGCACCTGGCAGTAACCAACCATCTTTGGTCATTTTACCTGCAATGAACTGCTCGGTATTGGTCCCGTCGAAGAGCACCGTGGCACCGGCAGGTGGCTCGGCACCGAGGGTCGGACTGGTACGCACGACGCGCGCTAATTCTCCAAGCCGATTCCCTTCTCGATCGATCACGCGGCATTGATCGCGGTCGACAAAGACCGCCCAGGTGGCACCCGAGAGAATGAGAGCATCCCCGGCGCGAAAGCCGATCAGTGATTGTGACTGTCCGCTAAAGCCTTCTTGGCCAGGTAGTCCACCCGTGTACTGTCGCGCTTCGAAGCGGTCGCCCCCCAGCGGTCGAACCTGAAGGCCAAAGGGCTGAGGCGGATTGCCCGGGGTCTCGATCGTGCCGGCGTACTCGCCCAGCAGTTGGTAGTTCTTGTCATCCACCGGTTCGTGTGTGGCCGGATCATGCGTCGGATCGGGTTCCTCCGCGACGGATTCACCAGTGACATCGACGGCGACTTCGACGACTGCCGTCTCTACTGCGGCGGCCGGCGAAGGGGCTTTTTCGACTGTGGGCGTTCCGACAGACACTACCTCAGCAGGTTCTGGTGAGGCAGGGTTAACTGACGAGGTCAATTCGGGGGACGGGGCTGGCTCGAGGGGCGCTTCCTGCGCTGGTGCGCTAGGACTCAACAGCAGGAAGCCAGCAAGACACAGGGCGATAGTTCTACTCATCTGAAGTGTGCTTTTTGTGTTGCCCATTTGCCCCTCACCCCCAGCCCCTCTCCCCAGAGTACTGGGGCGAGGGGAGCCAGGATATACAAGAGGTTGATCTGGGTAAGGGTTTGGGTATTAGCTACGAATCACTGTACGGGATCGACATATACATTGCATTTTGATCCAAAGCGGGTAGGAATTCAAATGGATTAGGTTCCGCGTAGATTTCCGTACCATGCGATATGTGCTCGAGGGCAGAACTGCAAGCCATAGTGCTCGCACCAAGGGACTAGCCAATCGGCTTGGCGTTCAAGTTCCGCTTGCTGTGTCCCTTGAGGCATCACCAGCACGCGTTGGCCATCGTAGGGACCGAGTTCCTGCAAATAGTCGAGCATTTCTCGGGCATCCCCCAGGTTATCCACGACAAATTTGAGCTGGTAGGGGTGTTCGGACATCAATTTCCGAACGATATCGAGCCGCTGCCGCCGTTGGTTGTGCGTTCGTTGCCAACTACCGTGGGAGGCGTCCGGCGCTGAGCCCGAGAGCTTGGGGCTGATCGATATCAGGTCGCATTCGAGCCGTTGGTAGATGGTAGCGGCGGTTTCAATGGTCAAATGCTCTCCCGCGGATCGTAAACCGTGGCAAAGCTCATGTAGATTGGCGAAGATGAAGGGCTCACCGCCGGTCAACACCACATGCCCCGTGTGGCGCTCGGCAACTTGGGTCAAGATCTCGTCGACGCTATAGTATGTTCCTTCGGGGTGCCAGGAAGCGAAGGGGGTGTCGCAGAACCAGCAGCGAAGGTTGCAGCCGCTGGCGCGCACGAACACACTGGGAGTGCCGGTCAGCAGCCCTTCCCCTTGGAGACTACTGTAGATTTCACTGATCCGCAGCTTAGCCCCCTTTCGATTTGATCGCACCTGTTCCATACTTCCAGCAACATTTGTTTAGTTTTGTCGAGACCAAGCCCGAGGGAGAATTTTCGCCGGTGTCCACTCCGTTTCAAGACCAACTCGAAGTTTTCGAGAATAGTTTTCCCGACCGCGCGTACGAAATCGAAATTACCTGTCCTGAGTTTACGTCGATTTGCCCTAAAACAGGACAACCCGACTTTGGGACGTTGATCTTTCGCTACGTTCCAGGCAAACTGTGCGTCGAGCTCAAGAGTCTGAAATTGTATTTGCAGAAGTTTCGCAATGAGGGGATCTTTTACGAAAATGTCACCAATCGTATTTTGGACGATTTTGTAACGGTCTGTCAGCCGCGACAATTGACGCTGGAGAGCCATTGGGGACCACGCGGCGGAATCACCTCCGTCATTACAGTTGAATACGAAGCGTTGCAGTAAGTGTAGCGGGCGAAGCACCGAGTCCGCTTGAATTCTTAATGTAGTGGACG
>JADYZV010000197.1 GCA_020852965.1 Pirellulaceae bacterium | reverse complement strand
TGACCAGTCTACTTAAGCAGGACACTTCACGCTCATCTTTGAAGGCCAAAAGAAAAAGAGCTGGCTGGAATACAGATTTCCTCGAAACCCTACTGTTTGGCTAAGATTTTGATGCGATCGCCGTGGCTCAAGCGGGGATTTTGAGTGGCGGTCCCCAGAATAGATCGCAGCGGGGCCCTCGCTGATTATTGCACAACGCGTACACGCATCGGTTCAGGCGGATGACCAGCGCAATTCGCCGCTATGGCTTCCTCGACTTGTTGAACGGGTACGTCGCGCAGTCGTAGTGAGCCTCAGACGCTAGCCACGGTTCGTTCGACATCAACCTTGGCACGCACCAAAACGGCTCAAGATGCGCGAATACTTATACGTGGGCGCACCGTTGGCGAAACAGGCTAGATGACACCACCGTGGACGCGATAGGGTGTCATGTGGTCGGGCTGATCAATCATCCAGAATCGCTCCCACTCCTGCAGTAGCAGGCGTAGATTTTCGGACGTGTAGACCAGTTGCTCTGCGCGTCGCTCGGGAATCGCGGAGTAGATCGGTATCGCGCAACCCGTGAAGGTTACGCAGCCCAATAACAAAGCAGCACAAATCCAGCGTCGCATACCAAGTTCCTCCGTGAACATTCTGGCTGGTGAGCTCGCAAAATCCCCGCAGTGTTCTACGGGGTTCCAGCTTGACTCAGTAATTATTTGTTTTCCAAAGTCCTGTCCCACGCTAGCAGGTTGCTAGCGGTCGGGAGCATGCAGTGGTCTGATCGGTAGCACGTTGCTACCTGGCGATTGTCGATCGCCCGATTTTAATTTGCCCGAATGTGAACTGCTCGAGGTATTCCCCTCGCCTTCTTCATCGGATTCAATGCGCACCTTGTCTGCCGCAGCGTCTTCCAAGTCTTGGACCCGAGCTTCCATCTCTTTGCCAGGCTTGAAAGTTACTACAAATTTTTCCGGCACATCGACTTGGCGTCCCGTCCGAGGATTGCGAGCCTTTCGAGCTTTGCGACTTTTGACTTGGAATACGCCAAAGTTACGCAACTCGACCCGCCCCTCCTCCAGAAGGGTTTCGACAATGCCGTCAAAAGTGAGCTGCACAATCTCCTTGATTTGGAGCTGTGTTAGCCCAGTCTTATCGGAAATCGACTTAACGATCTCTTTTTTGGTCACTTTGGCACGCTCCTTCACCGACTCCACAAACGACCTAAGTCATTTGCGTGCAACAAGTTAATCGGCGAAGTCTAATGCGCTTGCAGCCATGCGTCAAGGTCTGCAAAACAGTCAGGCTGCTCCAGCGGACCCGGTTGTGACAGGCAGACCATGCCCGCACAATTAGGGAATCGACCGACCTAACCGTCAAACTTTACTAAATCCAATCAATCGGCTCTCGAAGCCTTTGTAGCTGCGGTCGCCAGACCGCAGAAGTCGATCTACCCTCTGGCGACGGTAGCTACGGAGCGCCGTAGCTCATCGGTTTTTATCTGGAAATAAAGAACGTATGGAATCTACTGCGATCCAGCGACTTTCAAAA
Source organism: Pirellulaceae bacterium (assembly GCA_020852965.1). Classification (GTDB taxonomy): domain Bacteria; phylum Planctomycetota; class Planctomycetia; order Pirellulales; family Pirellulaceae; genus Aureliella. The sequence continues at coordinate 102,184 of JADYZV010000197.1, read as the reverse complement.
CTACTCCTTTGGGGAGCCCTCGTGTGGCTGCCGTGCCTGGGCTATTGGGCAGCCCAAGTCCGCTTTGGCACCCCAGAGGTATCGGCTTGGCTTCCCGGTGAAGATGCGGCGCGAGCCGTTTACCGGGAGTTCCTTGAACAATTCGGTGATGACCAGGTACTGTTCGTCACCTGGCCAAACTGCACGCTCGACGATCCACGCCTTGGGCAACTGAGTGGATATCTGCAGGAACTGGCTCGCACGCAACCTCAGCTCGGAATTTCGCAAGTCCAAGACTCGTCATTGATGTTGCAACGATGGCTCGACGCGCACTCAGAGCTCTCGCTGCCGATGGCACAACAACAATTGCAGGGTTTTGCCATCGGGGCGGACGGGAGTTGTTTTATTGCCTTGCATGTGGATGCCGAGCTGGGCGAGAGGCGCGCCCCGCTAGTCCATACACTTCGGCAGTCGGCGCAGCAGATCGTTGGGATTGACTCGAGTGAGCTGATCTTGGCTGGTGAGCCATTTCAGGTCTACGTGATCGACCGCGCCAGCCGAGAGACGATTGAACGATTTGTGCCACCCTCCTCCCTGTTGGCACTTGTTGTCGCTTGGCTATGTCTAAGAAGGTTTCGCTTGACACTGTTGGTGTTCGTACTCGCTGGCCTAGGACAGTTGATTGGACTGGCGCTGATTGCTGTGTTTTTTGGTGAGATGAGCGCTGTTCTGGTTGTACTCCCGACACTCGTTTTTATGCTCACGCTATCTGGCGCAGTTCACTTGACGAACTACTTTCGCGATGTCGAAGGACAAGATGTGGCCGGGGCGGGCGTGCAGGCCTTTCGCTTGGGCGCGCGACCATGCGTCTTGGCCACTTTAACCACCATCTTCGGCTTTGGTTCGCTACTGGTCAGCCAACTACAGCCGGTGTGGCAATTCGGCAGCTTGGCAGCCTTGGGCCTCTTGCTATCTACGGCACTGCTGCTGGGGCTATTCCCTGCTGCCGTCTCCCTAGCTGCCTGGCGCCCATCGAACACTCCTCGTAGCTCACCGACTGAGCGAGAGAAGCCCCATCGCGTGCTTCCAAGCTCGATCGCCGCCCCACGTCTGTACGAAAACGATGGTGGAGGTCGTGCCTGTCAGTGGCTGACCGAGTTGACCGCGCGGCACGCCAGCTTGATCAGCCTCTTGGGTGTGATCACATTGCTGCTCTCGCTCGCAGGCCTATTGCGACTGAAGACATCAACCGAGTTTGAAGACATGTTTCCACCGTCGAGTCCAGCCATCGAGAGTCTGCGCTGGATGCAGTCGCACTTGGGACCGATCAACTCCCTCGAGCTTGTTCTGTCCTTTCCCAAGAACGCGAACGAAGATGTGCTGGCTCAAGCCCAACTGCTGGCTGCGATTCATACCGACTTGACAAACTCCGCGCACGTGTCTGCGGTGCTCAGCGCCGCTACGTTCCTACCACCGCTCGACACAGGACAGGGGATGCGAGCTACCATTCGACGCGCCGTCTTGAGACGCACCTTGAGCGCCCGTCGTGAAGACCTACAGGCGGACCACTTGCTAGCCGAACAACCCGACGCATGGCGTTGGCGATTGTCCGCGCGAATTCACAACCTGGCCGGCGACAGTTATCACAGGATTCAAACGCAGTTGGCCGCAGTGGTACAAGCCAGAATCGACGCCCAGTCTGGAACGCTGCAGCCAACTCGTTTTTCAAACGATGCACTGACGAACTCAGGGCAAGCCAGTTTCGTTATCACTGGGCTGCAAAGGGTGATTGAAAAAGCTCATCTCACCATGCTAACCGATCTGGGTGGAAGCTTTGCGATGGCCTTCCTGCTAATCGTGCCCGTGATGATGCTGATCGTGCGAAGCGTTCGTGCTGGCTTGCTGTTGATGCTCCCCAACGTTCTACCCGTAGCCATGGTGTTCGGTGCGATGGGCTGGTTGTCTGTCAAATTGGATGTGGCCAGCATCCTGACTGCCAGCGTTGCATTGGGGATCGCCGTTGACGACACTCTACACTTTATGACTTGGTTCTTGCGCGGTCGTGCCCAGGGACTCGAAGCAAAGGGAGCGGTACGTCACGCCATCGCTGGTTGCGCGCGCGCCATGTTGCACACGTCAATCATCTGCACCGGCTCGATGCTCCCCTTCTTCTTTTGCGACTTCGTGCCGACCAGCAAGTTTGCGCTGCTGATGATCTTGATACTCGGTGGTGCCATCGTCGGCGACCTACTCTTGCTCCCTGCCATTCTGCAAAGTCGATACTTTGGCCAGAGGTGCTTTGGCAAACAAGGCGGCTCAACCCGCTGACATCTTTTCAAATAGATGTCGCTGTTCGAGCAGTGCTTGTACTTTATTGACTGGGTTTGTGCGGGCCTCGAGCAGAATCCAACCTTCGTAGTTCATCTGTTGAAATAGCTTAAACAGTTGATCATAAGGGTAGTCCCCGGCGTCGAGTTCACGCACATGCACGGTATCGCCAATGCGATCTTGTACCATGCGAAAATTGGCCTCAAGCCCCTCGCCGTTCGTGTCTTGGTCATTGCTGTTCCAACACACGTAAACATTGCGGTGATCGGCTACCTCAAAAATATCGCGCATAGCGGGCAATTCACACGTGCCGCTACCGTGGACTTCGACGCGAATCTTTTGGCCATACTTCTGACCGAACTCGGCAACTTCATTCAATGACTTGCCGATCTGTTCGATCGTTTTTTCACGAGACAAGCCTTTGGGAAACCCATTGGGCTTCACCTTAACACCACTTCCGCCACAATCGTGCATCAGTTCGATATAAGCCTTCGCCTGCTCGATATTCTGCTTTACCTTGGCTGGATCATCGGAGTGGAATTCGCAATTGGAACCATAGCCAACGAGTTCAACCGAACTGTCGGCAAAACGTTTTCTAACCTCAGCTCGCTCCATTCTGGACAGCGATGGTTCGACCGCATGCTTGTGCTCTGTCCGGAGCTCAACGCCTAGAACGCCCGATTCTTCGCAGCTCGAAATGACTTCTGCAAGGCTCATGTCCTTGCCCCACTGGTAGGTCACTAAGCCAAACCTCATTCCGCCGCTAGTCTGCGCAATCGCGCGACGCGACAACTGGGCAATCAGGGCGGCAGCCACTGCCGCTGAGCCGCCAGCCAACGACTGTCGACGATTGAGTGCTGGAGAGAGTGAGTCAAACATGCGAAGTCTCCGTGAGTAGAACGTCTGATGGCGATACTTTTCAAAACCTAGTCTACCAAAGGCTTCTCCATTGTAATGGCAACTCGAGCGAACTGACAGTAACAGGATGAACAATGGACTCTTCAGTCGAAGCGATCTCTGTATTCGCGCCGAATTGATGGAGTTGGATGGCTGCGAGGAGGCTGCACGTGAAGTATGCAAAAGTCAGCGCTGGCGCGGTGAAACAGACCACTTGCAAGTCAGCGCGAGATCGCTGCCGAAGACGCAATCTGTTTTTGGCAGGTACCCTATTGATGCATAAACATATAGAGCGCACCCGTGGCTCGCTAATACGGCCAATAATCATTTGGTCCGCGAGGCTTGTGCTTGTTGATAGCACTCGTGGAAGCGCTGCCTGAGTAGGGCCAGCACAGCTTCGTCGTCCAAGCTGGCGACTTGTTCAGCGCTGATCGCTTTGCCTACCGCAACTCGCATGGGATAGCGTAGCGGAATGCGACTGCCGCGTGGCAAGGCGTCGAAGGCACCGGTGATGGCCATGGGGATCAGCGGCACGCGACTTCGCCTCGCGACCGATAGGAAACCGGGCTTGAGCGGTCCAATCAGACCATCGCTCGAGCGCGTCCCCTCGGGGAAAATTAGCACTTTCTCGCCACGTTTGAGTCGTTTGAGCGTCTCTTTCAAACCTGCCAAACCGCTGCGGTCGCGGTCGAGTTCGATGGCGTTGAGCAGTGATATCAGGCCACCCAACCAGCGACTTTTGAACAACGAACGCTTAGCCAAGAAGTTGAGGCGTTCGTTAAACGTTACACCCACGAGCACTGGATCGAAGTGGCTTTGATGAGTGCTCAAGACTAGCGCACCACCAGGCACATGAGTATTTTCGCGTCCCACGCAACGCAAATGAAATACAAATACAGCTACGATGGCCGAGAGGGCACGCACGGAACGATAGAATAGATACTGGAGCAAGCCGAGGAGCGAGCGCTGCGGATTCGGAGATTGTTTACTAGTGTCAGCCACGGTTGCTCCCATACATAACTTCTCCGCGTCAATAGCCGTTTAGCCACGGTTGTTTAGCTTAGCTGGGAACTCATTGCTGAGTACCTAATTCTGCACACTTTGCCAGGCGTTGCCTGACTAGCTTGAGAAGTTTGTCGACGACGGCATCTAGCGATAGTCCGGTCGTGCAAACTTCGATGGCGTCCTGTGCCTTGCGTAGCCCGCCGACGGGACGCGAGGCATCCTCGTGATCACGTTGATTCTGTTGTCTCAGTACCGTCTCATAGTCGGCCGCTATGCCGCGCTGCTGCAACTCTTGCAAGCGTCGTCGCGCCCGCTCCTCACGGGTAGCAACCAGAAAGATCTTGCAGGGCGAATCGTAGAAGACTTCGCTCCCTTGATCGCGTCCCTCGGTTACCACGCGGCGGCCACGCGTCCAACTGCGCTGCCACTGCGTGAGTCGTTGTCGGATTTCGATATTGTCAGCGATGGCACCGATGGATGTCGCTACCTCCGGTGTCCGAATGGCAGCACCAACGTCGTGGCCGTCGAGCCGAACCGACTCCCGATCCAGTTCGATGTGCAGACCATCTGCCAAGGCGACGACTGCGGCCTCATCGCGAGGGTCGATGCCGGCCTGCAATACGGCCAAGGTGACGCAACGATAGAGTGCGCCGGTGTCGAGAAAATCAAATTGCAGTTTGTCCGCTAACATGCGAGCCACGGTACTCTTGCCTGCGCCCGCAGGCCCATCGATAGCGATGACCACTCCCGCTGCCGAGTCCTTTATCGCTTTCATTTTGGCTGCCTTCGACACTCGCTCATGGCACTCGTTCACGGCCGCCGCTCGGCTGCGAAGGCTACTGCACTGCCAATCAGTAGTCCACCCAAGTGACAAAGATCGGCAAACTGCCAATTGGGAACGACCCCAGAGAGACCAACTACGATCATCCCCACGAAGATGACGACGATCGGAAACGGGATGGAGATTCCCAGGCTAGGATCGAGCGACGAGCGCACCCAGACGTAGCCGAACAATCCATAGAGCACTCCAGAAATACCGCCAAACGCGGGTGAACCGTGCATCCAAGCGGGTGATAGGCCCTGCAACAAATTGGACCCCACGGCCAACAACAGCACGAACAAGGCAAACCGCGGCGTTCCGACCCAGCGTTCGACGATGCGTCCCAAGGAGACCATCACAAACATGTTCATCGCTAGGTGAATCATACTCAAGTGCAAGAAGATCGGTGTCACCATGCGCCACAACTCGCCTCGCTTCAAGCTGGCGGCCGGATCGCGATCCGATTTCAGATAATCATCAACCGATACAAAACTCAACTTTTCGGCGATCGCTTGCCCCCATTCGTTGGACGGCTTGGGGGCACCAAACGAACTCAGTAGGCTGATGCCAATCGACAGGATCAACAGCGTCAGCGTCAGCGGCGGAATGGAACGACTTCCCGCCAAGCCGGAAGTGCGGCGCATGTCGATGCGTCGCACGTTGCGCGCCGCTTTTTGCTTCTTCTTCTCTCGCTCCGCCAAGATAGACTTGGCGTGCGCTAGCGCGGAAGCGTATTTGGCATCGCGTGGGTTGTCGACGAACTGCGTCAGCTCGCTTCGCGCCTGTTGCAGTTTATCTTCATCGCGAACCCAGATCTCCCAGCGGTCGGCCTTCTCACCAGGCGCAGGCTCGCCTATCGCTTCGATTTGAGTGGTGATATCCTGCGTCAGCAAGTAAGCGACGAAGGATTCGGCAGCACTACGACCGTTGATTTGCCCGAGACAACGCATGCGAAATTCAAACTAGTGGGTTAGGTGGAATGTGGGGATGGGTAGTCACAATTCTTGTACAGCCCGCTTGTAGTACTCTGCGCATCCCATACGAGTCCACTGCGTGTTGTGTATTAATTTAATTTAATTCAATCCAAGACATCATAGCCGATCGGGCCGATCCGCGCGAGCCCAGTGGGGAGCTGCTGTGGGACTTCTCACTCAAAAAATATCCGGCTCGCAGTCCGGCGAGCTTCCCGACAGGAAATCAAAGTCGCAGCCCTGGTGCGCCTGCGTAACGTGCTGCGCGAACAAGGCCTGATAGCCACGCTGCCACTTGACCGCCGGTGGCTTCCAAACTGCACGGCGCCGAGCGATCTCGTCGTCGCTCACATGCCAGTGAATCCGTCGCTGTGCAGTGTCCAGCTCGATCTCGTCGCCCGTGCGAACCAGCGCTAGCGGACCTCCCAAGTGGGATTCGGGTGACACGTGCAGGACGCAGGTGCCGTAGCTCGTACCGCTCATCCGCGCGTCGGAGATGCGCACCATATCGCGCACACCAGCCTGCAGCAGTTTCTTGGGAATGGGTAACATGCCCCACTCCGGAAAGCCGGGAGCTCCCAGTGGACCTGCGCTGCGCAAGACGATGATCGAATCGGCAGTCACCGGCAAATCGGAGTCGTCGATCATTTGCTTGAGCTCAGCATAGCTGTCAAACACTAGGGCTGGGCCACGGTGTTGTAGCAACCGAGGTGCGGCGGCGAGCGTCTTGATCACGCAGCCATCGGGCGCCAAATTCCCGCGTAGAATACAAGTCCCCCCGCTAGCCGAGACTGGATGGGTGCGTGGGCGAATCACTTCTGGGTTGAGCACTTGTTGGCCAGCGATTTGCTCCCCCAGGGTATGCCCACTGACGGTTGGGCAATCGATGTTCAGCAGATCTTGGATTTGATTGAGCAGCGCCCCGAGGCCACCCGCGTCGTACATATCTTCCATCAAGTAGCGACCGCTGGGCCGAATGTCGCCCAAGACAGGAACCCTTCGCGAAAGCTCGTCAAAGCGGTCGAGCGTCAGTGGCAATCCCGCGCGACCTGCCAAGGCGATGATGTGCACGATCGCATTGGTCGATCCAGCGATGGTAAACTGAGCGGTGATCGCATTGTCGATCGACTCTGGAGAGATGATGTGGCTCGGCTTGAGTTGCTCCCAAGCTAGTTCGACCGCTCGACGACCGGTGGCCGATCCCAACCGTCCATGCTCGGCCATGACTGCGGGTGTGCAAGCGGCACCTGGCAAAGTCATTCCCAGCGCCTCCGCGACACAAGCCATCGTCGAGGCGGTACCCATCGTCATGCACGTACCCGCAGAGCGCGCGATGCAGTTCTCGATTTCGCCCCAAGCTCCATCACACAAGTTCCCGGCACTGCGCTCGGCCCAGTACTTCCATACGTCAGAACCACTGCCGAGCGTTTCATTCTTCCAACGCCCTTTGAGCATCGGACCGGCAGGCAGGAAGATGGCGGGCAGGTCGGCTGAAATGGCTCCCATCAACAATCCCGGTACCGTTTTGTCGCAGCCCCCCATCAAAACGACCGAATCGATCGGATGGCAGCGCAGTACCTCTTCCGTCTCCATCGCCAGCAGATTGCGATAGAGCATGGTGGTGGGCTTCATGAGCATCTCCCCCAAGCTCATCACCGGCACCTCGACCGGACATCCACCGGCTTGCAAGATCCCACGCCGCACATCTTGAGCGCGTTCGCGAAAATGCGAGTGGCAGGTGTTGAGATCGCTCCACGTATTGAGAATGGCCACGATCGGCTTATCGCGAAAGTCCGCATCACCCCAACCCATCTGCTTCATTCGTGAGCGATGACCAAACGAGCGTACGTCGTCGGGTGCAAACCACTTCGCACTCCGCAATCGACTCGGGTCGCGGTCGATATTGGCGCTAAACGGTGACTGGTTAGACGAAGACATACGACATCTCTCGAAAATCAAAGCGCATTATTGGTAACCGTTCACAAGCTAGTCCTTTTGTTGGTTACGATCCCACTATTGGCTACTCGTAGTGCAGCGCCGAAGCGAGCTTCAGCCGCGCCGCCCGTTCGGCGGGAATCAGTGACGACAGCATCACGACCAACAAGCCGACCAACAAACATCCCAACACCAGGCCAGGGCGAAATTGATAGGTCACCTCGTGCCCCAACACAGCCTGTGACGACAGGCCAATCGCCCACGATACCAACACACCTGCGGCCGCTCCAGGAATCAGTCCGATCACTCCTAGCAGCGTGGCCTGAGCAAAGATCATCCGCCGCACTTGCCCGCGCGTCATGGCTACGGTTCGCAACATACCGATCTCGCGGGTTTGCTCCAAAATATTCATCGTCAAGGTGTTGACTAGGCCCATGGTGGCGATCACGCAACCCAACCCCAACAGCATCCACAGGCTGGCAATCACCCCATTGATCATTGTGTCGATGTACTGCACTAAGTCGGCATAGGATTGCAACAATAAACCGTGGGCTTGGCAATACTCGCGCAGTGCTTTCTCGACTTCAGCCAACTTGCCTGGCTCGGCCTGCACGACGTAGGCGTCGACACCGCTCACTCCCAGCAACTTGCTCGCCTCGTCGCGAATCATGTAAATCGTCAACCCGCCCGCCAAGTAGTCGTTGGCGGTGGCTACGACGTCCAACTGCACAGTTCCGTCAGCCGTCTCGAGTGGAATTTGGTCGCCCACGCCGATTCCCAAACGTTCCGAGAGTACACTCCCCAAGACCACTTTACCGGACCGCAAGCCAACGGCAGTGTCGGCCGGGTTGCCATCGACCAGGTCAAAGAACTTGTCTGGGTCTCCCAAGAAACTGCGGACGATCAATAGCACGGTTTGTTCGCCGGACTGCGCGTTGACAAAGCGCATGGGATCGAGCGACTTGATCCCCTCGATCTCTTTGAGCTGCTCTCCCGTCTCTTCGGGCAAATCGGCTGCGGCACCGGTCGCCAGGTCGGGCATGCTGGCGCGGACAAAGAAATCTGCAATGATGGCTCGCGAATACCAATTGGTAATGTTCTGTACATTGTCTAGCACGTTGCCAGCCATTCCTGCGCTGGTGCTAATTGCGATAAATAACACGCCAACTGTCAATGTGGTACGACCGATGTGTCGCGTCAATTGCTTTTGCGCCAGTTTCGCTTCGACACCTAGGAACCAACTCAAACCCCTCGCCAACCCACTAGCAACACTGGTCAGCAGCACGGGTATCAACAACACGCAGCCGAGCAGCATAGCCACCACAGCCGCTATGTCGGTTCCTAACGGAAACCAATTGCTGGTCGTCAGCCACAGCAACACGAGCCCCAAGAAGAATAATATAAATCCTAGCGGGGTTGCCCGGCGGATGAGTTCATCGTTGTGGTGCACTTCGATCGCGCGCATGGCTTCCAGCGGTTCCACTCGGCTGGCACGTCGCGCAGGTGCCAGGGCACCCAATAGCGAGATGGCGATCCCCAAAGCCACGGCGACTACAAACGGGAGCAGCGTCAGCGTAGCCCCAGGCAGCGTCACACGCATAATTTGTTCGGTGACTTGATTTAGCAAGCCCGCCCCCCACACTCCCAGGAAGCAGCCCGCAATCGCGCCCAACACACTCAGCCACAACGACTCACGCAAGATCATCCACATCACTTGGCCGCGCGTGGCGCCAATCGCACGCAGGATACCCAGTTGTCTCCGCCTTTCTCCAACCGTCATTTCAAATGTGTTGTAAATGATGAAAATTGCGATCAACACAGCAAAGGCAATCGCCATGCGCAAGCCGTTTTCCGTAGCGAACAAGGTCTCCTGCGCCATGTCGCTCGTGGTGCGCGGTATGCGTAGAGTGACCCCCTTGGGTAAGCTCTGCGACAACTGCTGCTCAACCGTCGCCACATCCGCATCCGGCTTGACCACCACCTGTATCTGATCGATCTGCCCCGCCGTCTTAAATGCACTCTGCGCTGCCGGAAGCACCAAATATGCGGCGCTGCCCAGCGCAATGGCAGTACCGGCCGGGCGCACTAAGCCGACGACGCGATACTCTTGCAATCCACCGCGCGCCAGAATCTTCACGCTCTGACCAACGCTTACTTCGAGCGACTGAGCAAAGCTCTGATCGAGCAGGATCTCGTCGAACTTTTCTGACAGTCGACCCGATACCACATTGTAGTCCCGTACCTGCTGGTCGATACGCGGGTCAATTCCGAACACTTGGGCTCGGGCCTTGCGCTCGCCAGCAAAGATCACCGCCACGCGATTGATCGATGGCGCGGCCAGTTCGACACCCGCCGTTTCGCGTACGATAGCAACAATGTCGTAAGAGAATCCGCTGGGCGCATCGCTCACCAACTCCAAATCCGCCTTGCCGGAGGTCGCAGCCAGCATCTCTCGCTGAGCTTGACGCGATGTGGTTGTCGCCAACAGCACGGCCACTACAGCGCCCACACCAATTGCAATGCTCAACACAGTCAACGCGACACGACTTGGACGCGAGCGAACTTCGCGCAAGCTGAATTTACCCAGCGACATGCTCTATTCCTTGGTCCCGAACAGTTCCGTGCGTTTCAAGACCTCACCTACCTCGCCGTCATGCTCGATCAGCCCATCGCGAAACGTAATCAACCGCTTGGCGAACCTAGCCACATTCGGATCGTGCGTTACCATCACGATCGTCTGCCCACGCTCGACTACCAACCGCTGCAGCAAGGCCGTGATGCGCCCCGATTGCCGTGAATCAAGATTCCCAGTCGGCTCGTCGGCCAGCAGAATCGCCGGGTGGATAGCCAAGGCACGCGCGATCGCAATCCGCTGCTGCTCGCCACCCGATAATGCTGACGGCAAGTGCGCGCGGCGATGCGTCATCTCGACCAACTCCAACGCCTGGTGCGTGTTCTCCTTGACCTCCGCAGTACGGCGACCGTCAAGCTCCATCGGCAGGCTGACGTTCTCTTCGGCAGTTAGATTGGGGAGCAAATTAAACGACTGGAAGACGAACCCCAGCCGACGACGACGCAGAATGGTCCGCTCATCTTCGCTAATTTTGGCCAAGTCGACACCTTCGAGCAGCACTCGCCCACTCGACGGAGACTCAACGCCCCCCAGAATAGTTAGTAGCGTACTTTTCCCTGAGCCCGAGGGCCCCATAATGGCGACGAACTCGCCAGCGTCTATTTTGACCGAAAGTCCACGCAGGGCCGCGACTTGCGCCTCGCCGGACCCATAGTTTTTATGAACGTCGCATACTTCGAGAATTGCCATACTGCCCGCCGCACTGGAAGTGACTTCACTGTCAGCCCGACAGTATAGCGTAAGTGCCAGTTTGTCGACCACCGTCACTCGATAGTCGCGGATCGCTCCGCCGACCGTTGCTTTTCCCGAGTAATAGCTTCATGCAGAGACACAGAGTCGTTCACGGTGGATTCGTTACGCCTCATGCGCGCGGTGTGTCTTTTAACAATTCACGGCGATTGTGCTTGCGATTAGTTGGTTCGCAAACGCCGCTCAGCGATGAATTCGGGAAAAGCAATGGATTGAGCGACTGAACGGCGGAGCGGTCAGCGGCGATCAAAATCGGCCGTAAAACTCTCAGATCGGCCAAATCGATGGCTATCCGTTTAGTATGATGGAGCGGAATTCACCTGAGGTGAATTCCCCCTCAGTAGCTACTTAACATCCCATGAAACTCCGCTAACTAGGTCATCCAACATGGCGCGCTCACTCCTTCGCTGGCTAAGCAACCCGCAACAAACCCGCTACAACAAAGCAAACGTGGCGAATTATTTGGTCGCCTGTGGGCTGATGTTCGCAAGTTCGTTGGTGTTGCCGCTAACACTTCATGCTCAAGCTTTGCAAGCCGACACCACGGCAGTCGACACGGCGGTGAAACTAACTCCCAACGATGCGCTGGCCGCAGTCACCATCCGGCCTCAACGCATCGCCGCTGGCAAGCGCATGGAGTTGGCGCCCTTAGAGGTCGCCACCGCAGCCGGCTTGGAGCATGTCGGCATCGACCCACTAAAAATCATTCGACTCGATGTGCTCGTCGGCTTTCCTGGACCGGCCGGCCCGCAGGCTGGAGCGGTAGTCCAGTTGAGTGAGCCATTCGACATCAACGATCTCAACCCTCAATTGCTCGACGGCCAGGGACTTCAGCGCGATGGCAAGTTCGAATTCCTCGCGGCACCCGACCCAGACTTCATCTATCATCAAGTCGATCCGAGCACGTTCGTTCTTGGAACCAAGATTTTTGTCAAGCAGATGGTCGCCCCACGCAAGCAGCCCGGCAAGGTGGCTAGTCTTATTAAGCAAGTCAAAGCCGAGCACGATCTGCTGGCGATTGTCTCGATTGAAACGCTCCGTCCGCTGATCTTGGGAATGCTAGACCAGCCGATGCAACAGCTCCCACCATCGCTGGCCCAAGACGCGCAAACGATCATCGAAACCTCCGACTTTGCCGCCTTGGGAGTCAACCTATCGGATAGCGAACGCGTGCAATTGGTACTTGCTGGTGCCAGCGAAGATGATACCGACAGGTTGGAAAAGGCCATCGCGCGCTCCATGGAGTTTTCCCTCGAGACGTTTGTGACCGAGTTCAAGAATCAATTCACGGACCCTTCTCCCACGGCGGCTTCCGTGCGCAGCTATGTCGACCGCCTCAGCGCCTCGTTGGCGGGCAAGATGACACCAGTACGCAAGGGGAACGCCTTGGTGCTCGATATCAACGAGTTCCAAAGCGTCGCGGTCGTTGGCACGTTGACAGGCCTACTGCTTCCCGCCGTGCAGGCTGCCCGCGAAGCGGCCCGGCGCGCGCAGTCTTCGAACAACCTCAAACAAATCGGCTTGGCCTTTCACAATTTTCACGATGCCTACGGGAACTTCCCAGCCGCTGCGGGTGTGGACGATGATGGCAAGCCGATGCTGAGCTGGCGAGTTGCACTGTTGCCATTTTTGGAAGAAGACGCACTTTACAACAGTTTCCATTTGGATGAGCCGTGGGACAGCGATCACAATATCGCTCTGCTCGAACGCATGCCCGCCGTCTATCACCATCCCTCGCGCGCCACCGAGCCTGGCTATACCGTCTATCAAGTTCCCCTGAGCGACAAGTCGCTGCTGCGTCAGACCGAACCAACGAAAATACAAGAGATTACAGACGGAACCAGCAATACCATCCTAGCCCTGGAGACATCTACCGAAGCCGCCGTTCCCTGGACCGCCCCGCAAGACTACGAAATCGATGAAGACAATCCGGGGCTCGACTTGTTTACCAACGCAATGACACAAATGCTTTTTGGAGATGGATCGGTGCAAACCCTTTACGAAGGTGTCGGCAGTGAAGTTCTCAACGCTCTCTACACCCGCGCCGGTGGCGAAGTCGTCCAAGTCCCCTAGGGTATTTAATGTGGCCCGACGCTCCGTCGTCGGTTCCCTCGATGAACCCGAATTACGCAGAGTGGATTGGCATGTGCGTCTGAGCGGTAAGCAGGTGGCTGACGCAGGTGCCGTCGCCTGCGCAGGCCGAGAAAGTGGGTTGGCATTTGCTGAAGTTCGTCAGAGACCCACCCGTTGTTAAGCTCGCCTTGCGCCTCGCGGCCTGCTCCGTCTCGGCGTTAAACGACTTCACCGAGCCGACTTGGGTAGCAGGCAGAATGATAGCGAGGCGGAATGTTGAAGAATGCCATATCCTACCGCTATCAGCTATAATAGAGATTGAACCCGCCGCAGCCACTTTGCCCCCGAGTGTTGACGCATGACCTCTAGCCCCGCCCCAGATTGCTTGTCTCGCACCCGACGACTGAGCTACTCCCTACTATGCGGTTTAAGCCTGCTTGGAATTAGCGTTGCCGGCATTCTCCAGCCGGTAGCTGCTGTAGAATCGGCCTCGGCAGACAAAGTGTCGTTCAAGGGCGATGTACGGCCCATTTTGTCCAATCACTGCTTCGCCTGCCATGGCCCCGACGAAGCGGCCCGGGAAGCGGACATGCGATTGGATATCGCCAGCGATTTCGACACGGAGTCCGCCATCGAGCGGATTACTTCCGACGATCCCGACATGATCATGCCGCCACCGAGCCTCAATAAGCCGCTCGACGCCGAGCAGATCGCAACGCTCAAGAGCTGGTTCGACGCGGGTGCTCCCTACGAACAACATTGGGCCTTCATCGCCCCCAGCTCCGTCGAGCCCCCTGCAGTGACAGTGGCCGTCGAAAAGCTGACGGCGCTCCATAGCAACAACCAAGGGAGTCCGGCCATCGATGCGCGAGCCTGGAGCACCCAGCCCATCGACCGCTTCGTACTGGCCAGCTTAGAAAAAGCTGGTTTGTCTCCCAGCCCAGCCGCTGACCGGCGCACGCTCGTCCGCCGCGTCACCTTGGATTTGACCGGACTCCCTCCCACGCCTGCCGAAGTGGACGCGTTTTTAGCCGACACTTCACCCGAAGCTTATCCTCGGTTGGTCGAACGACTGCTCAACGAGCCCGCCTATGGTGAACACATGGCCCGCTACTGGCTCGACTTGGTGCGCTTCGCCGACACCAACGGGCTGCACCATGACCACTATCGCGAGATGACGCCCTATCGCGACTGGGTCATCCGCGCGTTCGACGAGAATCTCCCCTTTGATCAGTTTATCACCGATCAACTGGCCGGTGACCTCTACCCATCGCCGACCACCGACCAGCTCATTGCATCGGGTTTCAATCGTTTGCATTTGATCATCGATAGGGGCACTGCGCTTCCCGAGGAGAGTTTCTTTCGCAACACGGTCGATCAAGTAGCGGCGGTAGGGACGGCTTTCATGGGACTGACGTTGCAATGCGCCGTATGCCACGATCACAAGTACGATCCGATCACGCAACGCGATTTCTACGCCATGTCCGCCTTCTTCAACAATTTCGATGGCGCACCGGAAACGGGCGGTCGCGGCACGATCGATTTCAAGCGCGGTTTGCAGCCACCCTATATCGATCTTCCCTCGGATGAACAGGCTGCCGAACTGGCAAATTTGGACGCAGAGCTAGCGAGTGTAGAACAACGCCTGGCCGCTCTGGTCAAGCGGCGCAAAGCGGCCCAGGAGGAGTTGGCCAAGTTCGCCACGGCGGCTTCCGACGAGGATCCGCCTGCCGCCCCCCCCGCAAATGAGCCGGCATCGCACGCAGAGCCAAAACTCGCTGTCGAGTTTACGGACAAACTAGCTGCAATTGAAAAGAGTTTGGCCGAACAGACGCTATCCGCCTTGGACCAAGCTGTCACCGCGATGACCGCCCAGCGCGACGCAGTGAACAACGATCGCGAAGCACTGCTGCTCGAGATCCCCGCCACGCTCGTCATGAAAGAGCGCGCGGAGCTGAGGGCGGCGCACATCATGATTCGCGGCGAATACGACAAGCCGGGCGATGAGGTCGCGCGCAACACGCCAGGTTTCCTGCCGCCACTAGCGATCGCTGGTGAAAATCCTACGCGAATGGACTTGGCCAAGTGGCTGACCGCGCGCGACAATCCACTCACGGCTCGAGTCGCCATCAATCGCTTCTGGCAACAGTTGTTTGGAGTCGGCCTAGTGAAGACCTCGGAAGATTTCGGTTCGCAGGGCGAGTCGCCGCGACATCCGGAGCTGCTCGACTATCTGGCGCTACAATTTGTCGGCAGTGGCTGGGATGTCAAAGCCACGATGCGTTCGATGGTGTTATCGGAAACCTACCAGCAGACCTCGCGCGCCTCGCGTGAGCGTTACACGGCCGACCCACGCAATCGACAATTGGCTCGCGGCTCACGATTCCGCTTGGATGCCGAGGTGGTGCGCGACGAGGTGCTCGCAGTCAGCGGCTTGCTCAATCGCACACAGTTTGGCAAGAGTGTCAAACCACCGCAGCCCGCCGGTTTGTGGGAAACGGTAGCCATGCCCACCTCGTACCCGAACTCCTACACGCCCGATGAGGGAGGCAAGGCCTTTCGCCGCAGCCTATACACGTTCTGGAAGCGTGGTCTGCCGCCACCACAAATGACCATCTTCGATGCCCCCACGCGCGAGAGTTGCACCGCGCGACGTGAGCGAACCAACACGCCGCTGCAAGCCCTCCTGCTGATGAACGAAGAACAGTACTTCGCCGCCGCGCGAAACTGGGCCGAATCGCTGCTGGAACAGGCCCACCTGACCGACGCACAGCGAATCAGCCAAGCTTACGAACGGATCACTGCGCACATCCCTGAACCGCAAACGCTCGATGAACTGCGGCAAGGCTTAGACGCCTTTCGCGAGCTATACCGCAGCGACTCGGCGGCCGTCGACGCCATGCTCGCCGCCAATCGCCTTGCCGACAACGAAGCTAGCTCGGTAGCTGAGTCAGCGACAACCGCATCCGCAACGACAACCCAGGCCAATGCCAACACTGCTGCCGACCTGTCGGCCAAACGTTCCGAGCTAGCTGCATGGACAATGCTCGTTCATTCACTACTTAACCTAGATATTACTAAGACACGGGAGTAGATTTGCATGCATCCCTTTGAACAACACCAGCAATTGTTGGCGCGTCGACAATTCCTGACCGGTTCAGCCATGGGACTCGGTGCGGCTGCATTGGGAAATCTCGTAGCCCAAGTGCACGCCGCCGATGCGGATGTCGGTAGCAAGAATTCGGCAACCGCTGCGAAGGCCCAATCGGGCTTGCACTTTCCCGCTAAAGCCAAGCGTGTCATTTTCTTGTTCATGGGGGGCGCGCCCAGCCAGCTCGATCTATACGACTACAAGCCCGAACTCCAGAAGCAATTCCGAGAGCCACTCCCCCCCAGCGTTAGCATGGGCCAACGTGTTACCGCCATGACCAAAGGCCAATCGCAATTGGTCGCACCGTCGATGTTCAAATTCTCCCCTCAAGGAAAGAGCGGGTTGATGATGAGCGAGTTGCTCCCGCACTTGTCGGGTGTAGCCGACGAACTGTGTATGATCAAGTCGCTGCACACCAACGCCATCAACCACGACCCGGCAAAAACCGCAATCTGCACCGGATCGGAGATTCCTGGCAAAGCCAGCATGGGAGCTTGGCTCAGCTATGGCCTGGGTCGCATGAACGAAAATCTTCCCGATTTCATCGTCCTCAGTTCGGCATTCTGGAGCGGTGATCAA
This sequence comes from Pirellulaceae bacterium, assembly GCA_020852965.1. GTDB lineage: Bacteria > Planctomycetota > Planctomycetia > Pirellulales > Pirellulaceae > Aureliella. Next base: position 85,064 of record JADYZV010000197.1, on the reverse strand, counting down.
CAGAACATCCAAGCGCTGTATAGCCGGCTGTGGGGCAGCGGTTTTCTCCCCTCGAAACATCAAGGCGTCTCCTTTCAACCGACTGGCGACCCCGTATTGTTCTTGTCCAACCCTGCAGGGGTGAATCGCGACAGTCGCGCCAAGATGCTCGAGCTCGTCACCCGACTCAACCGCGAACACTTGGACGAAGTGGGCGATCCGGAAATCCAAACCACCATCGCGCAGCAAGAGATGGCCTTTCGCATGCAAGCCTCAGTCCCCGAGCTGACCGATCTGTCGCAGGAGTCGGCAGAGACACTGGCGATGTACGGACCCGATGTGGAAAAGAGCGGCTCGTTCGCGCGCAATTGTCTACTGGCCCGGCGCATGATCGAGCGCGACGTTCGCTTCGTCCAATTGTTCCATCGCGGCTGGGATCACCATGTCGGCTTGCCCAAAAAACTGCGCGGTCAAGCCAGCGATATTGACCAACCGGCGGCAGCCTTGATCGCCGATCTGAAGCAGCGTGGCTTGCTCGATGAAACGCTCATCGTATGTGCGGGCGAATTTGGCCGGACGACCTACTGCCAAGGTAAATTGACAGCGACTGACTACGGACGCGATCACCACCCTCGCTGCTTCACCGTCTGGATGGCCGGTGGCGGCATTCAAGGAGGCATGGAATACGGGCAGACCGACGAATTCAGTTACAACATTGTCGAGAACCCGGTCCACGTCAACGACATGAATGCCACCATCCTGCATCAACTCGGCATCGATCACAATCGGCTGACCTTCCCCTTCCTAGGTCTCGATCAAAAGCTCACCGGAGTCGAAGAGGTACACGTCGTCAAAGACATCCTGGCGTAGCCCAGTTTGTTTTCTTGCGAGCTCTGCCCCTTCTGAGTCTGGGAGCTGGGAGTTGGGAGTTTATTCTCCTGGCGACACCCATTGATGCTGGGAGGTGGCGATGTGCTAAAATTCGCGTTCATTCGCGTGATTCGTGGGCAAACCTTCGTGGGCTGGGTAGACAATTATAAATAGGGCGTGAACAATCGCGCGACGCCATCTCGCAATCTCCAAAGCAGGTTTCGATTCTGCATGGCCTCGATTGTTAACTTGGTCGCACTGCTCAGTTTTTCATCGGCCATATTGGAGAGCACTCGAGCCAATTCGAGATCGTAACATTCGACATTGAACTCAAAGTTGAGGCGCAAACTGCGGGGGTCGAGGTTGGTAGAGCCGACGAGCGCCCAAACCTCGTCGACCAACATCAATTTCGTATGGTCAAACGGTGGCGCGGTCATGTACACTTGGACCCCTTCTTCGATGACCTGTGCGAGCAGGTTGTTGGAAGCCCACTGCACGAGGGCAATGTTGTTCTGCCCCGGCAGTAAGACCTTCACATCCACACCGCGCAGCGCGGCTGTATTCAGTGCGCGTATCAGGCTGACATCTGGTAAAAAGTAAGGAGTCATGATGACAATTCGACGACTGGCAACAGCCACAGCCGCCAGAATCGTCATCAGTAGTCGTTCGAAATCCTCGTCAGGCCCGTCGCTGATGCCACGCGCAAGCGATTCACCGCAGAATTCAGGCAGCGGCAACCACGCTTCGCCTTCCAGTACTTCACCGGTGACAAACGCCCAATCGGTCACAAATGCTTCCTGTAGATGCGTGACCACCGGCCCTTCGAACTGAAAGTGTAAGTCTTTGGTCGGGTTGGCGGGATTATTGGCTAGGATGCAGCCAGCTCGAATGTTAATACCGCCAGTGAAGCCGATTACGCCATCGACCACCATGATTTTGCGATGATTTCTCAGGTTCGCGTGGGGCATCCACACCGGGTACCAAGTCGGCAAGAACATGTGACAGGTAACACCCCGCCTGCGCAGTTCACGAGCCGTCGACCGCCGGGAATACTGTGCGCCCACATCATCAATCAGAACTCGCACGGCCACGCCGCGCTCGGTGGCTGCCGCCAAGGCGTCTACGAACCGTTCGCCCACGTCATCGAAATCAAAGATGTAGCTCTCCAGTGAGATCGAGTGCTGGGCGCCATCTATGGCAGCCAACATGGCCGGATAGGCCGCGTCACCGTTGATCAAAGGAGTGATCTTATTGCCCGGCAACAGCGGACGTCCCGTCAATCGCCCCACGGCGTCCACGAGCTGCGCGAACTTTGGGTGGCGCTCCTTGGCCTCCTTGATTCTCAGGGCAATATCAGCGGGAACAGGAACCTTGATTTTCGACAATACGCGTTCCAGTTCATCCTGCAATGCATTTCCCTTGCGTTGAATGCGATTAACACCAAAGCAAAAATACAGAGACGAACCGATCAACGGCGTCAGCCAAATCAATCCCACCCAACCGATGACCGAATTGGTTTCGCGCTTCTTTAGCAGCGCGTGTAGCGCAGCGGTCAAGGCGACGACGCGCTCGAAGCCTGCAAAAACAAGCGGCCAATAGGTTTGAAAAATGTAATCCATGCGTTTATCCCATGCGACGCTGAAATGAGCACTGCACCTGGGGTTTGCATCCCAGGCTATCGCATGCCGTCCGTCCTGGGACTAAAAACCTAGGTCCCAAGCCGCGCGTTGACGTCATCGATGGGTCTCCCAACTCCCCCTCTCGCAACTCCCCTACGTTCTAAGCAGCGCAATGAGGTCATCGGTGGAAAGTTTGGCGGCAGCCTGAGCGCCTTCCATAATGCCGGCGACCAGGTCGCGTTTGCTGTCGTGCAGCTTGAGGATCTCCTCTTCGATCGTCCCCTGCGAAACCAAGCGATAGACCATCACCGGTTTTTCCTGGCCGATGCGGTGCGCGCGGTCGGTGGCTTGGTCCTCGACGGCTGGATTCCACCAGGGGTCCATGTGAATCACATAATCGGCGGCGGTAAGATTCAAACCGGTCCCACCCGCTTTGAGCGAAATGAGGAACACGGTCGCATCGCCATCCTGAAAGTCGTCAACGCGTTCTTGCCGAGCGTGAGCTTCGGTCGATCCGTCGAGGTAGACGTAGGAAATCTTCTCCTCTTCGAGCATTTCACGAATCAGGCTGAGATGCTTGACGAACTGGCTGAAGACCAGCACGCGATGCCCTTCGTCGCGCAATTCGAGCAGGGTATCGCACAATTGTTGAGTCTTCGTCGAGCGCCCCTTCCAATCCTCGTGTACCAGGCGGGGACTACAGGCCAACTGCCGCATACGAGTCAGCAGAGCCAAAATGCGGAAACGCTGATCCTTGACATCGGACAACTTGGCCAATGCATCGATTTCCCCCAACGCGGATAAGCGAACTTTGTCATACACTTCGCGCTCGTCTCGCGTCATCTCGACGTAGACATTCATTTCCGTACGCGGTGGCAAATCCTTGAGTACCTCTTCTTTGGTGCGCCGCAGCAAGAAGGGACGCAAGCGATCGCGCAGAGCCAAACGCCGCTCATCGTCGTTGTCTTTTTCAATCGGTGCGGCGAAACGTCGGCGGAATTGTTCCCAGCCACCGAGGACACCTGGCGAGACGACATGGAACAGACTCCATAGTTCACCCAAGTGATTTTCGACCGGTGTACCAGTCAAAGCCAGCTTCCAATCGGCGGGGATCGTGGCGATGGCAATCGACGTCTTACTACGACTATTCTTGATCGCTTGGGCTTCATCCAACACCATCGAGGCCCATTGGATGGTAGCGAGCGCTTCGGCGTCGCGCAGGGCCAAGCCGTAACTGCAGACCACCAGGCTGTTGGGGCCGACATGTTGCAAGAAGTCGGCCCGCTCGGTTTCGCGATAAAGATAGACATCGAGCGTGGGCGCAAAGCGTTGCGCTTCGCGTACCCAATTGAAGCCGACGGATGTTGGCGCGATCACGAGCGCAGGCCCTTGATGGGCGCGGTCGAGTAGTACGGCCAAAGTTTGCAGTGTCTTCCCCAGGCCCATGTCGTCTGCCAGAATTCCGCCGACCCCCCATTCGGCCAGACGCCGCAGCCACTTGAATCCGTCTCGCTGATAATCGCGCAAGTCGGCTTGGATTCCCTCGGGCAGTACGGGTTCGAGCCGCTCGGCTTTTTCGAGTCGCGCGAGGCACTGGTTCCAAGCTGCCGTGGCTTTCATCTCGATGTCTTGGGCCAGCAGCTCACGAATGGCGGGGGCCGAAGTCATATCGAACTTGAGCGTGTTGCGCTCTTGATTGACCGAGTCGTGAAGCGCCTTGAGTTGCTTGCGGAGGGCCATCGATATTTTGGCCCAACCCTTATCCCCCAAGCGAACATATTCGCCGTGAATCGCATCCTGCCCAGCGGCTTGCAAGCCCGACAAGAGCTCGCTCAGTTCGATCGACTTGTCTCCCACTTGGGCCGAGCCGGAAAGTTGAAACCAGTCGCGCTTTTTCGAGATGCCGACGCTGACATTCTTTGCCGAAATTGCTCCCAAGACGCGCAACGGCTGCTGGGAAGCCTTGTCCCACAGGATTTCCACCTCCCCCGTCGATTCGGCCGTGTGCAGTGTTTCGATCAGTTGTAGCGCCACTTCGAAGCTGTTGACCGTGCCGAACATTTCACGACTGGGCAATGCGAACTGATCGACCATTTGAGCGCATAAGCGCTGTTCGCGCTCGGCGGAACGCACGAACTGAACGGGCTTCCCTTCCTGCTCGGCATGCCGCACCATCGAACCCACACCTGCCGCCAGCAGCCGATTGACTGTGTCGCGTAGTCGCAACCCGTAATCGAGCGCTCCGTCGGTACGCGAGCGCAACAGCATGACCGGGCGATACTCTTCTTCAATGCATTTGCCCGCCACCGCTTCGGGTAACTCGACGTTGAGCAACGGTTGCAAACGGCGAGCGGTTTCGAGCAGTTCTGTTTCGTGCGCTAGCGGAATACGCGGCATCCGGACGATCGCGCGCAGCGACTCGATCTGAGCTGAATTCACATTGCACAGTTGAATCATGCCGATGTCGTGGCGCAAATGGACGATGCAATCGGAGCTAAACACAAAGCGGCTGACTCCCAACATGGAATCGCGCATAGCCAATCGCACCGATTCGGCATCTTTCAACACACACACCACCGGTGCAAGTGACTGTATTTCCGCCGGCTGACCATCGAGCAGCACGTGCGGCTGACCGACCAGGCACTTGAGCGCTTCGACGCTATCGAGCGAATAGGTCGCACGGTAGTAGGTGGTGTCGATCCGCACGAGCTCACGAACCTTGCGATCGGCGTCGGTCAATACGCTCACATGCTCGCGCAGATTTTCCAGTGACACTCGCCGGCCTTTGGTCCAACCGTCGCCACGCTTCTTGGCTTGTTGCAGCATCGGGCAGATTTCAAGGCTATTGTGCTTGATCTCGACATTCCACACGATGCGGGTTGCCTGGACCTCCTCCAACGGCGGGAGCGAATCGGCGTCCGACTGCTCGGAGACTTCCACGGGACCACGGGGAAGCAACCCTGCCAGTACGCGCCTGACCTGTGCCCTGGCGTCGAATTGGTAGACGCTCATGTCCGGCTTGCCGGTATCGAATCGCCGATTGCGAATTCGATCCGTCAGGCTATTGTAATGATTGTCGAGCAGATCAGTCACATGCTCGAGCAGGCCGTAGCTATGCACACAATGCCCGATTCCCTGGGACACCGAACAGTTGCAACCGACCAAAGGCTTAGCCCCAAGGTGGTTGACGAAAACCTTGAATGCCTCGTCCCCGGCAACGCAGTGAGCGGCAATCATGCCCGTGCTATAAATCGCCGTGACTTGATAGGTGAGGTAGGACGTGCGGTGAAATGCTTCGACCAAACTCTCTGGGAATGTCTCCATCGTATCGATGTATGCGTCGTGCCATTTGTCGACCAGGCTGGCGACCTGGGGCTGCGGTGGAAACCCACTGCCCGCCATAATTTGACTAAATAGTTTGGCCAGAGATGGGTTGGCGTTGGGCAACGCGGAACGAAGTGCCTCGCGGCTGAAAGCGGCACGTGACCTATTCTTTTTTCGCGACATATATTCGTAGTTTCTTCTAAAGCCTCTGCCGTCAGCATCCTGAATCTGCACAATATAGACGTTGCGCTAAGGATTGCCAATTGCGAACCACGACGAACCAGGAGCCTTGCCGATGCTAGCACCGACGACCGATAAACTCGATTGCTTCACGCGCGTGATTACGCCGGAGAATATCGAATTTGAGTATGCGTTGGCGGGTCCCTTCCAACGCTTGCCCGCTTTCTTACTCGATTTAGCGCTCCGCACATTGTTCTTGGTAGGCGTGGCCGTCACCTTGATCGTCTTTTCGGCGTTCTCGGTACTGGGAGGAAGCATCGTTGGCATCGTCCTATTACTGCTTTTCTTCCTGCTGAGCTGGTTCTACGGCATTTTCTTTGAAACGCGCTACAATGGACGCACGCCTGGGAAAATGGTCATGAAGCTACGCGTTATCTCAGTCGACGGGCGCCCGATTAACGCGACCCAAGCCGCCCTGCGCAACCTGTTGCGACTGGCAGATATGTGCGTCTTGCTACCGCTGCGTAGTTTGAGCGAGGAGGGACCGATGGCCTACGTGATACCAACTCTATTTATCGGCTTTGTCAGCATGGCATTGACGCGACGCATGCAGCGTTTGGGAGACCTAGCCGCAGGCACGATGGTGATCTCGGAAGCCCACACGAGTTCGCTAAGGCCGATGACTCCCGAAGATCCGCGTGCCTTTGGCTTGGCCGAGTTGATTCCGGCTACGTTTTCGGCCAGCCACTCGTTGGCTCAAGCGATCGGGCACTACATGGAGAATCGCCAGCGTCTGAGCCCTGCTCGGCGAAGCGAAGTTTCCAAGCACTTGGCCGAACCATTGTTGGGCCGCTTCGGATTGTTACCCGATACCAGTTCCGATCTATTGTTATGTGCGCTCTACACGCGTATCTTTTTGTCAGCCGAAGAGCAGGCGCTTGGACTACAGCGAATGCGTGCAGGTAGCCCTGGGACTCAAAGCCGATAAACGAGGAAAGGCTGGGGGGAAGACCGAGGGGAAGACCGACGGCGGAGCGTCGGGCCACATTGAGGTTGTATTGGTCGAGGTCTTGTAGTGGACGAGGTTACGAGTCCCTGCCCCATATCGAATCCAAGGACTCGTAACCTCGTCCACTACGTCCAAGGACCCGTAACCTCATCCACTACCTAAGAAAGTCAACCGATGCCCAACTTGGCCGAGACGGTCCAACGACGTCGTGCACAGTGGCTGCAACTCGAACAGTTGCTGGCACAACTCAACTCACGCAAACTGAAAAGGATGCCGGGCAAGAATCTGACTGAACTGTCCGACCTGTATCGTTCGGCATGTGCGGATTTGGCGATGGCCGATCAGTATCGACTCTCTCCGGCAACGGTCGACTATCTGCACAGCTTGGTTGGCAGAGCGCACAACACCATCTATCGCTCGCGGCACTTCCAAGTGCATCAGTGGTGGGATGTGGCCTTCCGCCAAGCCCCACAACAGATCTTCCGCGACCGCTGTGTCCACCTGTGCGGGATCGTGTTTTTTGGACTGTTTAGCTTGTCGTGTTTCTTGGCGCTCAATGAACAGTCCTTTCCTGGTTTTGCCGAACGGATGTTGGGAAAAGAACAAATGGAGGCCATGCAAGACAGCTTCACCGAAGCCGATTTTCGTTCGGATAGCTATGCTCGCAGCCTCGATCAAAATATGACCATGGTGGCCTTCTATATTCAACACAATACGGGTATTGGACTACAATGTTTCTCGATGGGACCATTGATCATCCCTGGTTTGTATATGACTGCCTTCAACGGTAGCGTACTGGGAGCTTCGTTTGGTTACATGGCTCGCGGCGACACCCCTGGGGGGAATAACTTCCTCGAATTCGTCACTGCCCATGGTGCTTTCGAATTGACAGCTATCGCATTGGCCGCCGCCGCTGGCTTGCGCATTGGCATGGGCTGGCTGGTGACTGGTGGGCTAACGCGACTGGCCTCGTTGCAACGGCGCGCCGTCGAAGCCGTACCGGTCATGGCGGTGTCGGGGGTGTTATTCTTCCTAGCTGCCCTGACCGAGGGGCTACTCTCTCCGACAAGCGTTCCCTATTTGTTTAAAGCCATGTGGGGCGTATTTGCTAGTACACTACTAGTTTACTATTTTGTCGTGCTGGGCTATCCCACGGAGCCGTCGCGTGCAACTTGATCGCACAGAAATTGTTGTCCGCGCTCGTTCGACACTGGAACTATTCGATTTGAGCTTACAGGTGCTCAAACGCCATGGGTGGGCGATTGCCCTGACCAGCGCGGTTTTCGGTGTGCCACTGCTAGTACTCGACGGACTCGTCACAGCTTGGATCCTAAACGAAGATACGCTGCTCATGGCAGAGCAGCTCGATAGCCCGCTGGCGTGGATGCGCTGGCGCCATTTCTGGCATGTGACTACGCTCTTTTTATTGCAGTTCCCCATGATTTCTCTCCCGACCACGGTCTACTTGGGCAACCGCATCTTCTATCAGGATATCCCCCTGCGAACTTTGCTGCGCCGCCTATGGCCGATTGCGGGAAGTTGGTTGCTAATACTGGGAGTCGTGCGGCTCGGATTGGTTGGACTCGTATTGGAATTCTTTGTCGATCGACAGCAACCGTTCGACCCTGGCATCGAGTTCTGGTTTTTCCTGTTCGCTGCCAGTGTCGCACTATTCACTCGCGCGCTGCGTCCCTTTGCCCCCGAGATACTCGGTTTGGAGCTGTGTCCATTGCGGCCAACAGCGGCTGGTGCCATCACCTATCGCGTCCGTAGCCGCGCGCTGCATCGCTATACCAGTTCCGAGAACATACCCCGCTTTTTGAGTGCGACATTCTTTGGCGTATTGCTGTTTTTTATGCTTGTCGCGGCTCAGATGTTTGTCATCGGTGCCAGCGTAGGAGACTGGTCGTGGAATGCCTGGTTTGACTTCATTGGACTACCACTGAGCCTATGGACCGTCGGACTGTTCCTGTCTGTATTTCGCTTTTTATCCTATCTCGACAATCGCATCCGGCTCGAAGGTTGGGAGATTGAGAATCGGCTTAAGGCCGAAGCGGCTCGACTGGAACAACCGCAACCCATGGATACGGAATCGAAGGCTCAACCGAACACCGTTGCTAATCCCACGGTTCTGGTGAGGCTGATCGCAATAGCCTGTTTCAGTTGGGGAGCGTTCGCCCCAGTTGTGAATCACAGTGCGCTTTTCGCCGCCGATTCGAACGAGGTTTCGGCGGTACAGCAGGCTGCAAAGTCATTGCCCATTAACAGTTGGTATGACAAGCAGGCTGGGGAGTTTGTTCCGCCGGAAGTCACCGCATCGGACGACGATCCCATTCGTACGCAAGGCAAGGTCGTCGACTCACCTCCACCGACACCACCGCGTACTCCTGGCGCATCGTGGAATTGGAACTGGGGCTTAGGCAGCATGACCCAATGGGTTCCAACATTCATGTTTACCCTGTTTGCCATTGGACTGTTGATCTTGTTGGTGCTACTGACCTACTATTCACTGCGCGACTATTTGCCTGAGCGATTAACAGAGCAGCGGACATCCCAAGTGATCCACATCGATCCCGCACGCGTCGCAGACCTCCCTTTTGAACCCAAGCCGACCGGCGATGATCCACTCAGTGCAGCCAAGCGGGCTATGCAAGCCGAAGATTACGACGATGCCATCGCCTATTTGTACGGCTATAAGCTGCTGGCACTCGATCAATCGCGGTTGATTCACTTGCAGAAGGGGAAGACGAATCGCATGTACCTGATAGAACTTGGAAGCCACATTTTTTTGTGTAAGAATGTCGAAGTGGCCATGCTGCTCTTCGAGGCGAGCTACTTTGGCAAGCACCGTGTCACGCGCGAACAGTTCCTGGTCGTCTGGCACCAACTGGAGTCCTTCCACCAAATGCTGCAAGCCGTTTCGGCAGTTCCGCACCAGCGGCCGACGACGCACGCGCCTGCCAAGCTGGCAACTGGTTTGCTACTGACCATTACCTGCCTGGCCGTCAGCGGTTGCGGGCCTTGGCTTGCGGACGATCTCTCCTATGGTGCGGTCACATCGCCTGATGTGAATCGCAGTCTCAATGGACTCGGACTACATCGCAAGCTGTGGGAGGCCAGCGGTGCCAAGTGCCTGACGCCGCAGCGGCTCTCACCCAAGCTCAATAACGTCGACGTGATTGTGCTGGTGGGACAGTCGTTTGAGCCGCCTGGGATCGTAGCGCGTCAGTGGCTGGAAAATTGGCTGGCGGATGGTACGGGCCGCACGGTGATCTACTTTGGCCGCGATTTCAACGCGGACATCTACTATCGCCAGCAGACGCTCGCGCGACTACCCAGCCCTGACCAGCGACGCGGTGAAGAGCTGATCGCAATTCGTCAAGCCGACGAGCTTCGGTCGCGACTGCAGCAACTACCGGAGCCGATCTTTTGCGATTGGTTTTATGCGGATGTGAATCGTTCGTGTCGCGATCACCAGAAATTCGAGGGCCCATGGACCGAAGGTGGAGAGAACTTAGACTCGCTGCTGGGCGGATGGCCAGTCGGCATGGCGTTGCAGCCTCCCGACTCACAGGACTGGAAACGCAAGCTGCTCAAGCCGCCGCAGACGTCAGCGCCGAATGGACTGCGCACCGTCCCAACGCGTGGTAGCGCCGAACCAACAATGCGGACGAGTCGTTGGAGCCCCGAAGAGTTCGGTTCGGACGATGCGCGGCGTTCGGCAATTGCGAATCCGCTCGATTCCGAAATTCTACTCGCCGCCAACGACGATACGCCGCTTGGTTTTCAACTAACGTCTGCGCGGCTGGGCGACGGGCAAATCTTAGTCGTTGCGAACGGCTTTCCATTGCTCAATGGATCGTTGATAACTCCGCTAGGCGGGGCGATCGGCGAGCAGTTGATCGACGCCTGCCAACCGGCTCAGCGCGTGGCCCTATTGGCCTTTGATCAGCGCGGTTTGACAATTTCCGAAACGGCTGAGAGCGATCAAAGTGGTGCCGGTTTAGAAATGCTCACCGTCTGGCCCTTGAGCGCCATCACCATGCCGGCCGCGTTGCTGGGCATCATCGCCTGCGCAGCCTGGTGGCCCATTCTGGGGCGGCCGCAAACTCTGGCCAAGCGCAGCGTCAGCGATTTTGGGCTACACGTCGAAGCCATCGGTAGCTTGATGATGGAAACGCGAGACTCGACCTATGCCACGCAGGCCATTCAGGAGTACTTTCGCAAAGTTCGTGGCGAAGCGCCACCTGCTTGGCTGAGTAACCCGAAAGGCAATGAATGATGGGACCTCTCGCCAATGAAACTTGATCTACAGCGAACCATCGTGGCGGTGGCCAGTGGCGTGGCCCCTGCACGCCGCGCGATCGTGCGCCTCAGCGGCCATGAAACACGGTCCATTGTCTCACGGTTGATCGATCGAGAAATACAAGCCAACGCGGCCACTACCTTGCAAGGTTCGGCTGGGCTGGGCTCGAAATCCGGCTGTTGGGGCTCGAGCCGCGTTGACGTGAATATTCTGTACTGGCCCGATCATCGTAGCTACACGGGTGAACCCTGCGCGGAACTGCACCTGTTGGGTTCAATGCCAATTGTCGAATCGCTAGTCGAGCGGATCGTCGCACTCGGAGCCTCGCCAGCCCAACGCGGCGAGTTCACTCTGCGGAGTTTCCTAGCGGGCAAACTCGACTTGCCCCAAGCCGAAGCCGTGTTGGGAGTGATCGAAGCCGAATCGGACGACGATTTAACCGCCGCCCTGCAGCAACTGGGCGGCAACGTCTCCAAACCGGTTCGACGTCTGCGCGATCAACTCATTGAATTGACCGCGCACCTGGAAGCGGGACTCGACTTCGTCGAAGAAGACATCGAGTTCATCACATCGGATTCGCTGGCCGAGGGGCTGCAGCGCATTGCCGATGAACTGGCCGCCATTATCGAGCAGCTTCGTTCGCGCGGTGCGCGGTCCCGTAACGCATCCGTTGTACTGGTCGGGCTTCCTAACTCGGGCAAGAGTTCGCTACTCAATGCACTGGTCGGCTCCCAGCGCGCGATCGTCTCGCCCCAAGCCGGCACGACGCGCGATGCCGTGACCGTGCGCGTGGACGTCAATGGCTTGACGGTCGAGTTAACCGACACGGCCGGCATCGAAGAACTGCAAGAGCAATCTCCGCGAGCCATGGCGCAGGAAATTCTGCGGGACAGATTGCTGCGCGCCGACGTGGCTCTACTGTGCCTCGATCTTCAGCAACCGCCCACCGATGCTTGGTTAAGCGCGCAGCAGGCCAGCTTGCAATCCATGCTGCCAACGTTGCTATGGGTGGGGACCAAAACCGATCTGGCGCATGATTCAGAACTGGCCACACGCTGTGCCCTGACCGTTAGCGCGCACGACTCGAATAGCATCCAACGATTGAAAGCGAAGCTGGCCCAAACGCTACATGAAACACGTGGACAACTCCACTCGGACGCCATGCATGCCACCGCCACTCGTTGTCGAGGCGAGTTGGAGTTGGCACAAGCGGCCACCGAGCGCGCGCTCCATCTGGTAGCTCATGCTATGGGGGAAGAGCTGGTAGCCAGCGAGCTGCGTACGGCCATCGACGATCTGTCGAGTGTCATTGGAGAAGTTCACAGCGAAGACATCTTAGGCGAGATCTTTGGCCGTTTCTGCATCGGAAAATAATGTGGCCCGACGCTCCGCCGTCGGATCCTAGCCCTCCACGAGCTTGCCTCGCAGGTGAATCAGTTTTGCAGCTAGCTCTCGACCATATATCTTAGACCCCCACGAGCTTGCCTCGCTGGTGAATCAGTTTTGTGGCTAGAAAACGCGCACGCACGGCGCCTGTGCACCCTAACTCATTCCAACCCGCTCGCGTTCAACCTCGCCACCAATGCACTCGCCGCTTGTTCTCCACCGCGCACACACTGCGGAATACCGACCCCCGCATAGCCGGCACCACACAATTTGAGTGTGGGGAATGTAGCTAACTGTTGTTGCAATTGCTGCATGCGGTCAAGATGTCCTAGCACGTACTGCGGCATCGCCTCACGCCAGCGCATGACCGCTTGCCATTTAGCCGCCGTACCGGTCCAGCCCAAGATGTCGCGCAGCTCGGTGTGTGCCAGTGCAATCAATTGCGAGTCCGACAGTTCAACCGTCTCAGGCGAGAGAGCTCCTCCCAGAAAGATGCGAAGCAAGAGCTGCTCGTTGGGGACACGTGCGGGGTATTTGTTGCTGGCAAAGCTGATGGCCAGCGTCTGACGTCCCTCCTTGCGCGGTACGATCAAGCCAAACGCATCGGTGCGGCCACGCAATTCATTGTGGTCGACCGCCATGGCGACCACTGCGCTCGACGCGTAAGGTATCGTGGCCACGATCGTTGCCGCTGCTGGAAGTGATTCACTCAGTAGCCGAGCTGTGATCGCGGCCGGTGCGCTGCAGATGACACCATCGAACGTTAGCGACTCGCTGGCCGTCTCAATCTGCCACGCACGGCCCGTCGCGGCGTCCGTCGCTTGTGTTTTCGCAACCTCTGGAGTCGGGCCCGCCAAGCTACGCAGCGATAGCACACGCGTGTTAAGCTTCAACGATCGCGCTGGCAATCGCTGTGCAAGCGCGTTGACCCACCAGTTCATCCCTTGTCGCGGAGCAACGAATTGATCGTAGCGCGCTCCGCTGGCGCGCCGCGCGGCTGCGGCTACATCCTGCTTCCGCGCGGCCAGATGCCCACGGATCAAGCCACCGGTGCGCTGTTCCATTTCGACAAACTGCGGCATCGTCGCTCGCATGCTCAGGGTGGCCGGGTCCGCTGTGAAAATGCCACTCACGATCGGCTCGACTAGATTTTCGTAGGTTTCTCGACCCAATCTTCGAGTCGAAAACGATTCGAGTGATTCGTCTTCATCCACGGCGCGGCGCGGTACCCAGAACTCGCCCAGCAACCGCAGCTTGGCCGACCAGGAAAGCGTGCGCGTGCTCATAATCGAACCGATGCGCGTCGGTTGCATCAGACTGAATCCGGCGGGAATCGGCAGCAGTTTGCCTCGGTGTAGAACTAAGGCTTGGCGATTGTTAATCTCCGGCGAGATTAGTTCTGACTCTAAACCACAGCGTCTGGATAACTCCAGGGCGTTAGGAATCAGCGTGGCAAAGTTGTCCGCGCTGCGCTCGACTAAGTAGCGACCATCGTGAATCGTTTCGAGCACTCCACCTACACGATCTGAGCCCTCGAATAGCGTCACTTGAACATCGGGCGTTTGTTCAGCCAGCGCCAGCGCTGCCGCCAGTCCACTGATACCGGCACCGATAACGGCGACCTGCTTCACAATCCTAAATCCTGTGCGGCAGCGTCGATCTTGGCCGCCAAAATGAAATCATTTTCGCTCAGTCCGCCGATGGCGTGGGTCGTCAATTCAATTCGTACGTGGCGATAGCCGGTCACATGCAAATCGGGATGGTGCTGCTCTTGTTCAGCCAATTCGGCAGCAGCGTTCACGAGCTTCATGGCTTGCGCAAAGTTCTTCAGTTTCCACTCGCGCCAAATCAGCTTGCCCGCATCGTCGATTTGCCAGTCGCGTAGGGAGGCGAGCTGCCGCCTGCTGTGATCCACGGGGCATGGCTCGACGCCTCCTTCACACGGCATGCATTTGGCACCGGATAGTTGTTCTGTCGACTGCAGTTCCATGATCGATTCCTTAACAAAATGAGTTGCTTCATTTTATCGCAACTATTGAGGTTGGTCACGCCGCCATGGGGATTCTTTGCGAACTAGGTGCAATCGAGTGGCGATACTATGCGTGCTCCGGCCTTGCCATCCGTGCTAGAGAACGACTCGAACGATTGCAAAACTCGTGACAGCACCGTATTTTCTGAGCATGCCGTTGTCAGATAGGCCAATCGCCCTGGCTTGTGTTAAGATGGTGAGACTGCTTTCTGCGGAAAATGGTCGACCGACCAACCGGTCGTTCGCTCCGCTCCTTCCCCCACTTTCATCGACGAGGTCCAATCTATGAGCTTCCCTATTGTTTTGACGCATGCGCTGCGTGCATGTTGCGATTCTCTCACTCGGCTGCTGCCGGACAGCAGATCGCACTCGCTAAGAACAGCTCGCGGCGTGCTTGCGCTTTGCATCACGATGCTACTGACCTGCCTACTGGCTGAACACAGTCGAGCTGAAGTCAGCCTCCCGAGCATCTTCAGCGATCACATGGTGCTGCAGCGAGATCAAGCGAATAAAGTGTGGGGCAAAGCGACCCCCGCTGAAAAGGTCACCGTCAAAATTGCGGAACAGAGCCAGTCGATCACCGCCGATGACAACGGACTATGGCATGTGATGCTCCAACCGCTTCCCGTCGGGGGACCGCTCGAACTGAGCGTCAGCAGCGATAGCAACGAAGTTAAGATATCCGACGTGCTGGTTGGAGAAGTTTGGATTTGCTCCGGGCAGTCGAACATGCAATGGAACGTCGGCAATTCGACCAACGCGGATCTGGAACGGCTCGCCGCAGACCATCCCAATCTGCGCATGATCAATTTCCCCCAGGTAGGTACACAAGAGCCAGTGTGGGATCATCCCAACTCGAAGTGGATGATTTGCACACCAGAAACAGTTGGTAGCTTTTCCGCCGTGGGTTATTTCTTCGGTCGCCAGTTGCTCGAAACGTTGGATGTCCCCATCGGAATGATCAACAACGCTTGGGGTGGGTCCGCTTGTGAAGCTTGGATCAGCCGTGAGAACTTAGAGGAAGCGGGCAAGTACTCCAAAATGCTCGAACAGTACGACGACATGGCGGCGCGGTTCGAAACGCTTTCAACGAAGAAGGATCTGACGGAAGACGAGCAAAAGCAATTAAAGAAGCTCAACAGCACTTTGCATGGCAATCATCGACCGGCGAACATCTACAACGGAGTCCTCAAATCGCACTTGGGCTACGGAATTCGCGGAGCGATTTGGTATCAAGGTGAATCGAACGCAGGCCGCGCTTACCAATATCGTGAGCTCTTCCCACTGATGATCAGCAGTTGGCGGGCGGAATGGGGCCAAGGCGATTTCCCCTTCTACTGGGTGCAACTGGCCGACTTTATGGCAGAGAAACCCGAGCCGGCCGATAGCGCTTGGGCCGAACTGCGCGAAGCGCAAACGATGACCGAGTCCAAGCTCAAGCACACGGGCGAGGCGGTGATTATTGATATCGGTGAAGGCAAAGACATTCACCCTAAGAATAAGGTCGAAGTCGGCATGCGTTTGTCTCGGCTCGCGCTACACGATGTGTATGGCATCCAGATCGCCAACCGTAGTCCTCAGTACAAGTCGATGGAAAAGGCCGAAAACAAGATTGTTCTCTCCTTCGATCATGTCGATGGTGGTTGGCGTCCGTTTGATACCAATGAACCCGTCGGTTTCTCCGTTGCCGGTGAGGACAAGAAGTTCGTTTGGGCAGACGCGAAGATTCTGGAGGATGGTCGTATCGAGGTCTCGAGCGATGCGGTCGCCAACCCAGTAGCCGTTCGCTACGCTTGGGCCGATAACCCCGTTTGCAATATGTTCGATGGAGCTGGGCTTCCGCTCACCCCCTTCCGCACCGACGATTGGCCCGGCGTGACCGTCGACAACCAATAGAGTGTCGCTAGCAGAACGACAGGCATGAGTGGCAAGCCGATGGTGTCCAAGCACGGTCGGCTCGCCAACATCCCAAACCACACAGCGGCGAGTACACCTACGGCGGCGCGACGTTGCGAATTCCACAACGCACAGATTGGTAGTAGTAAGACAACTAGGTCGTAAGCGTAAAAATGTGGGCTGAGCAAGCAAGTCGCCAGGAGCACTTGGCACAAATCGAGTGGATTGCTCAGACTGAACTTGGCTTTGAACACAATTTGCCACAGTACATACAGTGCTGGCACGGCTAGCAGAATCCCGCTGGCCCAGTTCGGCATCCAGCTCGGCAGATTGCCGCTGAGCGATTGTAGATTGCTTGACCACATCAATTGATAGCCCGCGTGCGCATGATAGTCTCCAGCAGATCGAGCCACCGCGAGAAAATCTGTCCACACGTTTGCAGGCAACATGCATGCCGCTGCGCCCCACAGGGCGCCCCACGAGAGACTGGCCCCGGCAACGAAACGCCACTCGCGATGGCGGAGCATGACCAGAGGTAACAAAAAGAAAAGTGTCGGCTTGATCGACAGTAGGCCGAATACCAAACCTGCGGCCAATGGGCTCTTGCGGCGATAGAGCAACCAGGTGGCTGCCATGATCAGCAGCCAAAACGTCCCTTTCTGTCCCATCGTCAGACCAAGCAGCAGCGGTGGGAAGAGCAACATCGCAGGCCAAAACCAAACCGCTGTCGCTGGCCTAAGATCTACACGCAATCCATGTTCGATCATCGCCGCCGCCCCGAAAAACGGACCCAGCAACATCGCCAACCACAAATAGACGGCCCAACGATATGGTATCCAATGCAGTGGTGTGCAGAGCCAATAGTATGGCGGCGGGTAGACTGCGGGGTAGTACGAGTCGGCGTTCCAGCGAAAGCCAATGAGGCTCCGGTCGTGCTGCCAACTATCGAAGGCCGACGCGTGGTAGATCAAGCCAGCCTGCCCTGCCCCGATCATACTGGCTGCCGTCCAGTCTTGCAGAAAGTCGGAGCCATAGGGGCTGTCCCCTTTATCGAGTTTCCAACGATAATTGGGACTGAAAACAATGAGCAATCCAGCCAACAACAACGATCCGATAAGCAGCCCGCGCAACGGCTTGGCTGGCTGGCCCGGTTTTGCGTCCATTGCTGATTGTTGTTGATCGTCCATGAATGCTTCCGTCGCGTTTTTCCTGCGAGTCGTTTGTTGGTCAGCGAGTAGTCTGTTTAACCGCGCCAGCGCGCCCGAGCGTAGTTGGCACGACGGTGAGCTCCCCCATTGTCGTTGGTCACCATCTCCGTGCCGCTAATTCGTTCGCATTTGAACATCACCAGTGCGGCCGCGCTGCGCGGTTAAACAGGCTAGTGTGCTGCAACCTCAACGCGACTGTGTGAGTGTTTTTCTCCTAACTTCTCTTAATCGCTATCGATCTCCGGCTACCGTCAACACCCGTAGGCGGTCGATGACATCGTCTGTCAGTTCGTGAGCTTGAAAGCGCCAACCCCAATTCCCATCAGCTTGTCCGGGCACGTTCATGCGCGCGCGATCGTCGAGCCCCAAGATGTCTTGCAGCGGCACGATGGCCAATTCGGAATGCGAGCGCAAAACCATTGAAATGAGTTGCCAGTGGATGGGAATGCCGCTCTGAGTTGGGTCCTGCAGATAGCGATCGAGGATGTCTTCTGTCTTCGAGTTCTGGCGTTCGAGATACCAACCCAGCAGGGTGCTATTGTCGTGGGTACCCGTGTAGGCGGCGCTATGGATCGGATAACTCTCGGGACGATGGAAGGTATCCGCTTCATCGTCAAAGCCAAACTGCAATACGCGCATGCCAGGAAAACCGAGCTCGTCGCGCAGTTCATGGACGGCTTCGGTAATCATTCCCAGGTCTTCGGCCACAATGGGCAGATCGCCAAGTACGCTTTGTGCGGCGCGAAACGGGGCGGCACCTGGCCCGGGTGCCCAGCGGCCTGAGATGGCGGTTTCGGCTCCCGCAGCAACTTCCCAATACGCTTCGAATCCGCGAAAGTGATCGATGCGCAGCAAGTCGTAGAGCTCAAAGGCGTTTTGAAATCGCTGAATCCACCAACGGTAATTGGTCTCAGCCAAACGTTCCCAGTGGTAGAGAGGATTGCCCCACAGTTGGCCTGTTTTGCTGAAGTAGTCGGGTGGCACGCCCGCCACAAACATGGGTTGCCCACTTGGCTTCAGCCAGAACAGCGATTGGTGCGCCCATACGTCGGAGCTGCCGTGAGCGACGAAAATTGGCATATCGCCGAAAAACTTCACATCGTTCGCCTGCGCATAGTTCTTCAGCCCGTTCCACTGTCGGCGAAAAATGTATTGTACGAATTGCTCGTACTCGATCTCTCGCGCGCACTTTTCACGCCACGCCGTCAGTGCAGTAGGCTCGCGCCGGGCCAACTGCGCATCCCAGCGGCACCAATCATCCGTCCTGAAGTGCTTCCGCAAAGCGCTGAACAATGCGAAGTCGTCCAGCCACCAGCGCTGCCGAGTGCAGAAGTCTTCGAACTCATCGAACTGCTCGCAGGCCGAGCGCGACAGGAAATTCTCGAAGGCGGTTTGCAACAACTGCGTTTTGCAGCGCCGCGCATGTTCGTAATTGGCTTCACCGGGGGCGAGCCCGGTGACAAAAGGAAGAATGTCTTTCTCGGCCAGCAGACCATCGCGAACCAATAGTCGCGGCGAGATCAGCAACGCATTGCCGGCAAACGCCGAGTAGCAACTGTAAGGCGAGTTGCCGTGCGTGGTCGGTCCCAACGGCAAAATCTGCCACACGCGCTGTCCGGATGCAGAGAGAAAGTCGATGAAGCGATAGGCATCTTGCCCCAAGTCTCCCACGCCAAACTCGCTGGGCAAACTGGTTATGTGTAGCAGCACCCCAGCGGCGCGATCAAATTCACTCAACTCCCACATCCTTGTAATGGTATGCTCTCAATGTGCCCCGACGCTCCGCCGTCGGATTCCTGCACCTCCCGAGGGTTTTGCTGCACTCGCTTAAAGCTAGGAATTCGCCTTCATTCGCGTGATTCGTGGGCAAAACAACAAGCCCGCTAAATGCAAAGCCGTCAACGTGAGCCTACCGGTTTGACGTTCCAAATCTCTTCGGCATACTGCGTTATGGTCCGATCGCTCGAAAACCAGCCGCTGCTAGCGGTGTTGATGATGCTCTTGCGATTCCACGCCTGTTGGTCTTTGTACTGATCGTTGACTTCCTGCTGAGCGTCGATGTAGCTTCGGAAGTCGGCGATCGTCAACCACTGGTCTTGGCCATTGCGCAAGCCGGCGATGAGGATGTCGAAGATACCTGGTTCGTTGCTATTGAAGCGACCACCTTCGAGCAATTCCATGACTCGGCGGATATCTTTGTCTTCGGCGATGATCTTATTGGGATCGTAATTCTGTCGCGCCTTGGCGACTTCGCCCGCATCGAGCCCGAAGAGGAAGAAGTTATCCGCTCCCGCCTTTTCGCGGATTTCAATGTTGGCACCATCCAAGGTGCCGATGGTCAACGCACCGTTCATCATGAACTTCATGTTGCCGGTTCCCGAGGCTTCTTTGCCTGCGGTGGAGATCTGCTCCGACAGCTCGGTCCCAGGGCAAATGATCTCCATGGCGGACACGCGATAGTTGGGGAAAAACACCAAGCGCAACAAGCCCTCGGTGCGAGGGTCGTGGTTGATAACCGTCGCCACGTTGTTGACCAGTTTCACGATCAGCTTGGCGATGTGATAGCCGGGAGCCGCCTTGCCACCGATCAAAACGCAGCGCGATGTCAATCCTTGGGTATCCCCACGGCAAATACGATCGTACAAATGGATCACATGTAGCACGTTGAGCAACTGGCGCTTGTACTCGTGAATTCGTTTGACTTGCACATCATAGACGGCATCCAGGCCGAATTTGACACCCGTATTCTTAAAGACGTAGTTGGACAGTCGTCGTTTGTTCTCGAGCTTGACCTCGCGCCATTTCTTGCCAAATTCGACATCGTCGGCCAGCGGGATGAGCTGATCGACCACGCTTAGGTCGGCCTCCCACTTGTCTCCGATAGCTGAATTGATCAGATCGCGTAGTCCTGGATTGCAGTGGGCCAACCAGCGACGTTGAGTTACACCGTTGGTCTTGTTATTAAATTTCTTTGGCCATAGGGCATAGAAGTCCGAGAACAGACCGCTGCGCAACAGGTCGGTGTGCAGTTGAGCCACGCCGTTGACCGAGAAGCTGCCGACGATTGCCAGGTAGGCCATGCGGAAGTGTGGGTTGTCTCCTTCTTCAACGATCGACAGTCGACGCTTCATGTCGACGTCACCGGGCCAGCGGGTCTCGACCTGTTTCAAGAAGCGACGATTGATTTCGAAGATAATTTCGGTCAAGCGTGGCAAGAGGCGGCTGAACAGCGACACGCTCCAGCGCTCCAGCGCTTCGGGGAGCAGCGTGTGGTTGGTGTAGGCCATACACTTGGTTACGATCGCCCAGGCGTCGTCCCACTCCAAATCGTATTCGTCCATCAACACCCGCATCAGCTCAGGCACGGCACAGGCCGGATGGGTATCGTTGAGCTGAAAACAATTCGACTCGCCGAAACGCGTGAAATCCTGGCCGTGCTGCTTGACCCAATTGGCCAATACGTCTTGCAAACTGGCCGAGACGAGGAAGTATTGTTGCTTCAGTCGCAATTCCTTGCCATTCTCGCTCGAGTCGTTGGGGTAGAGCACCATCGTAATCTGTTCGGCCATATTCTTCGCCGCCACCGCTTCGGAGTAACCACCGGCATTGAACTCATTCAAGTCGAACGCGGAGGTGGCGGTGGCTTTCCAAAGTCGCAGTGTGTTGACCGTGTCGTTTTTGAAACCCGGAATGGGCATATCAAACGGGACCGCTTGGACGTCGTGCGTATCGACCCAGCGGCAATGATGGACTCCCTCTTGATCGTAGTAGAGTTCCGAACGGCCATAGAAACGAACTCGCCGCGCATCTTCGCTGCGCTCAATCTCCCACGGATTGCCATCGAGCAGCCAGTGATCGGGGTCTTCGATCTGGCGACCATTCTCAATGCGTTGATGGAACATGCCGTATTCGTAGCGAATGCCGTAACCTACCACCGGTAGTTGTAGATTGGCGCAGCTATCGAGGAAACAAGCCGCCAAGCGCCCCAGACCGCCATTGCCCAGTCCAGCGTCGAGTTCGAGTTCGGCGATCTCTTCGAGCGTCACCCCATAGTCGTGCAGCGCCGAACGCGCCGCGTCATCCAAGTCTAAATTGTAAACCGCGTTGGAAAGCGAACGCCCGATGAGGAACTCGAGCGAAAGATAGTAGACCTTTTTGTCCGCTTCGGATTGCAAACGCCGTTCGGTGCCTCGCCACTGTTCAATCAAGCGGTCGCGCACCGCAATCGCCAGCGCGCGGTACAGGTAACGCGGCTTGGTCACGTCCTCGCCATGGGCCAGGGTGAAGTTCAGGTGTCGGCGTATTTCGCATTCAAGCGAAGCCAAACAGGACTCGGACATTTCGCGTGGTACTGCAAGTGACGAGTTCATGGCATCCTTCAAGTAGAGCTAATTCACGACGGATCATTAATGTTTTTCGGTTTTTCGAAAGCTCGCTCGCTAGCAAGCCATGCCTCCTCCGCCATCTCAACCTAACCGTTATAATACAAACCGTCACTTTTGAGGACACCGCTCGCCTCTACCGCTCGGCATTTTCATAACCTAGCGTAGTGGAAGAGGTTACGAGTCCCATTCAGTAGGGAGTGGACGAGGTTACGAGTCCGTATGTGCCAGGGACCCGTAACCTCGTCCGCTACCAGTATTCTACCTATTTAACAGTAAAGCCAACACAATGGATGCAATCGCAGCGATTAAGGGAAGTTTGGAGTCTGCCGATATGATCGGTATGGCCTATTTGGGAGATTTAAACGACGCCGAATTGATGGAGCGACCTCATTCAGAGTGCAATCATATCAATTGGCAAGTCGGGCACTTGGTTTGCTCTGAGCACCAGATGATGAGCGGCATTTCTGCTGACGCAATGCCGGCTCTACCGGCAGGATTTGCGGCCAAATATGGCAAAGAGACCGCAGGCTCGGATGATCCTAGCCAATTTGCAACCAAGGACGAACTGCTCGAAGTCTATCGCGCTCAGCGGGCTGGCACGTTGGCCATCCTGGCCGCCTCGACTCCTGACGAGCTGGACGAACCGACGGGAGTCAGTTACGCACCGACGCGTGGAGCCATGTTGCGTATGCAGGCAGATCACTGGCTCATGCACTGCGGTCAATGGGTCATCGTTCGCCGCAACCGCGGCAAGCCCGTGGTGATCTAGCGAGTGCTCGCTGCAGCGTTGCAAATGGTTTAACGCCAAGACCGCAATAGTCTCCTCCGGCGAGACGATAAACAATTTGCGTCGACTTGGAATTAGACTATTTCAGTTTGATGGATTCCTTCCAAAATGGAACTGTGTTGCAGCCTTAATGTTCGAACACTAGTTCTCCGCATCGACTATGACGAGGAAAAGAATGTGCCAGTCGGCTTTCCGTTAATTGTCCGCAAGGTCTTCACGGACCGTAGTACCGTTTCGTGAATTTTCGCATCATACGTCAATTCGATTTCATCTAGCTGAATTCCAAGTATCGCACCAAGATTCTCTACCTTGGGTCCACGCAACTTGAGACTTACTAAATGCATGTTGGCCAGTGGCGACAAATCTGTCTGGCCGTCGATGCCGACTTCCAAATGGCTAAGCCTCGAAAGTGCGGCAACCGATTGAAGCCGTCCGACCGACGACTCCGCTGTGGCCGAAAGGGACAGTTTTGAGAGATGCGGCAGTCTTGCGAGTAGTTCCAAGCCCGTGCCGCTTAGTGGGTTCAACATTAGGTTTAGCGACTCGAGGTTCTTCAGGCCGGTCAGCAGTGCCAACCCCTGATCTTCAACGCCACAGTCGAAAAGCCCCAGGACTCGCAGCTCAGTCAATCGACCGATTTGAGTAAGATGTCCGAAACTCAGCGATGAATCATTGCGGATAACTAGCAGCTCTGCAACTCTGGAACCAACTAGCGGTTCAAAACCTTTAGCAGTTATCCGCGAGGCGTTGAGGGCGAGCTTGCGAAGTTGAGGGCATCGTCCAATCAACGTCTTCAAGTCATCGTCGGTCATGGAGCTAAAACGGACACAGTTTACCTCAACGATCCGTGCGGCGGCTGAGGCTAGATCGGCGTCCGGTGCTAGCCTCACGACAGACGGAGCACTGCGCGAGTCCAATACGCTGATCACCGCGCCAGCCCGCTTCAGTCGATCAAATACGTCAGTCGCGGGTGGAGCAGGAATCTCGCCGCGATTCAACGAAGGAGAAGGTAGCTCCTTGTCGGCGACAGGAATTAATTCGTGTTTACTTGGCTGAAGTAGAACGTAGCCGCCGAAAATCGCCACAGCCAGGATACCGCTGATTGTGGCAAAGATCCATGTTGGCAAACTCAATATATTCTCTTGACAGCGCAAATAATGTCTACGTATTGGGTTGCTCGATGGTGCCAACAACGAACTCTCGATTCCCGCGCTGGGGTGCTGGGGAATTGATCTCGCTTCGACCTCACTGGCAGATAGAACGGGGGTGGAGTCGGACGTTGCGTAGACATGCTCTGGCGAAGAGCCGATTTGCATTGTGTCTTTCGGCGGAATGATTTTGGCGAATAGGAAGCCATTTAGCGACTCCGCGAATTCCGCCATCGACTCGAACCGTTCGCGTGGATCTTTGGCCATGGCCTTCAAACAGATTGCTTCAAGCTCGGGGTCGATCCCCGAACGAATACAGGAAGGGCGAGGAGGAGCTTCTACGACAATTTGGGAATAGACCGTCAAAATGCTACCCGTAAACGGCAGTCGACCCGTTAGTAGTTCAAAAAGGATCACCCCCAGAGAGTAGATGTCGGCGGATGGTCCGACTCGCCCCGAATCGCGAATCTGCTCAGGTGACATGTAGGCAGGCGTACCCATGATCATTCCGGTCCTGGTCAGTTTCTCCACATCTTTAATGGAATCCTGAAGAGCCAGCCCAAAGTCCATTACCACAGGTTCCGAACTTCGGTCAATCATTACATTGGCTGGCTTTAGATCGCGATGTACGATGCCTGCGCGATGAGCATGGTCAAGTGCCAGCGCCAGTTTGCGTGTTGTAATCGCGATGTCTCTTGCGCTGGGTGGTCTGTCAGCATTGATGTATTTCGAAAGTGGATCGCCCTCGATGTAGGCCATGGTGATGTAGAGTTGGCCGTCCAGCTTTCCGACGTCAAAGACTGGGCAAATATTGCGGTGCAGAATTCCAGCAGCCGCTCTTGCTTCACGATAGAAACGTTCGACGGTCTCGTGGTCGGCGTCTCGCAATCGCGGAATTTTCAAGGCAACCTTGCGACCAAGTAGACTGTCTTCGGACAAGTAAACCGTACCCATGCCCCCCTTTCCCAAAACGGAAAGAATTTGATATCGCCCGAAGAATTGGTTAGCCACAAACCGCTCATCCGTTGAATGACTCCCGACGCGGGGTGTCATATCAGCATGTTCAACTTTCGTATTCGACGCATCGAGTGACGATGAACTAGGGACTGCGGTCGCACCAGCGTTTGACAAACCCGCTCGGTCGATGTTCAGTCGTTTTTCATTCACGATGGCGCCGAAATTGGGATTGAGCTGCTGTATCCTGTCAAAGTCAATGGGAATCTGGTTCTTTTGACAATAGTGAATTTCCAGGTCTAGCAAAGCTGAAAATAGTTGAACCGGATCAAGCGCAGCGGAAACCTTGGCAACGACTTGTCCGATATCAGGCGGACTTCCCGACAACCAATCGTCTTCGAAAGCATCGCAAACCGCATTGAATTCAGCCCGGATCTTACGTTCGGTTTCCAGATTCATAGGTCGACTTCAGGCTCGTATGCCAGCCAATAAGACAAGTGCGTCAGCCTAATTATAGATGGATATGGATACGTACGCACCACGGTTCTTCGACGTGAATCGATTTGAATTCGGCAACGGTGGGCAAGCAATGTGTCGTTGAAGTTTGGCCTGAAAGCCCAGGCCATTGGGCGACCATTCAAAAGTCCCGCCACCATCTTACCGTCTGGAGTTTAAAAAAATCGAAAAAAGTGAACTCACCCATGAGGGAGTCGGAGCAAATGCAGCGAGTACATGGTGTCTGAGTGAATTGGTCGCTCAGCAACTCAGCCTAACTGCTTTTTTGAAGGTAGAACAAAATGTGCCGCTTCTTACTATCGCTCGCCGTCCTGACCCTGACCCTGCCGCTGCATGCTAACGAACTGCGTTCCACTTCTTGGGACGTCGCTATAGACATCACCTGGCAGAATGAATCCAGTTCGCCTGTGGACCTCTATTGGGTCGATTATGATGGGGTCGAACAATTCGCCACCGCCATCCCACCAGGCGGTAACACGGGTGGGACCTCTTATGCGACACACGTGTTTGTTTTCAAGCAAAATGGCCGAGTTGTCTCACAGTTTCAGTTGCAAGATTACCCGCGAAAACAGACGCACGTTGTAGCCAGTGACCGAGAGATCAATCGAGTCGACGACCTGGCAAGCCAAATCCTCCAGTATGTGAACGCGGAACGGGCCGCCGCCGGCTTGGCACCGATGACTATGCTGCCCGTGTTGAATCAATTCGCAACTCAACACAGCCAAAGTATGGCAAACGGAGCGGTCCCTTTCGGACACGACAGTTTCAATGCACGGATTCAATCTGCAGCTCAAACTGCAGGCGAAGCCTTTCGGGGTGGAGCAGAAAACGTGGCCTATCGCTTTGATCGCGATGCCAAAGCGGTCGTCGAACAATGGATGAACAGCCCGGGCCATCGAGCAAATATCCTTGGATCCTTTTCAAAAATTGGCATCGGGGTAGCGACCAAATCAGACGGCGCAGTTTACTTCACGCAGATGTTTCTTTTGTAGATTCAACTTATTGCGGCGAGCCGAAACAAGCAAACGTTTTGAAATCACCGTGGCCAACAGCCCCGGTGGTTTCGCCCGTTGATTTGTGCTTCGGTGCTCAATTCGGAATGTGGATGAATGAATTGAATTTTCTGTAATCCTAACGCGGCGGAGCTTACGGAAACTTAACAAATTCTCTTCCTGCGACAACGGACACCCATACTTTCGGTGGTTTGAGCTGCTACATTAGTCTGGGGTAAAGTGTCAAGTTGGTGTTGGGAAGTGAGTGTTCCTGGGATGGTATGCCACGCATAAAGTTAAAGGTCAACCATGAGCTCAAAACCAAGCTGTCCACCACTGAAGCACTTGGCGAAATATGCAAAAGGCACGTTGTTGGAAGAAGCCCAAGAGCTCTTGTTGTTGCATGTCAATTCATGTGATCACTGCAAGGAGACCATTCAAACGCTTCGCGACGTGGAAGCTCAGACGTCACAGCCTGCGATCCAGTCCGAGCCCCAGGTTCCGACTCCATCTGCGGAACCACCATCGTCACCGAGCACGCCGCTCGCAACACCCGCGATAGCGGACCAGCCAGGTTTGCGGAGCGAACATAGCGTTCGCGCGAAGCGCGATGAACGTGTACCGCAGGACGATTTAGTCCAAGCGTCGCCGGTAAAACGCCCCAATCACGGCACGCTTAAAGTTGACTCGCCAGTCTCTCCCGCCGAGCCGATGCTGGTGGAGACACCTTCCATGGATCGCGAGGTTCGCCCCCACATACCGGAGGCAACGCAGGTGGGAAAGACACCGCGAAACCCATCTTCCGCTGGTTTCTCCGCAGGCAAAGCACTGGCGCTGGTCAGTCTGCTGGGAGCGGTAGGTGCAATCGGCTATTTCGGCTGGAATGAATGGAACAAACGCGGACCCGTGGCCTCGAAACCAGCCGCCGACATCGCGTCGGAGCAGCCACCAACGACGAGCGATCCACCGGAGCCGGCTCCAACCGTCTCCGGCGAATCTGCAAACGGCTTTCAATTCGGAAATCTTGAATCGGAAATTCCGATTGAGAAGATACGCGTCTCGATCACAACCGACGAGCATGGTGCGGCTCTGGGTGAACCGGTGGAGTTGCACTTGGGGTTGGGTTTTCCTTTACGGCTTCATCCGTTGGGCGCATCGAGCCCAATCGACTTTTCGGCCGTTGCGCAGAAAAGCTCCTTGCCGGCCGACCGCGATCACTTGGAGCCGGGCGAGGAAGCCTGGTTTGAGTTTGAGGCAGCGCCGGATGAGTCTGGTAGCGATGTGCTTAGAACAACGCCACAGCTTCTGTCGGGTTTGAAAGTCGGTGACATAAGCAAAATAGGGTTTGCCTCGACTGGTCAAAGCGACTGGAAGTTGGCCGGCTATGTCATTGAAATCAATGATCAGTTGTTCGCCTCGAACAATTCGGTGGATGCCGGTCCAGAAGAAGTGATGGCTCAAGATGAGCAGACACTAACCGATAGTTTGCCCAGGCGCGAGGTATTGGTGAATCAGCTTGATGAATACGAAGCCCTTGCGTCCGCCGGTTACCTCAGCGATACCGAACAGCTGGATTGGGAGGCAGCCAGAACGGAGGTCGCGTCGCTCGACGGTCCGATCCAGTGGGCCGGTGGCAGATTGATGGGCCAATACCCTTGGTATGAGGAGCAAGCAGCAGAGTTCGATGTAAGCGGCGCGCCGGTAATGAAACCGATTGACGTTACGCTAGTAACGTCCTCGAAGGCCCAGTCCGGCACGTTGAATACCGTCTATCTGCTCGCCGGGGCAAAGAAATACCAACTGGCATCGTCGACGAGCCCGCTCCGAAACGGACCCGAGTCGCATCATTTTCAAATTTCTGCGATCGACCTGGAGCGAGATCCTCTCGATGAGAGTGATCTCAAGCAAATCGGAATTGGAGTGGTCGGAGGGGGGCATCGTTTTGCCGAAGCGGCCGATCGCGCCAAGCTGGATCGAGTGCTGGTCTCGGTTGGTGATCAACCGGCCTACGACAGTGAACTCGAATTGGATGACCGCATAACTCTCGGGCAAATTGAACTGCTTCCGCCCGCCCATGTGGATGATTCCGGAAAGGTAGTTGAAAACGTAATGACCTCCGACCGGGAGCGCCCCATGTGGCGCGCCGGCGATCGACTGGCTGCCCCCCGTACGCCGTCCTCCGTTCCCGCAGTGGCTAGCCAGCCTGAGCCCGAACCGCCAACGGTCCTAACGCCTAGTCCTTTCGCAGCCGTCGCGTCGGGTCAAAGTCCCGATACTCCAGCACCTCAACGCGGAAGTACTGATTTAGGTAGCCCTGCTTCTGGGAATCCCCCCATTGCCTCAACCGGACCCGTCTCATCCAGTCCCGTCTCATCCGTACCACCATCTGCCGGTGGCGCTATGCCCTACCCCGCTCCGCCGCCGCCGATCTACGTCTTTCAGATGCCGAGCCGCGCAGTGAATCCACCCGTAAATTCAAATTCGAATTCACCGCGACGCCGGGGCCGCGCTCGGCCAACAGCTATCGATCTACTACTTCCAATCCTGACCGCTTTACTAAATCAACGTCAGCAGGCAGCCGTCAATTCGAACAATTCAGCACCGGTCGTTCAGGGCAGTTCGCCTGGAGCGGGTAGCGCGCCTGGGTCTGGTGGTACGTTTGTAGGAGGAGGAACTGGTACATCGCCTGGAACTGGTGCTACAACGGGGCCTGGAGGCGGAGTGGTCGTTGTGCCCCCTCCGAAGGTTCTACAGATCTCTGATGTGCAGATTGATGAGCTTCAGTCGCAGCGAGTCATAGACGGGCAACAAGTCGTTGTTGGCTGGAAAGAGACGAATGCTGCTGATGTGTTTAGCTATGATGTCCGCCTGAATGCGATCCTGCCAAACACTCTACTCGCCAAACGGATACTTTTGACTAACAAGAAAGTTCTGCGCCGAGGTAAACTTGAAAGCGCCTCTTTGCCTGCAATTAATCTATCCGATCCAGCTCTGGGCCTAGCGCCTGAGGAACTTGTTCATATCTTCGTCGAGCCAGAGGTTATCGCCCTTGATGCTAACGGTCGACCACTAGCAAACGGTCTGTCTGCGACCGGGCCATTGGTTCCAGTTCATCCGCAAGGCTGGAGCTTCAGCGAATTTGGATTGAAAATCGGTCCGGATTCCAGCATCGACCCAGCAGGCTGGATTACGTCGGAAATACCAACGTCCGTTACGCCAGGATTTCAAGCGGGCGGTGATGGGTACGGGAGTTCGGGGGAGGACGCGAACCGTTGGCGAGCCTTCGGGAAACCGGCTGCGAGCGGCGTGGGAGCGTGGCTACTGTCGAGCACCAATCAGTTTGCTAATAGCGGATTGCAGTTTGGCATGTATCCCACCAACGTCGCCATGAGAAACGTCGGTGACCATATTAGCCTGCGGTTTGATGCTTACCCAATCACGCTCACCAAGAACATGCGTTTGACCGGGCTGCTAGGTTTCATGGATGGCGATGCGATTACAACCAATAGTGCAGAATTCCGAGCGCGAGTAATCATCCAACAAGTTCCCAGCGGTGGTTCGGCAAGCTCATTGCAGGACCTTCAAGCTGGTCAAGCGAATCCTCCTGAATTGTTACGGGCCGGCACTTCAACTGCGGTCCGATTCGAAAAAACCAACGGTGCAACTCCCAACCCTCTTCAGTTGATCGATATCGCGATTCCCGTTGGTACCGGATCGCCTTCAACGCTGACTGGTGGATTACCTCTGGACGCCGCACCTTCTAGCAATCTTCCACTGGCGACTGGCTCACGGGTGGTTGTCAGTTTGACCATCATGGCCAGCCAGGATCATTACGAAGGGAACGAAGCGCTGGCGCTATTCGGGCTGCGTCTGGTTCCCGACGATTGACACATTCCCTAAGAACACGATCAACGGATAGCAATACGAGGCTATTAATATGACACGCAATTCGGACTGCCCTGCTTTTGAGCAATTGTGGGCGCTCGTTTCTGGAAAACTTGACGCAGACGCGATCCACGACATCAATCGTCATTTAGCGACATGTCCAGACTGCCAAGGACAAGTCCAGCAGTTACAAGCGGATTCAGGCAAGCCGGTTACGACTGTGTTTCAGGCGCCAGCCAGTTCAACGGTTGCCATAGACCGTTCCTCGGTACCCACCTCGACCCCGGAGCCTGCTGGGGCAAATGAGCCTATCGCGTCTGTCGCGGCGATTCGCCATGAACCGAATGTCGAAGCAGCTAGTGCGAAACCAACGCCCGACAGGACTTCAGTACCGACGGAGCCGAAGGCTGCTGTGAGCAATGGTTGGAAAGGTCCGCTGATCGGCGCCACTGCTGCTCTACTAGTTGTTGGCGGAGCCATGCTGGCCTGGCAAATAATTCCTGGTCTGTTCAATAGGGGCAGTTCGCCAGAAGTGGCGGCAAACAACGCGGCGAACAATAGTGCAACTGGTAGTGAAGCTGCTCAACCTGCACAAGCGGGCGGCGCCGATCCCGCCAATCCTGCAACGCAGGCCGGACCGGAAGGCTCTCGGCTCCTCAATTCCAATCCACTTCCACAACAACCCAACCTGCCCGCAGGCTTCCCGCAGAAGCCGCCATCCAAGTTGCAAATGGGAGATCTAGATGCCAACCTGCCGATCGAATCGATCAAAGTCAGCCTGACGCTTGGTGAGGGCGAACCACGCAGAGAAACCGTCGATTTACATCTGGGACTGGGATTTCCTCTAAGGCTGCAGGTTGCCCCGGCTAGCGAACACAAGCCTGGCTTTGCTGCTTTTCCGCAGACATCGTCCCAAACGAAAGCCGATTCGGAAAACCCGCCAGGAACTTCGGCTTGGTACGAATTCAACGCCAAGCCAAGCGATAACGGCTTCGATGAACTAGCGCGAACGCCACAGTTGCTGCGCGACCTGCGGGTGGGTGATATTTCCACCATTGGCTTCGCCTCTACCGGCGAAGGTGATTGGATTCTCAGTGGTTACAAAATCGAAATCAATGGAAAGCTATTCGCTGAGAATAGCGAACTTGAACGCAACGCAGGCGAGCAGCACCGGGCTCATCGCCAAAAGCTCGACGACCTCTTGGAGCGACACTTAGCACTGGTCAGACAACTGGAAGATGGCCAGGCGTCAGCCAAGTTGGGACTGACCGATAGTGCACTGAGCGACGAAGATATCGACCGCCAGCTCGCGCGCTCCGCGGCTCCGGTCAATGACCTTTCCGGAATCGTGACGGGCGCCTATCCCTGGTACAGTGAGCCCCAAGAATTATTTGCTACGAAACGAGAAACCTCGCCAATCTCGTCCTTAATCATTCGGCTGAACGTCGCTCCACAGCCGCAATCAGGCTCGCAGAACCCAATCTATTTTGACGCCAAAGGCAAGAAGTATTTGCTAAGTGGCGAAGCCGATCCACTCGTCGACGACCAGCCATGGCAAGTCTTTCAATTGCGAGAGCAAGATCTCAGCCATGATCCTTTATGGCATGAGGATCTGCGTGACATCGGCATCGGTATGCTTGGTTCGGAGCTGTCGTTGGGGCAAGTGCCCGATCGCGCAGCCGTCGCCCGCGTCGTTGTGGAAGCGGACCGAGCTGCGATCTACGACAGTCAGCAACATACGCAGGATCAGTTGAGATTGAGCAGCATTCTTTTTGTGCCACCCGCCCACCGCAATCAGCAAGGAGAAGTGGTCGCCAATGCAGCGACGGAGACCGAGCGCTATGTGTGGCGTCAAGGAGAAGCGCCGAGCGGAACTCCCATGGTTTCGAGTCAGCCCGCAGTTTCAACTCCGATTGTTCCTGAGCCCCCAGCCATTCCGCCAACCCCTTGGCTTCCGACGCAGACGGCACCGCCGATGATGTTTGTCGTTAGCTCAGGACCCTCGCCGGTCTCTCCACCCTGGGGCAATCAAATTGCTCCCCCGATGCGGCGCGTCCAACCGGGCTGGGGATCACTGTCTCCGCTGGCATGGCTCAATGCAATCTTAGGTAACGTCGGCAGCGGCAAACAGCGGCCAAGTGGAGTTTCCCCTGGATCGGGGAACGTCGCAGGCACTGGCGGTCCCAGTGGTACGAGCGGCCCTGGAAGTACCAGCGGTCCCGGAGGCACGAGCGGCCCTGGAGGTACGAGCGGTCCCGTTGTGCGCAATCCTCCTCCGGGCTTACCCGATATTTCGCTAGTTCGCTTCGATACTCACGATGCGGCCTTGCACGACCAGGCGGAGTTGACGATCACCTGGCAGGTCACAGGCGATGCCAGCAAGATCGCTCGGTTTCGCGTTGACGCGTTTGCACTGGCCCCGCATGAAGATCCCCCCACGATCTACCCAACCGCCTTGGCCTTCGTCGAACAGCCAGGGACGGGAGGCGTTACGACCAGTGCCGGCACGCGGTACGAGGCCAAGCTGAGCTTTGATCTCGACCGCTGGTCGCGATCTGCCCTGCAATCCGGAAAGGCATTCTCACCCGGCGAGTTGCTCACCTTATTCGCGCAACCCAGGGTCACCGCTTTTTCTGCGGATGGTCAGCCCATTGCGACTGGCGTCGATGGGCCGATCATGCCCATTTTCCCGAAGGCCAGCTTGTATCCCAACCAGAAACCTGCGGGAGTATTGGCTGCTGTCGAAGATAATGCATCGGATCTATTAAAGGACGATTCGAAGGCCGCCGCCTGGATTCTCTCCGCTCCGCAAGGGTCGCAGCACGCGATGCTTTTCGGTGTTCAAGATTCGATGGTGGGAGCCAATGATATGGTGCCGACGGCCAAGCCGATCGTCACCAACGTGGCTGCGCGTTCACCGGGAATCAATACGCAAACAGGATTCACGTTTTCTGGATTCGTTGAGCTTGCGGGTGATATGCGCTTGATCTCGAATTTGGGTTTTGTCGGTGGTCCGAGCGACTTGGTCGACAACACGGCTAAGGTCGATGTGCATATGATCATCAGTTCGGAGAATCCACCCCAAGCCGTTGAGATCATGACTCTACCGGGCAATGGCCTTGAACTGAGGAAGTTGGCCAGCGGCGGGGCGAAGGCCGGCCCACTTCTGCTGCTGGATATTCCAATTAATCTTGCGGCCACGGAAACCGATTCGGGACTGGACCTGACAAAATTTGCATGGACGAGTAAGCAATCCGGTGGTCTGGTTGCGACGTCGAAGGCAGCCATCGAAGTATCCGTAAAGGTTTCCCAGGAAAACGCTACGCCTGATCCAACGACCAATCTCACGGAAGCGGTTGGCTTTTTCGGCACGCGCATTGTGCCGACGAGCGCCCGACGCAACACGCCGCCTTCCAAGCCCGAAGATGTGTTTACCATCTTTGCGCACGGAACTGGCGGACATCGCAATGGACGCGATGGCGAGTTGATTTCTGAGCTGGGAGCGGCCTACTGGGGACGAAGTGACAATTCCGATGCTCCCAACGACTTTTACAATCAACACTATCAAAAGTCGTTCTTGATACTCGATGGCGTCGGTACGTCGGATATGTTGAATTTGGCGGGAGATGAGATTGGCTTGGCTACGGACACCGTCCCCGAACATCCGATGCCGGGTGACTTTGATCCGCTGACGTTGGATAAAAAGTTGAAACCCAAACCGACTTCGACGACTTCTACGGAATCGCAGTATCGGGTATCAGAAATGGGTGTCGCGAGCATGTTGGGGGGAGTTGCCACTGCTATCACCAACAAACTACCAAGCGGGGTGACCAATAATTTGCCCGGTGGAGTAAGCAACAATCTGCCCGGTGGAGTAACCAACAATCTGCCTGGTGGTCTACCCAATCAACTGCCAAGTGGCATTACCAACAATCTGCCGGGAGGATTGAAAAGTCCATTGCCTAGTGGTGGCATTGCCAATCCACTTGGCGGCGGCAATTCGCCAAACTTGCCAGATGTCAAGAATCTACCCGGAGTCGGAGCAGTCACAGAATTGCATCGTGGCACGCTGCATGGCGACGGCTGGGATGACAACGTGGCGCACACCCTGTTTGTGCTCAAGCAGTTAAAAGAACAAGGCAAATTCCCAAAGACGATCAACATGGCGGGCTGGAGTCGCGGCGCGGTGACGTGTATCAAACTTGCCAATGCCATTCAGGATTACTTCATCGACGGCAAGCCTTTTGAAGTCGCTGAGGACTACGAGAAAGGCGTAGGCGGACCCAAACGAACGCTGCTGGAGCCGATCACGGACTTAGTCACAGCCAGTGATTTGCAGATCAACATGTTCTTGATCGATCCGGTCCCCGGTCGCTTTGGCATCGACGGTGAGCATTGGGGATCGAAGCGCTCGGAAGAAAAGTTTCCACCGCTGGAAATCGACTATCAACAGCTTCCTCCGATTGTGAAGGACTGTGTGATTACTCTGGCCAATGATGAACAGCGCCGCGGATTTGCACCGCTGGATGCGGACGATATCAAAGTGCTCGATCCGGCGCGAACACGCGTCGTGTGGCTTCCCTTCCCCGGCATTCACCGCACGCAACTGCGGCTCGAGCCTCGCGATCCACCGGGAGTAGAGTTTCTGCAGGAAGATTTGAAAGCAGTTCCGCAGATCGTCTGGGATTTGGCTTGGCGGTTTTTTGAAGTCAATGGTTCGGCGATGCAGGAAAGCTACTTGGACAAGTCACCCTTCAACGGCCACGCACTCACCGCGCAAGAGGTCGTCGAGCAATTTGCCGATTGCTGGATGAAGGTGGATACCTACCATATTGCACGCAATGGTGGAGCCCAACAATGGGTGCAGGGTAAGTTTGGCCCGCGACGCTTTACAGGCTATCCGCAAATATGGGGGAGTGACGAACAGTCTTTCACGAATGCATTCAATGCGCTAAAGAGCCTGTGGGGCAAAGACCCCGCCACAATGAGACCGTCGGAACTGAACTTGGTCAACAACCTTGCGAGAGAAACGCATAAGCGCTCGGACCTGTTCACAGATGCCTTTCGCAATTTTAGTTCAGCACCCGGCTTCTATCTCAACGAATATCACCGCGCTTGTTTTGAAATCTCCTACCCGAATTTATACGCGTTCTTACTAAGCGGATCCGGTGGGATCAATGTGCCACAGGTGGTGGCTGATGAGCTCGATACGGTCCGAGGAGGATCGCAGCTCTGGGATCAACTCACCAGGATCGGCTTAGCGAAGTACGGAAGAGACTACTCATTTGGGCCCGACGTCAAATTTGGTGCCGACTTCGGTGAGCCTCTGCAAGCGGCCGACCCAATGGCAGCGACCATTCAGGGGTATAGCCAGGGAATTCTGGCGAGCATGCAACTTCTCCCGGATGCCGAGCCCACTGGTTCTTCGGCCACTGTGCCAGCCATAACTCGATCGACGCACTTGCCGTCGCTAAAATCGGCGGCGATTCGACCGCGGTTCACCTCTGCATTGCAGCCCAGCGATAGCTTTCAGATGATTTTCGCTTCGGATAGCCAGTATCCATGGACGGCAAACACCGATTTAGGCTCCGCCGCGACGGAAACCGACAAGGAAAAGCAAAAAGAATCCGCGACACTCAATGAAAACCACGTCAACAGCATGAATGCCGCTGCACAGTACGATGGCGATGGCGATGCAATGCCCGATTTTCCAGACGTTAAGGGAGTGATCATCAACGGAGATTTGACTGCATCCGGGTTTGGTTGGGAACTTGAAAAATTCAAAGAGATTTACAAGGAGCTCAAACACCCGATGTATTTGGGACTTGGAAATCATGACTACGCGAATTACGTAGATCCGGATCGGTTTACCCAAGAAACTGGGAGAAACGCGGCGGTCTTGGGAATCTTGTCCTTCCCGCGATTATTGGGTCTAAACGCCCTGCAACCTTCCATCGACGATAGCCGCACCGGAACTGGACATTGGGAGAACCTGACTGGAACGCGCATGGTGGAATACGTAGTGCAACAGATCAACGCCGTTCGGGACCTTGTCGATTTCGACTACACCGAGAAGCAGTCGTACGAGTTTCCTGAGGTGAAGTGGGACTACGATGGAAGCCTCGCCTATTCTTGGAATGAAGGAAACGTCCACTTCGTGCAGCTTCACAACTATCCCATTTACGCCATCAAATGGAGCGGATACCGAGCCTCCACCGCCTATCGAATCACTGTAAACATTCGCTCGGCACTCAACTGGCTTGAAGTGGATCTGGCCAAAGCGCGTACCGATGGCAAGATTATCGTCTTGAATTTCCACGACTCAGACCAACACTGGGGGGATAGATACACGGACGCTGGAAAGCTCAGTGAGCTAAAAAGAGAGTTCAGCAGGATAATTCAAACCTATGGTGTTAGCGCGGTATTTGTAGGCCATTACCACGAGTTAAGTGGTCGCGGATACGACCCCTCCAAAACAAACTTAAACGACAAATTCACAGCAGAATTGACAAACTATCTGACAAAAACTCTACACGCGGACTTTCAACAGATCTATCAGGACATTCCTGTCTTTTATTGCGGCTCAGCTTCGCAAAGCAAATACCTGCTGGTTGATTTTGCAAATTCCGTGCAAAGTAAGACTACGCGTGAACTGTTTGTGAACGGGTCGCATATCCAAGATGGTGATACGGTCACTATGAAAGATATTGCGGATGTTACAAAGACATTTGAATTTGACAACAACGGTATGACTGGTCCCGGAAACATTGCTGTAACGTTTAAGGGGCTAAACAATGCGCAGATCATCGAAGACTTTGCAAATAAAGTAAACGCAGAGAATGCGTTCGGTGTTAATGCAACACAGAACGCGGCAGTGAATAACCAGCTGGATCTCACGGATATAGATTCCATTGAAAAGGGCACGAAAACCGAAACGGCAGTTACGTTTCTTTATGATTTAGGAACAGTTCACGCCATAGATAGTAGCGCGGGAACATTTAAACCGGATCCGTCCTCAACACAATTCAATTTGATAAACACCAAACTCGTCAATCCGCAGCCCGTACCCAATCGGGACGGCTACGTGACTTTCTTCAATCAAGGAGGTTACGCGGCGTGGTATACGGTGACCTACAAGAAGCCAGATGGAACATTCGTGACTGAAGAAACCAAGACACTAGCCTGGGGAAATAAGGAAACGATCTACATTCCCGGCAATGCCACGGATATCAATTTGAGCGGTGGCGCCTATGGTGGGACCGAAATTTTCAATGAGATGCTTCAGGCTCCCCCAAACAAGACTTACAAGACTTGGGGAGGAACGCTTACTCATAGTTGGCGCGCCTACTGAGTTAAGATTTCCGAAGGTAGTGAGAACTATCAGAGTTGCGCGCGTTTGTTCAGATTCCTCAACTTATCCCCTTTTGCGATTAGTACCATGAACGTGCAACTCCAGAGAATGCTCACCGTCACCGTAGGGTTGGCTCTTGCGACGCTCCTGTACCCACATGCTGTTGCGCAAGATGTCTCATTGCATGGTCGGGTCCTCGAGCAGAATTCTCAAGGTGTCATCGTCGGAACTGTGGCCGACGCCCAAATTGAGTTGCTCGATGCGCGCGGCCAACCCTCACACGAAGCTGTCTCCGACGACACGGGGTATTATGCGCTGCGCAAGGTAAAGGCTGGTAAGTATCACTATCGCGTCACTCGTGGCGGCAACCAGAGGGCCAGCACGGGCGACCAGGGGGAATTGAGTATCGAGGTAACCAGCGGCGAACTCGTGCGCGATTTCGTGTTGTCGCGCTTCACTCCGGCTGTTTCGACAAGTGACAACTTGGCTAAATTGGAAGTTACGGTCGTAAAGCAGACGGAAAACGGATTCGAACCGATACCATACGCCGCCGTGGGCCTGACTGGAACGGGGGGCTCGCAGCCGATTCTGAGACGCACCGATCCGGCTGGGGTGTTTGCGATGGAACTAACCACCGGCGATTGGACCGCTCGGGTAACAGCAAACGGGTTTCAACCCGTTCCCGAGCAAACGGTCACCTTGCAAGAAGGAGTACCCGAGCAGATTCAGTTCGTTCTGCTGCCAGTGGAAGCTGCGGATAGTCAGGCGCCAACTACCCAGCCGCCATCCACTGTCGACAACGGCATTCACGGCTTTGTATTTGGCAAGGATGTATCGACGGATGCTGCCGGCGAGGTGCAAATCACTGACTTGGGTGCGATTCCCAATGCCAGGATCGTCTTGCAACAAAGCAACGGGCTACGTCTGGGCTCTACCTCGACCAACGCACAAGGCTTCTACGCCTTCCCCTCCGTTCCTATCGGCCGCATCGAGTATAAGATCTTTGCCGAGAACTTCCGTACGGAAGAGAACGGAAGATCCTTTGAGCTCCCCCCCGGGAATCAAAGCCGCGTTGTCAATTTCAGCTTGGTACGCGGTACCTCCGAATCGTCGGACACATCGGATGCCGAGCCAGTATTGAACGTCGCTGTGCTCGCCGATCGGGATGGGAGTCCGCGAGCCGTGGAGCAAGCCACGATCATGGTTTGGCGTACGGGCCACGAAGATCAGAAGATCATCGTCGATGCCCCCGGCGGAAAAAATCAACAGCCCATACCACTCACGCCGGGCAATTGGACCGTGGCGGCCAACTCCCCAGAGTTTGGCATGAGTCTGCAAACGACGCTCACACTTGGTACCGCGCAGACTGCAGAGCACGAAATTTACTACCCACAGTCCGTGCGCGATGTTCGTGCGCTGGTCAAAATTAGTGGTCCAGGTTCGGTGGAAGCACAGACGCCTAACGTTCGATTTATGCGCCCCGGCAGTTCCGCAGATTCTTTGGCGATTCCCACGCTCGTCAATCCCATCACAGCCGAGGAGCTGGCCTCCATCTCTGGAGAATCGAGTACGGATCGATGGTATTGGGCGACACCAGCGCAGCCGCTGAGTGCCAATGAAGAATACCTTGCCCGGGCAGAATTGTCGGGCTTTGAATCGGCGGACAGTGCGCCTCACACGGTCGAGGAAACGGGGGTGAAGGTCTTTCGCGTTACCTTGCTGGGAGAAGAGCAACTCAGTTCGATAAGTGGTCTAGCCGAATTGGAACAAGACGGATCACGACAACCGTTGCCCAATGCAAACGTCCGCTTCGAGCATGAAGCGCTCGGGTTGGTCAAAGATTTTGTCAGCGACGCGTCGGGAAATTATCAGGGTAAGCTCAGTGAGGGGGATTGGTGGGGCAAAGTCGTTTCGGTCGCCGATGAGCCCGAGCTGGGTCCCTCCGAGCAGGTGCGCGTCAGCGTGCCAGAGGGAGGTTCTGCGACCATGAACTTCCTCTTGTCGCGCACCAGCGCAATCGACACGAACCGCCTGGTTCGCGCGCTTGTCAAAGTACTCCCAAGCCAAGGTCGACCAGCGGGTATGCCCAGCGTGTCATTCGTTCGTAGCTCAGGCGAAACGTTTGCTACCAAGGTCGCCGCTCCTTCTTCCGAAGAATTGAGTCAACTAGGGCTCGACTCCAGCGGCACGGACAATGGCTGGTATTGGGCAGCACCCGTCGAGCAGCTGGCTGCGGGTACCTATCGCGCTGAATCGAACTTGGAAGGCTATTTCCCTGATGCAACTAGCGACCAAGCTGTGGGTAAAGAAGAAGTCAAAGTCTTTCACTTAAAAATGCGGCCCAAAATCGAACTCGGAAGCCTTGCCGGTTACGTGCGAGATCAAGAATCCGGAGAGATCATCGAGGGCGCAACGGTCGACATCTCGCTGGATGAGTCACCGCGCGGTCGGTTGCCAACATCCTCCAACGGCAGCTATGGCCCTGTCGAGTTGACGCAAGGTAAGTATTTATTGGTGGCTAGCGCCAAAGGTTATTTCAACAATACCGTTTCCGGCAATGTTGCTCCTGGCAAAAATACGGATCTGAATATTGAGCTGCGACGGGAACCGCCGCCACCCCCTCCTAGCGAGGCTTACGCCATCGTCACGGTTAACAAGAATCCAGGTTGCGCACCCCAGCAACCACCGGAGGTCGTTTTCGCCGGGGCATCCACCAGCGTGCAGGCATGGGATGTGACCTTCCAATTCGAAGCAGGATCCGTAGACCGGTTGAAAAGTGTTGCCCTTTTAGGAACGAATGAACAGCCGCGCTGGGTGGAATTAGCGAAAATTCTAATGCCTCAGGACACGCCTCAACTAACGTTGGAGGATCCACAGCACGAGTGGTCGCGGTTGCGCGCCGTCGAAGTAGTTAGGCTGTTGGAAAAGAAACAGGAGCTGCCCGAAGGTAGTCTCGAACTGGTGGATATTCCTTGGATAGCCTCCCAGTTCTATCCCTACGAAGCTCCAGCGGAAGGCAAGCTGGTCGTCAGGCTCGTAGACAAGTCCACTGGCACGCTACCCGCTATAGTCACGCCGCTCACATCGTCGGCAGTCGTGGATGTTTATAAAGCGCAACCGGCGCAGCCACTTGCACCTGGCAGCTATAGCGCGATCGCCAGCTTGCCGCATTACGGGACGCAGTTCACTGAGGAATTATCGGTAGGCGGTCAGACGGTTGTCTTCAACCTAGTCCTCAATCACGAACCTATGGCAGTCGAGTTCACCCCCTACGCTTGGCGGGATACGCCCGAGGACCAGCAGAAACTAAGTAGTGTGCGCACCCTATCGCGGCAAATCTTCGAGAATCGGGTCTCGACCGAGGTCAAAGATCCTCAGGCGATTGTAAAAGATATGCGACTCGAGGGTTCGCTTTCCGGAGTAGAGATCTTGCTGTGGCCGGATGGTTTTCCCCGGCAGTCTGAACGGCTAGCGGTGCAACAGACGATCAAGCTTCAGCCAGGATATTGGTGGACCTTGCCGCTTACCAGTGGCGTGCGCGGACAGGCGGTCCAACCGCAACGCATCCTCATACCCTGCGCGGGCCTTGAATATGACTTCACCGTTCCGGAAAGTGATAGTGAAACTGGAAGCGCTGTGGTGCGTGTGCGGACAACGGGCAGTTTGGATTCTGATCAGGCTGATCCAGCACCAACCAGCTTCTGGCTCGCACCCGTCGATGCGAGTGGCAATCCCGATATGGAGAATCGGCTGCGCTTGACCAAAACCGCATTCATTCCTTCGCCCGACGGGAGCGAAGCGTGGCATTGGTTGGACGTCGCCAAAAAACGACTCGAGCCTGGCAACTACATGGCATTTGCAAGACGAGAAACCGACGCTGCTTCAGATAGCACCATCGGCTACGTGGCAGCAGGAGTTACCACTGTTTTCGAACTGTCGCTAGCGAGCCAGAATCTTCCGCCCGAACCCAATGAGTTGTTGGTTGAAGTCAGGCTCTCCCCTCCGGCCGATTCACCTGTCGCGGTGAATGTAACGGCACAGCACGTGGCCACCAAGCTGACTCGGCCAATTCTACCGCATACTTCTATTGGTTTTGGCTGGCCCAAAGCTGGAATCGATGCGGGATTATTCCGAGCAGAATTGCCCGCAGGGGCCTGGAAGGTAGACGCCTTTGCAGAGGGATACGAGGCGGTCCAAGAGTCCTGGCCGGTCCTACTAACCAGTGGTGATCGAGAACGTGTTGTCATCGAATTGCAGAAGATAGCCTCGGAACCGCCGTTGGCGATGCTCGAAGCCCTGGTACGAGTGGAGCGCATACGAGGTGCGCCTGCTGCCAGTCAGCCTGAAATTAGCTTTACTATTGAATCGCCAGCAACGGTGGTTTCAGATTCCTCGCAATCGCCAAAGTTAGTTGGCCGTGTGATGCCAGCCCCAGACGAAATGTTGAAACTTCGCGGAATTCGACTGGAGGCTTTCCCCGAAAGTGATTGGTATATCGCCGCTCCGACTGTCCCGATTTCCCCAGGGATCGTTAGCGCCAGCGCGAGCCTAGCGGGCTATCGAGGGGAGGTGGAACGAAAATCGGTAATGCCAGATGTACCGAACTATTTCTTTCTTGAAGTCGTTCCCGATCGAAACGAGACTGGAGAATTGGTCGCTACGATCTATGGAACGGTAAGTATCACGCAGCGCGAGACAAAGACTCGGACGGAAACATACAGCGTTGACGTCGACGGGCGCCAGGAGGAAAGGACGCGTGAAGCGGCCTATACGGTCGACGTACCTAAGCAAGTTCCCGGTGTCCTCGTTTCGCTCGAACCACTCAATGGAGTTACCCTTCTCCCTTCGGTGGCCACAACAAAGACGACGGAAGTCGAGGGAAGCTTTGAGTTTACCGACTTGCCGGCTGGCGAGTATCGACTGTCTGCCGCTCACCCGGGTTGGAAAACTGAGACTCAAACGATCGCCGTTAGCATGGATGGCGGCACCAAGCGAATTGGTCCGATTGAATTGCAGTTGGAACCATGTGATGCAGAATACGAAGGGTTCCTAAGGGAGATCGTAACTGCTGGTTGGAATTCCATTAATTCCGCGCAGCAGAATCATAAGTTGGCCAAGCAACGAAATCCCGAAGATGTCCGCGCGGACTTTGCCTTGGCGTTAGCTGCCATCAAACACGAGAATTTGGAGCTTGCATTCAGTAGTCTCGCCTCAGTACTCAGAACGAGAAGCCCTGACCCTTTGTGGGACCGAGCCTTGGAGGCCTATCTCTGGATCGATCTGGAGCATGGCAATGCGAAAACGTTGAAGAACTTGTTTGCGGGAAATAGACAGATCTACGGACAAGATCGGAACTACGCCAGCCTCGATACGGCTCGGCTGATGGGGACGGTGACCGGCATGCTGCTGGGACCTTGGAATGAGAAGCCGGTCGGCAATGACGGTGAACCACTGGCGAAGCAGCTCGAATCAAAATTGAGTCCAGCCCACGCTGTTGAAATGAAGGCGGGGCAAGAAGCGGTGCTTCAAAAGTTTCGCCCAATGTTCGATAAGCTGGTTGGTGATAGTCGAGCGGCGAATCGGCAGCAACAACAAATGGACGCGCAAAGAGCGAGACTGAATCGGGAATTGGAACAGGCAAAAGCGGCTTTGGCCAACAAACAGGCGGAAGTCGATCAAGTCTGTCGACTTGCGGAGCAGAAGTCGGCTCCTTGGAAAGAGTCGCGTCAAATCAATGAAAAAGAATTGGCGCAGAAACAAATGCAGCAGAAAACCAAACAACAACAGCTCAGGAGTCTTCCCGCTGCCAGTCCGAATCGAAGTGACTTGGAGGCAGCCATATTGGCTCTGGGTTTGGAGATTGCGGAGTTGAAGAAAGCTACCGCACAATTGACTACCAGGATCGACACTGAGTCGACAAGTTGCGCCAAAGCACAACAAGCGTTCACTGCGTTCTCAAATCAACAGAACGCGATTGTTTCACAGATTACTGACCAGATCAACGAACTTGGAAAGGGAACCAACGCGCCGGACCCAGAGATTCCCGCAGAGCTAGAAAAACTGGATACTTACTACACCTATCCGCTTGAACCGCGTCGTGCTGAATTCCTCCAGGGGCTCGGCTGTGGAGAGGAAGTGCCCAACGCACCCAGGGGTGCAGCGAATCCCCAGCCAACGACTCTGCGCGTTACGTTAAAGGACGTTTCTACTGGAAAGCCGGCGCCGGGTGTGAACGTTGCCTTGTTTCGACCTCGTAGTCTCAAAAGCGATTTTGACGGGATTTCGGACGGAAACGGTACTGTCGAGCTGACCTTAGATCGAACATGAACGAAGATAATCACTCCGTGACTTTGATGTTATCAAAACTCAAGGGTGGCGATGACGTAGCGGCGCAATTGATTTGGGACAGATTCTTTGCGCGCGTGCGTGGTCTGGCCAAGTCTAAGTTGGGTGACATCCCCAAACGTACGATGGATGAGGAAGATGTGGCTCTCAGCGCAATCAATGCCCTATATGTTGGCGCTCGAGACGGTAGATTTCAGAAGTTGGAGAATCGCGATGACTTGTGGCAGATCCTGTGTATGATCACATCGCGCAAAGCCGCGTCTGCCTGGCGAAAACAGAAGACGCGAAAGGAAGTTGGAGA
This sequence comes from Pirellulaceae bacterium, assembly GCA_020852965.1. Lineage (GTDB taxonomy): Bacteria > Planctomycetota > Planctomycetia > Pirellulales > Pirellulaceae > Aureliella. Next base: position 40,594 of record JADYZV010000197.1, on the reverse strand, counting down.
ATCGATCTTTTCTGGCTTTAGCCCCGATGCGGCTCGGGGGATCGAATATATCGCGACCTGCGAACCCGACGACGCGTTCCTCGACGATCTTTCGGCAACAGGCTGTGAACTGCTGGAAGGCATGGAGCCACGTCTTCGCGAAGTTGCTTTGCTGAAACTGCAAGGCTACAAGAACCAGGAGATTGCAGATAAGATCGGCCGTTCCATTAAAAGTGTCGAACGCTATTTGAGCACGATCCGACAAGAGTGGGCTCCGGAGCGACGATAAAATGCTTGGAGAACCATCGCCGAGACAAGGTATTTATCAACATCTGAAAAACGAAAAAAGCCACCAGCAAATTGCTGGCGGCTGATATGTAGTGGCCCCGTTTCGTCACTTTCACCTGTAGCTTCGGTCGGCATCAGGTGGACGAGTCGTCGATCGTGTAAAGTGGTTTTTGCTGTCCGTTGGCGAGTTGACTGACCATTCCCGTCCAGAGATCGAGTTGAATGCGAACTCCATTTTCTTTGATAAGGTAGACGGACCACTCATCGCGGCTTTCTTCTCGAAAAATGCCCGTTCGATCATCCAGGTTCTCGAACCACTCCCCAGGACCTGTCATAGTGAATTGTCCTCTTGAATGACGCACCATGGCCACGTTACTGCCGTTGACAGATTTAGATTGGTTTATGGTGTACAACTCCAGTTTGTTTCCTTCCTTTAACTGAGAAATCTTCTTGGTCCATAAATCGATCTGAATTCGGACGCCGTTGGTCTTTTTCAAGTAAACCGACCACTCATCGCGAGCTTCTTCGGTAAAGTGCCCAACCCTGCCGTTAAGGATTTCCTTCCAAAGGCGTGGACCGATTTGAATAAAGCTTCCATGTGCATGGTCGACATAAGCGACCGTATTGCCATTGACGGCGGTTTGGTTATTCGGGGCTGCCAAAAGTGTGCCTTGAGCGGGCAGAACAACGACATTGGCTAGTAGTGCGGCCAAGGCGAGCGTTAGGATAAAGCTGCGTTTCATCTTCTTTCATCTCCATTACGAGTGTTTCATGTGTGCCGGAAAAGCAACGTTTTGCCCGGCGATACATGTAACTCGCACCCGCACGATCAAATCCCTCACAGTTCCTGAAATATTCTTCAGTTCCCTCTTCGACCATTGCGCAATCGCGTACAGCTCGCGTTGCGGCTGGGAGATTGTCAAATAATAGACTTGGCAGCGCCCCTCTTGGGTGTATTTTCTGTGCCTTATTGGGTGTTTCGGCGGGGGGATCGCCGAACTGGAATCAACAGTTTGCTATTATCAGGTCTAACCCAGATTAATTGCGATGATTAGTCCAGTAGCTTTTTAGTTTTGATACCTGGGACGTAGACGATAATGAACTCCCCCGAACAATGTCCTACACTCAAACATTTGGCAAAATACGCAAACGGAACACTGTCGGACGAAGCCCTTGAGATCATGCAACTGCATATCGAAAGCTGTGACGAATGCCAGGACGTCATTCAAACGCTTCGCGATGCGAGCGGTGCAACCAACAGAGCTCAACCGAACCTAGGCGATCTCCCGTCGAACGTTCCCATGCCGAACGCGGAACAAAGCGGTTGGGTAGAAAGTGAAAGCGTTCCTGCCAAAGGTCTCGTTCCGGCGGTGCGTGTTAAAGCCACGCCTGTGCCTGGCGCTTTGGAACAGAGCGAGCAGCATGCTGACATTGGAAAGAATGAGACGGATGGCAAATCGTTCGGCATGGGCCGGGTGCTGGTGTTGGCCACAATCCTGGGCATCTGGGGGGCTGCCGGCTACCTTGGATGGAACAAGTTTGTTCGCCCTTACTTGTCGCAAAAAAACGACTTGAGTTCCGGCGGCCTGCCCAATGCGGCGACCTCGAGTGTCGGCGATCCAGCTAGCGGTTTTCGGATCACGGAATTCGATCGAGATACGCCGATCGAAACGATTCGTATTTCGATTCGTACCGGCGAGCAGGCTGCTCCCTTGCAGGAACCGCTGGACGTGCATTTGGGTTTTGGATTTCCGCTGCGATTGTTGGAGGTATCCGACTTAAGTGGTTTTGCTGCGGTGCCACAACGATCGTCTCTGCGCGCAGGTTCCTCTGAACTCGCTCCAGGGGGAGATGCGTGGTTTGAATTCGCGGTGGCACCGAAGAACTTTGGCGATGACAAACTACGGAAAACGCCACAGTTGCTGGCCGGACTGAAGCTTAAAGATATTTGCAAAATCGGGTTTGCATCACAGGGAAAAAGCGATTGGGAATTGGCGGGTTACACGATCGAAGTCAATGGTAAGCCTTTTGCATCGAACGATGCTGTAAAGGTTCGACCACAAACCGCGCTCGCCAGTGACCAGCAGACATTGGCTGATCTATTGCCCATCCACGAAGTTTTGGCACGTCGATTAGAAGAGTACAAAACTCTGGATTCCGCCGGGTATTTGGACGGCTCGGCGCGAACGGATTGGGAAACAGCCAAACAGGAATTTGAGAAACTGACTGAACCGTTGCTCTCGGCTGGCGGAAAACTAATGGGTCAAATACCGTGGTACCTCGAGCAAACTACCGCGCTCGACTCCTATGACAAGTATTCCGCACCGCGATCGGTCGATGTGACTTTGGTAACGTCGCCATTGGATCAATCCGGTACGTTGAATACCGTCTATTTTTCGGCGGGCGGCCACAAATATGCTCTATCTTCGTCGACGAACCCTCTGAAAAATGGCCCGGAACTGAATCAGTTTCATATTTCAGCAGACGATCTTTCGCGAGACCCATTGGATCTTAGTGATCTCAAGACGTTTGGAATTGGCGTGATCGGGGGCAGCCATTTATTTGGCAAAATACCTGATCGCTTGCGGTTGGACCGAGTTCTGGTCAAAGTTGATGGAAAGACAACCTACGACAGCGACATGGTCGTAAGTGATAGGCAATCGTTAGGACAGATCGACCTCATTCCAATGGCGCATTTGGATGAAGATGGAAACATTGTCCAAAATGTGATGCACTCCGAGCTCGAACGTTCCGTTTGGATGTCGGGTGACAAGCTGGCTACGATCCCATCCATGCTTGTTAGCGCATCTGCAACCGGCGGCGAACCAAGCCAACAACCGACAGCCGTGCAGGCCGAATCGCCGCGGCAGGCCGAACCCGAGCCATTTCAAACCCAGCTTCTCGGCCCTCCGATCGCATTCAATGCAGCTCCAATTCCTGTCAGCCCTTCCGAGCTGAGCCCTTCCGAGCTTGGCCAAACAGCGATGAGCCCATCGATGCCTAGCCAGTCAGCAGCAATCGCTCCAATTAACCTAGGTCCACCGCTTGGCACAACGCCACCATTTATTTCTCGAAGCGTCAATAATCAAACCGTACTCGATGAACTGATTCCGCTTCTGAACGGTCTATTGAAGAGTCATCGTGCGCGACGCGGATCGCCTACCAGTTCGGTCGCACCTGCCGCAGCTCCTCCTGGCAAGCCCCAGATTTCATCGGTTCAGCTAGATCCGTTGCAATCGGAATCCGTACGCGATTCGCAGTCTGTCGTGATTCGTTGGAAAGAAGAAAATGCGTCGAGTGTGGCTGCCTATGAAGTTCGTTTGAATGCGGTGCTTCCGCATGTCGATCCGACTAAGAAAGTTTTACTAGTGAGCACTCAAGTGCAACGACTTGCCAAACTCGAGAGCGCACTCTTACCGGCAATCGATCTTTCAAAACCTGCCTCAGGCCTGAAGCCCGAAGACCTATTGCATGTTTTTCTTGAACCAGAAGTTGTCGCAATAGGCAGCGATGGCAAACCGCTGGGCAATGGTCTGACGGCGACTGGTCCGCTGGTTCCAGTGCATCACAAAGACTGGACCGCAGCCGACTTCCGTTTAGCTACTGGTCCTGACCCAAAGTTGGACACATCCGGCTGGATTCAGTTGCAGGATGCTGCGTCCATCACACCCGGCTTTCAGTTCGGCGGTGATGGATATGGTCATTCTGGTTCGGCTGCCAATCGTTGGCTGCCTTTTGCTCGACCCGCCCAAGGAGAAATGGGGGCTTGGCTGATTTCAGACTCCAACCAATTCGCGACGTGTGGCCTGCAATTCTGCAAATATCCCACCAGCGTCGCCCTGCGCAACGTCGGAGAGCACATCAGCCTGCGCTTTGACAGTCAACCGATCGACTATGTCAAATCACTACGACTGACGGGACTGTTGGGATTCATCGATGGCGACGCCGCTTCGTCCAACTCGGCTGAATTTAGACTGCGAGTCATCGTCCAACGAATTCCTCCAGGCGGATCGGCAGTTGCAATACAGGAGCCAACCGCTGGATCGATAAACGACAACGAATTGTTGAGAATTGGGACAACGACCAGCGTCACTTTCGAAAAGACAAACAATGGCGTACCTCGGCCAATGCAGTTGATCGATATCCCGATTCCATTTGCGAGTAGCGCGTCTCCGGCATCTTCGTCGCCACTACCACTTGAAGTCATTATGAGCAAGCAACCAACAGCAAGTGCACGGGCTGTAGTTAGTTTAACCATCATGGCTAACCAAACCAGCGCACAGGGCGCAGACGCTCTGGCCCTGTTCGGGCTACGACTTGTTCCCGACAACCCGTCCCCTTGATCGACATATTTGAAGCTGGCGGACCCTGCGTTTTACAACGTGCTGGATCCGGCGGCCGAAGTTTTTTACGGACCTGAAGAGGGACGCCAACACTTTTCTTCCATTGGGCGACCATAACCATGCAAATCCAAATGTTGCCTCGCTATATTTTCCTAGCACTTACCACCATCATCAACGGTGCACGGCGGTCCCTCGCCGTGTCCCACCTGCCTCAATGTACTTTCCTGACGCTTACCATCATCGTTTTGCAGCAGAGTTTGTGTGAAGCTCAAGAAGAGCTGCCAAATGCAAACGACAGCCAGCTAACACGTCCGCAGCAAATTTCACCAAGCGAAAACGGCATCCATGGCTATGTCTATGGTAAAGAAGTTTCGGCGGATGCTGCAGGCGATTCCAAGATTCACGATTTGGGAACCATTGCCAATGCAAAGATCGAATTGCAATTGGCAAGCGGCTTGCGAATTGGCACTGCCACAACGAACGACCAGGGCTTCTATTCGTTTCCTTCAGTAGCCAGCGGACGAATCGAGTACACCGTCTCCGCAGAGGGTTACCAAGATGAAACGAATGGTCGAGCCTTCGATCTTCCTGAGGGCTACGAAAACCGCGTAGTCAATTTCACTTTGGTGAAGGGTGAATCTCAAAACGCGACTCCGCCAGCCCCAGCGCCGCAAATATCAGTAAGCGTCTTGGTCGACAGAGATGGTCAATCGCATGCTGTGGAGCAAGCTTCGATCCTGGTTTGGAAGACCGGCAACGAGGGAGACCAGATCATCGTCGACGCGCCTCACGGAAAGACGCCTCAACCAATTCCGTTGACGGCTGGCGACTGGACTGTCATGGCCAACACTGCTGAGTTTGGGATGAGTCCTTCGACGAGCATTACACTGAGCGAGGGCCAAACCGCCAATCATGAAATCATTTATCCCGAATCGATAAGCGACATTCGGGCGCTGGTCAAAGTCGTTGGTCCTGCAACTCCCACGGGCGACTTGGACGCTGGCGAAACCAATGAACCGAGTGTCCACTTCGTGAAATCTGGCAGCGTTTCCAATTCGAGCGGCGCCGTTCCGACTCGCGTGACACCTATCACCGCCGAAGAGCTGTCAGCTATCGCGGGCGAAGCTAGTACGGATCGTTGGTATTGGGCAACACCTGTGCAGCCACTGAGCGTTGGCCAAGAATATTTGGCTCGGGCGGAACTGAACGGTTTCGAATCGGCAGACAGCCCTCCGCGCGTCGTTGAAAAAACAGGCGTCAAAGTTTTTCACGTCGACTTGCTGGGAGCAGATCAACTGAGTTCACTGGCTGGCATGGTGGAACTGGAAGCCGACGGCGTACGACGGCCACTTCCCGACGCAAGTCTACGTTTTGAACACGAGTCGCTAGGTCTAGTCAAAGAAGTGCGTACGGACGAAGCGGGACACTACCACGCCAATATGGCGCCCGGTGATTGGTGGGGTAAAGTCGTATCGGTTTCCTCGGAACCCGATCAAGGACCCTCCGACTTAATACGCATTAATGTACCTAAAGGCGGGTCAGCAACGATGAACTTCTTACTATCTCAGTCAACCGCCCTTACACAAGCGCGACAAGTGCGAGCGCTTGTCAACGTAAAACCAAGTGGCAACCCATCCGTTGGCAAGCCGACCGTTACCTTTGTTCGTGACTCGGGGGAGCAGATCGCTACCACGGTCTCGGCGCCCACACAGGCAGAACTAGCTGGATTGGGACTGAGCGCCCAAGGCGAAGAGAGTGGTTGGTTTTGGGCAACGCCCGTCAACGAGCTTGCGGTCGGCACCTATCGGGCGGAGTCGAATTTGGAAGGCTACTTTTCAGACACAACGTCCAAGCAAGTGGTTGCTGAGCAGGCTGTTACCGTCTTTCACTTGACGATGCGCCCCCAAGTACAGCTCGGCAAGCTAGCTGGCTATGTTCGAGATCGAGCTACGAGTGAAGTGTTGGCCGGTGCAACCATTGAAATTTCACCACTCGCCGATTCTCCGCTAAGAACTTCCGTCAACGGAAGCTATGGTCCGGTCGAATTGTCGCAGGGTGACTATCTTGTGGTAGCTAGCGCACCAGGATACTTCAGCCGAACCGTTTCCGCCCAAGTCGTGCAGAGCAAGAATACGCGAAGTGATATCGAGCTAGAGCGACAGCCCGTCGTACATTCAACCAATGTACGGGCCATCGTCACGGTCTTGAAGACACCTGGTTGCGAGCCGCAAGAACCACCACTCATCGATTTTATCAATGAATCGTATGGCTTATCGCAGAACGAGAACCTATCAGTAGGCCTGGCGAATGCCGAAAGAACGCCTCCGACTTTGAGTAGCACTCGCAGTGTCTTGACTCGGTTGAGCTCTTCCGAATTGACAGATGTTTTTGTGGCGGAACCGGTCGAGCCCCTGTCGCCGGGAAGTTACCGCGCGATCGCGAGTTTGGCGCACTATGGATCACAGGTGTCAGCCAACAGAAACGTTGGCCTCAATCCAGTCGTTTTTAGAATGGTGCTCAGGCATGAGACAGCCGTCGTTCCACTGGCATTCTATGCCTGGAAAGAGACGCCTGACCAAATTCAGAAACTCAAACAAGTACAAGAGCTTTCGCAGTTGCTTAGTCGTGCTGACCCACTAGCCGACCGGACACTGCTAGACAAACGCAAGAGCGAGCTGAGAACCCTGCGGCAACTATCGCTGACAGGTGTGGATGTCATACTATGGCCCGACGGTAGCCCTTGGAACGCGGTGCGCGTCCCAGTGAAAAAAACGGTTGCAGTTCAACCAGGATATTGGTGGTACTTACCATCATCATTTAGCGGTCCGGAGGGTAGCGTTGTACCCCAACGCATCACGGTTCCCTGCAGCGGGCTTGAATTGGATTTTACCACTGCGTCGCAGCAAGGAGACCAAGCGTCTGGTTCTGCAGTAGTCTTTGTTCGAACCGATGCGAATACCGATTCGTCAATTGCCGAACTGGCCCCCAATCAATATTGGCTTGCACCCGTGGACGCGAGTGGTAATCCTATGTTGGATAAGAAGCTTCGCTTGACGGCGCACACCAGTCGTGTGGCCAAGGGGGGCGGCCGGGCTTGGCATTGGTTCGATGTCAATCAACAGCGGCTTGCGCCCGGAAATTATATGGCGTTTGCCGGAAGAAGCACAGATAGATCCACCGATTCCTCGATCAAGACCGTGGTGGCCGGATCGACGACGGTTTTCGGACTCTCATTAGCAAGCCCAAAGCTACCGCCGCAGCCCAATGAGTTGTTCGTTTCGGTTGCAACAACGTCTCCCGAGGACATTCCGAGCGGAGTGGGTGTTGTTGCGAAGAATAGCGCAACCAATGAAACGAGGGCTATTCCTGCCACGAGCGGCTTTGGCTCAGCAGGTGCTGGGATGGCGGGGCAAAACTTCCAATCGGAACTACCCGCAGGCACATGGAGCGTTGAAGCCTTCGCCGATGGCTACGAGACAGTCCAACAGCCTTTTCCTGTTCAGCTTACCAGTGGGGATCAAGAAAGCGTTGCAATCGTTTTAAAGAAAATTCCGGTTGAGCCAGAAACCGCCATGGTCGAAGCACTCATCCGTGTCGAGAGATTGCTAGGGAGCGCTAGTGCTCAGCAGCCGGCTGTTAGTTTTCTATTGCAATCGCAATCGGCTTTAGATCCGCTTTCATCTTCAAGCAGCAATGCGATGATCAGTCCTGCGTCCAGTACATTGCTCCAGTCGAGAGGATATAACCCCGATGAATATCCCAACAGTGACTGGTTTGTCGCGGCTCCGAATAGGCCAATGCTTGCAGGAAGTATTACCGTCAATGCGACTCTGCCGGGCTATCGAAGCGTCAGCGTGCAAAAACCTGCTCTTGCCGGACTGTCCAACAATTTCTATCTTGAGCTCGCGCCTATTCCGACCACTCTACACGCGATCGCGGTCAATGCCTACGATGGCCAGCCTTTACCAGACATTGAAGTTACGGTGCGTCCGCCAGCTAGTAACGAAGCCGCATATAGCCAAACGACGGATCAACGAGGTTCGATCGCATTTGACCTAAAGCATGGAGCGGGAACCTATCAAGTTCACCTAGCGGGTAAAGCAATTGAGAAAGAGATCGACATTCCGGTTGAAATCAGCGCTGGCGAGAACGAACGGCAGTTTCAAGTCACGCTGCCTGCAACTGCCAACAAATTTATCGTCTACGGAACGGTGAGCATTCGAGAGAACGTGACGCAAACCAAAGGACAGCAAGTTATTGAAGTTGATGTTCCCAAGAGAATCTCGGGGGCATCGGTGCTGCTGGAGCCCGTCAGTGGTGCCAAGTTGCCGAGCGCCGTCACCGACACTCAGTCAAGCGAGCAAGGATTCGAATTTCGCGACTTGTCTCAAGGCGAATATGTCGTAACTGCGTCGTATCCCGGCTGGAACGTGGCCACTCAAACGATTCAAGTAAGACTTGGGGGCGAGACAAATCGAATCGGTCCTATCGAACTGGTGTTAGAAAAATGTGACGTAGAGTACGAACAGCTACTTGCGCAGATCGTCAACGAAGGTTGGGACAACTTGGCCAAAGCTCAAAAGAGCTATCAGCTTGCCCAACAGCGACTGCCCGATAGTCCTCGAGCGGAATACGCACTGGCATTGGCTAGTATCAAACACAAGAGATTTAGTACGGCCAAGAAGAGTCTGGCGTCGGTGATTCGACTGCGAAATCAAGATCCAATGTGGGATCGCGCATCGGAGGCATATATTTGGGTCGACCTGGAAATTGGCAACCTCGCAGCGGCAAAGAAGGGGGTTGCGTCGATCGAAAGCATCCAACGGATTTATGCGACCCGTGAAGAGAATTACGGAAGCCTTGATACGGCTCGGTTGCTTGGGATTGGTGCGGGCATGTTGCAGGGACCATGGAAAGACATGCCGATCGGCAAAAATGGTACGCAACTGGGTGAGCAACTCGCTTCCACGCTGAGCGCGCAGCATTCCGAGAAGGTGATTGCGGGCATCGATGAAGTCCTAAGTCGATTTCGCGAGGAGTCACAGAAAATCGCTCAAAGCGAAGCCAGTGATAGGGAACGCGCCGCAGAGCTGAAGGAACAGAGGGCAGCCATGGCCGAAGAACGCATTTCCTACCTCCAACTGGAGCTTGATCAAATCGCTTCAGATGTTAATAGCCGGCGCGCTGAAACGGAACAAGCCTGTCAGTTCGCGCAAGCAGAAGCATTGCCCTTAAAGCAAGCCTACAATGCGAAGGCTGCGTATTTGAACGGTAGAATACGGGACGTAAACATCCTAGTTCAAGAGCTAAATAACCTGCCTCAAGGGGGCGGAGACGGTGGCGGAGGTGGAGGGGGTGGATTCGGTGGATTCGGTGGAGCCATGATGCAGAATGATCGAAAGATGTCCTTGCCACAGTCACCAGAAACAATTGGCCTACCCAAGACGATCCTTGCCCAGATCGGTCAGTTCGACCAGCGTCGAGAACAATTGAAGCGTCAAATTCTTACCATGAAACTTGAGAATACGGCTATGAAGCAAGAGCTCGCTCAACTGAGCACGGCCATCCAACTCGCCCAAGCCCGCTGCAATGCGGCTAGCCAACAGTTCAACGTCTACCTGCAGCAGCAGAATGCGCGGGCGAATCAAATTCGGCGGGATATGGAAGCCCTTCGTCGTGACGCTACTGCATCGGATGAGGGTTTGGCAAAGTCTCCTGAAACACGCGAGCTTGAAAAAGGACTAGAGAATCTCAGCACTTACTTCACCTACCCACTAGAACAGCGTCGGCAGGAGTTTCTCAATGGTCTTGGCTGCGGTGCTGGAGAAACCAAAAAGACTTATTTTTAGACTTAGGGCAGCGGGACAAAATGTCAAACAAACCGATAGCAGATGGTGCATTTCCCAGGGGGTTAGAAGAAGACAACAACCCTGATTGACTCGGAATTGTCGGATTGGGTTGTGAATACAAGCGACCGCCAACACGCGAAGCACCAGTGACGCTTGGTTTCATGCGATGCCCCAGTCACAAATGCGGCGATCCCAAATGCGTCCTATCAGTTGGTGACTTATGATGACACTCGATCCGGCTGAGGAAATCAAAGCAATCCGTCACCGCCTTGCGCGGAGTTCGATTATGATCTGGAATGCATCGTCGCCGTCATCCAACGTCGGCAGGTCGAATCAGGTGTTCAATACCTAAGCCTACCACCTAGAAGAATCTCAAATTACCAAGGGATGTACCCCGAGTCGCCGAGCCAATTGTCTTTGCAAAACAACCCACTTCGGCGACTGGGTGAGCCCCATTCGTTCGCCATTTCAGTATTGATGCGATATACGACAAAAACGTTACTCCTCTTCACGGCTGCTATTGCGGCGGTGTTATGTTTTTATCCATTTTCGTCGACAGTCACGGCGCTCGCGCCTGCTTTAATATTCGCAATCTGCGTTTCCTCACACGCGGCCTTTATAAAGCATCAATCGCCCGGTTGCACTATGTTCGCCGGTGCTAAGGGTGGGTTCGTCACCGCTATTGCTTATGGTGGTCTGTTCGCGATCTACGAGTTGTGGTCGAAATGGAATTGGAAGAGGGGGCGAAAAGCAAACCAAGGCGGTGAGCTGCAGTCGTGGAACCTCCGTAGTTTTGCACTTACAGCTCAATCCCCACGACGCGGTTACCTTATTCGTGCGTTGGACAAGTCGAGTCTCGTTCTTGAAAGGTTTAGTAGTGGCTTCCAAAAAACCAGGACCGCTGTGCAGTTCTCGGACGTCGCAAAGCATTGACGATGGTACGTTGTGCCGCAGCCTCTCACCCAAGCCAGGTCCGACTGGCAAGGGCGGACCAACTCCCGGAGTTGCGGATCATCTTCGCTCATCGCTGGGCGGTGGCGTTAGTCCGATGGGAGAGGAATCATGGTTCGAAGACCGCTATCCAAACCTGCTAAACAATAGGAAAACGTGGTTCTTGAAAGTAATCACAGAATGGACTTATGCCAACTGGGGAAAGTTGTCGTTTGACGAGTCTGCCTGGGGAGCGCCGCTCAGGCAAAACATCTACTCACGAGGCGCTATTCGGAATGACAACGAGTTTGAAAAGGATGGAGACAGGCCGCAATCTGCTTTCGAAGCAGACAAGGTTTTGGGAAGCTTTGCGATTGACATCACAACTCCCCTAGCCATCAAATACTCGACGGTAGTTAGGGCTGGTCGAACGATCGAGAAGTTCCGATATTCAACTGTCATGTATGTCGAAGATGTCCTTGGCCTCCAAGAACACGACACACAGCTGTATGACAAATTTACCGGTTGGCTTTTTCCGTCGCGCAAAGTACGCAGGGCCAGTTGGACAATCGGAGCGGAGGGAATGTCCTATACAGTCAAAGCCGGAGATACATTGTCCCATATTGCGCAGAGCGTCTACGGCGATTCGGCGAAATGGAAATTAATTCAGGAAGGAAATCGAATTCAGGATCCGAACAAGATCTTGGTTGGCGAGAGACTACGGATTACGGAGCAATGAGTGCCAAAAGACGAATTCCGACGAACCATGACATTCACGTGCGTACTGGAAATAAGTTGACGACAAGTGGGTGAAACTCTCACTTGGGTAGCCGCTAGCTACGAGCCCAGTATCGAGTGTTGCATCAGGCGAGGTAGTCCAGCACGTGAGAATTGGACGAATCGAGCGACGTGGAGTGCTTCACCTCGAAGCGTCGACGATCGGAGGAAGTTGTAAGACTTCGGCTTGAGTCATCTTGCTCCCAACCGTTTGTCTCGCTGCCTAATCGCGGCGAGCATCTGCATGGTCCAGACCACTGCAATGTGAAATAAAGCTAGTGGACTGAACTCGAGTCTCTCAGGCGATGCACAATTGATGAAACACGAGCGAGCTTAGGAGCGATAACTGCATCACCAGCAGCAAATAGGCGATTGTCCGCTTTGGACCGAGACAAATCATCCAAATGCCAATCACGACCTCAACTGCAGTAAGTAGAAACGTGAGCCAATGGCTCTCTCGAAAGTGCTGGCCAATTATGACGCTCGTCAGTGCGGCTGGCACGAAGGCTGGCATGCCAGCCATCATGACAACGAGATCCGGCAGAATACGGTGTAACTCGTCGTAAGCGATCACCCAAGAGAACGGCAGCATCATGCACGAAAACAACGCTGCTGCAGCCAGTCGATGCTGCGCGTATCGCACACCGAAACCGACCAAGAGTGCGAAAGCTGCTGCGCACAGGAGCCCACTGACAACAACCGGGAATTTGGCGAGCAATGCTGTCGCAATCGCAACCGCCATGGTACTCAACAGCAGTGTACGCAGCCCGACCCGTATCCGAATTTGGATGGAATCGTTCGCATGGTCGCCTGCAATGGGCACCCAAGGCAGCGCCAAGCAAAAGACGAAGGAGCCGATCGCTGTCCCAAGGGGGACCTGCCACAAAAGCGGCGAAGGACGACTCTGATCGGAATCTGTCCATTCGTAAAACGCTGGGATATTCCAACCTGCGAAAACGCTGATCGCGATAAACAGCGGGAAGATCGGCAAGCGTGTTAGCAATTGGGGCAACGGCATTTTCTACCAAATTCTAGTTGGAAAGCGCCATTTCTGGGTGCATCTATTACTCGTAAGTGTGTTTTTGTTGGAGTCCAGGGTTTAGCCGCCTTTGCCTGTCATCCGCGCTCCGGCCTTGCTATCCGTGCGAAAAAATTGTGTCATTCGCTAGCACGGATAGCAAGGCCGGAGCACGGATAGTCATGCCACGCTATGGTACCTCACACATCAGCGATACCAACGGATTCATTTGACAAGCCAACTTAAGAATGTTCGTTTAAGTAGTAAGCTCGTGAATGGTTACCTTGCGTTCCACCAACGATTTGTTGGGTTTAATACAGAGCGGGCGATGAGATTCGAACTCACGACAAGCAGCTTGGGAAGCTACCACTCTACCAACTGAGTTACGCCCGCAATATCGCCTATTCTAGTCGCGCAAGTGCCGTCGAGAACCCCCTACACGACTTTCCAAATTCAATTCGACGATGGCCAAATCGAAAATCGCGGCAGCGTTATTCGACAATGTGTCACTCGATAAAGCGTCACTCATTATCGAGTCACTCTTCATCGAGTTGCTCGACAGTGGCTCAAAAGTGAGAGGTCGGCGCGTGTCTGGAGTCAAACTGGCAAAAAGGCTGGTAGGGCTGCCGAGGAGATTTGTCACGGTTGCAGGCGGCGTGATGGAATTCTGTGGAGGTATTGTCTGGCGCTCGATGGCGAATGGAACGAAACTCGTCGGCAGTGCGAACAGTGGGGGATCCCACAAGTCGTAGTTTGGCCCAATCATCGGAGTACTACTTGCCAATTCGCTGGGCAGAAGCAGGTTGGAAGTCGAGGGCGGGGAAGGTGCAGTCGGAGGATCTCCGCCGGGTAGAAAGCTGTTGCGAGCATTGACAACGGCAGTAACGTCATTCCCTAATCCGACTCCCGATCCATCAATGTCCGCTCGCGGATTGAAACCAGCCCCGCCGGTAAACTTCGAGCGATTTAGGACGACGGATGTGACGTCATTCCCTAAGACAACTCCGTTACCGGAAATATCGCCCACCAAGATGTTGAAGCGATAGTCAAACCGGCCGCCAGAGACCGTGTTACCTGAGCTCCCCACCGTCACTCCGTCCGTCCATTCACCGTCCAAGTGATTTCCCGAGGCGTCGGTCAGTGAGTCGAAAACAGTGAGACGCAGCTTATCGTTTCCCAAGACAACTCCTGCGTTGAAGCTGATCGTCCCCACATTGTTAGAGAACGTAACGCCATCGAGTGGAATCAGCGGTTTATAGTCGGCAACATTGACGCCGGTGAGCAAAATATTGTCGCGCGTAAAATTGGCACCCACGTTCTCGCTAAACACTACTTTCAGTTGATTGATGTTACTCCAAGGGAGCGCCAACAACTGTTGATTGACGGCGCCCACAGTACCATCGGGAATCGGATAGCCTTGACCGGCCGGGTCGACAAAGTTAACAAACGGCGCATTCCATGCGCTTGAGGCGGCTTTGACATCGACGATTGTGGGAGCGACCGAGTCGGCCAGCGATGACGCGTTGGGCAACGTCCAAGCACCGCGACCCAGTAGTCCGGCTACCAACACGTTGTCAGCCGCATCGTATTGCAGATCGAACACGGGCGCGTTGGGCAAGTTCGTTCCAATTTCGGTCCAAGTCCCCAAGGCCGATGTCAACGAACTGAAGGCCCCTAGCAACCCGCCGACAACAACTGCGCTTTGGCCGACCGACGGCACGAACTCGATACTGCGGAGTGCACCACTTGACAAGGTCGCTAAGGTGCCGGAGATATCGCTCCAACTGATACCGGCATTGTTTGTCTGATAAACGTGGGTTGCATCGATGGCAAAGGCTTGGTTTGCATCCGCCGGGTTGATCACCACATCTTCGACTTGTCGCCCCGTGAATCTGCCTGGATAGCTGAATGACTCCGCTAACGATCCAGCGCCCGAGCTGCGCACGTACAGACGATCTCCCAACCCCACATACAGAGCATCGGGATTGCCGACCGTACCATAGGAAACTGCATCCTGTAAGAAGCCCGATGTTGGGCCAGGGCCGATCTGGCGAATGGTATTGCCTTGATCGCTTGATTCATATACGGCGTTTCTCCCGACCAGAACCATTCTCAGAGGATTGGCTCGGTTCAGTTCTACTGGTGTGTAGAACTGAGGAGAGATCGGGTTGCTCCCCAACTGCGGAGCGAGAGCTATACTCGTAAATCCGCCAATGAGATTGTTGTTTACATCCCATGTGGTGCGTGAAAAGCCTCCCAGGAATTGGCTACTGGTATAGCGAATGGAACGTTCGCTTGCTGCCAGGCTAACGTTGTCCACTTCCACATCGCCGCCGTCTCCGCCATAGAGCAGGCTCCAAGCAGGGCTGCCGGCGACTTGTTGTACCTGCGTACCGTTGTCTTGCGTCCCACCCAGGATGACATTGGAGTTACTGTCATAGGCGATGTCATGAAACTCGACGGTTCCCAACGTACCATGCACGGAAAACCAATCGCCGCTGTTGTCTTGCGGACTGGTGCGACGGAAGATCCCTCCATCGTCGACTTCGAGCAAGTTGCCGTTGGCGTCGAAGGTAATCTCGCGCGAGTCGGCGTGGGGAGAACTGCCGCTGGCGGTACCTCCGCTGGGATCAAATGCGACGATGTCGTGCGTCATGTGATCCCACTGCGGCGAAGGGACCACGGTCGGATCGGCGGCTATCGACGCGTCACCGCGGAAGATGGCACCACCGTACGAATTGTCGCCAATCACATTGGGTTGCTCCTGGCGATCTCCACCGACATACACGATATCTTGATTGTTGGGATCGACGCCGATCGAGAAATGGATACTCCCTTGGGCACCCGTTTCATCGGGGTTCTTGACTCGTGGATTGGGGCCAGTCACGCGAGTCCACGAGCCGCCGGAAATGTAGGCCCCATTTCCCGAACTGCCCGTGAGCGAGAATGAATTCGCATCGATCACGGTTATCGGGAATAGGCCATTGGCGGCCGTATTACCCAAAACACCGCTGATGACAACATACTGCCCACTCTGCAAGCCGTGAGCTGTCGAAGTAATTTGGATCGGCGAACCGTTGGTAGCATTGGTCAATGCGGTCCCGCCCGACAGGTTGATTGGTAGTATGGGAACATCCATCCGCGTCCAGGCGGGACTGGCGGCAGTACCGCTGTCGGTGTAGAAGATGCCACGCGCCTGCCCGCCGACAAGCACGGCCACAAATAGTCGCCCCGTTGTAGGGTGCACGGCCATCTCGACATTGTTCGAACTGACCAGCAGATTCTGCATGTCTGCGTGGATTGCAGGGCTCGTGATCTTGGTCCAAGTAGCCCCAAAATCGTCGGAGCGGTAGATCCCTCCTGGCCCGCCACTACCCATCGCAGCGGCATACAGGCGTTGACCGCTGGGATCACTGGAATCAACGACCAGATCCGTAAAATTGTCGCCTGGGACAAAGTCTGCAGCCGAGACGCCGACAAAATTGGCACCTGCATCGCTACTGCGGAAGATCCCCCCAAAGTTGGCCGATGAAGTAACCACGATGGTATTGCCGCGGGCTGCGATGCCAGAGATGTTCTCTCCCGCTGTCTCGAGACCATTACTCCCAGCGTCGATCCAAGTGCTACCGCCATCGGTGGTGCGATAGACTAAACCTCGCTGCCCTCCGACACCACCCAAGCTACTATAGTTCCCCGTCCCTGCCACCAAAGTATTATGCGCCGCATCGGTCGGATCCATGGCCATCGATCCGATCGACAGCGACCGTTGGAAGTCGGTCTGCGGTATCCACTTAGGATTGAGAGCTGTGGCGTTGGTGGTTTTCCAGATTCCGCCGTTCGTACCGCCAACATACAGTATGTCCGGGTTCGTTGGGTGGGCAATCACGGTATGCAATGCACCATTGACTTGATTGTCGGGAACAACATTCTCGACTTGGGCATCTTGGACTGGCGAGGGACCTTGCTCAATCCATACACCCGGTGCGGTGATCGTCAACAAGTAGTCTTCAACTTCACCACTACTTGCAAGTCCGGTGGGAGCCAAGGGAGTCGTGCCATCGTGCAGACGCACGCGGGCATAGGTCGAGCCAGTCGCTGCGGTAGCGGGCACCGCGAAGTGAAGCGGATTGTTTCCCGCAACGGCTGCTGCACTCCACACCGACTCACCCGCATCCCCCCAATCTCCGTCGCGGTTGAAATCGATCCATACATCGAGATACGGGTTGGTCATGCCAGCCGTATTGGTCACCGCAACTCGCATCAACGACAGTTGACCAACAGTAGGTGTGCCAACGAACTCGACTCCATCCTCGTCGTCGGTTGTTGAGCTCGAATCGTCCAGGAAGGCACCGATGGAGGGTTGCCCATCGGGTTCGGTATCGACAGCACTGCCAATGCTAAAGCCTGTCACCACGGTATGGCGTGCCCCGTTGTCGGAGAGTAGAGTCGGATAGCTAGCAGTCAGGGCTGATTGCACATTGGTCGGTGCGTCGCCCCAGTCAGCGATACTCGGCGCGGTAACCGTGATGGTCCGAGTGCGCACATTGTTTGCTTCATTCGACTCGACCACCGTATTGTCAACATCAACGCTTAGCGTGAATGTATGCACGCCGGCGGTAAACGTTCCTACGTTGAAGTCTTGAACGGCCGCACCCCAATTGGTCGGTAGGTCAAAACCTGTCGAGAAGTTAGCGCGAGTCACGCCGTCGATGGTTAAGCGAGTCGTGAACGTGTTGGCTAGAGCGGTGACGGTTCCAAGGTTTGCCCAACCTAGATCGACGAAAATCGTATCTGCGGTAGTAAAGCTACTACCGCTGGTATTGGTGCCAGTGTCCTTGGAAATAACCAGTGCGTCGTCCCATCCGGTAAAAGCCCAAGGTTCCAAGTCGATGCCAGGCGCAGCCGGTGGAATGATGTTGCTGCCCGAAGGTATCGCACCGGCTGCAAAGGTACCCACTCCACCGGTCATAGGATCTGCGGGCGGTCCCAATAGTGGAAATAATGTTACCGCATCAGCGGCCAACGCGAGTCTCGCTTCCAGTACCTCAATGCGGCCCAACAACCGGCAGCTTCGCCTGGCTGAGCTTCTAACACTGCTGCGAAACAATTGACTCCAGCTTAGGCAATTCCGCTTCTTGTTTGATACGTGTTGCATGATTGGGCTCATTTGTATAACAAATAGTTGGACATGGCTTGGATTTGAGATTCGGGGAGCGACGCGCAGCGTTGGTCGGCGAGCGGGGAGGGCTCGAACTGGAAATGCATGTAAGGTTAGCCCTCCCCGGGCCTGATAGCCCGACCCTCCCGCACGCGGGAGGGGACCCTGCAGCTGATTTAGGTAGTCATGAATAATCCGGGTTAAACAGATTTGCTCGCCGGTGGCGCGTGACCGCTGCCGACAAGCGTGTTCAGAAATACTGTGCGAAGCGTTAGTGATGAGTTGCGTTAGTGATGAGTTGAAACAAAAAAATTGTTTTGATCTAGCGCTTATATCCGCTGACGCTTGCGTCGCGCTAAGACCAACATGCCTGAAAAGACCCCCAGCGCCAACAAGCCACTCGGCTCAGGGACTACTCGTAGTCTTCCCGCCGTAGTTCCAGTAATTGGCAGCACTACCGGCGGCTGGCTGTTGTCACTGATGTTGAAAAACGGATGTCCCGCCATCGGCGCTATACTGAATTCAGTTCCCAACGCGGCGGTCGCGACGTTGAATCTTAGATTAACCAGCCTCACGGTGCCTCCGTCCGCAATGGGAGGAAACTGCGGAGGATCTGCCGTGGAAACATCTTGGGCGACGATATCTCCTAAACTCGTTGGGTCGGGTATCCATTGCAATATGCTGCCCTGGGTAATGATCGAATCGGCCACGCCGACGTAGGTGATGCCTGTTGGAAGCGCAGTGATCCCAGCGGCACCAAAGTCGATGGGTACGTCATACGCCCCAAGCAACAGTTCTGCTCCTGAGTCGTTCGTCAGAAAAACACCCACGCTGATCTCGCCGGCGTTTTGTAGTACGTCAACATTCTCGATGCTCACGATCGCTGCGCGCGTCGTACCCGTTACTACTAGCAACCCTGCCAAGAAAGTCATCCAATGAAGTGTTCTCATATGATCACCCATCCAGTTTGCGTCTCGCCGACAGCGGTACACTCCTGAAGAGAGAGCTAAGAATTCGGCTGTCGTATACCGGCTGAATCTACTAGATTTAGCGACGGCTGTAGCTCGGCAACGGTTGGAACTGGAAAAAATGACGAAAAATCTTTGGCAGCAATGCCCCCCAGCAGACGGGCGGATGAGACGGCCCAAATAGGTTCTCAACCACTCTTGCAACCCTTGCAATACTGTACACTTTCAGGAGTAGTCGACCGGTCGCTAGTGCTTCGCCCATTCTTGATTTCGGGGTTGGAGGTAGTGATCGAGGTTATGAGTCCTCAACGTCTAACGAAGCACACGGACTCGTGATCTCGTCCATTACCCTAATTGTTCCTTGGCAGACCACGAGACTCGACTTATACGTGCTCAACTTGTGCATCGAGCGGGGAGGCATTATGCAGAATCATCGAATTCGGTCTCAGCGACGCCTACGAATCGAATCGTTAGAGGCACGTCGCCTGCTAAGCGCATCGCCTTCGAATACAACCCAAAGCGATCCGGAACCATTCGATGGCAGTCCTGCGTCGATCGCCTCTGACACCGATGTCACTCCACCTCGTATTGTTTCCGTACGAGTCAGTTCTCAAGCGTGGGATAGTTCCTACTTAGACCGCATCGATCCAGAACAGCGCACTGGTTTCCCGATGTCCGCACTGACCCGGCAACATGCCAGCTTGCCCTGGACCAACATCGATCAGATTCAAATTCAATTCAGTGAAGATGTCGGAGCTACGTTCGATAGCTCCATGATAAAGATCTTCGGAGCGCGCATCGCGGACTACCAGTCACTCTTCACGGTGAACTACCACATGGAAAGTCGCGTTGCCACCATTCAGTTTTCCGAGCCGCTAAGTGAGGACAAGCTGGCCATCGGAATTCACGACGCCCTCAGCGATGAAGCCGGCAATCAACTCGATGGTGAGTGGCTCGACGGCGGTAGTCAAACGACTTCTGGTGACGGCAATGCTGGTGGCAACTTTTACTATCGTATCCATGTCTTAGCAGGTGACCTTTCAGGGGATGGCGTCGTATTGGGGAACGATGTGACCGCTGGCGTGCTGGCGCGTAGCAAGTCGGTCAGCGACGATGGTTATTATCCACTCAGTGATTTGGATGGCTCGGGGGATACGACTCCGGAAGAAATCGATCTGCTGGTCAGCCTTCGCGGCACGTGGCTCCCGACCGGCGAGCCTCAACTACCAAGCTTCGCTATCACTACGCAGAATCCGCATGCCGTAGCGCCGCCCGATGACCAATCCATCGAGGGCGCCCAGACAGAAAGCGATGAGCCAGCCGTGAGCGATGAGCCAGCCAGAGAAGAGCCACCTAGCGACAGCTTGATAGCCAGTACGCTTGAAATTGGGCCGACTACTTGTCGTGGAATCAAACTAGAATCTCAGCCAATAGCCGAACTAGCCTCAGATATCCAAATGCCGTCGGTCGAGTTTTTCGTCTATGGTCCTCTCCTGCCAGACGAATATCGCTTGAGATTCTTGACTTTCAGTGCCAGCCGTGGCTAAGGTAGCCCTCGCCGCTCGCCACCTCAGGAGGCGGGCGGGTGGAAAAGTGGTAAGGCTGGTGCGCTTTCGTCGTGATCTATTTCTGTTCTTAAAACTTGGCTCATGCCGGACAAGCTGGCAGGGGACCGATGCAGAATCGAGATGTGTGGTACCACGAGCGCACGCGGGAGGGCACCCTGTAGCATGATTTAGGTACTCATGAATCATCCCGGCTTAGCACCCAGTCGAGCCCGAGATCGAGATTGATGGCCGAGTGGGTGAGCGCACCGACGCTGATGCGGTCGACGCCCGTCTCGGCGATTCCGCGCAAGGTTTGCAAGTTGACTCCACCGGATGCTTCTAACTGCACCCCGCGATTTGCCGCGTCGCGCAGGCCAACGGCCTGACGCAATTGCTCGTTGCTCATGTTGTCGAGCAGTACGATATCGGGCGCCGCTGTGAGTGCATCGACAAGCTGTTCGAGCGAATCGACTTCAATTTCTACAATCGCATCGCTGGCGGCGTCGGGCTGCTCGGCGAGAAAGTTCCGCGTCTGCAAGATCGCTTGGCTGGGTGAAAGCAATTGCCCAGTACTCCGCGCGTGGCATGCCAAGTGGTTATCCTTAATCAACACGGCATCGTACAGCCCGCTGCGATGATTGTGCCCTCCTCCGCAATGCACGGCGTACTTTTCCAGCCGCCGCCAACCGGGAGTCGTCTTGCGGGTGTCGTACAGACGCGTGGTCAAGCCATGCAAGACGGCAACGTGTTGGGCCGTCCACGTCGCGATGCCACATAGGCGTCCCAGGAAATTCAAGATCGTTCGCTCGCAGGTCAGCACGTCGCGCGCATCGCCAGCGAGTGTTGCTAGAATCTGCTGCGGTTCAAAGCGGTCGGAGTCTGAGGTATTCAGCTCGACCGAAAGGTCGACTCCGATCGTTTCCACAATCCATGAGATCAAATCAATACCAGCCGCCACTCCCGCCACGCGGGCCACGATCTGAGCTGAAGCTGGCAAACCAGGTGGCACCACCGCCAGCGTAGTCAAATCCATACCGCGAGAAAGGTCTTCGCGGATCGCCAGACGCACGAGCTGAGTTAAATCATCGCGTAAAAAATCATCGCGCATTTGGGCTGTAAAATCTCGACCGTCGCGAAGCACACAGGGTCCTTTCGTTTCGTTGAATCGTTCGTAGTTCGTAACTAGTTGCAGTATTGTAGTACGATTGCAAACAACCATGGCGATATTTGTTCGGCCGAGACCAGCAAAAGTCAAGACAAAGGTTGTGAGGTGGCGTACTATGAAATTCGTGAATGGAACACGATGCCTCGAGCTGGGGAAGAGTTCGATTTGCTACGATAGAATGGCTACTAGTAACACTTTGGATTCAATGCTTGTGTCGCGGCCCGTTTGCCCCTCACCCCCAGCCCCTCTCCCCGGAGTACCAGGGCGAGGGGAGCAAAAATTCGTTAGAGTAGCGAGGCACATTCATGAACCATTTATTGCGAGCGATTCAGTGCGTGGCAATGGGCCTGTGCCTATTGGGCGGTTGGGGCTGTGCTCGTCGATCGCCTCGGGATTCGATAGCTGCCGGTGATAAAACTGCGACCGTCGTTGAAGCGAGCGCAGCAGAAGCTACCGAGCAATTGACAGAGCAAAATGTGACAGGGCAAAATGCAGAAGCACGGATTCACTCCGACACGGGCGAAGTTTCGGCACTGAGCGTTCCGACGGCGGAGCGTCGGGCCACATTGGCATCGGGTCGCGACCATTCAGCCGAGGCGTCCAGTGGCGGTGCTGCTGCCACTTGGGTTCCCCGTGGTAGTTGGACCACGCAACGGCTCGTGGCCTTGGCGGAGACCGGGCCGATCGTCATCGACTTGTCGGTCAACGTCGGCAATCTGAGCTTGCGTGAGGCCAACGATCGCTTGCTCACGCGAGCCACAGCCGAACTACTGACGACAACGCCAGCGACGAATCCCGCTGAAGGTATTTCGGAATCATCGCTTGCATCGTCCGAGCTGTCGATCTCATGGGAGCAATTGCTCGAACTACCATTGGTACAGTCGGGGTGGCTGGGGAATTTGGTCGCGTCGTCGGAACAGACAGGGCAGTTGATCGACCAGTACGACAGCGACCGCGATGCAAGAGTAAGCGCGCAAGAACTGCGCATGTTTCTGTCGCGAGGACTAGAGCGCTGGGCAGCCTTGCAGGTCGCCGATATCGGCGAAGCTCCCGATCGGCGACCCAATACATCACCCTGGGGGAGCGGTGACCTGAATCAAGACCATGGTCTCGACGCCAGCGAGCGCGATCAATTCGCGGAATCTCTGAGCCGCCGTGACCTCAATACGGATGGCCTAATAACGCTTGCCGAGTGGTCGGATTCGAGTGACAATGCGTCGCAGATGGCCATGATCAATGGGGAGAATCGCAATAGTTTTCTCCGTAATCAGACTCTACTGTTGCTCGATACGTCCGAGGCAGATTCGCGATCGGAAAGTGCATCCGCTTCGGGCAATCGAGCGAAAGATGGCACGGCGCAAACGGCTAGCGAGAAGACGACTGCGGACAAGGCGGCGCGCAAGTTAGCAAACGAGACCTTAAGGCACTATACCTTCTTAGCCGAACTGTCGCGATCGCAGTGGATGGGGTGGAGCGATGCACAATGGCAGGCGATCGACTTGAATCAAGATCAAGCGGTCGATCAGAAGGAATTGCAACAACTGGCCACTATTCCCGCCCAGGCACATATCTACCTTGGCTGGCCTGACAGCGAGCTAGCGGAAACCGGAGATTCGGCTACTGCTAGCGATCCTATCGGCGCGGTGCAAGTGCACGGTCTAGTGGCTGATACTTCTTCTGCGGCTTGGCACGGTCGACTCGAAGGCGGAACGTTGGTGTGCGGCGATTGTTCGCTAGGCATCACCGCTCTCGACGGCTTTTCGGCTCGAAGCAAACAACTGTGGCGACAGCAACTAGCTCAAGCTCTGCAGAATCCGCAATTCAAAACGTTCCTTGTGAGCCGACTCGAACTGCAGCCAGACGCGTTCGATGTTCTCGATGAGGACCAGGACCAACAACTGAGTGACGCCGAATTCGCACGGGCTTGGCAATGGCTCTCGGTGCGACAATCGGCGCGCGTCATGGCGCAGTGGATGTTGTCGAGCCAACCTGCATTTCAACTTTTAGACAGCAATGCGGATCAACGACTTTCGCAAGCGGAGATCGAGCAACTGACGACTCGCTTCAGTGAACTCGACCGGGACGGTGACGGGGCGATTGCGCCCAACGAGCTCCCGTTGGTTGTATCGCTCAGAGCCAACCGCAGTGATCGGCGGTTGGAAGCGATTTCGGCAAATGGGACGGCTAGTGAGCCCGCAGTCGATCCGGATTGGTTCAGCGCGATGGACGCCAACCGTGACGCCAACATTAGCCGTGGCGAATTTCTAGGGGAGCCGAGCGATTTCGAGCGACTGGACGTTGATCACGACGGCTTGTTGAGCCGAGCCGAAGGCTCCGCAGTCAACCCATAGCCTTCAAAATTTATCTTAAAATCTTGGAGGCTGCGGGTTCCCACACCCCCCTATGCGTGGTACTCTAAGAGAATGCGGCTCTCTACAGAGGTTATCGCCAGCAACCATTCGGGTAGTATTCTTATCGAAGCGAGCGAACAGATATGTCCATTTCATTGCTAGTCGCCGACGACCATCAGGTGGTTCGGATGGGTCTGAAGAACATTCTCGAAGGAACCGGCGTGGTTGTTGCCGCCGAAGCGACATCGGGTGAGGAAGTGCTTCAGAAAGTTGCGGCGGAAAAACCAGACGTGGTATTGATGGATGTCCGCATGCCAAACGGCGATGGATTGCATGTGCTGGGGCGTTTGAAGCTCGACTATCCCGAGCTGCCGGTGATCCTCTTTTCATCCTACGACAACCCGACCTATATTGCACGGGCCGTAGCGCTAGGCGCGGCCGCCTATGTGCTCAAACACGACTCACGCGAGCGTTTGTTGGAGACAATTCAGTTGGCCGTACGGGGCGAGTCGGCTTGGACGCGTGAAGAATTGCGTCGCGTGACTGGTGCGCTCGCGACACCGCGTGTGGTATCCGACGTCGAAGTGCCGCTGACACAGCGCGAGAGCGAAGTCTTGCGGCAGTTGGCTAACGGACTTACTAACAAAGAGATTGCGCTCGCCTTGGGGATTAGTTACGAAACCGTGAAAGAGCACGTGCAGCACATCTTGCGCAAAGTGGGCGTTTCCGATCGCACCCAAGCTGCTGTGTGGGCTGTGCGCAAGGGCTTGGTGTAGACTCCTGCGAATCAGTAGCGACCGCTCAACGGATTGTTGTTGCTAGCTGGTAGTATCTGCAGTGGCAGAGCCATTCCGACAGGCGCTGCCTTTCCACCAGTTGGCGATGCAAAGTTCGGCGCGATTCCCGTCGAAGCTTGCGCGTCGCTGAATATCGGATCTCGAGCGACAGCGCGCAGGGTCGGATTGTCTTCACCGGGATCGATCGATGGAGGCAGGCGGTCGGATGGAGCGACTTCGATTGGCTGACCGCCGAGAGCTTCGATCCGATCGCGCATTTCCATTTCGCGTTCGTTGAGACCGAAGTCCATCACCGCATTACCAAAGCTGCCACCGAGCGTATCGCTGCGGATGGGACCGGGATCGATCCACAAGCCTTCAGCGTCGAGTTGCATCGTTCCCATATCGAGGTCCAAGCTTCGGCGCAGCGATTCGAAGTTCACAAACGTACCGATCAACGCTTGTTGCGCATTGAGCAGCGAATTGATGGCGTTGGCATAGTCGTTCGCCGCCGTAGGTGGGCCGGAGGTTCCCAGCACTTCGTTGATACGGGCGCGGTCTTGATTGAGGCCGATCGTCAGTGCCGCATTCTGTATGGCAAAGCGTTGGATTTCAAAAGTGAGTTGATTCTGTCGAACCGTCCGCAGCGTGGTGCGCATCGTGCGCCACACACCATCCTCGAATGCATAGTAGGTCCGTTTCGCTCGCTGGTACTCGATCAGCACTTGCCGATAGTTGTTGCGTTCCTGCAGTCGTGTGATGGGAGCATCCCAAGCCACGCCAGCCCGGAGCGTGCCTGCCGTACTGTGGAAGGCGAGCGGATTGTCCCCTACGTTGCGTACATCGCCGGCCAGGGTCAAGTTCAATACGCTTTCGAGATTGTCTGCCACCACCTCGATGGCTCGCCAACTGTTGACCAGCGAGGCGCGATTATTCAGCCAATCGCGGCGGTTAGCGCGAGCAATTTGCACAGCTTCGATCGGTTCAATATCGACTTCGGGAAGCAGCGCTGCCTCGGTGCGCGCTTTGGCTTGCACGATTTGCAGTCCCAGCAGATTCTCGTTGATTGACGCCAGCAAGTCCTGCGAGTTGAGAATCACGATTTGGGATATCTCAGCAAAGCGCGCCGCAGGTGAAGCGGCTTTATCCAGATTCTTGGCGACGCGATCGATGCTATCGAATAGTTCGCTCAGTATTTCTGCTTGCTCTTTGAATTTAACTTCGAACCGATCGAGCTCAGCGGTCAGTTCGTCGGGAAGCTGCTCGAGCCCCTCGCCGTCGAGAAATGATGTATTGAGTGTCCCAGTTGGTAGCAGCGCGCAAACCATATCGCTTTCCCGTGTGACCGAATCGAGCAGTCGAGTGAGTTGGGAGCGACGTTTGGGGATGGCTTGCCGAAGGATTGCGATATCATCGCGGATCTCAGCGATATCACTATCGATGATCGTTCGTTGAATGGCTTCGATAGGTTTCAAATCGCGTTGCACCGCAGCGAGCATTTGGACTAACTCGGCGCTACTTTCGATCGAGCGGACGGATTGGCCAGTGTCAGCATTCGCACTTTGGCTCATTTCCAGGATGGCAGTGTTAACCTCGCCGACCTGAATGCGGACTCGCCCTACTTCCCCACGGCGATCGCGCATTCCCTGCGATATCAATTTGAAGCGATTGAGCAACGGATCGCGGATCTCGACGCAGAGATAGGGAGGCAGTCCCATATCGGATTTAAAACTATCAAGTGTCGATTGATAGGAAGCGTGCAGCCCGATCAGGCTGGTCTGAGCGGAATACACTTGCTGCAGGGCGGTGGCCACCTGGATCTGGCTTGTCGGTATTTCAGACTGCGTGGTGGGGACCGTCATCAACAACTCGCGATAGTTATCGCGCAGCTCCAAATAGACATCCGTCAACTGGGCGACATTCTCTTGGGCATTGAGGATACTCAGTTGAGTTTGCAGCAGTCCCAAGTAGCCGCTGGCATTTTGAACTTGTATGCCGCCTCCCCCGCCCCCGCTGCCGCCCAGTGTGCCGAAGCCGCCACCTAGGCCTGTAAAACCACCAAAACCGGCGCCACCGAACACACCGCCTCGCCGAGATGGATTCGTCTGGGTGTTGCGTCCCGTGGCGATGTTGACATAGAACTCGCGGCGATAGCGCTCCATGGCGCGCACGTTGGCCAGCAACGCGCGCTCAGCCAATGTCAGCCGCTCCAATACCACGTCGCGCCCACCCTGCCGCAAAAGTGGCTGTATCAATGAAAAATTCAGCAGCGAGTTGGAACTGTAATTGTCCGTGCCGATCAATTGCCAAGTCATCGAGTTGGCAAAGCCAACCAACAGGTTCGCACCGCTGGCGGACAGCTTGGACATTTGTACGCCGGTGGGGCCAGTCGTGATCAGTGTACTCCCGTTGGGCGGACTGACGCGCGATCCGCTACGAGCAGCGCTCGAGCCCCAGCCAGCAAAAAACTGCGAATCGAGCAAGAAACGCTCGCTGCTGACATCCAGCGCCGAAAGGTAGACCTCTTCCATATTGCGTTGGTAGCTGGACGAGTGCAACAACGCAGTGCGTACCGCTTCGTTCATATCGAGCACCAGCACACCGCGCGAATCGAGCGGTAGGGTACTCCACCACTGCGGATTTTCGGCCGTGTTGGTGCGCCCGTTAGCCTCCCACAGCGGATAACCCTTCTTGCCATCGACCATTCGCATGTAGCGATTCGATTGCGGATCGTCCTCGGGCATCGGCGGTCGATCGGGATTGAACGGATCGAACATGCGACTTCGAGGGTCGATCTCGATGCGATAGGGGAGCGATGTAGCTTCGCAACTCTCGGCGACCTTTTGATCGATCAAGTAGTAGGCTTCGGTGTCTACCTTAGCGCGGTATTTTTGGCGAGTGCAGCCCGTGCTGACGATCCCCGCGGCCATGACGGAGAACAGGGCCATACCGCGCACGGCGGCGCGAAACTGGCGAGACAGTGGCGTACAGCCTGGAGTTGATTTCATGGGTCGTAGCATTGCGCCGCTCAGTTGGGAACGAAGACAGATGGTCGGTTATCCCTCGATTTCGGCTTGTAGGGACTATAGGCTTGACAGCGAATACTCCAACCGCACCAGTTGCCCTGGTTGCCCCGACTAACCTAGTTTCGCCGGGTTGACGCTGGATTGACCGAGTTGAAAACCACCCTTGGGCGGGGTTTAATTGTCGCTTCTAAGAAAAACAACTGCGAAATCGTTAACATGGAGGCCGCATAGCAACTAAACTGAAGGTCTTACCGACACTTCTCAGCACCTCCTGATCTGGAAATGAAGCTGCCATGGGTTTGGGTGGAATCCTTATTCTATTGCTGTTATTAGTCTCGCTGATCGTATTTATATACGTGTTAGTGGTGAGCGCGCGTGGCTGGGGGTGGCTGCATAGCATCCTGCTCAGCTTTCTATTCATCGAGTGTTGGGTTCTGCTGATCTTTTCGGCAGGCGTGCACTACCGCCGGGTCACAGCCACTGAAGAAGCCTATAACCATCGCATAGCGGCGGAGACGGAATTGGCTCAGACGCAAAAGTTGATGTGGGGTAGTTTCAATACCGCGACGTCGCCTGAGGAAGTGGATGCCGTGGTGCCGGCGCAAAGTATGTTGCGGCGCATGACTGCGGATCGAGGGCGGGTGTGGCGCAGCCTGGATTTGTTGCAATCGGTCGATGGCACCTATCAACTCGATCTTTCGTCGGCTGATGCGGGCTCAGCCGCGGAAGGTGTCGAAGCGGATCCATTGGCGGAAGAACCAGCGGCGGCAGCGGCGCCCGCTGCCCCATCGAGCGAGAGTTTGCCGACGGGGACGATCGTTTATGGTTTTGCGGAGCAACTCAATGAAGCGGAGCAACCCATTCCCGTCTATTACTTGGGGGAGTTTGCGGTCAAAGAAAGCCAAGCGGGCCAAGTAACGCTTGCACCGACACTAGAGCTCACGGCGGCTCAACAGCAGCACATTGCCAGTGGATCGGCGACGAATTGGACGCTGTATGAGCTGTTGCCACTCGATAGCCACGATGTATTTACCCTCCCCGGTTCCCAACCCTCGGACGACGAAGCGTTCGGTACTCCGGATGAAGAGATGGTGCGTGGGCTGCTGGCCAATGTCCCCAACGACAACGATCAGCAAACCGAAATCATCAACTCGTACCTACGCGACGGAAAACCGGCAGATGACAGTGACCCAGCCGAAGACGTGTGGGTTCAAGTCAACGTGCTCAAGGAGTATAAGCTAGACGTCGACAGCCGAGAGGTCGCCGACGCTACCGAGCGGGGATTCTTTGATGCCTCGGGACGCAGCATCGATACGCGACTCAAGCGGGGTGACGATGGGCTGGTTACACTTACCGCCGACAGTAAGGGTAAGCGTATTCTTCTTCCTCAAGCGGTCGCTCGCCCATTGATCGACAGTGGTGTGCTCGAATTGGTGCGGCGCGTCTATGTCCGTCCGCTGATCGATTACGAAGAGGCGTTTGTACACGCCATAGTCCGCAAGAGTGAGGTAGAGGCGGCGACGGCACTGGCCCAGCGGGACCAAAGCGAAGTGGAAAAAGCCAAGCAGGCTCTGGATGAAATGATCAGCTTTCGGCAAATTGAGAAGCAGGAGCTCAGCAGCGACTTGGGGAATTACCAGCGCGAGGTGAAAATTCTGGAGGAAGCCGTCGCCGGTACGGTGGCCGAATTGGCGGCGATGCGAACGCAGATCCAGCAGCTCTATAAGAACGTTCAGGCCCACCATGCGTCGCTTTTGGGCGCTGTCTCGGGGACGGCCTTGGGGACGGATTCCCCGGTAAATTAGCTGTCGCAGCGATTTTTGAAGTTTGGTAGAATGGCCGGCTTATCTGAAGACATCCTCCAGAAAGCAACGGATTCATGCCCCTCGATCAATACTCGCCATGTCCCTGCGGCAGTGGCAAAAAAATGAAGTTCTGCAAGTGTGTGGAACAACCCCAAGACTACGAAAAACTGATTCGCTTGATCGAAGGTGGGCAAGAGCTAGCCGCCATGGATCGCATCAATCAGATGCTAGCCAAGACGCCCAACGCCGCTTGGTTGCTGGCCATCAAGGGTGAGCTTGCGCTCGGCATGCAAGAGCTCGATTCGTTCAAGGAGACCGCCCATCGATTCTTGAAGCTCAAGCCCGACAACCCGCTCGCGCTGATCATGAAGTCGCTCGCCTCCTCGCTGGACGAAGAGCCTGTCGAGAACGCGGCTCATTATCTGCTCGATGGACTATCCGAATCTCGCGAGTCATTGCCCTCCTTGACCCTGCTGGCGATCGAACTCTTGCTGCAGTCGTTGATGAAAGCGGACAGGCTCTCGTTGGCTGGCTACTGGGGCGAAGTGCAGCAGATGCTCCAAGGCGATCAGCGCAGTGACGAACCTTCGGTCTTGCAGGATCAGGCGCTGAACTTGATCACCAAAGTTCCCACTCGCCTGATCGACGATCCCCCCGGAGCCGCATGGAAAGAGCGCCTGGCGGAAGTCGTTTCCCTGGCACGCATCTTCAGCTTCTCACAGGCCGAGACCAAATTGCGTTCGATCCTGCGCGATTTCCCCGATCAGCCGGGGCCGCTCAGCCAATTACTGCGCGCACAGTTGGCACAGCTCAATCAGAGTGGTGCCCATACCACAGCCTGCAAGCTGGCAGAGCATTTGGAGCTGACACCCAATGATCGCGCCTACTTCAGCGCCTTGTCATTCGAGTTGGAGAGCGAGCATCCAGCGCTGCAAACGGAGGTCATCTGGCGTTACGCGGAGATCGACTCGCTCGAGCGAATCATGGAAGCCTTCGCACCATTGGAGCACGTAGAACCTATCGAAGGGCAAGTTGCTGCCGAGATACAAAACTACTATGCCGTTCTGGTCAACGATGATGTGCCCGCGAGACGTGTCTACACCATTTTCGATGCGCCTGTCAAAGCTGTCGCGGTTGCCGATGCTGCGGAGAACACCACAGATGATGCGGCATCGAGAACGATTGCCACTGCGGTAGCCACCGTGGTGTTGTTTGCCAAGCAGACCGACAAACCTGCGCGGGCTCTGTTGCTGGGAACACGTTTTCCGCCTCACCAACGCGTCGTGGATCAAACGCTCGAACTACTGCAACTGGGCAGCGAGATCGAGCTATCGATCGAGCAAGGTAGGCGGACCTACGTTGAATTTCTCAGCCGTCCCAAGATGGCGTTTCCGCAACGCGAAGCCCTCACGATTGAAGAAGCCGGCAAACTGTTGATCGACGAGTTCCTCGGACTTCCGCTGAAGATTTTCGATGGAGCGACTCCACGTGAAGCTGCCGAGCAAGAGCGGTTTCGGGGGCAGCTCGCCGGCCTATTATGCCACCTCGAAGGAGAGCAGGCGCTAATTGTCCCGGCCGATTGCATTACGGATTTGTATCAACAATTGGGGCTCGAGCGTCCTGCCACCACCGTTGAAATAACGGCCGGCAATATTCGCATCACCAACATCATCGACCTCGACCGGCTGGACCTCAGCCAATTGAGCGATGCTCACTTGCAAGGCGTATTGGCCCGCGCGATGAGCCTCGGTGCCAGTCGTGTATTCTATCACTGTAGTTTGGCGGTGCGCCAGCGCGCGAGCTTAGCAGACAACCCGCAAATACAGATCGCAGCCCTATCGGGGCTGAAGATGCTTACGAACCAGCTCTCGGAAAAGATCGACTACTGCCGCGAATTGATCGAACGCTTGCAAGCCGTGAAGGCTTCGGTTGGAAAGGTGGTCGTCGAGTTGGTGCAATTGCTCGTCGCAGCCGGTCGCCCGCAAGAGGCCGAACAGACGATGATGAACGCCGCCATGGCCAATCCCGAAGATCCCTACCTGATGAGCTTCATGCAATACGCCATGCAGCAGAGTGGGCGTGGCGGCATGTCGGCAGGGCCTCGCGGGGCTGACACCGACGAATTGGCCCACCGCTTACAGCAACAATCTATGCAAAGTGAACCCAGCGGCGGGCTGGTCCTCCCGGGACAGGAAGGCCCAGCGGCAACTGGGGAAAGCAAGCTGTGGCTACCGGGCTCGTAAACCAGTGGATGCAACGCGCGCTGGCGCTCGCCGCGCGCGGAGAGGGCTACGTCGAACCCAATCCGCTTGTCGGCTGTGTGCTGGTGGGTGGGACTGCCGGAATTGGGGCCAACGATGAAGCGTTGCTGGGAGAAGGCTATCATGCTCGTTTCGGCCAGGCACATGCCGAGCGAGCTGCCTTGGAGGACGCTCGACAGCGCGGACACGCCGCACGGCTCGTGGGTGCCACGGCTTACGTCACACTCGAACCGTGTTGTCATCATGGTAAAACACCTCCCTGTACGGCGGCCTTGATCGAAGCGGGTATCGCCCGCGTCGTAACCGCACAGCTCGATCCCTTCCCCCAAGTCGCCGGACAGGGGGTCGCCGCGCTTCGCGCCGCCGGAGTGAGCGTCGAGGTCGGTGTGGAACAGTCGGCTGCCAAGCAATTGTTGGCCCCCTATCTCAAGCGATTAAGCCACGGACGCCCCTGGATGATCGCCAAATGGGCCATGAGCCTGGATGGCAAGCTGGCAACACATGCGGGGCAAAGCCAATGGATCTCCTGCGAAACCAGCCGCGCGCGGGTGCAAGAGCTGCGCGGTCGAGTTGACGCCATCGTGGTCGGCAGCCGAACCGCCTTGGTCGACAATCCACGATTGACCGCGCGCACCCTGCATTCGCCGCCACGAACAGCGCTACGCGTCGTGCTCGATTCGCATCTGCGACTCCCGCTCGATAGTCAATTGGTCCGCACTGCGCGAGAGATCCCCGTGCTGCTGGTTGCCGGCCCCGACGCTCCGTCAGACAAGGCGGAGCAATTGCGCGAGCTCGGTTGCCAAGTACACTTATCGCCGCACGTCGATCGCCAGGTGCGACTCGACTCGCTTCTGGAGCACTTGGCCTGTCACTATGAAGCGACCAACGTATTGGTCGAAGGGGGGGGCGAGCTACTGGGCAGTCTGCTTGAACTGAGACAGATCGATCAGTGCGATGTGTTCATCGCACCCAAGCTCATTGGCGGCCATTCCGCTCCCTCACCGATCGGTGGGTTGGGGCTGGCTGCGCTCAACGATGGCCCCGCTGCTGTGAGCTGGCAAGTAGAACCGAGCGGTCAAGACAGCCATATCCGCATGCGACTGAATTGGGAGAAGACTAACACTTGTCGGTGATCACCACTACGCCAGCTCGAGGTCGCTTTGGACACTACATAGTCGATCGTGAAGTTCGATCAATTCGAGATGTTGTTCGAGGGGGGCGGCGTCCCCCAAGAGCTCGACGAATCGGCACACGCGGTAATTGGCTGCGGTGGCCACGTAGCGGGCATTCCATTGCTCGAAGGCTTGCTGCTCGGCAGAGGTTTCGAATGGAAACTTGGCAGGAATTTTTTGCATCCCAATCCGCCACGGTTTGGGACTCAGCCGAGAGCGAAAGCAATGCTGTGAACGACACAGTTGTACATACAATGTATCGCTTCCCAATTGCTGCATCACTTCCACAGCCGCTTGGTCGACACTTGTGAAAGCCCGATTGATGACCATCAGTCGCAGACCCGCATAGGTTCGGTAGACGCGTAAGCTAATATCTGGGTGTTCAGATTGCCACTGGCGAACGGAAGCCAAAGCAGTTTCTTCTGGAGGTGGCTCTACCGGCTGACGGCGAAACCAGCCCAGAAACAAACAGCCGCCGCGATACGGTTTAGGAAAGTCGATGTCGACAAACATCAGTTCAGCCGCATTGAGAATCAACGACCCGTAAGCGTTCCGCGACACGACACCCAGCTCTCGACCGCCTTGTTCGATACGGTCGACGACTTCTTCGCAGATGACGTTATCGATAACGTATTGGTATCGTTCGAGATTTAGGTCGAATGACCTGGGAGGTTTCAAAGCGGCTAGAATCCGCCGCAGTCGTGCCTGGGCATTGCGATCCGCCTCTTCCTGGCTTACCTCAGACCAGCCGCGCGCAACGACCTTTTTAGTCGAGTTGACCGCACGCGTCCAGTACTTGGGGAACTTCATAGTGAGGGCTTCGCATTGTTCTACAATAGACGGCGACGCTCGAAAACTGCGAGAGTCGCACTAGGCGGCCGACTGGCGAAAGCGACGGTAGGCGAGTAGCACTTCGTAAAGATCTTGCGGAATCTCCATCGTATCATCGGCAAAGTCTTCGATCCAGGCTCGATTGGTCAAAGCCGCATCGGCCAATAGTGGCAGCACATCCCCGGCAGAAACTCTCACCTGGCTGCTAGAACAACAATCC
Source organism: Pirellulaceae bacterium (assembly GCA_020852965.1). Lineage (GTDB taxonomy): Bacteria > Planctomycetota > Planctomycetia > Pirellulales > Pirellulaceae > Aureliella. The sequence continues at coordinate 6,130 of JADYZV010000197.1, read as the reverse complement.
ATTTCTGGCGGAATCGAGGCAGTGCGGTGGCTCAGATCGTTTAGGTCGTGCAAGCGGAGCGACTGGGCGGACATGCAAATTCCTAAGGGTTCACGAAGTGTTGGCTATCTTCCATGGTGGCCGCAGATTCCAATTCAGCAGCCGCGTTCGATGCCTGTGGCATCGTGTACCCATTACTATCGTCACACCTGGCCCCTGCCGATGAGTTAAACTTTTCCGATTGCGCAATATATGCCGGTAAGATGTGGCTCGACGCTCCGCGTCGGTAGGGGCAGGGCAGAGTAGGCTTGCGATCGAGTGCAGCGCGATGCTCGCTCGCGAGCCTATAAAAGGCCTAAAAAGAGCCAGGGGAAACCGACGCGGAGCGTCGGGCCACATTTAGGCGTCGGGCCACATTAGTGCGTATAGGTGGTGAGCTTGCTTTGAGGTTGGCTGGGGCCAGCCTCTTTGAGGGCTTCGATCAATTGCGACTCGGTAATGGTGTCGCGCAAGATGATTGGCGGGGCCGATGGATCGGCAGGGTAAATGGCCAGCAGCGGGATCGATAGGCTGTCGAGCTCGACGAGCTTGTTTTGGATTTCTGGGGAACCATCTGAAAAGTCGGCCAGCAATGGAACGACTCCGTTCTCGTCGACCAAACGAGCGACTTTGGGACGATCGATCGCGAGCAACATGTTGACTTGGCAAGTCGCACACCAACGAGCCGTGAATTCAATCATCACCGTCTTGCCGGCTGCGCGGTGCGTCGCCAGGGTCCCTTCATTGTAGGGAATCCACGGTAGGTGGTGTTTCACGGGCCCCAAGTACGTAAACGCACCGATCGCACCGACGATCGTCAAGGCGGTGCCTGCGATCCACACCGAACGAATGCGATAGGCTTCTGCATAGGCCGGTACACGGCCAATGAGCCAACAAGCGAACCACACTACGATCAGCAGCGTCAACGTGGCAATGCGGTAGTCGGGTGCAATCATGGTCACGAAGTACACCACGGTCAGCAACAGCGGAAAGGCGAGGACTTGCTTGAGCGTATCCATCCACGCGCCGGGCCTGGGGAGCAATTTGATGACGCCCGGGTAGAAGCAGAGGGCGATATACGGCAAGCCCAAGCCGACGCCGACCAACAAGTACAACAGGATGATCGACGTGACCGACAGGGTCAGCGTAAGGCCGAATAGCGTGCCGAGGAACGGCCCCGAGCAGGGAGTGGCTAGCAATGTGGTCAGGATACCCTTGAAAAAGGCACCCATTAGCCCCTCTTGGTCCATCAGCTTACCCGACTTGTTCGACGTGGCGAAACCGGGAATGGGGATCTCCCAAACTCCCAAGAAACTTAGCGCCATCGCAAAGATCAGCATGGCCATGGGAACTTGGAATTCCAGACGGGTGAACTGCTGTCCCCAGCCGAAGGCCTCGCCCGCTAATTTCGCGAAGACGTTGGCGAGGGCGAGCACTAGCATCACGGATAGAATTCCGAGCACGAAAGAGATATTGAGCGAGATCACTTTGGACCGACTGCTTCCAGCTTGAGTGACAAAGCTCATCAGTTTGAGCCCGACCACCGGCAGTACACAGGGCATGAAGTTGAGGATGAAGCCTCCCGCCAACGCAGCCAATACCATCCAAATATCGAGCCCCGCGCCACTTGCTTTGTCGCTCAGGCTGGTGGCGGATGACGATTGGTCAATCCAGTCGACTAAGCTCGGGCGGTCGACCACGTGCACGTAGTCGATCGGAGCAAAAGTTAGGGGGGCTGCGGCTTCCGGAGTCGATGGGGCTGATGTCACAGTCAACTTGCCGGCTACCGACAGCCCACTGCGCGCACTGCACGAACGATCGTTGCAGGTCATAAAGCCAACTTGCAGCTCAAGCGGATACTCGCCCGCTTCGGCACTCGTGGGCACGCGAATTGGAATGCGCCAAGTGACATCGCCACTGTGAAAAGTGATTGGTGTGTCGAGCCGATCGTCTACTTCGATAGCGGCTTTGGTCTGCGGCTTACCGAATCGCAAGCCCGCTTTGGAGGTTGCCACGATCACGGTGCGATAGTCGGTATCTTCCTCCACAAAGGGATAGATGTGATAGCCTTCGTCGGTATCGGCGGTCAGCGAGATCACGGCCAAGTCGCCCGGCTTGACCTGAGCCGGTGCGATGCTGGCGGTCCAGGTCGCCTGAGTGCCGGTGATGCGCAGGGAATCGCTGCGCGGCGTCTCGCCGTAATGTCCCTTGAAACTAGCGGTCAACTTTTCCGAAACAGGAACGCAGGAACCTCCCGTCATACAAACTTGGCCATCGAGCGATACTTGCAGAGTGTCTTGCTCGGGTTTGAGTTCCTGCGACACCGCGAAGGGAGCAGTCCAAGTCACCACATCGTGATGCTCTTCGATCGGCAATGTGGGCCAGGCCTTGTCGGAACCGATGTCGGGAGCATGGTCGGGGATAAAGGGGCCGGTTAGATTGACGCTTTCACTAAGCAGCTTGAGCTTGGTGGCCATCGGGCCACCCTCGGGCTGAGTCGTCGAATACAAGTGCCAGCCAGGCGCGATATCCGCTGTGATCGAGATGCGGCCGACCTTACCCTCAGTCTCCAATTCGTAGAATGCAGAGAAGGTTGCCTTCTTGCCTGCTGCCGCACCGTCCAGTGCCGGTAGCCCAAGTCCGCCAAAGGGGCTCAACGACGCACCCTTACTCTTCGCCGAATCCTTCTTCAATGTGGCCCGACGCTCCGTCGGCGGAGCATTCTCTTCGTCCCCCGCCGCCGCTTTCGTTAATGTGGCCCGCCGCTCCGCCGTCGGAGCATTCTCTTCGTCCTTCCCCACTTGAGCCGAGACGCTTCCAGGCGCCCAAACGACCAACGTCAAAAAATAACACAGGTTGAGCCAAGCGGCTCTTGGTATGAAAGCAGTCATGCTAGTTTAGGAATCCTTGCGAGCTGACAAGCTGTTGTTGATTATCGGTTATATTAATCATCGGGGAATCTACGCCAACTAGTATATTTACGCCAATTGCCATCGAGCGGTCAACGCTGCCCGAGCCATTCGTGCCTCCGCTGATGCCCAAAAAATAGGCCAAAGCCAGGGTGTTCCCCCCATAAGTATACCTATTTCACATGAAGGTAGCCCAATGTCACTCGCCTGCTTCCTCTCCCAACCGACGGCAGTTGCCGTTGTTGCGACTCCATTTCGCTGGTTGCAATGCGTCCGAGAGCCACCTGCGGTCGGCGCATTTCATCAAAACGCCAAAATCCCTCCGGCTGGGAGCAATGTCGCAACGTGTTTCACCGCAATGTTGCTACTATTTTTCATGCTCCCGACAGCTCGCGCAGCCGCGCAGGAAGCGACCGAGCCGCAGGCAGCCGAAAAATCTGCGGCCTTGACGGAATCCGACGACGGAGCGTCGGGCCACATTAAGACGGAATCCGACGACGGAGCGTCGGGCCACATTAAGACCGAGCCGCAGGCTGCCGACTGGATTCAGCTTTTTAACGGCCAAGATCTGAGCGGCTGGATCCCCAAGATTCGCTATCATGAACTCGGCGAAAATTACGGCAATACTTTTCGCGTCGAGGAGGGATTGCTCAAGGTGCGCTATGAGCCCGAGCAGTACCCGAAGTTCGATGAGCGTTTCGGTCACTTATTTTTTGAAAAGCCGTTTTCGCACTATCGGCTGCGCGTCGAGTACCGTTTTGTCGGCGAGCAGTGTGCTGGTGGTCCCGGCTGGGCTATTCGCAATAGTGGCATGATGTTGCATGGTGAAGACCCCAAACTGATGTCTGTCGATCAGGACTTTCCCGTCTCGATCGAATGCCAACTGCTAGGAGGCAACGGACGCGACCCACGCACGACGGTCAATTTATGCACGCCCGGAACCAATGTGGTGAAGGACGGCAAGCTATTTCTGCCTCACTGCACCAGTTCGAGCTCGAAGACCTATGCGGGCGAGCAGTGGGTGAGAGTCGAAGTCGAGGTGCATGGCGCGGGGGTTATCAAGCATATCATCGACGGGCAAATTGTCCTCGAATACTCGCAGTCGCAGTACGACGAGCGCGACGCGCACGCCAAGATGTTGGCTGAAAAGCAGGGTGGACTGTTGATTTCGGCAGGGACCATTTCGTTGCAAAGCGAGAGCCATCCTATCGACTTTCGCAAAGTCGAATTGCTGGTTTTGGAGGAATAGATGAGCAGAAGTAGCACGGCGGTCCCCGCCGTGGAAACTGCGGAACAACCACGTAGCACGGCGGTCCCCGCCGTGGATTCTCGGTTGGGACCACCGCGCTACGTTTTATTCGATATCGACGGCACGCTCATCGATTCGCAAGGAGCGGGTGGCGCGGCGCTGTCGCTGGCGTTGGTCGACGAATTCGCCATAGCCAATCCGCGATCGGTCCCGCTGCATGGTCAAACCGATTTGGGGGTTTTCTCTCGATTGCTATCGCTCAATGGCTTGGACGACACAGCAGAAAATTTTGAGCGACTCAGCAACGCCTATTTTGCCCGGCTGCCGCAAGAATTACGGCGGCGCGGCGGTCGAGTCCTTCCGGGAGTTCAAGGCATCTTGGCGGAGTTGCGGAAAATTAAGGGGTGTCATGTGGGCTTACTGACGGGAAATCTTCCAATCTCAGCTCAAATGAAACTCGAGCATTTCGGTTTGTGGGACGCGTTCGATTTTGGCATCTTCGGAGATCTGGGAGCGCAGCGACCCGATTTAAGTGCGCCAACCATTGCAGCGGTCAATAATCGCAGTGGACAAGAAGTGCCACCTGAGTGCATTATAGTAATCGGTGACACGCCGCTGGACGTCGCCCTAGCGCGAGCGATGCGGGCGCGCTGCTTGGCGGTCTGCACCGGTGGATTCGCCGGAGACGAACTGCTGGCTGCAGGTGCCTGCCGAGCGGTCGACGATTTGAGTGACACAACTGATTTGTTGAACTGGATTTTTACGCAAACGGAGTTGAGCAGATGAGCAACGTGAGGACAGCGATGGACGACGTGAATTTGGCTACCGATACCGTAGATCCCGGTTCGGCAGATATGGAGGCCAACGAGGCCAGCCCGAGCGGCTGCTTGCAGGAGGCAGCCGAGCGTGTCGGTATCGACCTGCCCGGCGATGTGTTGGGCAAGCTCGAGGACTACTGCACGGCCCTCTGGGAGTGGAATACCAAGATCAATTTGACTCGGCATACCAATTACGATCTGTTCGCCCGCCGCGACCTGCTAGACTCCGTCAAGTTGGCCGAACAATTGAGTGAAGACGAAGAGGTGCTCGACGTTGGGACCGGTGGGGGGGTGCCTGGTATTCCGCTAGCGATACTCCGCCCCGATTTGACCGTCAGTCTGTGCGACAGCGTGGCCAAGAAAACCAAGGTAGTGAAAGATATTGTCAAGCGGCTTGAGCTGCCCGTAGCCGTACACGCCACGCGAGTCCAAGATGTGCTCGAAGACCTGCGATTTAATAGCCTGGTAACGCGGGCGGTGGGCAATATTTCGCAGTTGCTGGGCTGGTTGGACGAGTACTGGATGGGCTTTGATCGGCTGCTGGCTATTAAGGGGCCTCGGTGGGTCGATGAACGGGGGGAAGCCCGTCATCGAGGGTTGATGACCGAGATCGAACTGCGCCGCATCGCCTCGTACACCATGCCCGGCACCGAATCGGAATCAGTTATTTTGCAAATGAATCGCCGGAAGCATTCATAAATAGCATTCTCCCCTTGCCGAGTTCGCCAAGCTGTGCACACTCACTCCCTACGGAGTGAGCATCTGATCCCGTCGACTGCTTATTCGGGGTAAAAAAGCTTCCCATGATTGGACTTTGCTTCCTGCCGAGCAAGCCGGCGAGGGGGAGCGAGCCTTGGGGTTCGCTATTGCTGATTGCAAAACTCACGCTCCTGCCGGGCAAGCCGGCCAGGGGGCGAACCAAGCACCAAGCACCAAGCACCAAGCACCAAGCACCAAGAACCAAGAACCAAGAACCAAGAACCAAGCACCAAGAACCAAGAACCAAGAACCAAGAACCAAGCACCAAGAACTAAGAACTAAGAACTAAGAACTAAGAACTAAGAACTAAGAACTAAGAACTAAGAACTAAGAACTAAGAACTAAGAACTAAGAACTAAGAACTAAGAACTAAGAAC
>JADYZV010000196.1 GCA_020852965.1 Pirellulaceae bacterium | reverse complement strand
TTTCCAGAGATGCCTCAATCTTCTCCTTAATCGACTTAGGCTGCACGCTATGCGACTGCTGGATCTGTTTCTCGACTTCAGGATTGTCGAACTGCACGCTAGGATGGATGGTTGCTTTCCGAATCTTACGGCGGCGGGCGCCAAGGAAACCGGGGTCTTCGACGAAATCACCTTCATCGTCGGCCTCACGCTGAATGTCCGTGGCAGTCTTTTTCTTGAATCCCTTTCGCTTTGGAGGAGGGGTGGGCGGCGGCGTCCATTCATAAACAACTGCGTGTGATTTTTGCTGTTCCAATTCACGCAACCGTCGTTCAAGGCGATGCTGATTAGCCACGTCGAGTGCTGCGTCGCGAACAGGCTCTGGCACATCAGATCCATCCTCGGCGTACACATACTTGGCGGTGTCCGAAATGACAACTTTTTTGCCAAGACGACTGGTCAGAATTCGCATGACCTCCTGTTCGAGCGTGTCGTCTCGTTGCGTAAGATTGAATAATTCACCGCGTCGCAGCGTCTTTTTCTCCAACTCCGCTGTCTTATCCCATTGTCGCCCTAATCGCTTGTTCAGTTCAATGATAGAAGCAGCCTGCTGCTCAGTCTCGTAACGAAGGGCCTCGGGCTTAGTGGTGGAATCTTGCAGTGCATTGAGCAAACGGGTGACATTCCCCGAATCGCTGTCTCCAAGAGAGGGATCGCCAACTCTTAATGATCCTTTTTCAAGCGTAGCATGAACCAAAAAGCTATCGCTATATTTCTGATACGCGATCCAGATTTTGCCATTCGTGCCGTTGAACTTGAAGTAGAAAGTATCGTTGCGTGATTCACCTGTTTGCTTGATGGTGTCCTTGAGTGCATTGATCTTCGCTAGCAGGGCCTCGCCAAACGGCTTCTTCTCAGTGAACGTAGCATCATCGAGCTTAGCCTGAATCTCGGCGTCACCCAAAGACTCCAGGAAGGCTGCGTATTCCTTAGCAAACACCTCATATTCATCAGCGGTCTTGCGCTTGTAGTCCCTGTTCCACTCAGCGCTCTTGATGCGACTACGAATGCTGTGTTGTTCGTCAATGAATGCCCGCCGCTCCAGTTCCAATTGGCGTACGGCCGCATCCACTTCGACATACTCCATCAAGTGTGGATTGTCGCTGGCAGCAGCTTTCATTTCAGCGGCCGTCATTTCGCCATTATCTTCTTCCAAGCTGTCTTCGCCTTCGCCATTCATGGCTTGCGAAATGAAGCTAGTTTTCGATTCAAGGATGTCCCACATGCGAGCATCGAACGAACCCTTGGCGATGTATTGGAAAATATGTACGCCCTTGGTGTTCAGGTTGCCACGGCGCAGGATGCGCCCGTCTCGCTGCTCGACCTTATCCGGCCGGTAGGCCGGTGGATCCAAGTGATGGTTGGCGATCAATAGCCGTTGTACGTTGACGCCAGTTCCCATCTTATCGGTGGAACCCAGTAAGATACGAACCTTGCCTTTATTCATGTCCACGAACAAGCCCGGCTTGGTTTTCTCGTCGTAATCATGAATGACGGCGATTTCCTCACGAGGCACCCCCTTGGCGACCAACTTCTCAACGAATTCACGGTAGAGGTTTAGTTGCCCCGGCTGTTTATTTTCCGGCGATGTGACATCAATCCACACTAGCTGCGTTAGCCGATCCGCAGCGGTGTCTTTCCAAATACGATGCACGTTTTCCACGCCACGATTCAGTTTGGAGTCGGCTAAATCTGGGGCACTAGGATCAACTAGTCGGATGTCGAATGCTGCCTTACGTCCGTCCGTGCCGATCTTGAGCATGTTGTCTTCGGTAGGGTCGACGCGCCCCGATCGGACGGCTCTAGCACGCCCCTGGAGCCGTTCCACGTACTGTTCAAGCCAGGGATTGCGCGCGACTTCCACCCGCTGCGGCTTACCCCCGATCATCGGCGGTCGGTTGAGAATCGACTTGAGGTGTTTGAGCAGTTTGACGTCAGCAACCCGCCGAAACATCGCCATCACGTCGCGCACATTTTTATAGCGCGCTAGTCGTGAGTGCATACGCATTCCGCCACCAGCAGGGTCGATCTCGGGGCGTGTAACTTGCTCTCCAAAGTTTGCCACCCAGGCGTCAAATGAACCGATTCCCAATGATTCCAATAACTGGGGCTGCATGTAAAGCTGCATTACATACAGTTCGCCCAGAGAATTAGCGATTGGCGTTCCCGTAGCCAATACCAATCCGCGATAGTTGCTCTTTTCATTGAAGTACCGTGTCTTCATCCACATATCAAAAGCACGGGCCGAATACGCTGTGGAAACACCAGGAACGCGCGACATCCGCGTGCGAACTTGCAGGTTCTTGTAGAGATGCGCTTCGTCTACGAACAACGCATCAACGCCTAACTGATCGAAATAAACACTATTAGCGTCCCGTGAAACCTGATTGCTGAGCTTTTGAAGTTTCTCTTCGAGTCGTTGCTTTTGGGCCTCAAGCTCCTGTTCATAGCTACGGTCACTATCGGCACGAGCGCGACGAATTTCTTGCTCTAAATCAGCGACTTGTTGCTGAATGAACTCGCGTTCGTAATTCGGATCAAGCGGAATCTTCGAAAACGACGAATGGGCAACCACGACAATATCGTAATTCTCGCTGGCAATTCTTTTGAGGAATGTTCTTCGCCCCTTGGCGGAAAGCATATCGGGAGTAGCCGCCAGCAGTTTTGCGGACGGATAAACTTCCAGAACCTCTTTTTGGAACTGCCCAGACGTAATCAAGTGATTGGGAACAGTGATTATCGTCTTGTAATGAGGGTTCCCACTAAGTCGCTTCGCTTCCATTGCCATCGCAGCCATCGTAGCGGTCTTACCCGCCCCTACGATATGAGCCAACAGCATGTTGCCGGTCTGAATGTATCGCCAAATAGCATTGACTTGATGCGGGTTCAGTTGACTGCGCCACTCGTCCGACATCCCTGGAAATGTCAAATGACTGCCATCCCAGTCGGCCTCTCGATCCGAGTTATAGTTGTCGTTGTAAAGACGGTGCAGCCGATCGGCTCGCTCGGTGTCACCCCACAACCACTCGATAAATTTGTTTTTAAGGGCCTCTAGTTTAGCTTTGGCATTCGCCGTTGCTTCCTGGTCAACGTAAGAAACGCCATTGCTACTACGGCGAACCGTGATGTCGCGGTTATTGAGATACCGCTCCATCAACTCAAAAGCCGGCCGTTCTTCGGTCCCGTAGTCGACGTTTTCGCGCTCTGTGACTTGGCGTGTATTACCCTCAAGAACCCAAGTGTTGTCACTGAGCGCACGACGGAACTTGAAATTCTTATGAAAAGTCTGCTCGTAGAACGCCTCATAATCAGCCAACGGGATCCATGTAGATCCCATGTTGGCTCCGATCTTACTGATCGGCTTGTCTTCAGGAATCCGCTCTGTCAGAGCCTCGACGTTCCGACTGTATTGATTATCCTTCTTAGCGGCAGCTTCTGCGGCAGTAATTTTCTGACGAACATTGCCCGACAAATACTCCTCAGCAGTCTCCCAGTGTTTGGTTTCTGGGTTTGAGTAAATTGCCGGTCCTAGCTCGTTGATTAAGCGATTTTCGTCCAGACCCGAAAGCCGCTCCATGTACGGAAAGTCAATTTTGCCACGGTAGGCCAAAGACAATCGCAATGCCTGCTCCGCACCGTCAGCCCTGATTGGTTGAACGTGTGGACGCTCAGTACGGCGGGTAAAGATAGCCGTCTTGCTGGCTGTGTTTTCCGTAGGATCGTAGTTCTCAATCGATCGCAGACGCGAAAGCATTGTGATAGAGCGACTGGCAAACGTGTTATTCCAGCCCGCCGACATGGGGCCGTATTTCTTGACAAAAGCATCGTAATGGCGATTCAGTTCCGTGCGAGCTGCTTCCACGTCTGCGTCCGAAGCCACAGGATTGGGTTGCAGGGCCACAAGCTTCTCGGCTGCCTCAAAAACGTCGATCAAGCCTTGGTAGCGATCAGCCGCAGTTTTGCTCGTAGCCACCGTGGTAACATCCCCAGCCTTATCCTTTTCGTGTTTCAAGTACGGGGCTGGAACCTCTATTTTCTTGCCATTCTGGCGAATGAAGATACGCTCGCCTTCCACTCGCAACCAATCTTCCGGCCAGTCGGCAGCAGATGCTTCACCGACCACAGATGGGGCAACCAACAAACTGCCATCCGCGAGTGCGTCCGCATTTACGCGCTCGGCAATCTCATCGAATGCCTTCTCAATCTTTTTCGCGACATTGACACCGGCTCGTTCAACATTAAGGCCGCCTTTTTCTCGCATCGTGCCAGTCCATGCCAACTCACCAACGACATGCTCAGGGTTATTGACGAAGTATTCATTGACTGGAAAGGTCGTCTCGCCTTCCATGCGAGTAGGCGTGCGACCTTCTTCGGTAAAGCCGAGGTATCCGATTTGTTTCAATTCGCCACGGGAAATGAAATCCTGACCGCCCGGTTTGCCTTCCGCACGGCGCTTCTGGAAAATCAAAATGTCGGTAACAACCGACGTATCGGCAATGCCTTTGAATGTGTCACCGGGCAAGCGAATGGCGCCGACTAGATCGCCACCTAGTTCTCGCCAGCGTTTACGATCGGCTGATGAATGTTCGTCGAGCGAGTACCGACTCGTAAGAAACACAACCAGCCCTCCGGGGCGGGTTTTCTTGATCGCTTTTTCAAAAAAGAAATTGTGGATCGACGCCCCTCGTTTCAATTCCTTGTCATGGCGGTCGTAAATTGTCACTGCTCCAAACGGTACGTTGGAGACGTGCAAATCGACACTATTGTCGGGAACATCTAGTTCCTGGTAGCCAGCCACACGAATGTCAGCATTGGGAAACAATCGCTGGGCGATGCGGCCGGTGATGCTATCGAGTTCGACGCCAACTAACCGCGTATCCGGGTGGTCCCGCACTGTGTCGGGAGCCAATGAAAAGAACAACCCTGATCCCATCGACGGTTCGGTGATTCGTCCGCCGCGGAAACCCAGCCGTTCGATGCCTGACCAGATAGCCTTAACGATCGAAGGGGCCGTAAAGTGCGCGTTTTGCATCGACCGGCGAGCTGCGGCATATTCCTCGGCCGTCAATAGTTCCTTGAGTTCCGCAGCCTCGGCCCGCCAGTTGTCGCCGACTTTCTTTTTGAAGACTTCCTTGAGACCGCCCCACCCTACATACTTTGCCAGTACCTTTTGTTCATCAACGGTAGCGTGCCGACTGTCTTTTTCCAGTTGTTTGAGCAACTTGATGGCTGCGATATTGTCGCGATAGCGTGCTTTCTTCTCGAACCCGGCCTTGCCGCCAACCTGAACATCGTCGGTTAACTTAAAGTTTCCTGCTGGTACTCCTCCATCTCGCCGAGGTCTGGTAGTACCACCCACTCCCGTAGTGCGTTGTTGTCCGCCGCCAACGGTGGCTCCCCCTGTGACATCAGCAGATTCCTTGTCTCCAGCCAGTTCTTGGCCGCGTCCTCCACTGCTGCCGCTAACTCTTGGCTGTTGAGTTCCGACACGAACTTCGGTCGACTCTGCTTCCAAATCCGCAGCACTGTCTGTTTTGCCAGATGAATC
>JADYZV010000195.1 GCA_020852965.1 Pirellulaceae bacterium | reverse complement strand
CTAAGAACTAAGAACTAAGAACTAAGAACTAAGAACTAAGAACCAAGAACTAAGAACCAAGAACTAAGAACCAAGAACTAAGAACCAAGAACTAAGAACTAAGAACCAAGAACCAAGAACTAAGAACTAAGAACCAAGAACCAAGAACCAAGAACCAACCCATGTCAGCCTACTCGCTAACCCACCTGAAACTGCTCGAAGCGGAGAGCATTCACATTATCCGTGAAGTGGCCGCCGAGTTCACCAAGCCTGTGATGCTCTACTCGATCGGCAAGGACTCGTCGGTTATGACCCACTTGGCCTTGAAGGCTTTTTATCCCGACAAGCCTCCCTTCCCCTTCATGCACGTCGATACCACTTGGAAGTTTCGCGAGATGATCGAGTTCCGCGAGAGTTATGCGCGCAAGGAGCTCGGTTTGGATCTGATCGTGCATATCAACGAAGAAGGGGCCAAGCTCGGGATTGACCCGGCGGAGAACAGCGAGAAGCACACTGAGGTGATGAAGACCGATTCACTCAAGGCAGCGTTGAACAAGTATGGTTTCGATGCCGCATTCGGTGGTGCACGTCGCGATGAAGAGAAGTCGCGAGCCAAAGAGCGAGTCTTTTCATTTCGCGACAAATTCCATCGCTGGGATCCCAAGAATCAACGCCCCGAGCTGTGGAGCCTGTACAACACCAAAGTCAATCCAGGCGAAAGCATTCGCGTCTTCCCACTGAGCAATTGGACGGAGTTGGATGTGTGGCAGTACATACACTTGGAGAAGATCCCCATCGTCCCGCTATACTTCTCTGCCCATCGCCCCATAGTCGAGCGAGGTGGCACGCTGATCATGAAAGACGATGATCGTCTAGTTTTGCAACCGGGCGAAGAGCTACAAACTCGCCGCGTACGCTTCCGCACCTTGGGCTGCTATCCGCTTACAGGTGCGGTCGAGTCGGACGCGACGACGCTGCCACAAATTATCCAAGAGATGTTGCTGGCGAAAACGAGCGAACGCCAAGGTCGTATGATCGATCGCGATGCGGGTGGCGCCGGTATGGAAGAGAAAAAGAAGCAGGGGTATTTCTAACGATGAGTCATCAAAGCGAATTAATTGCCACCGACATCGATAGCTATTTAGCGCAGCACGAGCGCAAGGAGCTGTTGCGGTTTATTACTTGCGGCAGCGTCGACGACGGCAAGAGTACCTTGATCGGCCGCTTGTTATACGATTCGAAGATGCTCTACGAAGATCAACTAGCGCAACTCGAATCGGAATCAAAAACGCACGGCACCACGGGGGGCGGTTTCGATCCGGCTCTAGTGACCGACGGGCTGAAGGCTGAGCGCGAGCAGGGGATCACGATCGACGTGGCCTATCGCTACTTCTCGACGGCTAAACGCAAGTTCATTATTGCCGATACGCCGGGGCATGAGCAATACACACGCAATATGGCCACCGGCGCTTCGTCGGCTGACTTGGCGGTGATTCTCATCGATGCGCGGCACGGCGTGCTTACGCAAACGAAACGGCATAGCTTTATCGTCTCGCTGCTGGGGATTCGCCACGTGGTGGTGACGATCAATAAGATGGACTTGGTCGACTTTAGCCAAGAGCGCTACGATCAGATCTGCTCCGAGTACCGTGATTTCGTCGCCAGGTTGGATCTGCCCGATTTGCACTTCATTCCTATCTCGGCACTGTCGGGAGACAATGTTGTCGATCCAAGCGTCAATATGCCCTGGTATCGTGGCAGCACGTTGATGAACTTCTTGGAGACGGTCTACATCGGCTCCGATCGCAACTTCGAAGATTTCCGCTTTCCAGTGCAATACGTCAGTCGCCCCGACTTGAACTTCCGTGGCTTCTGCGGCAGTGTCGCTTCCGGGATTATCCGCCAGGGTGACGAGGTGATGGTTCTTCCTTCGCGTCGCACCAGTCGCATCAAGAGCATCGTCACGTACGATGGTGAACAGAGTGAAGCCTTCACGCCGCAGTCGGTCACCTTGACGCTCGAAGACGAGATCGATTGCAGTCGCGGGGACATGATCGTTCGACCGGGCAATATGCCCAAGATCAGTCACGATTTTGACGCGATGCTGGTATGGATGAGTTCCGATGCGATGGTTCCCGGCAAGAGCTACTTGTTCAAGCACACCACGCAGACAGCGGCGGGGCAGATCGAGTCGCTGCGTTATCGAGTGGATGTCAACACGCTGCACCGCTCGCCTGCGCCCGATTTGCAACTCAATGAAATCGGTCGCTGCACCATTACGCTTAGCCAACCGATCTACTTTGATCCCTACCGCCGCAATCGCACCACGGGTGCCTTTATCGTAATCGATCGCTTGACGAACGTGACCGTAGCCGCCGGCATGCTCACCGCGCGCGAGTCGGATCACAAAGCCAAGCTGGCACCCTGGGAGGTCGAGCAGGTCGAGGATGAATCGATCGCCGTCGGCGTGAAGCTCGTTACCGCACAGGAGAGGCAAGCTCGACTGGGACAAGTTCCCGCGACGCTTCTGTTCACCGGCCTCAGTGGCAGCGGTAAGACGACGGTTGCTCGCGGCGTTGAACGCGCCCTGTTCGATGCCGGTCGCACCGCCATCGTGCTCGATGGTGAAGAGTTGCGTCGCGGCTTAAGCCGCGATCTGGAGTATTCCGCCGACGACCGTTCCGAGAACTTGCGCCGCGCGGCCCATCTAGCCCGCGTACTCAACGAAAACGGCTTTATCTGCTTGGCGGCACTCATTGCACCCGACGCAGCCATGCGCGAGCGAGCTGCCGAGCTGATTGGCCGCGAGCGATACTTGACCATTTACGTTGCCGCACCGCTCGAACTTTGCCAGTCGCGCGATCCACGCGGCCACTACCTGCAGGCCCAAAACGGCAGCCTGCCCGCGCTGCCCGGTGCCGGCGCCACCTATGAAATTCCCCAACAACCGGACCTCGTGCTCAACACGGACCAGTCATCAATCGAGGAGTGCATCGAGCAAGTCCTCGAACTGCTCAAGCAACGCAAGCTAATTCGGTAGGCGCGGAGTGCTTAGTTTTTGGTAACATGCGAGTTTGGTTTGACACTACGCTGGTCTGATTAGCCTGGATTATTCATGAGTTAGCGAGCAAACGAAGCAAACGAGGGTTGCGCATAGGTTTGCGTCAGAGGAACAGAAAACGGTCTGCTTTGCAATTGCTGCGGGTTGTGAATAATCCGAGTTAATACAGTCACAAAGAAGGTGGCGAGCAGTTTCGTTCGAAATCTGAGATTTCAGATTCGCAATGTCGATTACTCCCAACTCCCAACTCCCAACTCCCAACTCCCTGACTTTCAATGAAACCGATCAAAAAACTACTAGCGGCCAATCGCAGCGAAATAGCCACTCGTGTATTTCGTAGTGCGCATGAACTTGGGATTCGCACTGTAGCGATCTACTCGCACGAGGATCGCTTTGCACTGCATCGCTTCAAAGCGGACGAGGCCTATCCGATCGGCAAAGCGGGCGAGCCGATCCGCTCCTACTTGGATATCGCCGGAATAGTCGACCTGTGCAAGCGATACGAGATTGACGCGGTCCACCCGGGCTACGGTTTTTTGTCAGAGAATCCGAGTTTCGCCCGAGCATTGGAGGAGGCTGGAATCATATTCGTCGGCCCCAGCGTGTCGGCCCTGGAAAGGCTGGGGGACAAAGTTGCAGCCCGCGATCTCGCCATCAAAGTCGGTGTGCCAGTACTGCCGGGCAGCCCCAAGGCGGTCACTAGCTTGGCTGAAGCCAAACAGCTTGCCGCCGAGATGGGGTATCCAGTAATGCTCAAAGCCTCCAAGGGAGGTGGCGGGCGCGGCATGCGCATGATCGACACCCCAGAGCAACTCGGCCCCGCGTTGGAGTCGGCGCAGCGCGAAGCCAATGCGGCTTTTGGCAGCGACGAAGTGTTTGTCGAAAAGCTGGTGCGCCAAGCGCGACACTTGGAAGTTCAACTGCTGGGCGATGCTCACGGCAACCTCATTCACTTGCACGAACGCGATTGTTCCGTGCAGCGCCGCCACCAAAAAGTGATCGAGCTCGCACCGGCACCCAACCTGTCACCCGACTTCGCCGCACAGCTTCACGAGGCCGCTCTGGCGATCGGCAATGAAGTAGGCTATCGCGCTGCGGGGACGGTCGAGTTTCTGGTCGACACCGAGCAAGAGAAATATTACTTCATCGAAGTCAATCCGCGCATTCAAGTCGAGCATACGGTGACGGAAGAAATCACTGGCATCGACCTCGTCCGCGCGCAGATCTTGGTCTCGATGGGGCACAAGCTGGGAGACAGCGCGGTGGGGCTGCCGACGCAAAATGAGGTGACGACCAACGGATTTGCCATGCAGTGTCGTGTTACGACGGAAGACCCCACCAACCAGTTCCGTCCCGACTATGGTCGCATTACCCACTATCGTAGTGCTGGTGGCATGGGCATTCGGCTCGATGCTGGCAGTGCTTACTCGGGCGCTGTGGTCAATCCGTTCTACGATTCGATGCTCGTAAAGGTCACCGCGCGCGGCAAGACTTTGGCGGAAACCGCCAGCCGCATGGAACGCTGCTTGCAAGAGTTTCGCATCCGCGGTGTGAAGACCAACATCCCTTTCTTGATTCAAGTGATTGGGTACGATCCGTTCCTGGCGGGCAAATCGACCACGCGCATGATCGACACCACTCCGAGCCTATTTGAATTGCCGACGCGGCGCGACCGCGCGACGCGTTTATTGCGCTATATGGCGGATGTGATTGTCAATGGCAACGCACTGGTGAAAGGCCATCCCGTGGCAACTCGGCGTGTTCCGGCCCAAGCACCGATCGAAAAGCACACGCAACCCCTCCCTGCGGGTACACGCGATCGTTTAAAGGAGCTCGGTCCCACCCAATTTGCGCATTGGGTACGTGAGCAAAAAACGCTGCTGCTGACCGATACTACCATGCGTGACGCGCATCAATCGCTATTGGCCACGCGCGTGCGGACCTTTGACATGATGCAAATTGCGGAGACCTACGCGCGGCGTGCACCGGAGTTCTTTTCGCTGGAAATGTGGGGTGGCGCTACCTTCGACACGTCGATGCGATTTCTTAAAGAGAGCCCATGGCAACGTTTGATCAAACTGCGCGAGAAGATCCCTAACATTCTGTTTCAAATGTTGCTGCGAGCCAGCAACGCGGTCGGCTATACCAACTACCCCGACAATGTGGTGAAGATCTTTGTGCGAGAAGCGGCCGATGCGGGCATCGACGTGTTCCGCGTCTTCGATGCGCTCAATTGGGTCGACAACATGCAAGTCGCTATGGAAGCGGTGGTTGAAAGTGGAGCGATCTGTGAAGCATCGATTTGCTACACCGGCGACATTCTCAATCCCAAACGCCCCAAGTACGACCTGAAATACTATGTGGAATTGGCCAAGCGTCTGGAGAAGCTCGGCGCGCACATGTTGGCCATCAAAGATATGGCAGGGCTCTGCAAGCCGGCTGCCGCTCGTTTGCTGGTGCGCACGTTGAGGCAGGAGATCGGTATCCCCATTCACTTTCACACGCACGACACGGCGGGCATCCAAGCGGCTTCGATTTTGGCCGCCGCCGATGAAGGCTTAGATATCGCCGACGGTGCACTGTCGAGTATGTCGGGCGGAACGTCGCAAGTCAACTTGAATACGCTCGTCGAAGCCCTGCGATTCGGTCCGCATGAGAGCCAGCTTGACACGCAGACGCTCAATGAACTGTCGAACTATTGGAAGGGTGTGCGCGAGTTCTACCTGCCCTTCGAAAGCGAATCGCTGGCTGCCGACGGAGCGTTGTACGAACACGAAATGCCGGGCGGGCAATACACCAATTTGTACCATCAAGCTCGCGCGCTTGGGCTGTCCGATCGCTGGGCGGAGGTCTGTCGAGTGTACGCCGACGTCAATCAAATGTTTGGCGATATTGTGAAAGTCACTCCGACGTCCAAAGCAGTAGGAGACATGGCGCTATTCATGGTTGCCGGTGATTTGAGCGCCCAGGATGTATTGCAGTCCGAGCGTGATTTGTCGCCACCCGCTTCGGTTATCGATTTGCTCAGTGGTATGATGGGCCAGCCACCGGGGGGCTTTCCCGAGGTGGTCGTCAAAGCCGTGTTGCGAGATCGTCCACTGGTTACGGGACGCCCTGGCGCATCGTTGCCACCGGCTGACATGGAAGGGACGAGAGAAAAACTGACCAAGCTGCTCGAACGCGAAGCGACCGATCGAGAGTGCATCACCCATATTCTCTACCCGAAAGTCTACGAAGAGTTCATCGAGCACTACAAGGCGTACGGCGACGTGAGTATGCTGCCTACCCCCTACTTTTTTTACGGTCCCGATACGACCGAAGAGGTCGCTGTCGATATCGAAGAGGGGAAGCGGCTCATCATTCGCTTCTTGGCCGTCGGCCAGCCCAAGCCCGACGGTACACGGACGGTGTTCTTTGAACTCAACGGCCAGCCCAGAGAAGTGGAAGTCATCGACAAATCGCTCGATAACGCGGCTACCCAAGCGGTCAAGGCTGATCCCAACGACCCGACACACGTCGCCGCCAACATGCCCGGCATGGTTATCGGAGTAGCGGTCAAACAGGGTGATCAAGTTAATTCGGGGGATAAACTACTGGCCCTCGAAGCGATGAAAATGGAGACTACAATAAATGCAGAGCGGGAAGGTGAAGTCATTCAACTGCTCGTCAAGTCCGGTTCGCAGGTCGCTGCGGGTGATTTGCTCCTGGTGATTAAGTAAGGTTCTCAAAGGTTCTGCATTGGAAAGTGGCCCGACGCTCCGCCGTCGGTTTCCCACGGTGATTAAGTAAGCTTCTCAAAGGTTCTGCATGGCGCACCAAATCGGTGACTACATTCTGCGTGGTGAGTTGAGAAACACGCGTGCCAACGGCGTCTATGGCTGGCTGGAGTTCGCGCCGGATGTGGGCGTCCACGTCGAGCTGACTGGCAATCTACGCGGGCAGTTGTCGCGCAAGCATATCAAATTCTCCACCCCGCGCAGCAAACAGACGGGCAAGGACCCTTTCGAAACTCTACCAGAAGAAGTTGAGCGTTTGGCCGATCGACAAATCGGCGTCATCGGCGATGTCAACTTGAGTCGGGTGCGCGTCCCGACGATTCCTCTGACCGAGTTCACCCAGCTCGATCGTGACCAACAAAACCGCTTCTCCGAAGAAAAGGACTGCTTGTATCTGGAGTGGTACAGCCAAAACGGCCGCGTTGTCGCCGAAATCATCGATCCAGACATCGAGTTTTTAGATGAGCGCCAAGCTAAAGAAACTGAACCTCCGGAATTCGAGTCGACCAGCAGCAGTCTCGATAGCGGTATTGCCGAGACCTACCTCGAAATGGAGGGGAGAGCGATCGCAGATGCCGATCTGGCCGCCGAATTGGCTGGTGACTTCGATGATGACCTAGACAGTGAACTGGATGCCGATGAGGCATTCGATAGTGATGACGATGGGAGCGGGGATGACGAAAGCGACGATCCCTATGGATTGTTCGCTCCCGATTTGGATCGCAGCGTCGCCGATGCGCTCAAGCCTCCCGGTGGCACCCCCGACAATCTGCTCGACGAAGATGGAGGGCCAGTCACGCCGCGCAGTTGGGATGAAGTCATTCCGGGGCTCGATCCGGAAATCAAGGCCATGTACGAGCAGTGGGACGAGATCTTCGAAGGAAAAAAGGACGAACCGGTTTCCTACTTGTTCGAAACGCCGCTGCGACTTCCGCCACCCGACCGCGTCACCAGCGACGAAGAGGCTCAGTCGCTAGTCGTGGCCATCCTCGCCCAGCTCGCCCTGCTGAGCGTGGCTGTCGACGTGTGTGAGCACTACACGCCGCAACAAACCTATCACTTGTTGATGACCGAGATTCTCCCCACCGCCAAGGTACATCCCAACTTGGCCGCCAGCCGCATGGTCCAGCATTATTCCACCAGCGACCATTGCGACGCTTGCGAAGCGATCTTCGATGCGCAGTACAACGCCGATCAGCTAGAGGACTACGACGACGAGAATGACAGTGAGGACATTGTTTAACTCCGAGCCGCAGTAGACGACCGGTCATGAGTGATTTAAATATGGAGTAGTGTTGCGAAGCTCCGGAGGTAGAATGAAAAAAGCCGCGACCAACAATAGAGCTGGTTGCGGCTTACAAAATCACTCGCGAAATAGCATTAACTCGATTCGTTACATTTATCCGAGCTATCGCTAAACGGTTATTCTATTGCTTATAGTGTGATGTCGAGCTTGTCGGAGCCACCGGCAGGAATCTCGATAATGATTCCAGAGCTTGCCGGCGATTCGAACTTCCTAGGGAGTGCAGATTTCCGCTGCTGAACCATCGACGGCTCTTCACGCCCAGACTCTACTTCCAGATCCTCTGCCGGAAGTACGATGTACACGTTGAACTTACCCACCAACGCGCCGTTGGCATCGCCAGCAGTTCCCAGAACAAATTTTCCGTTCTCATCGGTAGTCCCGTTAGCAGGTCGCAAATCGCCTTCGGGCTTGAAGAAGACGTTGTAACCCGAAAGCGGCTTTCCCTTGTAGGTCAGTACGCCGCTGGCCGGAACCAGATCGAGCTTCTCTTCGCCTGTGCCACAGCCCACTAGGCTTGGTAGAACCAAGCCCAATAGACCTAAGAACACTAGAACGTAACTGCGATAACCTGCTTTGTAATTGGTCATACTACTTTTCAACGGAATCTCATGTCACGGATAAATGCTAACTGCGAAGCCTCTACTCGAGGTTCGCGTTGACTTCGCCTTGGTTCATTGTCCCGACAGCCAACCAAGTCAAATTGTCGACACTGTTCGAAGCGAAGGTTACCGACCCGTCGCAACGTACCATCTGCGCACCACCGGTGTGATAACTTCGTGCTGCCAAGTGGGCGGCATCAAAGTTCTGGTTTGTGCAGTCACGAAAGTTTGAGTTCGGTGTTAGCGTGTGGGTGTAGAAGGTGGCAACTACCAATCCACGGTAATACTGCAAACCGCGATATCGCCAAGCGGAAAGGCTAGGATCATCACAGCCGACAGGATAGACCAAGTCGTCGGCAGGCGATACCCATCCCGCGAAGTGTGTCGCTGTGGTCAGGTAGGCTGGATCAGTGCGCGCGAACACGCCAAGCGAACTGCCACTTCCCGGATGCGGCCCCTTCTTAATTTCTGAAAAAGCGGCCGTGTTGCTCAATCCATCGGAGATATCGCCGAACTTGGCACTTCTGCCTCGCACGAAAGGGCCAGTTGGATTGGTCCAACTCGCTTGACCTCCCATATTTTGCTGGTAGTTGGCATGACCTGCCCAGCTAAAACCAGCTCCGCCGCCGGCTTCCGATGGACAAGCGTATATGGCTAGCTGTTGGCGAACCGCAGGGCTATTGAGACTAGAGCTGTTGAGGTCATAGGCAAAGTTGAAAAGATTGTAGGCGTTATTTCCCTCCATGTAGGGAAGTATCACGGTGTGCGGACTCGCACCATTGCTGGTGATGCTTCCGCTGGGTAGTCGTTTGTAGGTCGATTCGTAATTGTGCAGCGACAAACCAATCTGTTTGAGATTGTTAGAGCACTGCATGCGACGCGCCGCTTCGCGGGCAGCCTGAACGGCAGGGAGCAATAGCCCCACCAAAATGCCGATGATGGCGATCACCACCAACAGCTCAACCAACGTAAAACCACGTTTTCGTAAAAGCATTTCTGACCCCTAAAAAAAGAAAACTAAAGACCTATTCAACAAGGATAGCATCAAGCGAACTTAGTGTCCGCAGGCAATAAAACGGAGGAGAATGATAGCCCTACTGGGAAGATTCAGGCACACTATCGGGCCCTTATCCTAGCCCACTGCTCTAAAAATGTAAAGCTTTTGGGTGGGGATTTCAGGGAGAAAAGGGCCGATTCGCTGCGTGCGAAGCAAGTTCATGCGTTGATGGAGGGGTAAAATTCGGCCCTTGCGGCCGCTTGGCCCCGCCGTTAACCTTCGCTCCCAGCTCCCCTGCTAGCTTGCATGGCAGGAAGCAAAGTTTTTCGGTTAGAAACGCTCGCCCCGTTCTCCCCCCGTATCGCCGCAAGCGACGATGCAATGGGAAAACTAGCAAAGCGCGAAAGCAATCTACTCTCAAAACTTTTTCACCAGCGAGCAAGCTCGCTGGGGTCACTCCGGATAGAGCCAAACCTCTCGACTGACGGCCTTCCACTCGTCCATGCCAGGGCTCAAGCTCTCTACGATGGCGGCGTGATCGACCATCGCACCGGCTTCGAGCGCGTGACGGACCGCAGGAGAGCCAAGCAAAATATCGATGGGCAACTTTTTGTATTCGTATTCATACGGCGGCGGCAACCAGGAGAATTGATCTGCGGCCTGCTGGCGGATCTCGTGCAACAAAGCCAGCGTCAACGCGACCGAACGCACTTGCTGAGCATCGGTGACGTGTATCTGAAACCCACCACAACTCTGGCCGCTCCCTTTGTTGAACACCGGACGAAAACGCAGGGGGCGCAGTACAACGCCTGGCAGTGGATAACGATTAAGCGCCGCGCACAACCGCTCGGGATCTTTGATATACGCTGCTCCAGCCACTTCGAATGGCAGCGTCGTGCCGCGCCCCTCCGAGAGATTGGTACCCTCAAAGAGCACTTGCCCAGGGTAGACTACCGCCGTTTCGAACCGCTGCATGTTGGGACTCGGCCACACCCAAGGTAAACCGGTCGTGTCAAAAAGTTGGCCACGGCTCCAGCCCTGCATGGCGATGCACTCGAGTTCCAGTGCCGGAGTATGACGCGCGTGAAATAGTCGCGCTAGTTCACCGATCGTCAGCCCATGCCGGAGCGGAATTATTGAATTGCCGACAAAGCTCTGACACCCGTCGACCAGCATCGGCCCTTCGCTCACCAGACCTCCCAACGGATTGGGGCGATCGAGGACGATCAACCGTTTCCCCGCTCGCTCACAGGCATGCATGCATGCTAACAAGGTCCAGATAAATGTATACACACGCGTTCCCACGTCCTGTAGATCGACGACCAAGCAATCGATTTCGTCGAGCATCTCGGCAGTGGGCGTTCTCGTTTCCGAGTAGAGACTGAATACGGGAATCCCTAGCCGAGCGTGTGTGGTATGCCCCGTCTCGATCATGTTATCTTGCTCCTCGCCCCACAGTCCATGCTGCGGAGTGAAGATGGCAGTTAGTCGCGGTCCGAAGCGCCGCGAGAATAGATCGACGGCTGATTCCAGACGCGAGGAGACCGAAGCCTGATTGCACAGCAATCCCAGCCGCTGTCCATCGACGGATTGAGTGTGCGAATCGAGAAAACATTCCAAACCAGTGCGTACACTCATCATCGCGTTCCGAAATCTATAATATTAAATGAATCGTATGGACCCCTGCGAGCTTGCCTCGCAGGTGAATCCGTTTTGTAGCTAGTCCGCCTGCCGCATAAATTGTAAAGACCCCCGCGAGCTTGCCTCGCAGGTGAATCAGTTTTGTAGTCAGTCCGCCTGCCGCATAAATCGTAAAGACCCCCGCGAGCTTGCCTCGCAGGTGAATCAGTTTTGTAGCTAGAGTGGCCACTCGTCGCCCCTGCCCGTCCTTCCCGCGACATCGCCGCCCGCGGGCGGCGATGTCGCGGGAAGGACGGGCAGGGGCGACG
>JADYZV010000194.1 GCA_020852965.1 Pirellulaceae bacterium | reverse complement strand
TTTCGTAGTCGAGCAATTGCCCGGCCTTCAACTTCAACTGGTTACCAACAATTTCGAATCTCGCGTCATCGACAGACCAGGTGTGCGAGTCCCCCGCGTCGGGATCGACGACAGCTACCGTGCCAATGCTGGCTCCGGCAGCGCTTTCAGCGACGGTCGCGTTGGTTAGCGTGATATCGCTGGGCGCTTCGTTGACGTTTGCCACGGCGACAGTCACAAGCTGCGATGTGGTCGTAGTTCCGTCATTCGCTGTCACTTCAACTAGATAGCTATTGTTTCCGCCCTGATCTTGTGGTGATTCAAAGTTAGGAGCTACCTTAAAGCTCAGGACACCCGTGGAGCCAACGATATCGAAGAAGCCAGCATCGTCTCCTCCGGAGATTGAGTAGGTTAGCGTATCAACCGGATCGCTGGCAGAGACGGTTTGAACCCAGACTTGATTCTCACTAACGCTCGCCGTTGTCAGCGAAGTAAATGTCGGTGTGACGTTGGTAATGGTAAACGTGGTCGATTGGATATCGCTTTTCCCTCGACCGTCATTTACTTGCACGCGAATCGTATGAACGCCCTCTGCAGTTGCGCCTAGGCTCGCGAGCGTTGCCCAAGTAACGGTCGCGATCGCAGAGGTCGGTTCGCCCGCTTCAC
This sequence comes from Pirellulaceae bacterium, assembly GCA_020852965.1. GTDB lineage: Bacteria > Planctomycetota > Planctomycetia > Pirellulales > Pirellulaceae > Aureliella. The sequence continues at coordinate 104,463 of JADYZV010000194.1, read as the reverse complement.
CAAAAACATTGTCTCCGTCGAGATCCCACTGGTAGGTTAGCGTATCGGAATCGGGATCCGATGAACCGCTGGCGTTAATCGCAAGTGAACTTCCTTCTGCGATCGTGTATGGCCCTCCGGCGACAGCAACCGGTGCGCGGTTGGGCACGGTGGCGACATAATTCATTGCAAACTCAGAAGTATTGTTGTTTGAGTCTGTGGCGGTCGCGGTGATGTATTGGCCAACTGCAACGTTAACGCCGGAGAAGGTCGCATTGAAAACTCCATTCCCACCACTATCCGTATTGACCGGTGTCGACCCAAGGTAAATTGCTGCCTCTCCATGGGAGCTGCCGTCCGGAGTCGTACTGGCATAGAAGTCGAGCGTGAAAGTCGCATTGGGTGTCGTCCCCAGTGTTCCACCGACTGTCAAGTCTGTGCCGCTAACCTCACCCATTGTTATGGTCGGATAGTTCTGACCTGCGTTCGCGCCAGAGTTGAGGGCAATTCCAAGCCCACCGTTTTCAGTGATGCGGTTACCAACCAGCCTGTTGCCTAGGGCCTGGCTTCCAGATACCAAAATGCCGTTGGCTCCATTGCCTGCGATTACATTCCGATCGGCCAATTGAGTGCCACCAATAGTATTGTTGGCCGCATTGTCTTTAATCCAGATACCGTTTGCTGAGTTGCCAATGTTGGTTGTCCCACTGACATCGGTGCCGATATAATTGCCAACAACGAGGTTGTTGGACGATTCAATTAGGATGCCTTGACCGGAGAAAGCCTGAATTACTAGGCCACGTACCGTACTTCCGCCACTGGTCGTGGCTAAATGCAAGCCATTTGTCGTGCCGCCAGCGGCGGTGCCGTTGAGCACGATGATAGGCGATCCAGCATAGTTAGTTTCAGTGGTGCCATCAATGACGACTGCGTTGGTTAAGGCAGGTAACGCGGACAGCAGACCAATTGTGTGTGGGCCACTCCCCGCGATGTTGAAATGAATTTGGTCGGGGAGAGTGCCATTGATCGTGTTATTTGCAGCGATGATTGCTTCGCGCAGGGAGATCAATCCATCTGCACCTCGGTTGTTGAGCAGAGCGTCGATCGAGGACGTGTCGCCATCGGAGGCGTCCAGTGTGGTATTGACCGCAACCGTGTGGGCTATCGCGGTTCCAAACTGCCTGGAAAACACTCCCGAGCTGTCAACGTTATTTGTTTGAGTTCCTTTACCACTCCAAACAGCTACGAAATTTGCGCCGTCGAGCGAAGCTAAGGAGACCGCTTGCTGCTCCAAGTCGGTGGAAGTATTGATAGCAAACTCGCTTCCATTAGCGCTGTTATTGGAGAAGAACTTTCGTGCAAAAATACCCTGTCCGCTCGCATCGGATTTTTGATACCCAACGATGAATGCTCCAGAAGAATCCATGCTGACTGCGGGGGCCTGAGCCGCGCTGTCAAACGTGATGGAAACAGAACTTCCGCTGGTAGTCCCGTCGGCATTGGCCGCCCGAAAGTAGAGTCCAGCGAAGGATGAACGAAATGTGACCACGTAGGTGCCGTCGCTGCGAATGGCGACACCAGCTTGACTTCCGTCTGAAAGTTGGTTCATATCGTGCTTTGCGCTCAAGCCAGTCGCCGAGCCATGGTTGTAGCGACGCGCATAGATATCCCCTCCTTGTTCCCACGCGACTACATATCGCCCCGAATCATTGATGGCGACGCTGGGGCAGATTGCATCGGCACCCGTCTCAATGGTGACGACGCTTGTGGTAAGGTTATTGCTGGATACTGTCGTTGTGAAATCGAACGCTTGGGCGTAAACGCCTTCAATTGCCCCGTCGCTTTGCCAGGTAATCACAACCTGAGCAGACGTGTTGATAGCAACGGTTGGACTGTGTTGGATACCAGCCGTGTATCCGGCATTTACGCGCACATCAGAGGCATCGATCGCAGTCCCGTTCGCTTCAAATCGCCTCATCAGAATCTCTCCATTTGCCCCCGAGTAGTCAGCGTATGTGACAACAAACTGCCCCGAAGCGTTCATCGCCACGCTGGCTTGCTTTTGGTCTCCGGTGGTATTCACGTTAACTTGAAATTCGTTACCGAGTGCGTTTCCATTGGAATCAAACCGTCTTGCAAACACGCCCCAACCGCTGCCGTCAGCACCGTCATCTGACCAAACAACGATGTAATTGCCTGCGCCGTCGGCCGCGACCGCTTGATGACTACCAACGGTTGACTGATTCCCCGCAGTGATCGAGTTGACCAGGAATTCTTGGCGGACGGAAAATGTCGGAGCAGCGAGCAACTCGTGCCAGTTGGCTTGCACATCGCTCGTAAATGCGAGATTTGATTCGATGCTTCCACGCTTATACTCTAGATCCCAATCGCCCCCCAGGCTCGCGCTTCCGGTAGCATCGGCTGAAGCCGCTACATCGGCACCTGTTAGGGCGGATAGCGCATCGAGCAACATACGTCCGGCATCGCCACTTGCCATGTCGCAACCGTAGAACAAAAGGTCCGCGTCGCTTGCAAGCGAGTTTTGCCACGAGGCCAATTGTCCGGCGTAACCGGCCAGGTTGTCTTCAGAAAGCCAGGTGTTCCCAATGCGCACGGCGCCATCGCGGGCATGGGACACAATGTGAATTGATGAAACATCGGAACGGGAGTTGAGTGCTTCGGTGATTTGATCGACGCCGTCTCGATGCGCATCGAGGACGAATACCTCCATGTTGCGCCCTGACCTGTCCAGTCCATCCAGCAACTGCTGGAGGTCGAGCACTTCAGAATCCACGAGGACGATCTCCGGGGGTTGTTGTTGCGCTGACGCCTCAGCCAAAGTCACAATAGAACTATCTTCGACCTGTGGGTTGGCCGGGCTGTCCACTAACTCGATGGTAGCTACCGCGCCCGCCCCATCAGCAACTACGAGATTGGCGACATCAATCGGCGTCGCACTGAACAAAAGCCTCGGCTCCAAATTGCTTAGCCTCAAAGGCCGTGCGGCGCGGCTTGGTCTCGGCACCGGACGAAACGATTGCCCCACTCGCGTCCAGATCTCGTCGGCGGTGATTGCCCATTTCAGCCACCAGGCAGGGAGCTTGCGTTTCATGGATTGACTGTCCGACTGGAATCGAAAATCGATGGATGGGCCAATTCCCGCGCGGAATACAATTTGTGGCGTCCAGGTTAACTTTGCGGAATAAGTAGTCTCTACGTCTGTTTTGCTCCGTTAGTTTTCACGGAATTCCTACTTCCAGCGTTGAAGATGACGTTTGTAATGCTTTCGCGAATTGAAACGGATGAATCATAAGACTCCTGGTGAAGCATCTTCCTTCGGCCTGCCGATTTCTATTCGATAGGCGTTTTCAGCATTCGTCTTAATTCGTCTTACAAGTCCAATACACTCCGAAACTTAGCAGGCACACTCCGTGGCCCCTCGTTGAAGGGTGGAAGCCTTCGATTCTAGGGAGCTACCACACACGGAGTGGGATTGCTACTTTTCGAACGCTTTTGATCAGTTACAGAACTCACGTCGCGTGGAACTCAACTCTGCTCAATCCGGAATACAACAGCCCACGACCTTCGTGGTTGCGTTAGCGGCTGCGCTGTTACTGAGCCATGTCGCAACGGCCCAACCTACCGAGGAAACAGTCGGAAACGCCTTGCAGTACCCGCTTGTCGAGACAGCCACTTCGGCAGGATGGACCGCAAGCGACGCTGGTGGACTATTCATCCAAGATGCCGACCAATCCGTTCCCGATCGTGTCGCCGAAGTAACAGCGACGATACCTCAGCCTCTCCGAAATTCCGACAGCTCAACGCGGCTCAACTCGTATCTTGACCGAGCAAATGCGCTGGAAGAAGTAGCATTCAACCCGTCCGACGCCACTCGCAACAGAGAAGTCATCGACTTCCATCCGTGGTGGGAGCCGAGCGTTCGGTCACCGATTGGAATAGCAAACGAGCTGATACCTGTCGACGTGGGAGGACTGACCGTCACGGCTTTGTCCTCTTCCCCTTTTGTTCGTAGTGTACTGACCGAGCCCGAGATTCTGCAAAATGATGTCATTGTTGAGAATGCTGCCTTCGATTCGCTGGCCTTTATCGAAGGCAAATTTGCGGACACGGATGATCCGATAGGAAGTGCCCTGACGACGGGCAATAACTCGCGGCGATACCGCGACGACACGTTTACCTCGGCAGCCGGAATCCGAAAGAAGTCGCAAAGCGGTGGCGCATTAGAGCTTGTTCAACGCGGTGGTTTTCAAAGCAACAACTCCACATTCTTGATCCCAAATCCACAAGGGACCACACGACTGGAGGTAAATTTCACGCAGCCGCTACGACGCGATCGCGGCCGTGCGGTCAACCTGACTCGCGTTCTATTAGCACACTTAGATGTCCAAATGGCTAACGCCGAAGTTCGTCAAGATCTGGAGAGTCATCTCACCGATGTGACTCGCGGCTACTGGACTCTGTACCAAGCTCGAGCTGAGTGGTTGCAACGCTACCGATTGTACGATCGCGCCGCACAGCTTCGCGACGTTCTCAGAGCGCGCGGCGCTGTTGACTCCCACCAAAGACAAATCCTGCGCGCGGAAACTGCGGTTGCAAGCCGCAGATCCGATTTGGTCCGCATAGAGACTCGAATTCGAAATGCTCAAGCTCACTTGCGAACATTGACAGGCGACGTTCGTTTGAAAGTAGCATCGCAGTGGGAACTGATCCCTCAGGAACCACCGCTGGACACGCTGATTCCCGTGTCGCAGCGCGACGCAACGATCACAGCGCTCGATAATCGATCCGATATTGCGGAATCCATTCGCAAGATTCAGGCGATCACTGCGCGCGTTGGTGCGGCTAGGAATCAAGTGTTGCCGCGACTGGATATGATCCTACACTCGCATATCGCTGGTTTGGACGCCAACCGCAACACTCTTGGCGCTTTCGGAAATCAGTTTGCAGATGGACGGCCAAGCGTCGCTGCCGGCCTGCTCTACGAAAGTCCGTTCGGAAACCGAGCCGCTCAGGCCCGCTTGGCACGCAATCGCCTGGAACTAAACCGCGCGATGTATGACTTCGAGCAGACTACCGAAGCGGCATTCACCGATGTCGAAGTCTCCGTCCGCGAAACGCAAACTTCCTACGCGGAAATGACTGTCAAGAAACAAGCCATCGCGGCAGCCGAACGAGAAGTCGCCTATCTCGAACAGCGCTGGCAGCTACTGCCCGACCCCAACGAATCGGCCGTGCTACTCATCGAAGATCTGCTTGACGCCCAAGAAAGATTGGCAGACGAAGAACGAGCGTTCGTCACGGCCCAGGTGGGCTACGCTCTGTCATGGGTCCAATTGAGAAAGTCGATGGGGGTTCTGCTGCGACTCGATGATTGCCAGACGTCAGCCGATGCGACGTTTCAACAACTGGATGCGGAGGCGAGCCGATGATGACGCTGGCGCAGCAACCTCTCGATCGCTCCGCGATCGCCCGTGCAACCAGCCGGCGGCTCGGACGGACCGGCTGGATACAGGGAATCATTGTACGCGCACGCTCCATCGCAGCCACGCTTGATACGAACAACGCCGAGGCCCTGCAGGCCCACACCAGACAACTGCGCATGCTCGTAAAGAATGGCAAAACTCCTGGCGACGGCTCGACTTTAGCATTAGCAGCCGCAGGCGTCATCCTCGCGGTTCGTCGTGCACTGAGGAAAGAAGTGTTCGATGTGCAACTGCACGCAGGGATTGTCGTTAGCTGCGGTGCCATCGCTGAAATGCAAACAGGCGAAGGAAAGACAATCGCCGGTGTATTGCCTGCATACATCCAGTCACTAACGGGCCTGGGAGTACATGTGGTTGCTCCTAACGATTATTTGGCCCAACGCGACCACGCACAGCTTTCGCCCGTGTTTCACCAACTCGGTCTGACGACAGGATCGATTGCCCCGTCTGCAAAACCGAAGGAAAAACAGGCCGCCTATGGGGCTGACATCACCTACGGATCTTCCCACGCATTGGGTATCGACTACTTGAGGGATCAGTTGGGACTAGACAACGCTGCAGAAGCGCGGCTTGGCGATCGAGTGTACTCGACTGCGATAACAAGCGAATCCCAATCACCTCGTCTGCAACGCGGCCTAAACTCAGCTATTATTGACGAAGTAGACCACGTGCTAATTGATGACGCCGTCTCTCCACTACTGCTCAGTCATGCTGACGAGGGCGAGGCGCTTGACGCTGAGGTACACCGCGCCGCTTTGGCCTGCAGTGAACGCCTGATCGTTGACACCGATTTTCAATTGCACGCGGGAAATCAAGTGCGTCTGACCGAAGTGGGCTTCCATCGCGTCTACGCAACCCATGCGCAACCGCTGCTCGTTCATCCCGCTCTACTTCGCCCTTGGCATGAATATGTTGTATTGGCCCTGCGGGCACGCATCTGCTACCAACGCGACATTCATTATGTCGTTCGTCAGGCAAAGGTTCAGATTGTAGACACCTCAACGGGAAGGATCTTCGCCGACCGAACCTGGTCGGACGGTTTGCAGCAAGCCATCGAAGCTCGCGAGGGGGTTAAATTGCGAGCCGAAACGAAAGCTCTGGCGCGCGTTACTCGGCAACGACTTTTCCGCCAGTATGCATTTCTGGGGGGGATGACTGGGACTGCTGCCGGCTGTGAAAGAGAATTTACATCTGTGTACGGATTGCCTGTCACCGTAGTGCCGCTTCGTACGCCCTGCCGACGTGTGCTGCTCCACGAACATATTACGCGCACGACCGCTGAAAAAATCGTTGACATTGCAGATGCCGCCGAGAGCATGATCGCTGTCGGACGAGCCGTTTTAATCGGTACGCTCAGTATTGCCGAAAGCCTTGAAATCGCCCGCGAACTTCAATCACGGAACCTGTCGTTTCAATTGCTCAATGGAATCCAAGACGCCGATGAAGCGACTTTGATCAGCCAAGCCGGTCGAAGCGGAGCGATTACGGTCGCTACCTGCCTGGCAGGTCGAGGAACGGACATTCAACTCGACCCACAGGTCGCCAAAGCGGGAGGCCTGCATGTAGTTGTGGCGCAAAAGCACGCCTTGGCGCGAGTCGACCGCCAATTGATCGGCCGCAGCGCGCGGTGCGGCGACCCGGGCTCCGCACAAGTCTTCGTATCGGCTGAAGACGCGATTGTAAACACCGAAGCACCTTGGCTCGCGCGCGCCATTCGACGCTGGTTTGATCGTGGAAGCGACGCAGGGCTTTCACTGGACAAGCAACTGTGGCGCGCACAATGGCGAAATCAGGAAAGTCAGTTTGCAATCCGCCAACGACTTCTGCGTTCAGAGCGTGAGGATGAAAAACTGTTCGCTCAATCGAGCCATTCACCCGCTGGCTGCTGGCAACTCTAACGGAACCAATCCATGAACAAGAAACCGTCTCAATCGATTGCATTGTTGAGAACACTGTCGGCGTTAGCTTTGGCTGTTGCTGCAATTCCTACGCTATCGGCGGTCACACGTGCCGAAACGATCGAAGCATTCACGGAACCGTATCAACGGATCGCAGTACCCGCCACCGAAATCGGCATGATCGAATCGTTGACGGTTGAGGAGGGAGACGTCGTTACCGCAAAGCAGGTGCTTGGCAAGTTGGACGATGCGGTGCTGCGATCCTCCCTGCGAGTTGCGGCGGCAGCCATGAATGCCACGGGCCCGCAGCTCAGTGCCGAAGCGGACCACGTGATGCGTCAACAACACTATATCAGCTACCAAGCACTGCAAGATGAAGGAAACGCTACATCGCGGGAACTAGCACAGGCCGAGCTAGAACTTCAACAATCGGCTGCGCGACTGCAGACCGTACGTGAAGATCGTGAACTACGGCAGCTCGAATTCGAGCGAGTTAAGAAACAGATTCAACAACGACAAATCGTCTCGCCGGTCAACGGTATCGTCATTGCAATCGACAAACATGTCGGAGAATTTGTTTCGCCCACTGACCCGACCGTACTGCATATCGTCCAAATCGATTCACTTCGAGCTGTCTTCTCAGTGCCCCGTCGAGAAGCTTCGAGCCTGCAGGCAGGCCAAAGCATTACGTTGTCCATCGGTATTAAAGAGGGATCCGTGGACGGGCTAATTGAATTCGTTTCTCCCATCGTTAACCCTGAAAGCAATACGGTTCAAGTGAAGGTTCGCATTCCCAACGCCCAGCACAAATGTCCTAGCGGCGTTAGCTGTCGTTGGGATTTGGACGCATCGCGAGCCATCTCAAAAAGGGATCAGCTGAGCCAAAGTTCGCACTAAAAAAATCGTGCACTATTGTACAACACACAAGAAATCCCCATTCGACCGATTCGTATTGAACCCATGCTAACTTGACGCAAACTCTTACGAGTCCCTCGAACCCTCTGCGTGATGCTCTATCGATGAGAAAGCCGGGAGTGGGCTTGGGACTGAGGGGCACATGGATAACGCAAATACTCATGAATTCTATGCGCTTCCGCTGGTGGGTTTCCCTCCAGCGTTGCCGCACGCTACAGCAGTGGTGCCTGAACTGTCTGAGGCGAAAAACTTGGACTCCTCAGAAGAGAATCTCGCGCGGCTGCTCGCAGCGGTTGTGGCGCTACACGCTTCACTCGATACCGCCTACACCTTAGACGATGCCGGGCAACGCATTGCAAAAGCGATCTACGAATTTCTTTCGGCCAAACGCGTAGTCCTGCTATGGAGGGATCATGCCAATCGTGCATTGAGTAAAATTGGTGACAGTGCCCCCAGTTCGGATTCGCCAGACGCATTGCGCGCGCTCATTGCAGCAGGAGAAGAGATCGTCGCTCGCGGTTCGCTGACACGCTGGCCGCATGGCAATACAAATCAACGTCACTCGCTATTGTGTGTTGCGCAACTGGCCGAACAATTCGCAGTCAAAGAACTCGTAGCCATTCGATTGTCCCAAGCTAGCGGTAGCGTTGACGAAAAGGCTCACGGAGCCCTATTCGTTTTCGAAGCCAGCGCGTCGTGCAGTGAGCGCTTCCTTCGCGTGGTGGCTGATCCGGTCCACAGCGCGCTGTCGCGCATTGCCGACTCCCAACCGAGTCGCTTCGAGTTCGCACTTCGCGCCCTCTCTCAGTTCGCACGAGGCCGCTCGCGTGACCTACTGGTATTGGGCCTGATGTTGGCTTGCATTGTATTGATGCTCCCCATGCGCTATCGCGTTTCGGCCCCGCTGGAATTGCAACCCCAGACGCGTCGTTTCATCGCGGTCCCATTCGATGGACCATTGCAGTCGGTTTCTGTCAGACCGGGTGATTTGGTTGAAGTTGGGGGACCCCTTGCCAAGATCAATCCACGCGAAATCGAGTTTGAACTGGCGGGGAGTTTGGCCGAATGGAATCGAGCCGAACAAGAACGTAAGACACTGATGGCCAAGCACGATTTCTCTGGCAGCAAGCTGGCCGAGTTGGAAGCCGAACGCCTGCGATTGAAAACCGAACTGTTGCAGCATCAACGAGACCACCTCGAAGTCTGCAGCCCGATCGCAGGAATGGTGGTCAGCGGGGATCACTCTCAGAGTGAAGGCAGGCCAATGACACGTGGGGAGGCGCTATTCGAAATTGCACCACTGGGAAACTTACTAGTTGAAATTGCCATACCGGAGTTGGACATCGCAGAGGTTCGTACTGGCATGACGGTCAATTACTTCTTGCATTCTTTTCCCAGCCGAAAAATGCAAGGCGAGATTCAACGCATTCAACCTCGCGCAGTGCTTCGCGAACAGGAGAATGTATTCATGGCGGAGGTCGCGCTGCATGATCCCGATGGGCTCTATCGCCCCGGTATGCAGGGCCGAGCCAGCATTGCGTGCGACCGACATACACTTGCCTGGAACCTGTTCCACCATGCCTATTTTTCAGCCCGACAATGGATCGGATGGTGAATCATGGCGCGGAGAAACCCCAACACGCTCGACCTTACCCAGCAACCGCTCTGCCTGGCCCGCGACCTCCGCTATTGGCCTATCCATCAACGGGGCGAGTTAGTCTATCGAATTGAGATTCCGTCGCTGTATCGCTACTTTCGTGTCGGTTACGAGGAATACCTGTTTCTTTCGTTGCTCGACGGCCAGACAACGATTCCGCAAGCCTGTGGGCTGGCCGCCGCGCAACTTGGCAGCCGTGCACCTTCGGCCGCCGATGCAACCACCATCTGCAAGTGGTTGCTCAAAAATGAGCTAGCGTATCTTTCGACTGACGTGCAACCGAGCAGAAAATCGCATCGCGCTGGTGGAGCTGCAACCACCGAGTGGAGTTGGCTTCGGCGGTTCAACCCGTTCTGGATCAAAGTTCCACTTCCCAAGGCGCACGTACTCATGAGGTCGTGCGCACGTCTGCTGAATCCTGTGTTCAATCCAGCCGCAATCCTGCTTGGCATGGCCCTCATCGCCATCGCCGTCTGTATCGTGGGATTGCGCTGGGCCGAGTTTTCCGCATCTTCCGCAGCATTGTTTCTACCGAACAATTGGATCGGCCTGTTCGTAGCATGGGTGGGGCTAAAGGTCGTGCACGAAATGGCCCACGCGGTCGCTTGCCAAAGAATGGGGGGGGAAGTGAGCGAAGCCGGAATCGTGTTCGTTCTAATTGCGCCGCTCGCTTATGTTGACGTCACCAGTTGTTGGAGAATGAACTCGCGTTGGTCGAGAATTGCGGTCTCGGCTGCCGGTATGTACGTGGAGCTCTTAATCGCTGCCGCCGCACTGGTGATGTGGTCGCTAACCGATTCCGTTGCCGCAAAGTTCATACTCTACCAACTAGTCATCACCGCAGGCCTCTCGACGCTCGTGTTCAATACGAACATTTTGATGCGCTTCGATGGTTACTTCATTCTGGCCGACTTGATCGACGTTCCCAATTTACAGAGTGAGGCGTCTCTGTCGATACGAAACCTGCTTTCGCGAATACTCACAGGCAAGCAGACAACTGATCGAAGCCTCGGATCATGGCGGCGATACTTCGTATTCGCGTATGGGGTGGCTGCACTGCTGTGGCGCGTCGTGGTGTGCGTCTCGCTGTTCATCGCCGCCTCCACGATGTTCGCCGGTGCTGGAATTGTGATTGCCCTGGCTGGTATGTGCATTTGGTTGGCCTCGCCGATTCAGTCGATATTCGTTGCCATACGCACTCTACTCCAAAATGGCTTGACCCAATCGATTCGACCGCTGGTTGTCAGCAGCGGCTTGTTGGCCGCCGCAGTCTGGCTCGTCTTCTTCTGCCCTATTCCGATCGCCATTTCGGTACCCTCCGTCGTTGACTACTTGCCTGAGACATCCCTGCGAAGTCGGACGAGTGGATTCATCACGATGGTACATGTCGTCGATGGTCAAACCGTAGAAATGGGAGATCGTTTACTGACTATCGAGAACCGCGAACTAGTCACTCAACTTGAAGAACTGGAACTGACATGGCAACAGAATGAGATCCGATTGCGACAGGCAACCGACGTGCACGATGCATCACAACAACAGATCTTGCGCAAGAACCAAGCCTCGTTGACCCAACAAATGCAGCCGCTGCGTGCTCAAGTCACGGCGCTGGATGTCATTTCTCCAAGGGCGGGGCGCGTGGTTGCACCTGCACTCGCGCAGCGTCTGGGCGCGTACGTTGCGGAGGGGGATTCTCTGCTCACCGTGGCCAGCGAAGCGGACAAGCAGATCATTGCCGCAATACGAGAAGACGTTGTCGATGAGGTGCGAGGCTGGCTGGGGCAAGCGGTGACACTGCGCAGCCCATGCTTTCCTGAGTTGAAGGGCCGCTTGGAGCGCATTGAACCACGCGCCACAGACAGACTGCCGTCAACAGTTTTGGCAGCTACCGCTGGCGGACCACTCGCCGTCCGCCCTGCGAATGACCCATCCGACGTAGATTCATGGCGATTGCTTGAACCCGTTTTCCGTGGTCGCATCGACCTGTCGTCCGCGGCGTCTGCGCGCCTACCTGCGGGGCTAAGGCTACGGACTTCTTTTGGCTTTCAATCGCAGTCGCTATATAAACGCTGGAGCCAGGCGATTCGCAGTCTTTGGTATCGCGCGCAAAAGAGTGTTGCGGACTCGGCATAGATCCATTTTCTATACGGCATAATTCTCGCCCGTGTTTTGGTTCGGCTCGCGTTCCGTTCCCACATGCGGTTGGTCGCCCTCCAGGCCAAAGCTCCGAGAACTCGGAGCACCCCAAATTTGCCGTTCCCCTGTTAGTTGCAAAACGCGGACTGTGAATTGAGACTGAGAAACCTTGGAGTGCGGGGATTCATCACCGCTTTGGCCTTCCCCTAAGTCCACATCAATTGGATACTTTGAGTCACCAGTACCCACTAAGAAGGCAAGCGATCCAACAAGCGGCCGGGGCTACCCATCATGTTGTAGCCACCGTCGATATGTAGAATTTCACCTGTAATGCCATCGCTGGCGGGGCTAAGCAAGAATGCTCCGGTCCGACCAACTTCTTCGTGCGTTACATTGCGAGCCAACGGAGCCATGTATTCGTAGAGCTTGAGCATATCGTCCACCCCAGCCGCGCGACCGGCCAAGGTGCGCATCGGTCCCGCGCTGAGCGCGTTGACTCGGATGCCTCGCGGCCCGAAATCGTACGCGAGATAGCGCATGCTTGCCTCCAAAGCCGCTTTACAGATTCCCATGACGTTGTAGCCAGGAACACATTTCTCGCCGCCAAAGTAGGTCATCGTAGCAATCGCGGCCCCGGGATTGAGTATCTCTTGGGCTGCATTGCAAACCGCGATCAAGCTATAGACGCTGATATCCATCGCCAGCTTAAAACCTGCGCGGCTTGTCTCAATAGTATCACGCGACAAATCATCGCGGTCAGCAAAAGCGATGGAGTGCAGTAGGAAATCGATCTTGCCGAACTCGCTTTCAGCGGTCTTCATGACTTCGCGGATATTCTCGTCGTTTTGCACGTCGAGTGGCACCAGAAATTTTGCATTCGCATACGCGTCGGTCAGTTTACTCACGCGACGGCGGTTCTTCTTCTTGTCGTCATCCTCACGATCCGGCAGATGGGTAAAGCCACACTCGCCGCCAGCATCCAAAATCTGCTTGGCAATAGCCCAAGCGATCGAGTTCTCGTTGGCCACCCCGAGGATTAGACCTTTTTTTCCGGCAAACAATGTCATCGACTAGGAGTTCCTACCTTAAAGTTATTTAGCCCTTCTTGGGCCGTGCCTGACGAGCGGCGTCCTGCCGCTCACGAATGTAGTCGGCTAAGTCCTGTACGGTCTCGGTGTGCACAATGTTGTCGTCGACCCGTATATCAAATTGAGACTCGATTTCAATCGTCAATTCGGCCATACCTATCGAGTCCACACCAATGTATGCCAGCCCATCCGACAACATGGGTCGACTCCCAAATTTGTCTGTAAAATTCTTTAATAACTGCTCTTCAATGGACTCCACGCGGCGGCATCCTAAGTAAGTTGGTGACGTTGACTGTCGTACCATTCGTTGGTTCAACGGGTGACATCGTAAACTTCTGCCGCCCCTGTTGCCAGACCGTGCTAGATTCTAGGCTAAATAAGATAAGTTAGGGTAGCCGTATTCCGCGCATACTCCAGAATACCGGTCCAAAACTACGCAGATTATTCGGCTGGGGTAGCTCCAGCCGCCTCAAAACCGGCCTTGATAGAACTAACATCCGCAGTTTCCACCACTGCAGCTAGCGCCTGCTTAAACTGAGCTACGAATTTTGGGCCGCCCCCGACAAATACGTGCGTCACTTTGCCAGCCCGGTCGATAATCACCGTTTGCGGAATGGCGTTGGCCGCATAGGCCGCCGCCGCCTGCCCGTCGCTGTCAAGCAGCACCGTCGAAGTCATCTTCAGGCGATCCACGGCAGCTTGAGCTCGCGCAGCCGTTTCTTGGATATTGACGGCCACGAGCTGGACTTTGTCGGACCCCAATTCGCCCACCGCCTCTTCGACCAGCGGCATGGTCTGCACACATGGACCACACCAACTCGCCCAGAAGTCGAGTACCACGACGCGGTCGCGGTGCTTACTCAAGTGAAAGGTCTCTCCTCCAAGTGTCTTGAGTGAAAAGTCGGTCGCCAGCAGCCCGACCAGCGGCGAAGCTCCACCAGCGGTGCTCGACGTTGCATCGCCACCATCGTCCATATAGACTCGTGGAAGCTGTGCCAACGAAAGCGTCCAGGGATCCTCGCGGTAGGCGCGCACCTGTGCGGCAACATCGCGTCCAAACAGCAACTGGTTTACATCACGAATGGCGATCGAACACCGCCCCAGTAAATCGCTGGTGCCCGACAGGATGCCATCCGACAGCCGCTGTGGGTGAAACGTCAGACCGCGCTCGGTACGACCAATCGCATGTACTAAGAAACCCTGCGCTGCTTTATCCGCTTCCGATTTCGAAGACTCAATTTCACCTGTTTCGGTTTGTCCGCCCTTCTCTTGCTTCTCGCCTAGCTTACCCTCAGCCGGGCTAGCATGGGGAGCGGTTGATACTACCGCTTGAGTTTCTTCGGTTTGCGTTTCGTCACTTGTCTGCTTGGCGGGCTTTGATTCCTTCTCACTCCAATCGCGGTCATGCAGCCACACGATCTGGGCGATTTGCGAGGTCTGCAATTCGACGGTTTCCAAGCGAATCTCGACCGTCAACTTTTCCCCTTGAAGGCTCACCAATCGACCGCGCAAATAGTCGCCATTGACGGCGATGAACAAATGCGTCGGCGGATCTTTCTTCATCGATCTCGGAACGGTCATCAAGCGTTTGAGCTTGTCGGGCGACGTCTCGGCAACTCCCCGCTTTTTATTGAGCCACACGTGCTGAATGAGCTCGTGCGGCACAAACTGTGTATCGGTTTGCAGCGAGCGAAAGCGCATACCGTTGTCGTCGATCTGTTCAACGATGCCATCCACAGCATCTCCCGTGCGAAATAGTATCTCGCGCGCTTCGGGTAGGCTCGTGCTAGTTGTCTTGTCCGCTGACTTGCCGGACCCTTCGCCGGCACTGGCATCTGCATTACCTGCCTTTGCCACCGCCCCGCGTCTCCCCAAGAACATCCCCACCGCTGGAGCGATGATTCGCTGCGGCCGTTGGTCAGCCGACTGCGAGTCTGCTCCTATTACCGGCAGCGGAAGGGGCTTGCGATAATTGATCGATCCCGAAGCTTGGGGACTCAATGGGCTGCCATTAAGGCTCCCCTGTGGATGCCAAACCAGCGCTTGACTGCCACTCCCCGGGCTCGCCGACTCCAAGTAGCCATACAATTGTTGCTCTTCGCACTTGAGCGTCCCCAGCGGTTGTTCGACTACCTCAGCCGAATAACGCTTGCTGCTGCCTATCAATCCTCGCACCGTCGCAACAGGAATCTCTAGCAAATCGCGCACTCCATCGGCTTGGAAACGCAACATGTGGGAATCGGTCGACGCCAAACAACGCCCCTTCAGACGCGTGCGGTCCATAAGCACTACTTCCAGCGAATGCGGACTATCGCTTGCCTCCTCGAACGGTTCGAGTTTATCGACAACTCTATCCAGCTTATTGGACGTATCGACGTCAGCCGACGGACGGTCATCATCGCCAATGCGTTCAGCAGGCTGTACTACGGTCGGTGGTAGCTCTGCGGGCTGCTCATGCCCCTGTTCACTCGGTGGGCCCGAATCCGGCCCTGCCGTTGCGAGCCGCGCCGACTCTGGATGCAGACTAGCCACCGGTGCGAGGTTGCCGCGTCGCAGCTCACCGAGCGGCATACGCTGTTGTTGACCGTCTGCAAAGTCGATCCGCAACTCCCCGCTGTCTGCATCAAAACCGACGATCTGTCCCTCAAGACGCTTTCCTGTTGAATCTAGCACTACGCCTTGAGCTCCTGCTTGGGATGCCGTCGCGACCACACCGTCCCACTCCCGAACTTCAAAATGTTCAATCGACAGCGAGGGCCCACTGTTGGCTAGATGTACGGATGAACGCACGGTCGGATTGGCTCCCGCAACCTCGAGCGTTTCGAGCGGTCGACCGTGGGCGTCGCAGGCGATCACCGTTCCGGACTCTTGGTCGAGATACAAACATAGATCGATGCGAGGGTTGAGGGGAGTGAGTTCCGCCAGCATGGCGATGTCCGCGCCCCCATCGACTTCACGCACCAACGCCAGTTGATTGGCCCATACCTCCACTCGCGCGGCCGAAGGGACCTCCTCCACTTTCGACACTTTATTGCTGGCTAACGTGCCCAAGGATAGGACAAAATCAGGAGTCCCAGTCCAGGACAACGACAGATTGATCTGCGCTTGCGCCGGCAATTCGACATTGCCAACGACGGTCGCGCCCGGGCGGCGGGCTACCAATGCCCCCGCCTCAAACTCCCAGTCGCTGGCGTCGCTCAAACGCTGCCAGCGTTCATCGTCGAGCGGACCCGAGTAGACGACTTGTCCCGCATAGCCGGCATCGGTGATGGCTACCGTGCGCTGCCGGGACAGCCGAACCGCTCCCAAACTTGGCGACTCGACCGTCAGCCAATCCCCGTCCATTTCAAGCAAACGTCCAACCACTGCGCTCCCGCCAAGCATTTCAATAAACTGATTGGGGGGGCCTGCTTCGCCTAGTCTAGCCGAGGAGATCTGCTCGCCAGCCGCCCCCGGATCCTCGGGCTTCGAATCGCGAACCATCCGCGTTATCGAGCGGATCGAGCTGGCGTCGAACCGAAAGGGGCTTTCGAACGGTTCCGCGCTCCAGCCGATTTGGTCGTCGTGCTCGACGCCAACAACCGTGCCCGCAGAAAAACTTCCATCCTTCAGACGCAGACGCATAGCCGGCTCGGCAGCCAAACTGTAATGCAGGGCGCACAGTAGTATGGAACAGCCAACAAAGTATGTTGCAATCGGCTTTATCATCGACTTGTTTTCCGAACTATTGATGAGTTTGCGTAATAGTAAAATCAACCATGTCAGCCTATCGGTTTTCGTGATGGAGAAAAAAAATACGATACAATCGCAACCCGCCGCGTCAGCAAAGAGGGTCGACACGTTACCAAAGTGTTTACATACAATCAATGCATTCCAAACTCAAGCGATTCGACTCGCTGTCTGCAGCGAACCACAAACACTCAACTATCGCTCGTAGATCGGTAAGAAACGGTAATTGAGAGCCAGGGCCAACAGATTCATCGATGTTGAAGTCGCTTTGCCAAACTGGCCATTGAAACTGCCATCATCGGCCTGCGAGGATTTCAACTGTCGCACCAGCGAGCGATTCCACTTTTCCCATTGCTCCAAGTCTGCTTGGAACAGAGCTTGGGCTTCATAGTACCGCGCGTATTCTTCGTAGTGCGACTGCTCGTTCATGTTCGCGGTGACATACTTTCGCGTCGCTTCAAATTGCTTGAGATCTTTCCGCTTGGCAATACTGTAAACGAGACAGGCGATCGAGGTGCGCGCGATCGACTGGCCAAAGCCCCCCAAGCCGCCCGAATAGCCGACCGCACCGCTGTCGCCCGTCATCGAAGCGAAGTACTTGATGGCCGAATCGACCGACTTGTCTGGAACTTCAATTCCCGCATTGCGTGCCGCCAACAGGCCCATCAGAATCGCTCCGGCAACCGACGTATCCGCATCGCGAGCGCTGGGTGAGTAGCGCCAAGCGCTGTGTGGATTTTTTTCTTGAGAAGTAATCGAGCAACGCACGGCCAATTCGAGAGCCTCGCCGATCGAGCGTTCTTTACCTGCGATCGGTGCGCCCGTTTCCCATAGATCGGTTTCGTCGACGGCTCCGTAGGCCTCCGCCAAAGCCAAACAAGCAAAACCGTGTTGGTACATGCTATCTCCCATGTAACCCGTCGAACCGCTCTGAGAGCGAATGATCGAACGAATCGACTTGCGGATCGGTTGGCTATACATGCCAAAATTCGGGTCCTCACCGGAAGCCAAAAAGGCCATCAACGCCATCCCCGTGGTCCCTGGCCCGCGATAGCCATCACTCCAAGTGCCATCTTCACTCTGGGTGGTCATCAGATGTTCGAGCCCACGATCGTACAGTTCGCGCACATCGCGCGGAATCACGTCCCCTTGTGGCAGTGAGGCTGGTTGCGCATGCAACACGGATGCTGCGCCTAGCAGTACCAGCGCAGCGACAACTCCCGTAGCTGGAGCCCAGGCAATAACCGACAGAAGCACACGCCAAACAGTTTCAAAAACGGAAGTGGTTCGTTGTTTCAAGTGGATCATGTTCAGCATATGTAAGGAAATCGCATCGCGTAAAAGAATTTAAATGTTTGTGTTGGCCATTCAGACGCTAGCTTGGACTGCAAATCGTGGTGAAGCTCCATCAGTTGCATCGAACTCATCGACGTCTGGGCACCATATTAGCATACTGTTGAGTCAATTTCCTAAAGGTCAACACTTGCTGTCGATCGAGCAACTCGCTTAACTCGTTGTCCTCTAGCCGAGCCAGCATGATAAAGCCTAAGTAGGCCTGGATCTGTTGCTGCCCCACGGCAGGTTTGGCAAGCTCTTTGCCCTCTACCAGTTTAATCAGTTCGTCGCGTTGTTTCTCGGTTAGCGGTAGGCTCTTCTCCAAGTCGGAGACGGTCATCCGCAAAATGCTGCGAAAATGCGCCGCAGCTCTCTGCCGTTGGAACTCAGCATACTTGGCCCGTTGATCATCATCGAGCAGACTCTGCAAAATGCGTTCAGTCAATGAATCCTCGCCAATGATCCCCTTGGCGACTCGTTGCTGCACCGGTGAGATAAACTCCCAAGCCTTCTGCATGTCATTCTGATTCTGAGAATTGAGCCCCTGGGTCTTTCGTCGTACATGCTCGAGCTCACGATAGAATCGGCTGAGATCCCCGTAAGTGGCCAATTGCAGTTTTTCGAGTTGTCCCGGATTGAGCCCAACCGCCTCGGCAATGCGTGTCACGCGTAGCTGAGCTCGGTTCTCGAGTTGCCTTCGAAAGGTGGCCTCGTCCGCGCCGTTGAATAAATACATCGCCAAAATATCGGGCTGCCGCAAATCGCGACCCTGCGCGTGGCAGAGGTCGACTGGCAATGGAATGTAGCTCGCGCACAGCAACAACAACCAAAATGTGGAAACTCGCACGAGATCCCACGCCGAATGCCGTATCCGCCTTCGAGCTATTACGAAATTGTTCAAGCCAGATCCTATTGGTGAAAAGTAGCACGGCGGTTCTTGGTAGCTGTTCACGAGTTAGTCCGTTGGTTGATCACGAAAAACACGAAGAACACGAAAAGCTGGCTCTTCTCTTCGTTACTTGTTCAGTGTATCCCGCCAACACATTCACAAAAAAGACTTTTAGAGGACGATTCGCTCATAGTGCTCTTTGCAAATCTCCTATTTCAGCCCCTTGTTATTGCAACTTACATCTTTGAACGGTATTCCAACACCGCTCATTACCTCGATGCTGGACCATCGAGCAACTGTGTCTACAAGCGCGACTAACGTTCAATCATGACGGGTTCCTCTTGCATCATTTGCATTTCAATCTGCGATGCCTCATAGTTCCAAGCCCGCACACCTTCGAGCGCTTCAAGCTGCTCGGCCGAGAGGACTTGGGACAACATGCGTTTGGGAATGTCTGGAACGAAATTGGTGTTCTGGAAATAGAACTGCCAATAAAGATCTTTGGTCAACCATTTTTCAACTTCAGGCTCTAGGTCGTCACGCTGCTGCTGCGTCAGAAAAACACGCTCGTCCAGCACCGAAACCAACACAGAGGCCATCGCTTGCTTTCGGAACTGATCTCGCGACTCACGCTCGCGTTGAAAGGCCTCTTTGTGATCGAGTTCGAGCGCTTCTTCTATTGCAGTATCAATCCTGTTCTTTACCTTGGGAATCAAAACCTGCTGCGGGTCACCTTGGTTGCCGTTGATATTTATCACTTCAGCCACAGCACGACCTCCTAAAAAACGTGCGATCCCAGCGGCGACCTCTTTGACCGGCGAAGCGATAGACTCTTTCAATTGTTTGTCGACCCACGCGCTGTCGAGTTGACTTAGCTTTTGCTCTTCCTCTTCGCTCAAGTTGCACGCTCGCCGCGCCAGCGCACAATTAACTCGGACATAACCGTTGAGCAACCACATTTGTGGATTTTGCGCTCTCGCTCGCATGCCTACCAAGTCGACCACTTCTTCATCTTCTACAACGATTGCGACGGCAGCGTCTTTCATCACCTCAGCAGCAACTCCGTCCTTGATTGCAGCCGGCTGTTCCGCCTGCTGCGGTTGCAAAGGTTGCTCCTGAGTCGATCCAATCGGTAGCACCTGCGGCCAAGCCACAAACAGGCTGAACCAGCACACGGCCAGCAACCGGCGGTAGCTTGCGCAAGTGCTTGTCATGAGATCACGTCCGATGAGGATAGAAGTAGGGGAGTTCCGACGGCGGAGCGTCGGGCCACATTACCTGCAGTTCGCATCCCAAGCACTAAGCACTAGGAACTAGGAACTAGGAACTAGGAACTAGGAACTAGGAACTAGGAACTCAACTGCTACTGTTCGAGTCGATTAAAGTATTCATCCAAACCGGCGCGAAATTCTTCGGGAAGCACGCGACCGGTCTCGCCAGTAGCTTGCGCAACATCGCGAGCTTCGCGATTTTCGTTTTGATTGAGGCCGCTGCCTAGCAGCGCCAAGGCGGAGTCTTGCGTCGTGCCAGTGCCACCGCCACCGGGACTGGTCCCTCCTCCTCCGCCACCCTTGGGATTGATGCGTTTGCATTGCAGCAGCAACTCGATCGCTTCAGTCTCCGCCGCTATGGCGAGCGCACCCGTGTCGCTCGCTGCCAAGATTGTCGTCGCCTCATTCATCACCGAGCTAACCGCAGTGAGCAGTTTGACTTCTTTCGCGAAACGCTCTTCACCATTGGGTAGCTCTTCAATCGACGTCACCACCTCGTCGGTTCGCTTGCGCAAGTCGGCTTGGACCTCACTCAGTCGCGTCGCCTCTTGGTTGTGAACCTCAGCCTCGATAGCCTCGCGTGCTTGCTGTGCCACACGTGTGGCTTCGCGCAAGTTGACTTCGCTCTCAAGGATCTTTAGCACTTCGAGTATCAGCGAAGGTGGCAGCGCGTCAGATGTCTTGCTACCGGGGCACTGTCCGCTACAGGCAGGGTCGACCAAATCCTCGCCCCAGCGGTCGAGCGTATCGGACCAATACTCTGCCTGAGCGATCGACATGCCTTGCTCCTTGGGAATCTCATCTCCCAAATCGCGAATGGCTTCGAGCACATTGGAGGACTTCATGTCATCCAGCACTACTTTGAACTGATTCATGCGGCGGCGTTCAAAATAGGCTTGCATGTCGTCCATGATGTACGAGATACTCAGGCTGCTCTGCTGCTCGACACCAGTCAAATCTTGCAGCATGGTCTTAACCTCTGCTTCCATCTTATCGCGCGAGCCAAAGACTTCGTTGATGCGTGTGCCGATTTTCTCGGCAACTTGATTCTGTTCGCGCGAGGCAGCCTTGAGTCGCTTGACTAGGGTAGAACCTTCCAAGTTGGCTAGGATTGCGTTGAGCTCGTCCGCGATCTTTTCGAACTCGGCCAACAAATTGGCTTGTTCCTCGATGGCCATTTGAACTGGATCTTCTTCATCATCGTCCGCTTCTTCTTCCTCAGGTTGCTCTTCGTCTCCCTTGGGCGCCGGACCGGCTAAGGTTGTCTGCGGAAGTGATAACTTCGAACCGTTGTACTTCTTCTTCTTGCCCGGAGCACTCGGCTCATCGTCGGCAGGCTGTTGCGAAGACTCCATATCGGCAATCGACGGCATCTGAGGCGCCTCATGCGGTTTCTTCGGATCATCGTCGCGTTCGGGCTCGGTGGTTCCTCCGCTGGGAGTCGAGCGCACCTTACCAGCCTGCGGCGGAGTCGGCTTGTTACTCCCGGCCCTGGCAAGCGCCTTTTGCGTCGAAGCTTTGTCGAGCAGATCGGAGACGCTGGGCATGCGATTCTCTCCGATATCATTGAGAATCTGCAGCATCTCGGCCCAGCGATCGAGATGCCCTACACCGATTTCCGGATTGCGAGCGGCCTGGCGCAGCAGTCCTTCACCAGCTCCAGAAAGGGCTGCCAGGCGCCGCGCGTTGGCGCCTTCCAGGGAAGCCTGCTTGCGTAGCTCGTTGCGCATTTCTTCATCGGCCAATTCCTCCGCCGACATCTCGCGTAGGCGCTTATTTGCTGCGTGCAATTGTAGCTCCTTGTCGCGAACATCCAGCGCGGCACGATGCCATTTGCTCAATTGGCTGGTGATCCAAATCGCATGCTCTTCGGCGGTCAATACAAACAGAACGTGCGGCGGAGTGTAGCTGCGTGGTCGATCTGGGAAATAGTCTTCGGTCCACAGACGCACTTCGATCGGCTGGGGTTGAATCCCCAGCGCCACCGCCGAGAACGTGGCGGGAACTTGCATGGAAGTGCTGGTCGGTCCCCCAGCGGAGAGCAGCTTCTCGCCAGCGGCTGGCTCAGATACCAAGCGCTCGTCCAGCCCACGCCATTCGATTCCAATACGACGAATGCCGAAGTCGTCGGCTGCCAGGGCTTGAAAATTGATCTGTTCACTATCGAGCACGACCGCTTGGCGCGGCAGGTCTTGAGCGACCACCGATGGGAATTCGTCTACCGAAGGCTTGAGCGATAGTTCAAACGGCTCACGGCCCGCCAAATGATCGAAGTCCTCCCACTCTATCTGCAGTTGCTGCGGCTCGGCCTCTAACTTGACCTCGCTAGAGGCGAAATTGGCCTGCTGCACGGGAACGGTTTGGTCGTTGATCTTGGCAATCGCCAAGTCGCGCGAGGCGGTGGCACTGATCTTTAACCAGCTCCCTTCCACGACGCTCAAATTACCACTGCGCACATCTTGCTCGTAAGGTTCGCTGCGTTCCAAATATTCCGGCAACTGAACTTGGGCAGAAGCTGCGATCAATTCCGGACGTAGCTTGGGTTCGACGCGAATGACTTGTGTATAGTCGCCAATGCTCAGCTTGAGCGATACTTGGGCCGTTTGTGGCGGGACTTCAAAGCGGTACTGGTCGTCGACATTCGCGGCCGTCATCGCTGGCAGATCGTCGATCTGTAGCTTGGCACTCTCGGGATGCCAACGCGTGTCAGCGGCCAATCGAACGTGGAACTCGGTTGCCTCACCATGGGGAACAACGCGTTGCGATGCGATCGGCTCCAATGCAGTAAATGTGTAACGCGGTGTATTGCGCCACGGAGCCGAGAACCGCGCCCAAGCATTGCTCGTAGCGGTCGGAAAGAGCGTCGCGAGCAGCGTAGTTGCAACCGCCGCAGCACCCAACAGTACAGCCAAGCCGCGCAGACGCGTGGGTGGAGTCGCTTCCATAAAATTGCGACTCTTCGCCGACTCAGCCACTTGGGCAATCGCTGCCGCACATAGCGCCGGTGACCGCGCTTGCTCCGACTCGTTGTCTGCCAGTTCAATTACGCTCAAAAGTTGATCGCCCACGTTCGGCTCGCGAACGCGCAGCAGACGGGCGAGTTGATCGAGTCGTCGATTCTTCCACACCCAGCGATGAATGGCCCAGGGGACGACGAGCCACAGTGCCAGCGCGGCAACAAACAGCCCCATGCGAGCCGCGCGCGGAGTATCGAACCATCGATCACAGACATAGACGGTCAAGAATGCCAGCAGCAGCCCTACAGCGCCCAACACGATCGCTTCCACCAGCTTGGTCACCCACACGCGATCACGAAACCCTCGCAATTGTCGCTTTAGCGAATCGGGAACCACCAATCGTTGCTCCCGCGTTGCTACGCTCGGCTTCAGTGAATCACTCATGTGCGATTTCCTTTGTACGTTTCGATTGTTGCCCGTAGGGGACGTTGGCCGTAGTGGACGTGGTTACGAGTCCCTGACGCGTAATCGCAGTAGACGAACTCACTCGTAACCTCGTCCACTACATGCAAGGGACTCGTAACCTCGTCCACTACCTCAAATCAATCCTACCATTTTCCGACCGATCCAGAATGCTGACAGCAGTATTATAAGCGTAGCGGCGATCAGCGGATGGCTCCAGAGTTGGACGCGACGGATTTCGGCGGGCGGCTCAGGAACTTCGGCGATGGCTTTGACAATCTGGGTAAGATCGCTGCCGTCTAAAACTTTTCCGCGCGTGACACGCGACAGTTCTTCGAGTACTTCAGGCCTGGCGGGCTTGCCCACCTGTTCCAGCGTAGCACCTTGTACAAAGAGGGTCGTTTGCAGTTCGGCGCCGGTCTGCGGGCAGCGTATGCTGACCGCGTGCGAACCTGGCTCGGCAGCCGTGAAGACCCCGGCGAAACCGCCCCATTCGGCTCCAGTACTGGTCATTTGTACCGTCTCGGTACGACCCGATGGTGCTACGATTCGGGCGGAAACCTCACCCTGGCTCAGCGGCTCGCCATTCTTTTCCATCACATTGGCGCTCAGGGCCACGGTCTGTCGCACTTGCGGCTGCTCCGGCGAGTAATAAAACCGGACGCGCTCTCCCTCAGCCATGTTTCTTTGATAGGCCATCCACCGCACGACTTGTCCCCAAAACCGATAGTGATACAAGTCCTCGACGCCGCGACGCCATCGCCACGCGCCATCGGTCCCCATGAAAAGTACCTTTCCCGTGCCGAAGGTGCGTGTTACCAACAGCGGAATACGTCCATACTCATTGGATGACTCCTGATGCACGGCCAACACATCGGTTCCCGCCTTGGCTCGCACCACCGGTGCATGCCATTGAAAGCCTGGCAAGTTTTCCCAGACTTGCATGTTCTCGTCTTGGGTATCTGCCAATTTGGTGAGCAAGCTGCGACGTCCCAGCTCGGTCAACGCGAAGTGATTCGGCGTGCGTGAGCCCCAGCCGGTCGGCTGAGCCGCATCGAACACAACCGGCAACAGCGGATCGAGCGGCGAACCGACCAGCGACATCATGTACCCTTTCAAACCAGGCATGAATACCAGACCGCTGGCTTGTTGCTCAACAAGCCCCTTGAGCAAGCGACACTGTTCCTCGGTCAACTGCCTCTCTTCAATTCCAACATCTCCTAAGAAAACCACATCGTACTGGGCCAATTCTTCGAGCGCGTCAGGAAAAGCAGGGATGTAATCGCGATTGCCACCACCGACTTTGTTCAAACCCGGATGGAACAACAGGCAACTGACTTCGACCCCCGGATCACGCGACAGCGCATTGCGCAAGTAGCGGTACTCCCAGCGCGGTAGCGACTCGATAACCAACACTTTCAGTTTTTCTTCGCGGACGGCAATCGGTGTCTCGCGGCGATTGTTGTCCGTCACGCGTTCTTCTGGATGCGCGGGGACATCGAGCGACAGCGTGTAGTTCCCGACCGCCTCGGGCTTCCAGAGTATTGCGTCAGAAGTGCGTCCCATCGCGGCGATGCGCACTTGATGCTTGATCACGGTGCCATCTGAAATCCGCAATTCGATTTGCGCATTGTGGTCGCGCGGTAGCGAGCTTTCAATCGTAAATGGCAGGCGCACATTCTTGCCCGCCACAGCAAATGTCGGTACGTCGAAGCTGAGTAGGTCCAAGTCAGGCAAACGCGTTTGACTACCGAGCGGTACACTAAAAATAGGTATCTGCTCCTGACGCAATCGCTGAGCAGCCTGCACCGGCGGCAAGCCGTCGTTCCAATCACCGTCGGAAGCCATCACTACGGCGCGCAAATTCGGATACTGGTCGCGGGCTTGCGTGAGCGCTAGGTATAGGTTGCTGTGCGAACCGCCATCCTCGGCCGCAAAGGGAGTGGTCACGATATCGAGTTTATCGCTCAATGATTCCCAAGTCACTGCATCCATCAGCGGCTCGGCCGCGCGGCGCCGCGTCAATAGGGGCGTCGACGTCGAATCTTCCAATCCAACATCTTGGGTATCCATACTCAGCGATTGGTCGCCGAGCACCACCACGGTCGGTTTCTCTGACGGTCTAAAGGTTTCGACCGTCTCAGGTTGATTGAGCAGCAAAACACAGACAGTCACAATCGCAATGCGCAACAACTCCAGCAGCCCCACCGAAACCCGAAAGCCGCTCCGTCGCCAAGCTAGGCCACTCAGTGCGCAGACGATCAACAACGTCACGATCGAAATCGCCAGCGTTATCGTAGTCCATTGAAATGAGAAGCTAGTTTGCAACATGGGATATGTTCTAGGAATCTAAAAATGTGGGTCGTGTCGTTAAAACTGGATTACTCAAGCCCCTTCCGCGCGCGGGAGGGTACAACTCCGGCGCGGAAAGGAGTCCTTCTGGGTAAACACAACACGGCCTCCAACAACAATGCGATAATCATTGCAACCAAAAATAGTCGCCAAACCTCCCGCACAATTCCGGACAAACTCCCCGCCTGTTCGTCGACGCGTGAAAATGGGAGTCCAGCAAACAGGCTTTCAACTTGCTGATCTGCCAACCGCCCCCGCTGGTCTTCGGCGACCGAACGATTGATGGCGAACAAGCGGTCGTCGTCTTGGTAAATGCCCGCTTGCCAATTGAACTCGGTCGACAGCACATCGGTGGGGCCGGCCAATTGCCGCCACTGGTCGGTCGGTCCGCTAGACTCTCCAGCCACGCGTTGGGTCGTATTGCCCAGCGCGGTTTGTCCACGTTCGATAGCGCGTTGAATAGCCACGAATAACACAATGCCACTTTCGGCCAACGTCGACGCGCGGGGGTCGGGTGAAGCGGTGAAAAAATAGACTCCACCACGTGCCGTCGGGACGCGGGCCAGCAGCGGTGCACCGCCGGTGAGTGTGGCTAGCTTCGACAACTCGACGTCTCCCGATAGCCTTCCGTAGCCGCTGAGTTCCAACTGGCCGACGGGCAAGCCCGCTCCGCTGCTGGTGGCTGCCAACAGATCCTGATCACCTCGCCAATTCTCGACCATTACCTTTTGGTCCTGTCCGACCCAACCATCCCACGCGATTCCCATAAAACGTTCTGCCAAAAGAGGCTGGTTCACGGGTGTGTCTCCACCGCTCGACAAACGCGACGGAGGAAAGAAGATGACTTGTCCGCCACCGTTGACATAGTTCTCAACGGCTGGTGCGATCGACGCTGAAGGGAGCGTGGTCTGCCACAACAACAATGCGGTTTCATCAAGAATCAGTGAATCGAGCTGCTCGGGGGCGAGCACTTCGACGGTGTCATTGCTGGTGCCGTCGGCGGAAACGGCTGCGGCAATTTCTAGTGGCCGAGTCGCCGCGCGGTCTTCACTGACAACCACTACACGGCGCACGGGCGGATCGTCGAATACAAAATAGAACTCGTTGTCCGCATTGTTTTCGTCCGCTGGGATCAACACTCGCCCCCAACCCTTGGTCAGATCACCAGTCAGCGGCACACGATGATTGCGAATCTCGGTCGAACTACCGCTGAGCTCGACACTCAGCTCGCTACGAGCTCCTTCGATCTCGATCTGTACCGGCACCGTCAATTTGTCGTCGGAGTCTATATCCTCGTTCGCGCGAGACAGTCGCAGCGAAACCAACAAGTTGTTCTCGGAGATGCCAGCCGCATTGACCGGTTCACGCTGTGCTTCGGTCACTCGAAGCGTGAGGTTCGTCGTCGACGGTGAGGGATAGGCCAGCATGTGGAAGCGCACCGACTGCGGCAAACGCTCGAAGCTATCGCGCAGCACACTCCACGATCCGCTTTCCGCATTCCAATCCGCTTCAGCCAAGTCGGAACAGATCCAAATTTCAGTTGGCCCGGGTTTGTTGGTTTCCAGATAGTCGAGCGCCCCTTGCAACATGCTCGGCAGATCAGCCGTCGCGCTCGAAGCCTGCATCGCCGGGGAATCGATCAATCCATCGAGCGTCTCGAACGAAGCAGCTTGGGCGGTATTGGAATCGATACTTACCCAATGCGTTGAGCCGAGTGTGCGCAGTGCGTCGGCAAGCTGCCGGCGACCGCTATCAAGCTTCGAAGCACCGCCGATCCCCTGCTGTTGCATACTCGGCGAGCGATCGAGCAGGACGATGGTCGTGTCGACTTTGCCTCCGCCGGTCATCCCAATTAGTCCACTGGACAGTGGTCGAGCGATGGCAAAAATCAGACCGGCCAGTGCCAAAGTGCGCATGGCCAGGATCAACCATTGCCGCAGACGAGCAAAGCCACGATTCATGCGGTTGGCGGCCAGCAGAAAAATCATCGCTCCCCAGCGTTTGGTCTGATAGCGCCATTGATTGATCAAATGAATGATAATCGGCAGCGCAATCAATGGCAGTGCGATTAGCATCAGCGGCTGTAGAAAGCTCATCGCGCGCTCCGATGATAAGCGCGATCGACTAGAAAGTTCGTCAGCTCCTGCGCGTAGGGAGAATCGATCGAGATGCGTCGGTAGTCGACAGCCGTCTCGAGCACGACCTTGCGCAGGGCCTCCAGGTATTCGCTCAGCGCCGTGTGGTAGCGCTCGGCAATCTCGACGGGATCTGCAAACACGGCCGTGCCACCTTCCATGTCGAGAAACCGCGTCGGTCGCTGAAACGCAAAGGCAAGCTCTTCGGGATCGAGCAAATGAAAGGCGGTGACATCGTGCTTCCGAAAACGCAGATGTTCGAAGCACTCACGCAAGCTCTCGGGTTCAACGAACAGATCGGAGATGACGATCACCAGCGCACGCTGACGCACCGTCTCCGCCAGTTCGTGCAAAATCGCCACCAGTCCCGTTTCACCTTGAGGCAGAACCGCTTCGAGCGTGTCGTAGAGCGTGGTTAAATGCGCTGGATTGCGCCGCGGTGGAATGTTATGCACGATTCCGTCGGCCACGCAGGCCAGTCCGACCGCGTCCCCCTGCTGGATCGCCAAATAGCTCAAAGCGGCTGAAATGCGTCGCGCGTATTCGAGCTTGGTCACTCCCACGGAGCCGAAGTCCATCGAGCCGCTGGTGTCGACAACGAGCACCATTCGTAGGTTGGTATCGGCCTCGAACTCCTTGATATAAAAACGATCGGAGCGCCCGTACGCCCGCCAATCCAGACGCCGCAAGTCGTCGCCGGGGACATACTTGCGGTACTCGGCGAATTCAACACTCGCTCCACGATGCGGACTCGAATGCCGACCCGACACGCTCCCCAACATCGGCTTGCGCGACATCAGGGGCAAGGCACCGAGCTGGGCGAGTACCAGTGGGTCAACAAAACTTCGTTGTTTGCGTTCAAGCGTCATGTATCGGATGTCTCTTCGACCAAGCGCTTGATGATGTCCTTGGCCGAAACTCGCTCAGCTTGGGCCGCAAAAGTGGTGATCAAGCGGTGTGTCAACACTGCCGCCGAAACCGCTTTGACATCTTCAATGCGGACCATATAGCTACCGTACAGAGCGGCGCGCGCCTTGGCACCCAAAATCAAATTCTGTACCGCTCGTGGACCACCACCCCAAGCCACCAACGGCTTGAGCCACGCAGGCGCGGTCTCACCAGTCGGTCGCGTCTTACGCACCAACCTCGCTGCGTAGGTATAGATGTGATCCGGTACCGGTACGCGACGCACCAAGCTCTGGTGGCCAATGATGTCCTCGGCTGTCATCAAGTGATCGAGCACTGCGATATGATCACCGGTCGTCGTGCGCGCGATCTGAATTTCCTCCTCTTCGTTCGGATAGTCGAGCTCGATCAACGACATGAAGCGGTCGAGCTGAGCTTCGGGGAGTGGATAGGTCCCTTCTTGCTCGACTGGGTTCTGCGTAGCCAGCACCATAAAAGGCGGCGGCAGTTCGAATGATTTGCCTAACACAGTTACGCGCTGTTCCTGCATAGCCTCAAGCATAGCGGCTTGCGTCTTGGGTGGAGCGCGGTTGATCTCGTCGGCCAGCACGATGTTGGCAAACACCGGTCCATGCACAAATTGGAATTCGCGCCGACCATGCTCGCCATCCTGCAAAATGTCGGTACCGGTGATGTCCATCGGCATCAGGTCGGGCGTGAACTGGATGCGGCTGAATTTGAGCGACATCGTCTCCGCCAATTTGCTCACCAGCAGTGTTTTTGCCAAACCCGGTACACCCATCAACAATGCATGCCGACGCGCGAACAGGCAGATGGCAAGTTGCTCGATCGTGTCACGCTGGCCCACGATCACTTTGCCCAGTTCGTCTACCAGTTGCCGGTAGGCCAATTGCAAGCGATCGATGGCTTGTACATCATCGCCGCTCAGCGGCTCAGGTGGGGCCGTAGAGACCTGACTCATAGTTGTTCCTAAACTCAAGTTGCCCAGCGGGCGTAATTTTCCCAAACCATCAGTATAGACAGAAATTCTGCAAATAGAGAGCGCCGAAACCAGATTGTAGGCTCGCGAACCGGCATCTCGCTACTTAATGTGGCTCGACGCTCCGCCGTCGAATTCAACGCAGCTCGACCCTCCGTCGTCGAATCGAATGTGGCTCGACGCTCCGTCGTCGAATCGAATGTGGCTCGACGCTCCGTCGTCGAATTTAATGTGGCTCGACGCTCCGCCGTCGAATCCAACTTGACTAATTAGAGTCCTACTCAATATGTCGGCAAGGGAAAAAGCTTCTCTCGGCAATGGAAGGCCCCTACGCGCTCCGCGATCTGTGCCGAAACCGTGGCGGGAAAGCCTTCGACAATCCATACCTTGTTGCCTGCGCTCGAACCCAATTCTTGGTGAGCGTCCGCGGCAAACACGCTCATCGTTGTTGCTTCCGTCGTTTCGCCCGCCACCGAGTTTGCCTCATCCCTAGGTTTCCGATCGGGCGATGGTGGACGCTCGTCGCCTCCCTGAGGCTGGTTCTGAGTGGTTGGCTTCACACCCTCCGTTTGGAAACCAAGTTCGCGATAGACGGTATACGCTTCGGCGAATTCGTTAGCGTCGCCAGGACTGTCCCAAACGCTAGCGAAAACCAGCGCTAGCCTACCATCCGCATTGCGAAAAACTTCGTAGCGATCACCGTCCCAACCTGCCGCGGCGGCGCTGCCACCGGGAACGCGTTTCAGCAGAATGCTGGTTTGCAATTCCCCCAGGCAATTGCCTCCCAGCTTTTCCCAGCCAGCTGGCAATAGATCCACCACGTCGGGCAGGATAACTTCTTGGGGACCATCGATGTCGCGCAGGTATTTGTCCGGGTGTAGTATCTGTTCGGTGCTGCGCGGAGGATTGGAGAACGCTTGGTGGACTCCCTCCCATCCTCCTTCGCCCGCTACAGCCAGCACAAACAACATTCCTTGAAAATAGGGAAAGGTGAGCGAGTCGCGAAATATGGCTGGAGCCGAACGAAACGTCTTGCCACCGGCTAGTGGCATCATCCAACTCATAATATTGAACGTGGCTCGCATCGCGACTGGGTCCATCTTGCTGATGTCCTGTTCGTCACTCGCTTCGGCAAACATCAGCAGCGTGGCATCCCCCTCGACCAGAGCCGAGAAGGCGAGCAACATATCGTCGTCCTTTTCGATACCCTTCTGCATCGCGTTCAGATCGTAAAGTTGGTCTTGAAGTGCATGAGTCAGCTCATGTGCCAAGGTGGTCTTCTGTTCGTCCTTATCAAAAGCCTGTTTGGCTCCCAACAGACTTCCCAGCCAGCTTGGTGGTTTGCTCGGAGCATCTTCGACGATCAACACCATGCGCTTGTTGTCGGGATCGTAGAAACCGGCGACCTCTTCGGTCAGCAGCGCGATCATTATCGCAGTCGAATCGAGCTGCGGTGGCACAAGGCCGAATACTTTGAAGGAAAGGTCCATCAACTCCAGCTCATCCGGCGTGTACTCTTGCTCGATCAACTTGAGCATTTCGACCCCCAATTGCTGGCGATTAAAGATACTTGGCTGTACCTCGCGTAAAAACGATTGACCGCGCAGCCGAGTAACGACGCCCTGGTAAGCTCGTGTGTACTTCTCCAACGCGCCTTGATAGTCACCTTGGTCGACCAAACGATCACCGGCATGCGTGATTTCAGTGATCTGCTTGTCGGTAAGTTTTGGAAGCCGCTCGTCGGATGGCTCTTCCGCCGGTTGCTCGATCGCATCATCTACCGGTGTGGCAACCTCTTGTGCGCGAGCATTCCAAGGCGTAGCGGCAGCGACGATCGTCAAAGCAGCTCCTAACATGAGGCGACTTACAAAACGCATGTTTTGCTGGAAACAGCACTCGCTCAATCTGCGCGGAGATCCATATCGATTCAAGTAATTTAAGTTCGTCATCAACCCTTCAACTTATTTCTTGGACCCCAGCGAGCTCGCCTCGCCGGTGAATCAGTTTTGTGGCTAGTCGTCGCCCGCCACTCATCACTCCGTCAACCTTCTTCTTGGACCCCAGCGAGCTCGCCTCGCAGGTGAATCAGTTTTGTGGCCAGTCGTCGCCCGCCACTCATCACTCCGTCAACCTTCTTCTTGGACCCCAGCGAGCTCGCCTCGCCGGTGAATCAGTTTTGTGGCTAGTCGCCGCCCGCCACTCATCACTCCGTCACCCTTTTCCTTGGACCCCTGCGAGCTTGCCTCGCAGGTGAATCAGTTTTGTGGCTAGTCGCCGCACGCCTCTCATCACTCCGTCATCACCAACGGGTTCTCCCAAATGGTTTCTACTTACAAAACTCTGGCACCTGCCAGTCGAGCCGGCGTGAGGCCGAATCGCTCGGGCCATGTTTACCAGATTGTACCTGCTTCTACTCAGACGGTGGTGCCATGCAAGGGACAATTCGCTATCATCGAGCACCTGAGTAGGCACTTCAGCAGGAACTTATACGTCCGCATCGCCCACGGAGAAACATGTTTTGGATAACTTGCCTGATTATGAAAAGATCGGCTCCTTCTATCTCGGTAAGAAATACGAACTTGCCGGTCGTCGATTGCTCGACGAAAAAGTTCTCTACGATGCTAAAGATTTGACGACACACGCGATGTGTGTGGGGATGACGGGGAGCGGTAAAACGGGGCTGTGCCTGTCGTTGTTGGAAGAGGCGGCCATCGACGGCATTCCAGCAATCTGCCTCGACCCCAAAGGGGATTTGGGGAACCTGCTGCTAGCCTTCCCCAACCTGGCACCTGGTGATTTTAAGCCGTGGCTTGAAGCCTCCGAGGCGAGCCGCAAGGGACTCGACCTCGATCAGTATGCCCAAGAGACCGCCACCCAATGGCGCGATGGCCTGCAATCCTGGGAGCAAGATGCGGCACGTGTCCGACGCTATGTCGATAGTGTGGATATGGCCATCTACACACCCGGCAGCAATTCGGGGATTCCCATGACCGTGCTCAAGAGTTTTGACGCTCCGCCGCGGGAGGTCATCGACGACTCCGAGGTGATGCGCGAGCGCGTGGCCGGTGCCGCTTCGGGTCTGCTGACTCTAATGGGCATTTCCGCCGACCCGCTCAGCAGTCGCGAGCACATTCTATTATCGAACATTTTCGATATGGCATGGCGGGCGGGGCGGAGTCTCGATCTTCCCGACCTGATTCGCTCGATTCAAACGCCTCCGATGGACAAGATCGGTGTGTTCGACTTGGAGAGTTTCTATCCCAGCAATGAGCGATTGAAGCTGTCGATGACCCTCAATAACTTGTTGGCCAGTCCATCATTTGGCGGCTGGCTGGAAGGTGCCCAGCTCGATATCAAGAAACTGCTGTACACCGACCAAGGCAAGCCGCGATTGTCGATCATTTCCATTGCCCACTTGAGCGATTCGGAACGGATGTTCTTCGTCACCATTTTGCTCAATGAACTGCTAGGCTGGATGCGAACGCAACCCGGGACGAGCAGCCTGCGCGCCTTGTTTTACATGGACGAGGTCTATGGATACTTTCCACCGGTGGCCATGCCGCCGAGCAAGCCGCCGATGTTGGTCTTGCTCAAGCAGGCGCGCGCCTTCGGCTTGGGGATCGTCCTGGCCACGCAGAACCCGGTCGATTTGGACTACAAAGGTCTTTCGAACATTGGCACTTGGTTCCTTGGACGCTTGCAGACGCAGCGCGACAAGGAGCGTGTATTGGAGGGTCTGGAGGGGGCCGCCGCCCAAACGGGAACTAGGTTCGATCGCGGTACCATGGAACAGACTCTGGCCGCCTTGGGCAATCGCGTGTTCTTGATGAACAATGTTCACGACCACGCACCGACAATCTTCCAAACGCGCTGGGCCATGTCCTACCTGCGCGGACCACTAAGCCGCGATCAGATCCAGAAACTGATGGAGCCGCGTCGTCAAGAACTTTCCCAAGGCGGATCGAAGAGCACTGCCGAAGGTGACCCTGTTAGTAGCACTCACGCAACAGCTCCTGCAATTGCCGAGAATTCGCGACCCATTGTGCCCAATGACATCGCCGAGCGATTCTGGTTGCCGTCGAAACCGCCACTCGCCGTCCGCACGCTCGTCTATCGTCCCGGCTTGTTAGCTACCGTTTCGTGTCACTATGTCCGCGTATCGGCTGACCTCGATACGTGGGTCGACAGATCGTTGGTTTATCAGCTCGAACGCAAGCTGGCCAACGACGTTTGGCTGGCAGCGCGAGAGATGCCACCGGGAGTGCTCGAGCTCAGCGGTCAACCCGAAGACGGTTACGGCTTCAGCGAGCTCCCCGGCGAAATGCTCAATTCCAAACAATACAAGAGTTGGGAAAAGGATTTGGCGGACCACCTCTACCGCAGGGTACCTGCCAAATTATTCCAATGCGACGAGATAAAAAAGACCAGCCAGCTCGGACAATCAGAGCTCGATGCGCGTCTGTCGTGGGGGCATGAGATCCGCGAGCTGCGTGACGCCGAGAAAGAGAAGCTGCGCGCCAAGTATGCAGGCAAACTCGACAGCCTCGAGTCCAAGATTCGCACTGCCCAGCAGCGCCTCGATCGTGAGCGAGCACAATACGACCAACAGAAATGGAACACGGTTCTAAACGTCGGCCAAACTCTGCTCGGCTTGCTAGTAGGCAACAAAGTGCGATCGCGCAGCGCCACCGCCGGTCGTAGTCTGGGCCGCGCTGCTCAAGAGCGCAGCGACACGCGACTGGCCAACGATCAGTTGGAAGATCTGATGAACGAGCGGTACAAACTCGAGCACGAATGCGACGAGGAGGTCAACGCGTTGGGAGAACGTTATCGCCCCGAATCCCTGACACTCGAAGCCATTGAAGTCCCCTGTCGCAAGGGAGATGTCAAAGTCAACCTGCTGGCCCTGCTGTGGATACCTTACGAGGTCGATACTAGCGGTATCGCCTCGCCGTTAGTCGCGCTGCCGGTGTGAAGGTGTGAAGGTGTGAAGGTGTGAAGGTGTGAAGGTGTGAATTCGACGCGGAGCGTCGAGCCACATTAACAAAGCCCTGAAGGGGCGACATGCGTCCACTTCAGGGCTTTCAGAATTACTGTTTCCTCAAATTGCCGACTTACGATCAATCGGGAACTGCTGCAACTTCTCCACCCGATTTGGTACCCAGCGCGCCCCACACGCCATAGGGGCTTAAGCCACCGCCGGTGCCAGAAGGTGGTGCGATGGACGAATTGCCCGCATCAATATTCTGGCTAATGAAGCGCACGCTGCCATCGCCCATAGCGGCTTGCACACCACCGGTGTGTTCGCTGGTCGCCGACCAAATCCCACCTGCGACCAATGGAGAATCGCCACTACTTACCACACAAACGGCCGAGTTCGGTGCAAGAATTGTAGAGACGGCCGCGTAGTAGGCATTGCCTGCCATACCGCGATAGCCGGGCATCGAGTCGCCCATGTACACGAGCGACTCGTCGATGTAGCGACTGCCTGACCAATTCGCTTGGCAAACTGCGGGAGGCGTGGTATCCGGATTGGATGCAAACAAGAAGATTGCAGCCCCTTTGGAGTTCTTCGCGTGAGGACGTGAGCGCTCGGCCAGCATGATGGTGTTGCTCGTACCATCCGTCATGCTACCGATGGCCGGATAGTCGCCGCGCCCAAATAGGCCGCGGTTGCGTATAGCTAGCTTCTTACTGGCCATTGTGGCATTGCTGGCTTCACCGGGCAATTGCGACATCGCATAGTTGTCGCCGGTGCACATGCCGTAGCTAGTGGGCGTCAATGTCAAGGATGCTGTGGAGGGGTCCGTGGAACCTGCATCGCTCGGGCACTCGAGGAATGAGAGACGTGTGACGAGCATGCTCATCGAGATACCATTGCTGGTGCCCCCGGGAACGTAGTGCCCAGGATCCACGTTCAGCGTGGACAAGTTACTGTAAAGACTCGTCTGCTCGACGTAGGGCAACATCGCGTACCAACCACTCATCGAATAAAACTGTCCACCTCCTGCGACGGTGCCGGTTCCGGTCTCCATCGCTGGGAAGCGTCGGTTGCTCGATTCGTAATTGTGAGCAGCTAGGCCTAGCTGCTTCAGATTATTACTGCACTGCATGCGACGCGCTGCCTCGCGGGCGGCTTGTACGGCAGGTAGCAGCAGTCCCACCAGAATCCCAATAATTGCGATGACCACTAAGAGTTCGACTAGCGTAAACGCTTGCCGTAGATGATTTCTTTCCATGTGTACAGGCCTTTAGATATAGAGGGTTTTCAATCGGCAAGGAGTTAACAGCAGTTCCAATGTAGCTTGGCACGGCGCTCTATGCAAGTATTTTGTGACACCTGCGGGAGACCACACGGTCGCCAGTAGAGGTAGTGCAAGAGAGCGAAAGTCAAACGCTGAAAGTACTCATTTGAGCAAACTCGACGTCAATTTCTCAGTGGAAAGTCAAACTGGGCAGAAAATTCCCAATTTTCCGTTCCGGGAACTTGCAACGGCGCAAAGCTTAGCTAGTATGAGAAGGTGTCATTTTAGTGAAACCAGTCCCCTCGCAAGGCGTGAAATCGATGCGAAAAATTGTTGTACCCCTAGCAATCCTATTAGCCTTCGCGGCTTTCGCCGCCAATAGTCGAGCCGATATGGTGTTTGAAAAAACCTATAATGCTCCTGGCGGTTCTGAGTCATTCGATAACAACTCCGGCAGCCCTGCAGCGCGAGTAGTAAACTTCGATCCTGGGTTGTTCCCCGGCAGCTCAGCCATCTTGGATATCGAAGTCGAGATCTCCTTCTCGAAATTGTCAATTAATCCGGGCACCGCGTCGCCGAAGTACAACGAGATTTCATTCTCGATTTCTAAACCGGAAATTGGTCCCGCAGTTCGCTTGATCAGTGCCGGCACACCATTTCCCCTCACTGGGAGCTTCTCTTCTGGAGATAGTTTTGACCCAGGCTTTGACGGTACTATAATTTTCAAGCAATCGGCACCCACGGCGGTCAACAATCTTACTACTCGTAACAAGATTGCTGCTGGGACATACAAGCCGGCCACCAATTATGATCAAACACCAGCTCCTAATTCATCGCTGGATGCTTTCCTTGGTGCAACGGGATCCGGCAACTATACTCTAAATATCTTTGACAACGCTGCAGGAGCTCCTCTAGTGCTAAAGAGTTTCACGGTCAGGATTACAGCCGTTCCTGAGCCTACGTCGTTGGCGTTCCTCGGCCTGTTCGCCACAGCAGGTGCCTTCGTTCGCCGCCGCCGCGTACGCTAAAAAAATGTCTCTCGACAGTTTACTGAAAAACAATTGAGGTCGCAACGTTCACGCCGTTGCGACCTTTTTTCGTATCTTTTCGAAGGCGCACTGGCACCAACGAAGCAATTGTGGTCAGCCTGTCATCAATTCTAGATTATGGACGTGGTTACGAGTCCCTAACGGTTAACCATTCAAAGTGACTCGTAACCTCGCCCACTACGGTCTACCGAAAGTGTGAATTGGAACGCCCACTAGCCGAGCAGCGAGCGCAAGGCGGCAGAGGTGCTTGGTCGCGGGGTTACCACTCCGCTGGAACGAAGCCCGCTAACTACCTGCTCTAACTGTTCTCCGGTGGGTAGCGACAGATCGACGAACAACAGCCACTGGCCCGCGATGCGACAAGCCCCGCCAGTCGACTCTCCCAAGAATTCTCGGCGAACCTCAAAACCGGAAGACTCGGCAAGTTCGATAGCTTCCTCAAGTACGTCAATCGAATGCATTACCTGTTCCTTTCCGTCTCGCAAGCGCTCGCTAGTGTCTTGCTAGCGTATCGAGATTTGCTTAGCATACAAATAGTTGCCTCCAATTGTTGACTCTAACAGGTGAACCCAATGACAGATAGACGCCGCTTGGCAGTTACCAAAATAGGTGAATTGGCCACAGTACGTTTTTCCGACAAGAAGATCGTCGATAGCGGTAGCATCGAAGAGATGGGTGCCGAAATGCTTTCTCTGGTCGATGACGATCACATGAAGCACGTCTTGTTGAACTTCGAAGGGGTGGATTTCCTCTCCTCCGCCGCTCTGAACAAGCTGATCTTGATGGACAAAAAAGTCAAGCAGGTCGGCGGAGTTCTGCGACTGTGCAATCTCAAGGCGGAGATCTTGGAGGTCTTTACCATCACCCGACTTACCCGAGTCTTCGACATTCGTAAGAGCGAAGCCGATGCTCTCAAAGCATTCGGTGTCCCTCTGTAGTATCCCCAGTCCACTCTCTCCAATCGGTCATAGTATAGGAGCAGCGAATGGTCGAGCCTGCATGGGTCTGGAAACTGCATGAACGGATCCCCAGCAACGTCGACGCGGGACATAACGCAATCGAGCAACTGATGTCTGCCATGACGGACTCGCGCTGGGAAGGTCGCGATGCATTTCACATTCAAATGGCCGCCGAAGAAGCCATGGTCAATGCCGTTACGCATGGCAACAAACAGGCGGCGGACAAGTCGGTCGAGATCGAATTTCGCGTCTCGCCTCAAACCGTCTACATGCGTTTTTGTGATCAAGGGGAGGGATTTTGTCCCGACAAACTCCCCGATCCACGCGACGACGATCATCTCGAATGCCCCAACGGTCGTGGCGTAATGCTAATCATCGAAATGATGAATGAAGTCACCTACAACAAGTGTGGCAACGAAGTCACCATGATCAAACATCGCAGCCCACAATAATAGTCAGCGCCCAAACGATTGCCGATCGCATCTTACCGTGGCGTAGGCTTCCAGCCAATTAATTCTCCGTAATTTTAGATGCATCGGCCCCATGCCAATTTGTCTGGCATGAGCCAAGTCTTACGAGCTAGCCGTCTTCCAGCCAATTAATTCACCGTAAGTTTAGATGCATCGGCCCCATGCCAGCTTGTCTGGCATGAGCCAAGTTTTACGAGCTAGCCGTCGCTGCTTTCGCCATATCCATCTCGGCCTCCCATCGAATTGCCGCTTGAAGCGGCAATTCGATGGGAGGCCGAGTGCGTTGGGATCGTGCGCAGCTAACTTGAAAACTCCTTCACCCGCGAGCAAGCTCGCAGGGGTCTGAGAGCAAGCTCGCAGGGGGCTGAAAAAAGTAGAGGTCCACCGCTTGGCGATGGTGGCTATGAGTACGGTGGCTACAGGTATTGTCCGGTCAGACTCGCTGGCTCACACGCGACTTGTTCCGGTGTGCCGCAGGCTACAATCTCACCACCGGCAGCGCCGCCGCCGGGCCCCAAATCGACCAGCCAATCGCACGAGCGTACGACGTCCAGATTGTGCTCAATGACGATTACCGTATTGCCTCGATCGACTAACCCATTGAGCACGCCGATCAATCGTCGCACATCTTCGAAATGTAATCCCGTCGTCGGTTCGTCCAAGAAGTAGATCGTTCTGCCCGTTTCGGGCCGCGCCAACTCGGTTGCCAGCTTAATGCGTTGCGCCTCACCACCGCTAAGCGTGTTGGAGCTTTGGCCCAAACACAGATAGCCCAAGCCGACTTGTTCCAAGCTACTGAGCAAGCGCTGGATCTTGCTAAAGTTCTCGAAGAATACGAGCGCCTCGCTGACGCTCATCTCCAGAATATCCGCGATCGATTTTTCGCGATAGCGAACCTGAAGCGTTTGTCGATTGTAGCGCGATCCATTGCAGACTGAACAGGTTACGAACAGGTCGGGCAGGAAATTCATTTCGATCTTCTCTTGCCCCTGTCCCTGGCACTGTACGCAGCGTCCCGCCCCTGCGTTGAAACTGAAACGGCTGGAGGAATAGCCGCGTTGTTTGGCAGTCCGTGACGAGGCCCAAACGACGCGGATCAGGTCGAAGACACCACAGTAGGTCGCTGGCGTGCTGCGGGGCGTGCGGCCAATGGGCGTCTGCGTGATCTCGATCAACTTGTCTACCAGCTTGTGTCCTGCGAGCGAGCGATACGGCCCAGCCGTGCGAACTTGTTTGTCCTCCACGGAAGATCGCCGTCGAACATCGGATGAGTCTTGACCGAGCGCTCGCGCCAGCGCTGGGACCAGGGTCTGGCCAATCAATGAGCTCTTGCCACTGCCGCTGACCCCAGTGATGCCGACCAACAACCCGAGTGGAATTTCAAGCGAAAGGTCTTTCAAATTGTGCAGCGAGGCCCCTTGCAGTTTCAAGATCTGCTTTTTCTGCCGCGCTCGTCGCGGGCCGGCCTGCACTACTTGTCGGTCGCCGCGCAAGTAGGCCGCAGTAAGGCTGGTCGAGTGTTGTTCGACCTCTGCCGGTGTGCCGTCGGCTACAATCTCGCCACCTTGATTGCCGGCTCCCGGACCAATGTCGACCAAACGATCGGCGTGGCGCATCATGGCTTCGTCGTGCTCGACGACGATGACCGTGTTGCCCTGTTGTTGTAAATCGCGTAGGGAAGCGATCAGGCGATCGTTATCGCGTTGATGCAAGCCGATTGAGGGTTCGTCGAGGATATAGCACACGCCGACGAGTCCGCTGCCGATGCACGTCGCCAAACGCACGCGTTGCAATTCACCACCGCTAAGCGAATCGGCACCGCGCGACAGCGACAGATAGCCCACACCGACCTTGACCAAGAACCGCAGTCGGTGCAGCATTTCAACAATAATTGGCTTGGCGATGGGTTGTTGGTCGCTGGATACCGGTAACGCTTCGAACCATTCCAGTGATGCCTGGATCGATTGAGAGCAGATTTCGTAAATGTTCTTTCCCGCCAAGCGTACCGATAGCGCTTCGGGACGCAAACGCGCCCCGCCGCATTGCGTACAGGTGGATGAATCGGTCGCTTGCCCTTCGCAGGCAGGACAGGCACCGTATGGACTATTGAAGCTGAAGGTGCGCGGCTCGATCTCTTCGAAACTCACTCCACAGTCGGGGCAAGCGTAGAGCGTGCTAAAAAACTCTTCGGTCCACACATTGCCTTTAGCTTGGTCTGCCAATTCCGGAGTCAAATAGCTGACCGAGGCCAGACCTTCGGCCAGCCGCAATGCCAGCCTCAGCGACTCGGCGATGCGCGCTTCCGCTCCAGGACGAATGACGATCTTATCGACGACCGCTTCAATCGTGTGGTTCTTGCGTACGGCTAAATCGGGAATCGAATCCAACTCGAGCAGTTCACCGTCGACTCGCGCTCGCACCAAGCCCGCTTTGCGAATCGCGTGCAGCGCGTCACGCTGCGCCCCTTTACGACCGCGCACCACCGGTGCCATCAGGACCAGCTTGGTCCCTTCGGGAAGCTGCATCAACGCCTCTAGGATTTGTTGCGGTGACTGCTGTAGAATTGGTTTGTCGCAAACCGTACAGCTAGGCGTACCGACGCGAGCCATCAACAATCGCAGGTAGTCATAGATCTCGGCGACGGTGGCCACGGTACTGCGTGGATTGGCCAAACCAGCTCGTTGATCGATGCACAACGTCGGCTGCAGACCCTCGATGCTGTCCACTTCTGGACGTTGCATTTGATTGAGGAATTGTCGCGCGTAGGTCGACAAACTGGCGATATACTGTCGTTGACCTTCCGCGTAGAGTGTGTCGAATGCCAGCGAGCTTTTGCCACTGCCGCTGACACCCGTCAGTACCGTCAACGCATTGTGGGCGATATCGAGTGAAACATTCTTCAGGTTATGGGTCCGCGCCCCTTCGATGCGAATCATCGTCTCTGCGGCGGTGACTTCTACCGTACTCATTCCTGGTAACCGTTCTCGCTCGATTGCATTGCAGAACAATTGCCCCCAATTGTTTGGGGGACACATGTCGATGTAGCCAGCCGGTGAGACAAAGGTTGTATCCATGTCTCAGTTCCCGCGTTTACCGCGAACGTTTGCGAATCGCGTTGGTGAAACGTCGACTATCTACAAAACTGATTCACCCATGAGGCAAGCTCACGGGGGTCTACTTACAAAACTGATTCACCCATGAGGCAAGCTCACAGGGGTCTACCTACAAAACTGATTCACCCATGAGACACGCTCACAGGGATCTGACGGCAGCTGCCACTTGAGTGGTTTGGTCGGGCGATAGCTCTCCCAACATCGGTAGCATCGGACCCGTGTTGGCGATGCCTGCCAATTCAATAGCGCGATGTAGAACCCGAATCGGATGGATCGCATTTCGCAAATTCTCTAATTTGAAAAACTCGCCGCGAATCTTTTCAGCCAGTTCGAAATCGCCTGCCTGAATCGAAGTCAACATCTGCTGCGAACGGTCAGGCCGCACGCACACGCAACCGCTGGTAAAGCTACCGATTTCAAAATCGCGCAGGTGGACGATGGCCGGTTGTTCGCCGATACCACTAACGACAATCTCACTTGGGACGACTGCCAACAATTCACGCAGGTAGTCATCACGCGCAGGATCGTCGCGCACCACTGCATATTTGACCCAACTCAACAAACCGCTTTCATATAGCTTGGCCACCAATTCCGGCGGCAGCCAGCGATCGTGCTTGAGATACAACACAATCGGCTTGCCGTACGCATCGACAAAGCGGCGGATTCCAGAAGCAATGCCCTGCGCGTCAGCGACCTCTTTCTGCGGCAAGATCATTACGGTCGGAAAATCGAAATCGGCTAGTACTTGAGCTTGATCCATCATCGTCCCGAAAGCGGGCCCGACCGACGGGATAACTAGCGTTTGCTCCCCAGCGATCTCGACCAACATGCTCAATAAACGCGCATACTCGCTCGGGCGCAGGTGATACAACACGGCGTTGCCGCCGTACAATAGTGTGGTAATTCCACCCGCCTCGATGTGTTTTACCAGTTTTCGATTTTCGGCTACGTCGATTTTCAATTGCGAATCGCGGGCCAACGGTGGTACCGCAATTACGCTGGCAGCCAATCGGGCTGGAATTACTGCATGTTTATCCATGAACCGTTGCTTTAGGTAGGAATCGAAGGCTGGATTGGGTGTTAATTTTAGTCCCTTCCACGGGG
The DNA here is from genome assembly GCA_020852965.1 of Pirellulaceae bacterium. Classification (GTDB taxonomy): domain Bacteria; phylum Planctomycetota; class Planctomycetia; order Pirellulales; family Pirellulaceae; genus Aureliella. The sequence continues at coordinate 61,310 of JADYZV010000194.1, read as the reverse complement.
ACTCGAAAGGACGCTTTGCGGTAGAATGGCAGCCACCCACCACAACCGAGCGATGAATTACACCGGTGAATTGCATCGGCCCACCGCAATTTCTTCTTTCCCTCCTGAAGACAGGCTTAATGGATAGTATCGATTTTTTGCAGCGCACGCGCTTGATTTTTGGACAAAATTCGGTCGATCGCTTGGGGGAGTTGGCCGCCGAGCTAGGTGCCACACGCGTTCTAGTCGTGAGCGATCCTGGAGTTGTTTCTGCGGGACATTTCCAACATGGTGTGAATAGTCTAACACAAGCGGGCTTGCGGGTTTCGTCGTTTCATGGTGTCCATGAAAACCCCACCACGGACGACGTCGACGCGGGGGTGCAAGTTGCTCAAGCAGAACGCCCCGACTTGCTGGTCGCCATTGGTGGTGGCAGTTCGATGGACTGCGCCAAAGGGATCAATTTCCTCTACTCGTGCGGAGGACGCATGGAGGACTATTGGGGAGTTGGCAAGGCGACGGCGGACATGCTGCCGCTGATCGCCGTCCCTACCACCTCCGGGACGGGAAGCGAGGCTCAGTCCTTTGCGCTGATCAGTCAAGTCGAGTCGCACGTCAAAATGGCTTGCGGCGACCCGCGCGCCGCCTGTCGCATCGCGCTGCTCGATCCCACACTGACCCTAACTCAACCGTCACGCGTTACCGCACTGACCGGGATCGACGCTATTTCTCATGCAATCGAAACGCAGGTAACGATCAAGCGCAGTCCCCTGAGCAACTGTTACAGTCGCAAAGCTTGGCAACTTCTCAGCTTGGGATTCCCGCGCGTGCTGAGCCATCCACACGACATCGACGCACGGGGGCAAGTGCAATTGGGTGCCTACTTTTCGGGGTTGGCCATTGAAACCAGTATGCTCGGTGCGGCCCACGCGTTGGCAAATCCACTGACGGCCAGGTTTGATATCACACACGGCCAAGCCGTCGGAGCTATGCTCCCCGCTGTCATTCGCTTCAACTCGACAGAGGTCGCTGAGCTCTACGCGGAATTGTGGCGCGAGATGACGACGACCCCATGGGCACAACAGTTCGGTGGCCTCCCTGGGGCAGAGTCAGCGTCGGAATCACTGGCCCTATTCGTGCAACACTTAGTTGCATTGGCCGGTTTGGAAACCGAGCTCGGTGCGCTAAACATTCCGCTCGACAGCTTGGAACAGCTTGCCGAAGACGCGTGCGCGCAGTGGACCGGTACATTCAACCCTCGCAAACTATCGCAACAAGACTTCTTACAGCTCTATCGGGAGAGTTTTAGTCACAGTTAGTTGTGAGTGCTAAGCAATTCGTAGATCTCGACAGGTCTGCTCGTAACTTGATTCCAAATCTAGCGAGATGGCGAGATCGGCTGTAAGCCACAGTGGTAAGACGGGAAGTGGTTGGTCGAGGCGGAGAGTGTGGTTCCACGTTTCCAGCCAATAGTCAGCGCCGCGAGGATGCCAGCGACAAGAAACGGCGTAGGTAGCCGGAGGTGGCACTGAGAGCGATGGGTCTCGTTCGCCAATCAACGACAGTAGTTCGCTGTACAAATTGAAGTCCTTCGATGTAACAACATCAACCAGAACCACGCAAACTCCGCTGCGTAGTAGGGCCGCACACTTGGCAACAAATTGGTTGCGAGTCTCAGGGCGATCTTTATTGGCTGGACGGATCAATTCGATCGCGGCAACTAAGCGTCGCTCGGTTCGTACGTCGTAAACACGCACCTCGTACTCATCGAAGTCTCCCAGCGCGGTCTGGATTTCCAGAGACGGTTGCGGAGCTGTCCAAACTTCAGTAGCCACCCCGCCACTCGTACTTTCGCGCCTTGCAAAGGTTGCATCTTGTTCAAAAGTCGCGACATCGATTTCTACTTGTGCTCCCACATGAACGCGCGGCCCAGCGACATAGTTGCCAGGAAGCAGTCGTCCCAGTTGCTGTACCAAAACGGCGGGCCATTGACCGTGCACTTCTTGGTAAGTCGAAGTCCGAGTCAACGGCGGACGAAAATGATCGCGAAGTGGCATAATTCAACGAAGCTCCTGCCCCTATCCTACTATAAATCGCTTGAAAGATGCACTGCCCAGCGGTATAGTTTCAAGGCGGGCTGCCAACTTGAAAGTCAGCAGCAGCAGCGTACACTTGCGCTAGTGAGTACAATTATAGGTAAGTTCGACTTTGGCGATGTTGGTTTGGCATCAATAGCATTGTAGTACAATTGTCCCAATGGTTTGAGCACCTGTACTGGCTTCGCCACCCAAACCATTGTGACAATTGTTCTACAGCCTGCGCAAACGACTACATATTCCAAGTTACGGAGACAAACTCAATGCATCATCACACAACCTTGAAGTGGGCCATGCTGGCAGGCTTGGCTGTCTTAGGTATGGCGATTGTGCCAGCGAAAGGGTACGCAATGAACGAACGCGCAGTATTGGCAGGCGGATGTTTTTGGGGGATGGAGGACCTGTTCCGCAAGCTACCAGGCGTTGTTTCAACGCGCTGCGGCTATACCGGAGGAGACGTCCGCAACGCGACCTACCGCAATCATGGCAATCATGCTGAAGCGATCGAGGTCATCTACGATCCAAGCAAGACGGACTTTCGCAAACTGCTCGAGTTCTTTTTCCAAATACATGACCCCACCACACTGAACCGGCAGGGCAATGACAAAGGTGCGTCGTACCGGTCCGCTATTTACTACACGAGCGACGAGCAAAAACGAATCGCCTTAGACACGATTGAAGATGTCAATGCGTCAGGTTTGTGGCCGGGAAAAGTGATTACCCAAGTCGAGCCGGCCAGTGACTTTTGGGAAGCCGAGCCTGAACATCAGGATTACTTGGTCAGAAACCCACGAGGCTACACCTGCCACTACCCACGAAAAAACTGGGTCCTTCCCAAACGCGCCGAAACTGCGAAGAAATAAGCAGTTTTGTCGCCCGTTGACGGATTGGGCCGCTCTGCGCTATGCTTCGTCCGGGTAGTTCCGACGGCGGAGCGTCGGGCCACATTAGTTTTCTCACCAGGGTGCCGACGGCGGAGCGTCGGGCCACATTAGTTCTCTTAACTTTGGACCAAAGATGCGCGTCAGTGTTTCTAGCTATCAGCTCAAGCTGCGTGATCCATTCACCATTGCGCGCGGAACGGTTACAGTCCAACCCACCCTGATTGTGCGGCTAGAGCATGATGGTCTGGTGGGCTTGGGCGAAGCGACGACCAACGAATTCTACGGGGTGACGTTGGAGAGCATGTCGGCTGCCATCGATCGAGTGTCGGCGAGACTAGCCGACTGGGCTTTGGAAAACCCTGCCGAACTGTGGCGTGAGCTCGATCCGTTGCTCAGTGATTGTCGTTTCGCCCAGTGTGCTCTCGACTGTGCGGCTTGGGATTTGTACGCACAAGGGCAGGGCGAGCCGCTGTGGAAACTGTGGGGACTTCGTGACGACGAAGGCTATCCGCCGACCTGCTACACCATCGGATTGGATACACCCGAAGAGATGGTCCGCAAGATGTGCGCAATGCCCGATTGGCCCGTCTACAAAATTAAGCTCGACGCGCGTGGTGGGATGGATTTGGTGCGCCGCTTGCGAAAAGAAACGCAGAGCATGTTTCGAGTTGATGCGAATTGTTCATGGCAGGCCGCTGATGTGCCAGGCTGGGCAGAGGAATTGGCTGGCCTGCAAGTCGAATTGATCGAACAACCGCTGCGGACAGATGACTACGCAGCCATGCGGCAACTTAAGGGGCAGTGTGCGATTCCGCTGATGGCGGACGAGAGCTGCCAAGTGGAGAGCGATGTGGATCGCTGCGTCGATGCCTTCGATGCAATCAACATCAAGTTGGTCAAGTGCGGAGGTCTAACACCCGCGCGGCGCATGATCGCTCGGGCCAAGCAACATGGATTGAAGGTGATGGTTGGCTGCATGACTGAGTCGAGCATTGGGATCGCAGCCGGAGTACACTTGTTGCCGCTACTCGACTATGCCGACTTAGACGGTGCATTATTGCTGGCTGAAGATATCGCCGAGGGGTTGCATTGGGAACGAGGTTATTGCCAACTTCCGAAACAGGCAGGGCTGGGAGTTCGGCTGCGTAGTTGAGGACTTTGTTTACGCATCGGCAACGCACTTATCTCTAACTAGACGCCATCGCTGGCGAGTTGCCAGTCGTCGGTGACCATGCGCGCCGCTCCCAGGATTTGCTCGTAGCCCATGTGTTCGACTTCGCGACCGATGATTTCGATCTCATAGAAACCAGCGTAGCCGCTACCTTGGAAAATCGACACGATATCGGCCAGCCGTACACAGCCATGCCCAAGCAGACAGCGATTCTGTTCGCCCATCGGTGCATGCTTGGAATCGCCCAATTGTACCAAGCGTACGTAGGGCACAATCGACTCAAGCCACGTGGATGAGAGTAGATCCTGTGCAAGGTGGTAGCAGTCAAAGACAATTCCCAAATTGGGATTGTCGATCGCTGCGATGACCTCCAAGCACTGCGGAATCGTATTCAAGAATGACCAATCGTGCGCGCAACCTATATGCATCGGCTCGAGCGCCAATTGGACTCCGACGGCTTGAGCGGCTTCGGAAAGCTCCTTCAATGCTAAACGCAGCATGCGATTGGCATGATTCTTCGTATGGCCGCCACGGCCACCTGCAAGCACGACGACGGTTTCCGCTCCGATGTCAGAAGCCAATTGAATGGCATCCAGTGCGTCGTGCATGCTATCGCGAAAGCTGCGACCGTCACTACCGGTAAAGCCACCGATCCACTGCAACGAAGAGATCGCCAAATTGTGCTCGCGAATTAGCTCGAGCCCCTTCTCCTCGCCATAGTCGGCCAGCTTTGGACGCCAAATACCGATGGCTTCAAAACCTATCTCATGATAGTGGAGCACATCTTCTTCAAACGACCAACGAAACGTCGACAGTTCGCTGACGGCAAGTCGCAACATCCGTGCTACCGTATGTATGAGTTATGTTTGCAGTGACTCAATTGGGACGATCAGTAATGCCGTTCAATAAGTAGCAGGTAGCGTTCCTTGCGCCATCCGTCGTGAAGCTCTCTGTGCCGACTGCCGGAGCATGCAACATGGGCTTCCATGGCTAGGGTACGCGGAGTGTGCCTGCTGCTTTATCAATGAACACTAGTGAGGCTAACCTTGACGCTTGAGTCGCTCTGATTAGACAAAAGTTTTTTACGTTTTGGCGTCGGCCACTGTTCGTAGCCCACCAACGCATTTTGAGTAAATTTGGTCGTCGTGTAAAGCGCGGTATGCAGCTTGTCGATCAGAAGTCGCGAAATCTTTTTTTGTCGGTGATAGCTAGCACGATTGCGAGAACACTATCGTCGTGGACCGGACGCGTCAACCGCACGAGCAATACAAAGCAACTGACCGGCGGTGTGGTCAGCGACTATCGCCGCAGACGGCTCGAATATAGAAACCAGCGTCCAGTGATTTACCCGCCTGCGTCTTCAGTAGTAAACGGTCGTGCACGATGCTGACAGAACGTCCGCTAGCTCGAATCCAATCTGCGATGGACGCGGGGGTAGGCAGCTCGCAATGCGCACTCATCAGCAGAGTGCCTTGAGCGGGTGCAAGCAATTGCAGGCATCCATCGAGCAGTTCGGGCAAATGCGCTTCAATAGAAAATCGCTCGCCTCCGGCGCCATGGCCGAAGCTGGGTGGATCGAGCACTATCACATCATAATGATTGCCACGCCTCAATTCGCGTGACACAAATTTTCGCGCATCGTCGACAATCCAGTGAATCGGCGACTCCGCGATTCGGCTGCTCTGCGCATTGGCGCGAGCCCACTTGACCGCCGGGGCCGACGCATCGACATGCACCACTCGTGCTCCTGCCGTTGCCAAGCACATCGTCGTACCACCCGTATACGCAAATAGATTTAGTGCACGGAAATCGCGCCGAGTTGGCGCTTGGTATTGTGCGCAGCGTGCGGTAAGCCACTGCCAGTTAGCTAACTGTTCTGGAAACAATCCGACATGACCAAACGGCGTCAGCTTTAGCCTAAATACCATCGGTCCGCAGTGGCACTGCCAGCCATCTGCGGGGGCTCGACCAGCCAACAATTTCCCCTCATTGTCGAGTCGCACATCGGCCCGCTCCCAATCGAAATAGTCAGCATCCGTCTCGACCAAGAAACCGGAAGAATGCGCCGAATTGGATGCAGCTCGCTTACCGGTTAGGGAGCGACCGCAGACCAGTGCTGCCGGGCAAGGTCGATCGAGCACGACGTTGCCAAACCTCTCGAGCTTTCGCCCGGCACCAAAATCAAGCAGCGAGTATTGGTCGGGACTCCACTGGAATTGAGGTGATTGGCTCATAAGTTCCTTCCCCTTATCGGCTTACGGCTGATTCCCACTCTCATATTCTGACACTTCTAAACGATCGCTACCACGTGACCAACAACTATCGCAAGCTAAAGACAAAACACCTCTGTGAACTCTGTGTCTCTGTGTTTCAAAAACGAAACGATCCGCATAGTCGTTACTTGGGTCAATCGACGAGAAATTTATACACGGAGGCACAGAGAACACAGAGGGGCTGGTGGCGTTCAGCGAATAGTGTCCATGTTTGGTGTTGAATCAACCGACTGAAAGCTGAACGGGATTTAAGCGAGGAAATGCAAACCGACGGCGGAGCGTCGGGCCACATTATTCGCACCAACTGGGGTGGGCTATGCCGGCGCGGGATGGCAATTGCAGCTTACCTTGGGCCCACGCGCGAAAGAAAGCAGGCACACTGGGCAATAGATCGGGATGTTTGAGTAGTTCGCTTGGCTCGAGCCACATCCACTCGGCAACTTCCTGTGGATAGGCGACAGGCTGAGAAGCGGCTTCGCGCTCGACCAAGATCCATTCGAGCAATGTCCCCCAAGCGGTGCGGCTTTGCCATACATGCTGTCGGGCTTGGGACTCGAGCGCGAGTTCTTCTCGCAGTTCGCGCACAATCGCTTGTTCCGGACTTTCCCCCACTTCGATCGTGCCACCGGCGAAACATAGCAGGTTGGGTGCACGCACGAACTGACTACGACGAATCACCAAAAAGCGACCCTCCTCGACAATGATGGCCACAGCCCCATGACGGGGCTTGGCGTGGCGGGTGTCTGCTACCAGTGTCGCGTCGCGATTCATGTAGTCGTACTATCGTCCAATCCGCGAATGGCGACCTGTGCCAAACTGACGATCTGGGCAGCGTTGATCTTGAAGTGATCGTACAGTTCGTTGGCCGGTGCCGACGCACCAAAGCTGAACATTCCTACAAAGTGCCCGTCGGTACCGATGTACTTATCCCACCCCTGACGAACGCCAGCTTCGCAAGCTATTCGCACATCGCAGCTTTGAGGCAGCACGCTTTGGCGATATGCGATCGGCTGGTCATCGAACAATTCCTGGCACGGCATACTAACGACGCGCGTGGCGATGCCTTGGCTAGTCAACTCGGCTTGGGCTTGGAGGCACAGTTGCAATTCAGTCCCAGTGCCGATCAAGATGACTTGCGGTGCCCCCTTGCAGTCGCTCAATACATAGCCCCCCTGGCCGCACCCAGCAGCGGGCGCGTATTGCTTGCGGTCCAAGGTCGGAGCATTTTGACGCGAAAGCACCAACGCCGCCGGGTGATGGGTCAACTGCATGATCGCGCGGTAGCACTCGGTCACTTCGTTGGCATCCCCTGGACGGAAAACATATAGGCCGGGAATAGCTCGACACGCCGCCAAGTGCTCGACTGGCTGGTGCGTTGGGCCGTCCTCGCCGAGCCCGATCGAATCGTGCGTCAGCACATACAGCACGGGCTGGTGCATCACGCTGCTCAAACGCAAGGCGGGACGCAAGTAGTCGGTGAATACAAAGAACGTGGCCCCATAAGGTCGCAGTCCGCTGACCGACATGCCGTTGAGAGCCGCCGCCATTCCGTGCTCGCGAATGCCGAAGTGAAAATTGCGACCCGAATAATCCTGCGGGCTAAAGGCAGCTTGCTCGTCGAGCAATGTCATCGTGCTCGGTGCCAGATCCGCCGAACCACCCAGCAGCCATGGCATGTGGGGAGCCAACATGTTGAGCACTTTTCCGCTGCTGACTCGCGTGGCCATGCCCTTTGCATCAGCGGGGAACTCGGTCAAACCGCGATCCCATCCGGCAGGCAGACGACGCGCAAAGATTGCCTCCAACTCGGCCGCTTCTTTTGCAAAGCTGGCTTTGTACTTGGCAAACTTGGCGGTCCACTCGCCGCTCGCTTGGGCGCCTTTGTCCCCCACCGTATTGCGGAAATACTCGGGGACTTCCTCGGGTACCAGGAACTTTTCGTTCTCGGGCCAGCCGTAGTATTTTTTGGTAAGCTTGATTTCCTCTTCACCCAACGGGGAACCGTGCGCTCCGTGCGTGTCTGCCTTGTTGGGCGAGCCATAGCCGATGATGCTACGGACCACGATCAAGGTTGGCTTGTCCTGGCAGGCTTTGAAGTTCTCAAGCGCCCGACCGAGCGCGGCGGTATCGTTGGCATCCTCCACGCGAAGGGTATTCCACCCCAGCCCCTTGAAACGCTCAGCAACGTCTTCACTAAACGTCAGGTCGGTGTGCCCTTCAATCGTGATGCGATTGTCATCGTAGATCCAACACAGATTCGACAACTGCATATGTCCAGCCATCGAGGCGGCTTCATTGGAGACTCCTTCCATGATGTCCCCATCGCCACATAAGGCGTACGTGTCGTAGTCGAACAGCTCGAAGCCGGGCCGATTATAGGTCGCCCCCAGCCACTTGGAGGCAATCGCCATGCCGACGCTATTGCTAATGCCCTGCCCCAGCGGCCCGGTGGTCGTCTCGATACCCGCCGCTTCGCCATACTCGGGGTGTCCCGCGCAAGGACTATTTAACTGGCGGAAGTTCTTGATGTCGTCCAGGTCGATCGCCGGTCGATTGAGAACCTTTCCCTGCTTGCCGGTCGCTTTGACCCCGGTCAAGTGCAATATCGAATACAACAGCATCGACGCGTGGCCGCAACTGAGCACAAACCTGTCTCGATTGGGCCACAGCGGTTGAGCCGGATCGTAACGCATGGCTTCGGTCCATACCTGGAATGCCACCGGTGCCAGCGCCATGGGGGTCCCAGGATGCCCGCTGTTGGCTGCTTGAACCGCATCCATGCTCAAGGTTCGAATGGTGTCGATAGCGAGTTGTTCGATCGTCTTTTCGGTTCGCGCAGCGGAAACGCTCATGAGTAACACTTTCTATTTCAATAAAAAACGTTAGGATAAGTAGCGGGAAATTGGACGAGCTTTTCGCACATTTTGTACGGTCTGCGAAGATACCCGCAAACCGCCATGTTCGCAATTGCCGTTCTGGCGGCCAGGAGAACTAGCCGAATCGACCGCTTGCGGGTAACATGCGGTGACCGCAGCTATGTTATTTTGTGGCTACCGTTGCCAGACGGTAGACTTCCGCAGTCTGGCGACCACCGCCACGCGAGTTGATCATTTAGATCATTAAAGAATTTTTAAGGAGTTTTCAGGTAATGACCCCAGCGGAGATCCGAGTCGAAATCCTCGACATTCTCAGTGAAATTGCCCCCGATGAAGACCTGAGTGATCTCAAGGATGAGCAGTCGTTTCGCGACCAGATTGAGCTCGACAGCATGGATTTCCTCGACATCGTCATGGAGCTTCGCAAGCGGCATCGCATTCAGATACCAGAAGAAGACTACGGGCAACTCGCCAGCATGGCCAGCACGGTCGGGTACTTAGAACCCAAAATGGTTACCATGTAGCGCAACGGCCGTGGACGAGGTTGCGAGTCCTTGCGTACGCCTGTTAGCTGTCTTCATGGTTTGTGTCGATCTGTAAGCCGCAGTGGACGAGCTTACGAGCTCTTGCGTATTCCCAGTCATGCGGGCTCGTAGCCCCCCCTCCCCCCACTACGGACTCGTATCTTCGTTCACGACGATCAGGTTGGCCCAGTCGCAAAGTTGCTGCAGTGTACGATACCATCATTATCGGTGCAGGAATGTCAGGGCTAGCCGCCGGCATTCGCTTGGCCCATTACGACCAAAAGGTCTGCATCTTAGAAAAACATTGGACCATCGGCGGCCTGAACTCGTTTTATCGCAGCGGTGGTCGCAATTATGATGTGGGCCTTCACGCGGTAACCAATTTCACTCCGCCCGGTACGAAAAAAGGTCCGTTGGCTCGATTGCTCAGGCAACTCCGATTCAAATGGGAGGATTTCGAGCTCTCACCTCAAGTCGGCTCGGCCATCGCCTTCCCCGGGGTGCGGCTCGGCTTCACCAACGATATCGAACTGCTTAAGAGCGAAGTGGCTCGCGAATTCCCCAAGCAGGTCGACGCGTTTGAACGCCTGCTCGATCAATTGGCCGACTACGACGATCTCAATCAAGACAACTTCGGTGGCTCGGCGCGCCAGTTCTTGTCCGATACGATTAGCGACCCCCTGCTGATCGAAATGCTGCTATGCCCGCTGATGTGGTATGGCAATGCTCGCGAAGATGACATGGACTACGGGCAGTTCTGCATTATGTTCCGCAGCATCTTTTTAGAGGGCTTCGCGCGCCCCTTCAAAGGCGTGCGTCTGATACTGAAACATTTGGTCCGCCGCTACCGGGCTTTGGGTGGCGAGCTCAAGCTGCGGAGCGGGGTGGAACGCATTGTCACCGAGGGTGATCGCGCGGTGGGTGTTGTGCTCGAAAGCGGTGAAGAGCTGCAAGCCAAACGCGTCCTGTCGAGCGCTGGCATTATCGAGACTCAGCGACTGTGCGACGACCTAACCGAGCAAACGCCCGACCGCGCCGGCCAGTTGACTTTTATCGAGTCGATCAGCGTGCTCGATAGACAGCCGAAGGATTTGGGCTTTGGCGAAACGATCGTATTCTTTAATGACAGTCCCAAATTCACTTGGCGAGCCCCCGCAGGCGAACTGTGCGACACACGCACTGGAGTGATTTGCAGCCCAAACAACTACTTGTATCCCAGCGAGGTCGGCAATTTGGAAGATGGCGTTATTCGCTTAACCACCATTGCCGACTTCCAGCGCTGGAGCGAGCTGAACGATTCGGACTATGCGCGGCAGAAATTGTGGTGGTACGATCGCAGTGTCGCGGCTGCCGTGCGTTTCATTCCCGATTTTCGCTCCCACGTAATCGACACCGATGTGTTCACCCCGAAAACCATTCGTCGCTTTACTTCGCATGACAATGGAGCGGTCTACGGTGCGCCCGAAAAAGTTCTCGATGGCTCAACGCACTTGAAGAATTTGTTCCTGTGCGGAACCGATCAAGGCTTTGTCGGTATTATCGGTGCAATCGTCAGCGGCATCTCGATGGCCAACATGCACTGCCTCCGTGAACCGTGAACTTCATGGTAACTTCCCGTAAGCGGCTGGTTGTACCACACATCTCAATTGGCATCGGCCCCATGCCAGCTTGTCTGGCGCGAGCTACGTTTTATGAAATAGAGACGTCGCCCCCCAGTCTTACCGCCGCACATCGGCATGCATTTTACCAACCGCCGCGCGAAAGCGTTCCGCTTCGACGTAGCCATCGAGTCGATCGACGTAGCGACGATCAGCCGTAAAGATGACTGTAGTCGGAAAACCTTTCACTTGGAGCACTTTTACCGCCTCAGGATTCTCCTCTCGGGTCAACTTAAGCGGCACAAAGTCACGCATGACCGTGTCCACCGTGGTCGGATCTTGCCAGACGTTGCTCTGCATCAAGTCGCAGTAGTGGCAATTGGCTGAGCGAATGTAAACCAGGATTGGTTTGCCGCTCTGCGCCGCCAGCTCACCCGCCTGCGCTGCTGATCGTAGCCATTGGATCTCTTCCGCTCGCCCGGCGCTGGCTAATAAAACGGCCGACACGGTGGCCAATACACTGGTATTGACCACACCTTTGGCAATCCGCTCCGCCGTCTGACGCAATTTGCTCATGACAATCTCTCCGATGCTTGTTTCACGCAGCCTGCCCACCGCTGCGGAGTGTAGCTGGTCGGATACCACAATTGACTCTTGAAATCCAGCCCGAAAATCACGGTAGCACAGTAGCTCGGTGGTCCCCCACCGCGAAGCACAGTGGCTCGGTGGTCCCCCACCGAGAGTCACATCGAAGCCCTACCTGCCACATTTCTGCGAATTCAACGAGCTGTCCAGTCCAGCTATTGCTTGGCTGGGGCGTGGTTCAACCGTCAAACTCGTTACCTTTTCCCAGTTTGGCGTTACTAAATTGGCTACATCTGCAGAAAAAGATTTGCCAAAGGGTTTCATTTTGTTCTGATCGCACGAATAATCAGGATGTCCAGCAAAGTCTTTAGAGGCAAACTCTAAGGGCTGTTTCCTTTGTATCCGTTCCCTGGGATTTGCCGATGCATATAAGTTCGACCTTGGATGGCTCGAATCGCCTTCAGCGCCGCGGCGTCCATTCTCCCTTTTGGCTAGTGCTGCTATGTTGTGCTTGGTTGGGGCTGATCGAAGCCCATGGGCAGGTTGAATCGGTCCTCCCGCCTCAAACACCTTCACAAAATTCGCCCCTGCCCTACCGAGCCCCCGCTCCGCTCGAATTGGCACCAGCGGAGTTGAATCAGCCTGGGCAGCTACCCGGCTCTCAATTCCCGAGCACACAAGCACCGACTGCTGGGGATTCGTCAAATCTGCCGCGTGTGGCAGCCAAAGCGTCGGTGTCGTCTGCGGACAAGCAACAGGATGGTGCCACGTATGTCGCCCTGGCTAGTGGGCTGCAGTCGGTCTTTCTCGGCCGCGAACCGAGTACCTTACAAGAGCTCAAAGCGCTCGAACTGCAACAATCCAAAGTGGCCAAAGCCATCGAACGGGTCACTGTCAATGTACAGCAAGGCTCGGCCCAAGGGAGCGGTGTGATCATTACCGCCGACGGCTATGTGCTGACGGCTGCCCACGTAGCCGGCGGCAAAGACCGTGTGGCCTGGGTCATTCTCAGCGACGGCACGCAGCTCAAGGCGCGGACGCTGGGAATGAATCGCGACAAAGACGCCGGTCTGATAAAAATCGAAGACAGCCGCTTTGGCCCATGGCCCCACGCGACCATCGGACGCAGCAGCGATTTGCGAGTTGGCCAGTGGTGTATCGCCTCGGGGCACCCTGGCGGCTGGAAGCCAGATCGTGGAGCCGTGATCCGAGTTGGACGCGTTTTGAAGATCAGCAAAAGTCGTAGTGAAAAAGTTGCTCATACCCTATTCACGGATTGCGCCCTTATCGGAGGTGATAGCGGTGGCCCACTGTTTACTTTGGAAGGTAAGCTGATCGGGATCCACTCGCGCATCGGCACCGATGTCGAAGACAACATGCACGTTCCCATCGATGTGTTTAGCGCCAGTTGGGACCGGATGGTCAATCGAGAAGTATGGGGTATGCTCCCTGGCTACCAACCGATTATCGGCGTCGGAGGGACCAAGGGGGACGAGCGAGCACTGATCTCCTCATTGGATCCAAGCGGACCTGCCCGCCAGGCGGGGCTCGAAGTTGGCGATCTCATCGTGGCTTGTGACGGTGTGGCCATTACTACCTTCGTCGAACTACGCGAGCACGTAGAACAGAGTATGCCTGGGGACGTAATCGTGCTCAAGGTTCAACGCAAGGATCAAATCCTACAACTTCCCGTCACCGTCGGCGTCCGCGGCGGTTAAATCTCTGTACACTTGAGTCGAATCCGCACCACAGGCCGCGCAGGTTCGACTAAACTAGATCATTATCGGAATCAATGGAGTGGTAAGAAGGGAATCTTCCACGATCGGCAACTCTCACCTGTGAAAGTGCATCGTGAAAAATTCGCTATCTAAGGTTCCCGGCAATTCTCCGTGCAGCTTGCCAAACCGCTCTCGATTTGCTCAGGCCCCAATGGCTCAGACATTGATGCTGTTCGCCCTGCTAGGTGGCTTTGTTCTAAGCTGGACTTCGCTATCCGCAACGCGTCTGCTCACCGCACTGGCTACCGAACCAGAACCTCAGCCGTTATGCCAAGTCGATAGCTGCGATCTGACCGAGCCAGCCGAAAATCAAGGTGCGCAATTTGTCCAAGAGCCACTCAGCCATTCGAGCTTCCGCCCCGACTTTTCTTCGGGCCTGCGCCGCGCCCATCAACGCAATAACTTCACCATGCTCCGCGCCTTCAGCGAGGCGGTCGTCGATACTCGTTTGAGTACCGTTCAGCTCCTGAACGAAGAGGGGCGGCAGATCGCGTTGGGTGCCATCGTCGATTCCGACGGCTGGATTGCAACCAAAGCCAGCCAGCTATCGGGCAGAGACAAAGTAACCGCTCAATTGTCCGACAACTCCGAATTAGTCGCTGAGATCGTGCAACTTTCGAGCGATTACGATATCGCGTTGCTTCGAGTCCAACGCGACGGACTGAGCGCCGTCCATTGGGCCAATTCGAGCATTCCCTCGCGAGGCACTTGGTTGGCGACGACTGACATCGCCAAAATGCCCACCGCCGTGGGCGTTGTCAGCGCGGGAATTCAATCGGTTCGATCCGCGCGGGCCGTGCTAGGCGTCGAGCTTACCGATTCGACCGCTGGTGCCGCCGTGGTTCGCGTGCTGATGGGGACCGGAGCTGAGCAGGCGGGCTTGCGAGTCGGTGACAATATCATCGCTGTCAATGGTAGCCCGGTCGCTTCCCACCAAGGCTTTCAACGCGCCATCGATGCCTCCCGTGGCGGAACTGTGGTCAAGCTGACCATTTCGCGAGCTGAGAAGGAGTTCGAAATCAACGCCCAGCTCATGGACCTCGCCGACGAACTACTCGACGAGACGGAGATGGAAGTCAACGGGCCCGTCAGCGCTCGCGCCACCGGCTTCGATCGCGTTTTCTTGCACGACACCGTGCTCGACCCCACCCAGTGCGGCGGCCCGCTATGCAATTTGGACGGCCAAGTCGTCGGGCTCAACATCGCTCGCGCCGGACGCGTCTCCTCATACGCTTTGCCTGCCGATGTGCTCCAGCCACTGCTGCAAGGCATGATTGCCCAAGCCACGTTGGTATCGCGCTCCGTCTCTCCCCCTGTCGCCGGCAGCGTTCGCTAGTTACTCGCGAACAGTAATTGCCCTTCTGATACGTCCCGCTTCGCAACTCCGCTGGATTTTTTGACGCTCCAGCGGTTTTTGGTGCGTCTTTCTTGAGCCTCCGACGTCTATGGAGTGAAGGGCAATTTGACAGCCCATTTTAACTACTCTATAAGGAGCGTGAAATGACCGAGCAAGCCAAACAAAACCAGCCAGAATGTTGCGAAAAAGCAAGTTGTTGCAGTAATCGCTGCTGTTGCTGCTGCTGCTGTTCACAATGCAATTCCGAGGCAAGTTCGAAGCCGGACAAATCTTGCTGCTAACATGAATCAAGAACAGCGAAAAACGAAGACCGAACAAATCTGGCGTGAGCTGAGTGATCGCCTACACCAGTTTGTGCGCTCACGTATTGCATCCACGGCTGAATGTGGTGGCTGGCTACGCTTTTTTCGTCTTGCTACTTTATATTGGATTCTGCAGTGCGATCAAACACCATCAACGTGTCGCCCTGCGCGACACGCTTGAAACCGAAACGTGAGTATAGCCTTTGGGCGTCTGTCGTACGAAGCATCCAGCGTTGCACAGACGCGAAGAACGGGTGAGTGAGGATTGAGTTTGTCAATTGCGTGCCAATGCCACTGCCGCGGCGACTAGGAACTATATACACGTCGAGTAGCCAGGTCGCAGAGGCTAGCAGTAATGTTTTAAACCGGCCAGGACGCCGCTAGTGGCTGGAGCCGGGGCGGCGAAAAGGCGGTCGGTCCAGCCCGACCGTGCATGTGCGGCCTGTGCGGCCTGCAAGACCTCGGGGGCCGCGTTGGAGACGATAATCGAACGGTAGCCGGCGGCGAAAACCGCCGAGTCGTTGCCAGAGTCCCCTGCATATAGAATGGCTTGGCAATCAATGGCTTGTTGCGCGGCCCACCAGGCGATTGCGTAAGCCTTAGTGACCTGTCGTGGCAAAAGGTCGATCAGTCCGTCACCATTAAATGGATCGCGACTGGATACGACCGTGTAGGGAGCTTGCGTCTCCGACAATCGCCGCTCGATCTGTTGCGTCGCAGCAGAACGGCCCGCGTGATCGATGTAGTAGCTAAGCTTGAAAGGCGTCTGTTTCTCTGACTCCTGCAGACGCAGTTCGCCGATCGGCTTCAAGCAATCAGCCAAACGCGCAACGCTGAAATTGCCGACCAATTCCCGCAAATGCTCGACATAATTGCCGTCCAAAGTATAGCTGCTGACAGTATCCGCGCATGTAGCAGACAGACCGGAATGACTCGTCTCTCTTGAACTCTCCCGACGATAGATCGACGTGCCCACGTCGCCGATGATCCAATCGGGTTGCGGAAGGCTTTTCCCAGTCATCACACCTAGGATCGAACTCAAATGACGCCCAGTCACATACAGCATTTGCATTCCACTCTGCGATAGGTGTTCGCCAATCTGTTGCAAGTCGTGCACATTCTGCGCATTGCCGTCCAGTGGAATGAGAGTACCGTCGAGGTCGGTGGCGAGTACTTGTGGAATCACGATTAACTTCAGTTAACAAATTCAGAGGGATAGGGTGAACGGCTATGCAATAGGTGAAAGTGGATCGGGGACATGCCGTGCGTCGAAATGGAAATTACCCAACTCGGGCTTCGCCCACAAAACTGCATTGCTGATGATCCGCTGCACCTGCGGATGATAGTAGATCGGATAGGTCTCGTGTCCGGGACGAAAGTAAAATATCTTTCCTTGGCCACGCTGGAAAGTACAACCACTGCGAAACACCTCGCCGCCTTCAAACCAACTGATGAGCAGCAATTCGTCAGGAGGCGGAATATCAAAGTGTTCGCCGTACATTTCCGTCGAGGGCAATTCGATGAAGTCCCCTTCGATACCGCGCAAGATGGGATGCCCTGGCAATGTTATCCACAACCGTTCGCGCTCAGCGGCCTCGCGCCAACGCAACATGCAACTGGTTCCCATCAACCGCCGAAAAATCTTGGATCCGTGCCCAGAATGCAGCACAATGAGTCCCATGCCTTCGAGCACTCGACGTTGCACTCGCTCGACGACCTCGTCGGCAACCCTCTCGTGCTCGGCGTGCCCCCACCAGAGCAACACATCCGTACTTGCCAATCGCTCGCTAGTTAGACCATGTTCGGGCTCTTGCAGCGTAGCACAAGTCAACTGCGCGGCATCCCCTAGGTTGGTTGCGAGCGCATCGCGAAGCGCGATATGAATACCGTCGGGATAGATGGCTTGCACCGCTGGGTTCGTGCGTTCATGTAGGAATTCATTCCAGATGGTGATGTGCAACATGCACACCAATTTAACGCCTGTACACGGTTCAGACAAGCGACAGGGACAAGCTGGATGTAGCTGTGGAACTGTGGTCTATCGAAAATTGGCCGCGCGCCGAAAAGGGAGTGGAGTGCTGGAATAGGCAAACCACCGACGCGGAGCGTCGGGTCAGATTGAGTGGGGTTGCGCTTCGCGAGAAAGTTTCCGGATTGCGCAAACCACCGACGCGGAGCGTCGGGCCACATTTACATCAATAGCGGTGAGGGGCTTGTGCCGTCTTCATCGCGGCGTTCCCATTCGCGACGGATCTCGCGCAGTCCATAGGCGCACATCTCAAACTGATCGCTCATACGCTGCAACAATTCTGCCGTTGCGGTAGGCTCATCACTTTCGATCGAGCTGGCTATCTTGTACGCTCGCTTACCTTGGGCGCAGTAGTTGAGAAACTGGTCGCACTTATCCGACGACTGCATCTCGCGCAGTGCTTCGGGATAGACACCCGACCAAAATAGAGTGAAGTCGCCGATGTGCCGATGGACCTCGCGACGGGCGGTGCCGATGCGCTGCTCAGCCTCCGACACCAGCGCCACCACTTCCGTCACGGGACGACCGTCGATGCGGCGGATTTTCTGCAAGCCGTCTAGACGGGTGAATCGGACCAGCAAATGACTCACGTAGTCGACTACTTCCGTGTCAACCACGCCCAATTGCGAATGGAAGACAAATTCCGTCAAGCCAACGAAGAATCGATCGAGTGTTGAACCGGCTTCATCTGAAGTCATGGTAACTCTCCTGGTGAACAAGAAATGGACCACGGTCCTATCTACGTTAATTCGGAGCCGAGCCACATGTCAAGTAAGATTAAAGCTAGCTCGATATAGAGTAGTTCGTGAAATGTTGGCTTTGATGGTCGTTCGGACTGCCTACAAGACGATTTGGATCTGCCCCTCGTGGACGAAATGAGGCGCCACTGGCACGCGTGGAATCAAGGGAACTCGTAACCTCGTCCATTACCCCAATATCGTTTAGCATATAGCATTCATCACTACAGATGTCCCGCTTACTTCCCACAAGTTGCAACCATTCGGAGCTACGGATGAGCACCAATCGAACTCGAATACTCGCACCTCGCTGCGCCATCGCGGCACTGGCCTGGATGTTGTCGGCAGCCATGGTCAGTTTCGGCAGTGAACCGATGTCCGCTGGTTTGATGGAGCGTGCAACCTATCGCGGGCCTGTTGATTTGGTTCTGGCGGATGACGAATCTTGGGCAGTAACGCTCAATGAATTATCCGACACGCTCTCGCTCGTCGACTTAGCCGCTCAGCGGATCGTGGTGGAAGTTCCGTGTGCTGGACGTCCGGCAGCCTGTGCGAGGCTGCCCGGCAACGAGCTGTTGGTCAGTTGTCGCAATGCGGGCCTGTTGCGGAGGTTTCGCGTCGAATATCACGACGGTCGACCGGTGGACTTGCAAAGTGTGGTAGACATCACGACGGGTTACGAACCTCTCGGTGTGGCCGTGGCACCCAAGCTCAAGCAGCAACCTGACCGCGCCTATGTCGGACTGATGGCCTCCGGCGAAGTGGCCAAGATCGACTTATCCGACAACCGCCTGCTGCGTCGCTGGAGTGTCGGGAAGTGGCCTCGCTACCTGGCTGTCTCTCCAGACGGAACCAAGCTGGCCGTCGGTCTGAGTGGTGAAAGTACGCTAGCGGTGTTCGACCTGCCGTCAGGCGAACTCGCCTATGACGAACCGCTCAGTGGCAGCATCAATATGGGGCACATGCGTTGCTCCGCCAACGGTCAGTACGTCTACTTTCCATGGATGATCTATCGTAGCAATCCCATCGACCCAGGCAACATTCGCCGCGGTTGGGTATTGGCCAGCCGTATAGCTCGCGTGCGCCTAGACGGTCCCGCAACTCGCGAAGCTATTTCGTTGGATGTGCCCGGCATGGCGGTGGCCGACCCGCACGGCCTGGCTGTCACGCCGGATCAATCGACGATGGCGGTGACCTCCGCTGGGACGCACGAATTGTTGGTCTACAGCATAGAGCAAATGCC
This sequence comes from Pirellulaceae bacterium, assembly GCA_020852965.1. GTDB lineage: Bacteria > Planctomycetota > Planctomycetia > Pirellulales > Pirellulaceae > Aureliella. The sequence continues at coordinate 41,878 of JADYZV010000194.1, read as the reverse complement.
GTTTGTTGGCACAGGCGGTCCCGGTGATTTGATCGACGAGAGTTTGTTGCGCAATCGGAGGGCGTTCACACGCATCGAACTGGGCGGGCGTCCACTGGGAATCGAATCAGCCCGCGACAATCGAACACTGTGGATCGTGAATCATACGTTGGATGCACTGCAACGAGTCGACTTGGAGAGCCGGCGAGTGACGGCTGTCATCTCACTTGGCCGGCCATCTACCGACTCGTCCGAACACATCGTGCATCTCGGGATGGAAATCTTTCACGACGCCACACGCAGTTTGCATCAGTGGTACAGTTGCCGCTCGTGCCACCTTGACGGAGGCTCCAATGCCAAAGCCATGGACACTTGGAATGACGGTAGTGAGTTGACGGTAAAAGCCGTCTTGCCTCTCACGGGAGTCGCGGATACGGGTCCCTGGACATGGCATGGTTGGCAACAAGACTTGGATGAATCGATTCAGAACTCCTTCGTGTCAACCATGCAAGGCAGCCAAGCCTCTGCCGATGATGTGGCCGCCGTTCGAGCCTACCTGGCGTCGCTACGATCGACTCCCAATCCATTTCTCCAAGCACTCGATGCTCGCAGCGATGATGGGTATGCGGCCCCGAACGATCGTACCGATGCCAACATGAGTTCTTTTGCTCAGTTGGTCGCGCAGGGCTCTGAGCTGTTTCATTCCGACGCAGTGGGCTGCGCCAACTGCCACTCAGGGCCGCTGGCCACCGATGGTCAGATTCATGACGTCGGACTCGGCTCTGAGTCGGACAAGTACGAAGGTTACAATACACCGAGCTTAGTGGGCGTTTACCAGAAGGCTCGCTTGCTGCATGACGGACGCGCCAAATCGCTCCGCGATGTGCTGACGAAATGGCACACTCCCAGCGAGGTCGGCGGTGGTGCGGAACTCAGCGATTCGCAACTCGATCAACTGATCGCCTACCTAAAGACACTGTAGTAGTTGCCAGCGTCAAATCGCAGGACTCTACCCTCTGGCGATACTGGGGCAGCGGGACTTGACTGTATTCCCAATCGACCCCATAGATTCGTTCAGTGCTGCCAGCGGTCCAGCCAGGCACTGGTAAATTGGACGCCGGCTCATGATCGCGTTGGCGCAAGTCGATTGCGGGCGTTCGCTGGATGCGCATCAGACCGCCAACGATTCGAGTGGCTGGATTGGGCAATACGTAAATCTCAGAATAGGTATGTCCACAATGCGGTCCAATGCGAGTAAACTATTCCCGTCATTCACCATCGCTGTCAATACGACGAGGCGATTCCAATTTAGCATATATCATTAGGACTTGAGTCGATGCAGCGGAGACGGTTGGGAGCCAGCGGAATTGCGGTGACGGACATCTGCATGGGGACGATGACCTTTGGTAGCCAGTGCAACGAGCGCACGAGCCACGATATTCTAGACCGCGCCTACTCCGTTGGAATAGACTTTTATGATGCGGCTGAGATGTACCCCGTACCACCTCAAGCCGAAACATTTGGGCGCACGGAAGAGATCCTCGGGCGATGGCTCAAGGCCAAACCGCGCGAGCAACTGATCATTGCAACGAAAATTACCGGCCCGGGGCATGGTTGGTTTTCGCCGCCCGTGCGTGGTGGACGTACCGCTCTGGATGCCCGGCAAATCGTCGCAGCGGTCGAAGCGAGTTTGCTTCGCTTGCAAACCGATTATATCGATCTCTACCAGACCCACTGGCCCGATCACCATATGCGCTATGAGGATACGCTCGCAGCGCTCGGAAAGCTGATCGATCAAGGGAAAGTACGCGCCATTGGTGCCAGCAATGAGACGAGCTGGGGACTGATGAAAAGCCTATGGGCCGCCGAGCGACACAATACGGCGCGCTATGACAGCGTGCAAAACAATTTTAGCTTGATCAACCGGCGCTGCGAAAGCGAACTGGCGCAGGTCTGCCGACGAGAGCAAATCAGTTTGTTACCCTACTCGCCGTTGGGCGGAGGCGTATTGACTGGCAAGTACAACGACAAACTCCCTGAGGGGGCTCGCTTCACCGACTATCTGCGAAACGGCGGAGCGCGGCAAAAGAGTATGGCCCAGCGCTTCGTCAACGATCGGAGCTTAGAGGCTACGCGACGCTTTGCGAGAATAGCCGAAGATATCGGTGTATCGCTGGTGGCATTGGCAGTCGCTTGGAGCCGCCAACACGACTTCGTCGCTTCTACGATCATCGGTGCCACTTCGGTCGCTCAGCTCGATCAGTCGCTCGAAGCTGTTGACCTAATACTCGATCCAGAAACATTAGAGCGGATTGATGAAGTGGACGTGGACATTCCCTGTCCCTTGCGCGAAGACGGCTTGCGCCGTCTTTGAAGTAAACGCGGTTTACTTGTGAGCCGCTATCGTTTGCGCAGTCATCAGTGAACGGCGAGCTTGTTCGATTGCTACTTGAAGCGCCTTGTCGTTTGGTTCCGCTCCGCCTGGGGCCGCTCCGCCTGGGGCCGCTCCGCCTGGGGCTTGCTTGGCAACGAAGTGCATGTTCAATTCCGGATCGTCCGCTACTGCCACATTGGGTTGTACACCCTTTTCAGCGATGGCTTTTCCACTTGGTGAATAGAATTTGGAAACGGTTAAACGAATTCCGCTGGCGAGCGACTTGGTGTGGAACAAGCCCTGAACGCTCCCTTTGCCGTAGGTTGTTTCGCCAACGAGCACGCCGCGATTGTTGTCGCGAATCGCACCCGCTAAAATCTCGCTGGCACTGGCGCTTTGATCATCGATCAGCAGTACCAAGGGGACTTGCCACGTTCCGCTACGAGTGGCCGAGTAATTCTGGTTTTCAATACCGTTTTTACCTCGCGTGCTGACGATACCACCTTCTGCCAGGAAGCGATCGGCAACGGCGATGGCCGCATCGAGCCACCCTCCCGGATTGCCGCGAACATCGATAATCAAACTCTGCATCCCTTGGCCGTGCAAGCTCCACAGGGCTTCGTCGAGCTCCGGGGCGGTGGTTTTTTGGAAGCTATTGATTTTCAAGTAGGCCACACCGGTGTTTGGCTCGAGTAGTTTAACCCCTTCGATGCTCGGGACCTCGACGCGGCGACGCACCACCACACGCTCGACTTGGCTACCATCGGTTTTTTGGATCAGCAATCGGACTTGGCTCTGCTCGGGGCCACGCAAAAGGTCGGCCGCACGCTCGGCCCCCACGTCAACACAGTCGACCGAACCGATCTCGACGATCAAATCACCCGACTCCAAACCTGCTTCCAGGGCCGGGCCACCTGCGATGACATTGAGTATGCGAAGTGGAGCTTCATGAGGCTGCAACGCGATGCCCAAGCCAACGAAATTGCCTTCGATCTGCGATTCGACTTCGTTCAATTCTCCCGATGAGAGAAACGACGAGTAGGGATCGAGCAGACAAATGGCACCAAATACAAATTGCATGACGGTTGCCGTCGGCTCGATGTTGAGTTTCCGCTGAGCTTCTTCGGCAGCCTTGGCGACGACCGAACGCGCTTCGAAGCGATTGTCGACTCGGTCAGCCAGCGTAACCCGGTGAATCGATGTTCGAAAGTTCTCGATTGCGGCGGGAGCCTGTCCATGCAAGTATCGACTGACGAAACTCGATTCGGTCAGGGCGACCTCGAAGTAAGCGGTGCCACTACGGATCACTTCCGTCAGCGGTACCGCCTCGACGTAACTCATTTCCAGCCGCGCAAGTACCTCGGAGTATAAATCGAGCGCTTCGCTGGCCGACACATGACCAATCATGTCATCGATCGCCGCGTCGGTGCTGCGGCGAATAACATCGTTGTGAAGGCGGGTTATAAGCAGTCGGCGTTTGATGTCCCCATTTTCCGGAAAGGCACGCAGCGCCATTTCATAGTGGTGAACCGCGTTACCCCAGTCCCGCGACTTTTCCAATTCGAATCCGGTTTTTAGCAAACTGATTGGATCGGAAGCCGCTGCAGCGGAAGCGCTTAGGCGTTGAGCATAAGCGCTCTGCGGCGTAGTGCACGCCAAACATAGCAGACAAACCAGCGAAACACGGGCAATGGAATTCATTCAGCTCTCTTCCGAGGAGTCGACTTCATGGCAACATGGAAAAGCAAACTCGCCTCCCTCGGACGACCACGACTGCTTTCGTGGCAAGTGTCCTGCAAGGCAATGAGTTGCAAGTGGGCAACCACTTTACAACACGAACTGGTCAACTAGCTGCAAGTCGCTTTCGCCTACCTTAGCTAGCCCACCACACGTGCTACCATCCATGCACGAAGTTGACCCGTGGAACTATAGGTCGCAAGTAGCCAATGGTCAAAAAATGAAGGGCATTTTTTGTCCCGAGTAATCGGCCTAAACCGCAGACTCCCATCGCCACATGCCGGTCGTAGCAACTAGTGCGGTTTGAAAGACACGACTCCTTTCGAAAATTACTATTGCTAGCAGCGTGACCAGACAAGTGCTCTGTCGCAGGCAAGCAAAATGGGCGCATTCCATAGATTCCATCAAGTCGCACGCAAGGGGAAAGTCGATCATAATGGGCGCCAGCAAATTTTTACGAATTTTTTTCCGTAGAGTGTGACAGTCGCGATGAATGCAGCCCAGAATTTTGATTGCGTGATTATCGGTGCCGGTCACAACGGCTTGATAGCAGCCGCATATTTGGCACGAGCTGGCAAGAAGGTCTGCTTGCTCGAACGACGGTCGGTCATTGGTGGTTGTAGCGTGACCGAGGAACTTTGGCCTGGCTATAAGATCTCGACTGCATCCTATGTGTTGAGCCTGGTGTTGCCGGAGATCATCCAAGATCTGCAACTGAAACAAAACGGCTTGAAGATTCTGCCTCGCAATCCTTCTTCATTTACTCCCACTCGCGATGGTCGGCATTTGCTATTGGGGCCAGACCTGGCGTTCAACCAACAGCAGATCGCCAAGTTCAGTCAGCGGGACGCCGAGGCTTTTCCCAAATACGAAGCCCTGCTGGAAGCGGTCGCCGACCAGCTCGAGCCGCTGCTATCGCAGGCTGCCCCCGATCTGCTCCCATTGCCCGGCAGTTGGCGCAAGCAAAAGCTGGGCAAGCGAATTGGCGATGCGCGCACCGGCTGGCAACTTTATCGAAGTATGTCCAAGCTTGGCGAGCGGATACCCGAAGCGCTGGAGCTGCTGACCGGAGCCGCGCGTCCCATCCTTGAACGTTGGTTTGAATCCGACGTGCTACGCGCAACTCTCGCCACCGATGCCGTCATCGGTGCATTTGCTTCGATTTCTGCTCCTGGGACCGCTTATGTGCTATTGCATCACGTGATGGGGACCGCCGGAGGTGCACGCGGCGTGTGGGGATACGTAGAAGGCGGCATGGGACAGTTTGCCCAATCGGTATGGTCGGTCTGCGAACAGCTCGGAGTGCAACTGGTGCGCGAGTGCGAAGTGGCTCGTATCGAAACCGTGGACGGTCGCGCCGTAGCGGTCACCGACACTGCTGGAACCACATATTCAGCTAAAGTGATCGCATCGACGGTCGACGCGAACTTAACCTTTAATCGTTTTCTTTCGCCCGAAGCACTTCCACCCGAATTTTTGCGGGCGGTAGGCCACATTGATTATTCGAGTGCGACGATGAAGATCAATTTGGCCCTCTCTGAGCTCCCCGACTTCCGCGCCATTCCAGGCAGTAGCATTGCCCCACATCATCACGGCACGATTCACATCTGTGACAGCATCGATTGGCTGGAACGGGCCTACGACGACGCAAAATACGGGCGTCCCAGTACGCAGCCCATTTTGGAAATTACGTTGCCCAGCAGTCTTGATCGGACGTTAGCCCCCGAGGGCAAGCACGTGATGAACATGTTTGTACAGTACACGCCCTACCAATTGGCCAGTGGCAAACGCTGGGACGACATCAAGGAGAGCTTTGCCGATCGCTGCGTCGACTTGCTCGTCGAGTTCGCACCGAACATGCGCGGTGCCATCGAGCATCGTCAAGTACTCAGTCCCATCGATTTGGAGCGCATCTATGGCTTGACCGGCGGCAATATTTTTCAGGGAGCCATGAACTTCAACCAGCTTTTTAGCATGCGTCCCATCCCCGGTTGGGCCGACCACCGCACGCCGGTAGCTGGACTTTACTTATGCGGTGCAGCATCCCATCCCGGTGGCGGAGTCATTGGCGCTTGCGGACGCAACGCCGCTCGGGCCATCCTTTCCGATCGGGCCTGTTAGAATGAGACGGCCGAAAGGAAACGATTAAACGATTGTAAGCGATCAGCCGATTTAAACCATTCTCTGGCCGGCTAACCCATGTAGACTCCGAATGCAAGTGCAGCCGAACCAGCCATACCACAGTCACGCCAGCTCAGGCTTAAGGCTTGACTGCCTCGACTTATTGAAAACTCTCGATCAAAATCGCATAAAGCCCCGTACCCCCGTTGTCGCCTCAGCCGCTTTTCGCCAAAATGATAAGCAGTCGAAGCGACAGCATGCACCCATAGCTCAACTGGATAGAGCATCGGTCTACGGAACCGAAGGTTAGAGGTTCGAATCCTCTTGGGTGTACTAGACGTTAAGTCCTTGCCGAATCGATAGTTACGATACCTGCTCGCGGTGCGCAGTGCGGCGTTTTCCCAAAGCGTAAAGCGGTACATACCGTTTTAGTGAGAGCTCCTCACTATGCACGTCTTATTCACGCAGTTCCAAAGTATCGATAGCATCTAGCCAGTGATCAGGCGATTGTGACAATCGCAGGATGTGACCATTCTGGGCCTGCACAATTGCAAGGCAAGCCACGTGCTTTTTGCGACCAACTACCTGCTCAGGACGGACCTGAGGTCGGTGGCTTATCGCCCTGCAGCGAAGGGTATATCGTTCAAGCATTCGGATGATGCACGCGCCGCAGATTTTAAAGGTCGCAAAGTCGCTTCCGAGTTTTGCGGCGAGAATAGTACCGTTTACATCCTGCATCTTTCAGATCAGTCGTCAGTCGGGATTACCTTGATATGCGCCGGCCGAATACGTAAGTTCGTAGCTGTGCGAATATATTTCAATCAAATTGCCAAATGGGTCTTCGCAGTAAACCATCCTGTACGGCTTTTCGCCGGGATAGTACTCGCGGACGGGCATTCTCTGCTTCCCTCCATTTTCGACGATTCTCTTAGCGAGGCCTTCTACATCAGGGTCCTGAACGCAAAAGTGAAACACGCCAGTTTTCCAATACTCAAAATTATTCTCGGGCTTCTGAGCATTCTCAAACTCGAAAAGCTCAACGCCAACTCTATCTCCAGTGGCTAAGTGAGCAATTCGAAATCGGCCCCACCCATCCCCAAAGACGTCGTTACACATTACACCAATCGCAGAATCATCTGCGACAACTTCTGTCGGCGGCATGATGACGTACCAACCCAACGTTTTAGTATAGAATTCGACGGCTTGGTCCAAATCGGTGACCGAAATGCCAATGTGAGAAAACGTTCGTGGAAACATAGTGTGGCCTTTTTCAGATTCGTGTTGAGGTGATGACTTGCATGCCCATTTTGAATCATCCTACGCCTGCTCACGCAATTGCGATAGCTTCAACTACACCGTTTGCACATGCACTGGATTTTCCGTTACTTGGAATCCAAAGTCATCGGTTTGACCATGAACGTAGCCAGATTTGATGCCGCCGCCTGCCAGCCACGCGTTAAAGGCTTGAGGATGGTGGCCTCGGCCTTCTTTTCCCGCAGTAACTCCGCGCCGAACTTCTCCCATGGACGTCCGCCCGCATTCGCCGGCCCACACGGCCAGCGTCTCGTCCAACAGGCTCCGTTGCTTGAGGTCTTTAAGCAACGCGGCAGTGGATTGGTCGGTCATGCGGCAGTTGTGGGACAGTCGCTGTTCTAGGTCGCTGTGGTGATCCCAAGTGCTGTACATCAGGTGCACAAACCGTAGCAATCTGCGCCGCTGCTCGGCTCCCAGTCGTTACTAGAACCCTCCTGCGAAACACTCGCCGGTTGCGGCGGTTTCACACTGGGGCCCCCTAGCGCGCGACTCAATAGCCCGCTGGCAGCTAGCCCCGAGTCGCGCACTGCCTCTCCCGACAAAACGTAACCGAGCCTGCCGGGCGAGCAAGCGATTGGAGGGATCGACGTCGCTGAGCTCGGGCCGAGCCTGCGAAGATTGCTGATAGGTCTGCGATAGCACGATCTGTTGCAAAATCGACTTGATGCTCCAGCCATTTTGCATGAACTCCAGGGCGAGCCAGTCGAGTAGTTCTGGATGCGACAGACGGTCGGCACGGATACCGAAATTCTCCGAGGTGTAGACCAATCCGCGTCCGAACAACTGCTGCCACAGACGATTGAGGTGAGCCGCGCCCTAGAAACATGACTCAGTCGCGCCAATTCCGCTTGGTCGGGCACTTTTCTGTCGCGAATCAACCACGTTGCTAACCTGCGCTTCCGTATTGGTTCAGCAGTTCAATCACTGTATTTGCAACCAGCCGGTAGCTCTTGTTGGTGTAACCACCACTAAGCAGCATTACAGTGGGAATCTTCCGGCGGCGAAGTTCCGAAATTACCAATAAGTCGCGATCCAGTATCGCGGAGGGAGAAAGTCTGAGGCCGCCCAGAGAATCGTTTTCGACGACATCGGTGCCCGCGTTGTAAATGGCAATTCCGACCTTCGAATTGCAAATAGATTCTAAGAAACCTGGCAATTTAGATGCTAGTTGAGACAAATATTCAGAGTCTGTGATTTCGCTTGCTACCGGGACCTCGCAATCAATTCGATTCCGTGCAACAAGATCGTACATGGGATAGATGTACTGATTGAAGACATCAAGTATCCGAGTGAACCAATCGTAATTCATCGCGGTTCGCAGGGCGATTTGGACGCAGATGGACTTGCCGCAACATGTCGGCGTGAACTTCTTTGATCAATTTCCAGGCACGCCCATATTTTCGAGAATCGAAAGGGTGCAGCCTTTCGAGACCGAAAAAGCCGATATTGTATTGACGTGTGTAAACGACACTAGGCATTGATTTTCATTACATCGATGAGTCAGCAGGCCAACCGGGATGCGCCTAGGTCTCCCCGAACAACTTCAGGCTCGATAGTTGTTTTTTCTTAAATACCCCGACTCGGTCAAACTTGCTGAAAAATATCGCGCGGGATATGAGCTGACGAGCGGCGGGCCACGAATTCCAAACTTATTCTACTTGCACTTTTCATTCTGTGGGCAGAGTGCTTGATTTGTAATTGATTCAAGTGGCTCATCCCCGCTTCCAGACGCTACGCTGCACCTTCCAACACAGCCTCCCCGCAATCGGCCTCAAATCCCGCTTCGTAAACGCATTCCGTCCATGCTCCGTCCGTGGCAGGTGCAGAACCGCCTCCTGAATATCAGGTGCAAGCTGCAGCAAATCAAAACGATATGCTGGAGCACTCGTACCGAGCGAGCAACTACTTATGCTGGACCGCGATCTTGTAGAGGTGGGTTTTTCCGCGAACGTAGAAGGCTCCACCGGCAACGGCGGGGCAAGCGGTTGTGCCGAGTGCTTCTACTTTGTTACTGGATACCTTTTCGAATTCTCGGCCAGCTCGCAAGATTGTGCCCAAGCCATCTTCGCTGAAGAAATATAAATGTTCGCCCGCTAAAATGGGTGACGCTAGATAGTTGCCAGGTGCTCGTCCCTTCCACAGTTCTTTACCGTCGGTCGCATCGATGCATACAACCACCCCTAAGTCGCTGATTTGGAAAATAAGGCCGTCGCTATAGATCGGCATCGAGAAACGCGGATTGACCTTGTCGTACACCCAAGCGACATGACTGTCTGTGATATCTCCGCGAGTCGTTTCATCGAGCTTGACGGCAATTAACTCCCCCCGAGAGCCGGTGTTGATCAGTGCAAGACCTTGTTCTGGCAGCCAAAGCGGACGAATGCCAGCGTTGGAGCTCGAGTGTCGTAACGTCCACAACTCTTCACCAGTCGCAGCATCGTAACTTTGCATGGCGCGGGCCCCCACGGACAGCAATTGAATTTTATCGCCAACCTTTGCAAACCCAGGCGTGCAGTAAGCTTTACGAAAATCGCCTTCACGTTTTGGAAAGCCATCGTCACCTAGGTCACCGTAGTCAGTACTTCGCGCTACTCGCCACACCGTATCGCCTGTCGCACAGTCGAGTGCGGCCGTGTATTGATGGTCGATTCCGTCGAACGTCAAAATGAGCTTGTCACCGAATAGCACCGGTGACGATCCAGGGCCGCGGAAGTGACGACACTCCAGGTCACGGCGTTGCCATACGACGTCGGCAGTTTCAGGGTCCAAGCGAGCCGTACCGTAGCTGCCAAAGTGCACATAGACGGCACCTTTTGCGACGACAGGACTAGGCGCTGCGTAGTTGTTGAACCCCACAGCTCCGCCAAGCTCTTCGACTTCGTCGTTCTCGAACAGCAACTTGTCGTGCAAAACTTTACCGGTTGCTTCGTCGATGCACAGAACATATTGCTTGGTGCCATCTGCGATGGCTGCGGTCAGCCAGATTTTTCCGTCCATGATGACTGGCGATGAATGCCCTTCGTCATGCAGAGGCGCCTTCCATGCAAGGTTCTCTGTTTCGCTCCACGACGTCGGCAGCGCCGCCGCGTCTGCTGCACCGACATGGCCATCCAGGCTCGGGCCATGACGATCTGGCCACTGAGCCATTGCTGGAGCCCACATGGAGAACGTCAAGATAATTGCGATTCGAAAGGCTATCGTTGGCAAGGCTGCGATCCTGATTCAATGACTGGCGAGTAGTGAACCAACTAGTTTAACATCCACCGCAGTCGCAGTCTCGTTGTTGAAGACACGGGGCCAAGCACGTTTTCACAGCCAGGTTTTTACAATGGGATGTGAGCCGACGGCGCTAGCCAAATGGCCCTCACCTTAACATTTTAGTGGTTTTCCGTGCGGTGGAGTGCGCAAGTGGCACAAGATTTGCGCCAGCCGAGCAGGTTTTCTTCATACTGTCAATGAGAACCAGCCATGACGTCCGCCCCCTCCCATCATAAGCTCAGCGCGCTTTCACACGCGACCAAGAACGCGCGAGCTACTGAGCGTCTGAGCTCCAATGCTCAAACGTCGCCAGTAGGTATTCCGCCGCCTGTCTTTGAAGCCTTGTTCGACGATCAACCGGTCGAACTGTCTAGGCGTTCGCGCACCAGGCGCCAAAAACGTGCCCGCAGCCTCTCAGGGAGTGGTATGACGCAGCCTTTCTACCTCAGCGCCTGCGATTCTCCCGATCATCCAACCTCAGCTATCCAGGTCGCGTGCGGCATACCCTCCATCAACGGTGAGTGTCCCTTGGATTTGCTTGAGGTCTTTAAGCAGCGCGGCAGCGGGTTGGTCGGTCGTCGTCGGAAGCAGTTCCAACCCCTCGTCGGTGAGCTCAGTATTTCGGTGGCTAAGGTATTCGAGATTGGGTAGTTCGACCAAATCTGCTAGCCCCCTATCCGTTATCCGATGTTTGCAAGTACAAGTCACGTTGCGATTCAAGTCGATCTCGTCTGAAACTGCTTCGCTACGTCGAACCACGTAATGTGGAGCCGGAGGCCAGTAGGTATTGAGAGGACGATCAAACGTGGACGTCCCCAACGGATCATACATTCACGATTTGGCTAAGGCTGAGCTACATCTATGCCTATCAATTTAACTCATGGCAAAGAGCAGGATTTCTGATGGCGTGTTGATATTGGAGTCATGCGACACCTGAACTGGCACACCCTAGATTCTCCGGCGCGCGATACCAGAATTTGAAATAAATGCTGAAAAACTTCCCATTTCTATTAGGGGATCTGGGCCAAGCAGCGTTTTTATAATGGAACACGTGATTGTTGCCAATGTCCGTGATAAAATCAGTACGTCTAATTCAGCCCCCAGTCCTTTGTCGAGTGAGGTTTGCAGTGGACACCACGCGCGAACTAGAGACTGATTCGCTGCCTCTAGTTGTTTATGAACAGATAGGACGTCTACGGGAGCGATTTGAGGATGAGTGCCAGCGAGGGGCGTTTCCTGAGATCAGGGCGTACTTGAAGGCGGTAGATGCAGGGTACAAGGAACTGCTGTTCGAACAGCTGCTGCAGTTGGCGGTTGAATACACAAAAGCCGTTGACCTCCAGTCGCAGCGAAGTATGTTCGGGGCGAAGTTTCCTGAGTTTGCAGCAATTGTAAACCGGGTTATTGACAGGCACATTGCCTCAATGCAACAGCAGAGGCTACCAGACGACTTGCCCAGGCTTGGCCCTTACGTTGCCACTCGCGAACTTGGGCGAGGCGGCTTCGGCATTGTCTACCTGGCAACTCATGACGATACTGGCCACCATGTCGCCATCAAGATCGGAAGCCAGTCTCTGCATGAAGCCAAGACTCTACTACATCTGAAGCATCCGTCGATAATACGAGTACTGCATGTTGCTCGGGATGCGAAGGATCGGACCTATCTGGTAATGGACTATATGGAAGGTGGTTCCCTTCGGGAGCGTATACAGCCCGAACATCTGCTGCTGCCTGAGGAAGCAATTCGAATCGCTTCTAGAATAGTAGAGGCGCTACATGCCGCTCACAGCCACGCGGAACACATATACCACCGCGATCTGAAGCCCGAGAACATCTTGTTCGATGCCGATGGCAACGTCTGCGTAGCTGACTTTGGCCTAGCTGTAGCCGAAGCCGATCTGGAGCACCATCGCGGAGATTTCTCCGGCACACCACCTTACCAATCTCCCGAACAGGTGCTTGGCAAGGCGGATTGGATTGACGCCCGCAGCGACATCTGGGCGGTGGGTGTTGTCCTTTACGAAATGCTCACTGGGCAACGTCCATTTAAGGGGAAGGAGCTACGTAATCAGATTGTCCACAAGGCACCGAAGTCTCCGTCGCAGCTACGCGACGGTATTCCCGAGGAACTTGAGCAGATCTGCCTGAAGTGTTTGAGCAAAGATCCCAAGGATCGGTACCAAACGGCCAATGGGCTCGCCCGTGCGTTGCGAGGCCAAGAGCTTGGCGTCAATCCATACAAGGGCCTGGAGTCGTTTGACGAAGCTGACGCCGATCGATTCTTTGGGCGTGAAAGCCAGATTATTCGACTCAGAGAAAGATTCGAGGAAATATTCGACGCTTCGTTGGGGGACGTAGACAAGCCGCGCGTTTTGTCGGTCTTGGGACCATCAGGCTGCGGCAAGTCCTCTATCGTCCGAGCTGGTTTAGTTCCGATGCTAAAACGCGAGGGCGTTGGAAAGCACAAGTCGTTGCGAGTTACGACCATTCGACCACGCATGCGACCGCTTAAATCGTTGGCTGATGCCTTGGATTCGATTGCCGGCGGTTCGGAGGAGGCAGGCGTTGCCAGGTCGAGACGCTATATACGCGACCTTCAGCAACTCAACGAAAAGGGGGAATTTGACGGATTGTGGTGGATCGTCGACTCGCTGCATGAGAATCAGCGATTCGCCACCGTCTTTGTGGTGGACCAGTTCGAGGAGATTTTCACAGAGTGCGAGGACGAGCAGGAGCGGCAGCAGTTTATTGAGAATCTACTTTATGCCGCATCGCGCAAAGATGGTTGCTTCTCGGTAGTCTTGACACTTCGAAGTGATTTTCTTGCTGAGACGCAACAACATGAGCAGCTGAACTCAGCCATCGCAGATCATGGAATCCTGGTTCCGGCGATGACCGAAAGTGAGCTTCGTGAGGCGATAGCCACTCCGGCCCGTAATGCGGGACATGAGTTTGACCCGGCGACTGTCGATTTGCTGCTCAAAGAGAGTTGTCATCGCGACGGCGCTCTTCCACTGTTGCAGGTTGTCTTATCCAAGATCTGGGATGGCTTACGAACCGGTGTGGCACCAACGGAAACATATCGCCGCCTAGGCGGTCTGGGCGGAGCGTTGGCCTGTGCCGCCGAGCAGATCTTCTCGGAGCTTTCAGACGAGGAGAAGGCAATCGCTCGGCGCATCTTTTTGGGATTGGTCAAGCTCGGCGAAGGAACGCAGGATACGCGGCGGACAGCTGAGGTTTCTCAGATCCTGTCGTACATGGATGACCCACAAACTGCCAAACGAGTATTGTCGAAGTTCTCATCTAAAGAGGCGCGTTTCGTCTCGCTGAAGCACCTTCCTCGGAAGGCTGGTACAGAGGCAGGAGCCATCACTGCCGAGTTAACCCATGAGGCATTGCTAGATCATTGGCAGAGATTTCGAGGCTGGATCGACGAAGGTCGCGCCGATATTAGGTTTCGAGAACGACTCGACGATGCTGCCAGGCGATGGGATGAACTCGGCAGACTTGAAGGCTCGCTCTGGCGTCCACCAGAATTGCATGTGTTGTTGCAGAGAAAAGGTCGTTTGGAACATGACTTTAATTCTATTCAGAAGTTGTTTGCTGATGCGTCGGAAGCATACGAAGTTCGACTCTTGGCGGAGAGCGAACGGCTACGCGTTGAAGAGCAAGAAAGGGCCAAGCAAGAAACAATTAGGCAGAAGAAAGAGCTTAGCCGCTTGCGCTTAGCGGCGTGCTTGTTCATGATGCTTGTTGTAGGTCTTCTCGGGGTAAGCGGATACGCATACAAAACGGCAGTTTCTGAAGTTGAAGCGCGTCGCGAAGCGGAAGACGCAGCTCTTTCCGAGGCTAGGGAGCGCGAGAATGCTCAAAGGGCAAGTTGGCGTTTTACGATGAATGAAGCTCAGCGTCTCTGCGAAGAAGGCGACATTGCGCAGGGACTTCTAACTTTCGATCAAGCGTTAGAAATTGCTGAAAGCATCGGAGATCGTCGACGAGCCGATGTGTGCCGCCTCAATCTTGTCTCTTGGTCGCGCGAGTTACATGTTTTGGACCAGATTTTCGCACACGGTGAAAGGGCCAATGACATCGCTATTTCAGCTGACGGTAGCACCTTGGCCGTCGCATGTAGTGACAGAATGGTTCACCTTTGGGACATTTCAACGGGGGATCGAATTGCAGGACCACTTCCGCATCCGGAAGTAGTGGCGAGCGTATGCTTTGATCCCAATGGAAAAGTGTTGGTCGCAGGTTGTACCGACGGAAAAGCTCGGATTTGGAAGAAAGTATCTGACGGCTGGCAATCGCTCAATGACGTGGAGCACCACGCTCCTGGCAAGGAACTGAAACCCACATTCCGCCCTCTACCGTCCGGCATATCGAGTATTGCATTCACGCCAGATGGGTCGAGATTCGCAACCGGCGGATTCGATGGCGTCGCACGAGTGTGGGAAAGGCAGTCGTTTGGGACCTCGAGGCTAGGAGGTCGTGCTGCGAGATCGGTCTAACCGGAAATCACCGTACCTTGGCAATAGATTCTTCGGGCGAGCGTGTATTGACAACAGCAGGAAGCCAATCCGTGCAGATTTGGAATGCAAAAAACGGCGCAAAGATTGGGGAACCGATTTCAATTGGAAAGCCTGTGACAAGTTTGGCATTCGCGGAGGGCAACGAACTCGTTCTGGTCGGAGCCAATGATGGCAGCGCCCAGCTGTGGAATCTCGAATCACACGAAGCGGTCGGTCTCCCATTTAACCATCTCGGAGAGGTGACCGACTGTTTACTTACTTCGCGCCATCTGCTTGCAATCACGGCTGCCCTTGACCACCAAGCCAGGGTTTGGGACCCATACTTTGCCGTCCCGGTTGGCCCCCCTTTAACGCATGACGATGTTGTGTTATGTGTCATCTCTAACAGCGACGACTCATTGGTTGCAACCGGAGGCAAAGATAGGGTTGCAAAAATGTGGCGGCTACCCACCGAAATTTTCGGCGACATTGATTCCGTAGGTGCAACAATCTCGCAGATAACGGGCATGGAGATGGATGACGCCGGAGTCCTCACGGTGCGTCGCCAAATGCCTAGGTCCCGTCAAATAGAGCTGATTGCTCGTTGGCACATAAGCGACTTGGACAGAACTAACCGGAATCAGGAGCTGTCTAGGCTCAATACTGAGACAGCAATCCGACATCTTTCCGATAGGCGCTGGGCAGACGCCTGCGCCCTTCTTCGCAAGCTTATCGAAAAAGACCCATCCGACCTGGACGCGCGATCAAACCTTGCAGTAGCGCTGATGAAACTCGGCAAATTTCAAGATGCTGTGACTACGCTCACCGGCATTTTGGAAATTCAGCCGAGGGATGGAGCAACGCGTCACCAGCGGGGTCATGCGTATTTTAGCAGTGGCGATTATGCATCAGCGCTCGAAGATTTCAAACAAGTTCTCGACCAAAAACCACAGGACCCCCATTACCATAATGTTATTGCTCACTGCTATTGGAAGCGCTCAGAGCATGAACTCGCGATTCAACACTTTTCAGAGTACTTGAGGCTCCGCGACGAAAAGTCGAAATTAGATCCTCAATCAGTGGCTCACGACGTAAGAACCTTATTGGGTTGGGTGCGGGAATTGATTGACCAGTCTCCGACACTTGCGGCCAGTTTATTGGTCCATGCGAATGTGGTTCAGACCGAGGCAATTGAGTCTGATTTTGCAACCGACAAGGCTCTAGCTTATTACCAGTTGGCGCGAATCTACTCGCTCATGCTTGAGCTGCAAGGAAATGCAGAGAAGCAGCTCTTCGATTTGAGTCCGGACGAACTACAGGAAATTTGTTGCGAAAAAATTCGTTTGGCATTCGAAAACGGATCCAATGAATATGCTCGTGCTGTTACCGATCGTGACCTCTTTGCAATTCGCAATGCTGCGTATGAATCGGCAAAGGAACTAAGCGAGGACTCATACGCCAGCGTGCTACAAAGGCTTCGGTCGATATCGCTAAGTCCAAAGCCAACTGCCAGGGACCTCGCGAATGCAGGTGAAGCGCTGCAGACCTTGAGGGAAGGTGATCCCGCAATTCTCGCGATCGAGGTCATCAACGAATATCGTCTTGGAAAAGAAATTAGCACGGCCAAGCTAACGAGTATTTTGCAGTCCGGCCACTTGGATCATATTCTGAAGTCGTCGCTGGAGATCTTATTGGCAATCCGAAGCGCGGAAAACGGGAATGATGACCTAGCGAGAGAACGATTTGAACTCGTGTTATCGAAGCTCACCAAAGAGGAGCAAGCTCTATGCGGAGTCTTGATAGATGATGCCCTCACCGCTGTGAGTTCAGAGACCAGTTCAAGTAAGTTACAACGATGAGTGAAATCATGCTGAACGAATTCAAATCGAGCTCCCAGGATGCTCCAATTACTAAATGGATACGTGTCACCAAGGGGGGGGGATGAAGAGGCGGCTGAACAAGGCATTTGGGAAACGTACTTCTCGAAACTAATGCAACTCGCTCAAAAAAAACTCCGGAATGCACCGCCTACTTGGGAGGATGAGGAGGATGTGGCCATCAGTGTGATGCGGAGTTTCTTTCGGCGTCATCGCGAGGGACAGTTTCCCGATCTCAAGGATCGTACGGAACTGTGGCCGCTGCTCGTAACTACGACGATCTGGAAGGCCAATAAGCTGCGCAAGCGACAGTTCGCTGGCAAACGTGACGTGCGCAGAAACAAGAGCTTGGAGGTGCTCGCCGAGAATGAACCCACCGCCGAGCTTGCTGCGCAAGTGATTACTGAGAGCCAAGAATTGCTGGCATTTCTGAAAGATGAAAAACTGCGCTCAGTTGCGGCTTTGAAACTCGAAGGGCTTACCAATGCGGAGATTGCTCGAGAAATCAATCGTTCAGAAAAGACCGTTGAATGGCGGCTCAGGCAAGTTCGTAAGGTCTTTCAGGAACGGAATGGCCAAAACTAACCTGACTTAGTACGAAAACAAATCAAAGCGCGAGACATCTACGTCACTTCGGGCTAACCGTCTGCGCTTGCGCCGATTCATAGCAACTCTTGAGTGTCCAGTTTCGCAACTCGCTGGACCTTTGGTCGGCAGGCTTTGCGCCCACTCCTCGTTAACCTCAGGAAGATACGTATATCGTTTAGGGTACCCAGAGAACATAAACATTGGGCTCTTTAAAGGCCTAGGCGAGTTCCAGTCGAGTTGCCGGATGAGGCGCTGAGTGTCGATACGCTCACTCGAAATGCGTCCATCGGGAAGCACGGTCGCACAATCAGACGAAAGTGTCGTGAGTGGATCAGCGACCGGCTGGTCAAGCTTGACATGGTTGCAGCGACGGCAGGAATAGACCAAATTGAAGTAGTCGAGCCTGAGAGCCAGGGCTAGTGACTTCGGTTCGAAATGTTCCAATTCGAACTCACCAGTGACCTGTCCCCACGTTTCACACTATTCTGTGCAGCACGCAAGATGCTCCACTCGTGTCGAAGCGGCGGGCCAATGCCATGTCGGCGGTTCAGTCTTCCTGTAGTCCATCCGCAGGGGCCTTTTCGGTAGATTTCGGCAACTGATACGGAGTGTGGAGTTCTTCCATGCCATTCTTGATGAATCGGCTAATCAACTTTGCGTGTTCCTGAACCAACATGACCACGTAGGGATCATCGGATTGGTACTTGACCTTCATCCCCTTGTCCGTTTCTTCATGGGTCAGCGTATAGTCTTCAGCATGTTTGATAAGTTCGACAAAGATCGGGTGAAACGTCATCGGAGGCAACGGCCTGTTCCCGAGCACACGATCTTCCATCGCTGGGACATGCTCTTTCAGCATGTCCGCGATCGCTTCGTCATCGGATTCGGTGATCGCCTCGGCTCCATCAGGTAGATTCTTGATCGTGCGTTTGATCTTGTCGCGGGCGTCAAACATTGCGTGAACTGTCGCCATGTCTCCTTGCATGCCCTGCCTCGCACCTAGACCGCGACCCATGCCACGGCCAATTTCCGGCCGATGTGCGTGATCGTCTTCGCTAAGATTGTCTACCTGCTTTGCGGCGGCTGCGCCCGGCTTTGGTGAGGTGTTTGCCGTGGCTTGGGCGATGGGCAGATAGGCGTAACCGTCGGCTTGGAGATTCACTACCGTCGTCAACGCCGAAACGGCGGTTTTGACAAACATCGCAACGTCGCTGGGAGCCGAACCTTTGGAGATCAGTGACTGGCCACAAACGTAGAGATCGACGCCCGAATCACTTAGCTGTTGCAGCAGTTTCAGATTTGGGTTGCCGTCAGTTTGAAATTTGGCCGCGTAAGCCTCCGGATTCAGGACTGCCAGCGTTGCATCGCCATGAAAGACCACAGCGATTCGAACGTCCGCTGGTTCCGCACCGCCACCGGCATAGAGATTCACAAACCTTGCAACTTGCTCCAGACCGGCATTTAGCTTGTCCGCGTCCGAGCCACTTGTCAGATCGACCAACAGTTGCGTGCCTGCACGAGGTTGCTGTGCAGCGGCGGGAAGTTGCACTACGCCTCCGTAATTTGCGATCGCTGGGTAGGTAGGCTGTTGCGTCTTGTCCGCTTGGTCTTGGTTGGCGGCATGATGCCTCATAGCTCGACCTTGGCCAAACCCCGGTCCGCGCCCACCACCGAATCCCTGACCACGGCGTTGTCCAGGTTGGTCTTGCGCGAATGTCGGTGCGATGGCAAGTGCGCCAAAGCTGAGAATGATAAACAACGCGATGGTGCGGCCCATGAGATGGCTCCTTTGGGAAGGCTGAATGCATGCGATTCTTCGTTGCACGGTTAGCTATTCTCCCGACTTCGCTGACATATGTTTGGCGATATACGCCGGTTCGCTCATCCGATCGAGCAAATCGAGTTGCAGTTCCAGCCAACTTGCGTGGCCTTCCTCGTCCACGGCGATTCGTTCAAAGAGTTGCCGCGTACCGATGTCACGGTCTTCGCTCGCTTGAATGGATGCCGTCGTGTAGAACTCGATCGCCTCCTTCTCGTCCGCGAGATCCGTTTCAAACATCTGCTTTAGCGAAGTTGCCCGAACGGGTGTTTTCTGCAATACCAACTTCGGATCCCCTTTTAGAAACAGGATGCGAACCAAGTATTCCTCTGAGTGACCCAGTTCCTCCTGCAACTCCTCTCGCATCTTGGTCGCCAACAGCCCCATGCCCCAATCATCTAGCACGCAAGCGTGAAGCTGGTATTGATGCATCGCGGTCAATTCCATCGACAGCGCGCGTTGGAGGTTTTCGATCGTCTTTTTCTTTGACATGATTGGCACTCGCCTTTTTTCGTGGTTGAGAAAACGTGGTGATTGGCCCTTGATCACGATATACGATGTCAATCAATGGGGCCGACACCGGCTTCGCTTAATTTGTGTTACCGGTCCTTAGAACTAGCGTTCGCAAAAGCCCTTTCAATGCGGTTCAGCAATCCTTCCAAATGCGGTTCAGCGATCTGGTAGAATACTTTACGGCCTTCCCGCTCTCTCGATAGAAAGCCACACCGCTACAACAGTCGCATACTCTTTGGTGCAACATGGTCGGAAACTTCACAGTCCTCCGCTATTTCGCCAACGGTGCACCGACCGTGCTGCAATAACTGGACCATTCGCGAGCGAACGGGATGAGCCAGAGTTTTTAATCACACCGCCGCCTCATCAAAGGCTTGGACGCTACCAGACTCGCTAATCGTGCAAAACAAAGTGAAGTCTCCGGGATAGAAATCCATCACGCCCCGCTTGCCTTTGTAGCCCAACAGCTTCAGTGGCCGGAATCCTCTGTCGATGTAGGCGTGAGTTTCAAATTCTGGTGCGGGTTTTCCGACACGTGCGGTCGGCGCCACCACCGGGCGAGTGGTCGATGCAACAATCGCTTGTGCTTGGCCCCGATACGAAGGGGCCGCGAGCAGATGCTGCGCACAGGTCATCGGAAGCCGCCAGCGATGCAGCAAACGCTAGCGAAACCGAAACAGTGGGCAAGAGTGTCTTGTTCATTTGATTCACAGTCGTGTTGGAGTATCGAACTCCCTAACGAGCACATCAATACAACCTGTGCCAGTGACGCATTGGTTGGCTTTGTGGTGTAACCAATCGGATCGGTACTCAAGTTGCGGTTTATCAACTAGTGTGAATGCGACGATCGCCGTCCAAACATCAACCAACCGAGAAAGGTAGAACAATGTTAGATCCGTTTGTCCAATCCGAATGGCAACAACTGTGCGCACATTTGGGCAAGTGTGCGGAGGGGGTCGCACGGGATTCCGACGAGAAAGCGGACGTCGTGCAAGAAGCCAAGAAGTTTGCGGACCAGCCAGCGCCCGAGCGATACGGCGAACTACTGGAGAGAACGGCCGACGCAGCAAGACTTGCCATCAGGTGGCAAAGCACGCGCGAGGCGGACTCAGCCCACAACGAAGCGTTGATCGACGAAGCTGGTAACGAGAGCTTTCCAGCCAGCGATCCCCCGACTTTCAGCCACGCTCACGCGTAGTGACGCAATCAAGAAACTGCATTGGCCGTACTGGAGGAGGTTACGAGTCTCTTCCCGAAAAGCCAACTGCATGGGGCATGGGGACACAGCATGTTCATAGAGGGGCTGCAATCGGCGACCTGCTAGCAAGCGACGGGTTCGGCGAGGTCGCCTTGGCCACGTCTGGCGTGTTTTTTAGAAAAAACGCGGAATTCTGGTAAGGCATTAGGGCTCATCTCCGTCTGTTAGTGTCGGAATATCTTCGACGCTCCCACGCTCGGAACCGTACTAGCTAGCGGCTGCAGAGTGGGATGTCTCAGTCCTCTTTCGGAGACCCTATCATGGCGAGACCAAACCGTAGTGAAGTCTTTTCACCAGATGAATCCTGCATCGTGCATGTCATCAGCCGCGTTGTACGGCGTTGCTTTCTGCTTGGAGACGATCCGCTGACCGGCAAGAACTACGATCACCGCAAACAATGGATCGAAAAACTGCTCCAGCACCATGCCAGGTTCTTCGGAATTGATCTTCTTTGCTTTGCATTGCTGTCTAACCACTTTCATCTGATTCTAAAATCGCAGCCAGATATTGTCGCAACGTGGAATAATCGCGAAGTGGCTCGGCGTTGGCTGATGCTTTGCCCCAAACGCAAGCTCCGCGATGGTTCACCAGCGGAGCCAAAAGAGACAGAGATCAACTCGATTGTCAACGACGCAGTGAAGCTCAAACATATTCGCTCGCGTCTGAGCGATATCTCTTGGTGGATGCGTTTGCTGTGCCAAAAGATTGCCGTGCGCGCGAACTCGGAGGACGAGGCTACAGGAAGATTTTTCGAAGGACGTTTTCGAGCCGTCCTTATCCTCGATGAATCAGGCCTGCTGGCCTGTGCGGCCTATGTCGATCTCAATCCAATTCGCGCCGCCCTGGCTGAGACGCTAGAAGAAAGCGAGTACACTTCAGCCCAGCGTCGCATCGAGTCGCTGCAATCTCCCGACAAACATTCCGATCGCTTCTTGGCACCGATAACCATCGACGAGCTGCGTGATGAACTAGGAGCACGCCCCAGTTCCAGCGGCTATCGTTGTAGTGACAACGGCTTTTTGAACATGTCGGGACAAGACTATTTGGCGCTGCTCGATTGGACAGCTCGACAACCGGTAGTCGGCAAACGAAGTGTCATTCCAGCCGACACACCTGCGATTCTCCCGATCATCCAACCTCAGCTACCCAGGTCGCGTTCGCCATTCTTTCCATCAACGTTGAGTGTCCCTTGGTATTGCTTGGTATTGCAACTAACGAGAAAGCCCCGTCATGGGACGAGGCTTTCGCGGTTCTTGAATCTCGTTCGCAGGACCTACTTGCGCAAGTGATCAATCAAGTACTCGGTCGAGTTCTTGTACTCGGGATCTTCAACTCCCGGCGTGGCCAGGGCGACGTCGACACCAACTTCCTTCAGCCGTTCTGCCAGCTTCAGGCCCATGATGCCCGAGTGCGTTGGGTCTTTGGGAGAAGCACCCACCACCGGAACTTCGCCGCCATAAAACAAACCAATCGGCGGATCGTCCTTGGAAACGTGCTCGATCGGCGAATACTCTTTGATCCACGGTAGAACCGATTCTCGATTGTCGATCAAGGCCTGGAATCCGTCGAGACCGAACGCGTGCGCGCCGTACCTGTAGTTGGGCATCCACTCTCGCAGTTCTTTTGGATCGAGCGAAACTTGGGCTCCGTTGACCGCGGCGCAATAGAGCCGCGTCGATTCGCGCGCGATCGGATCTTCGCTGTCAGGCTTGGCCATGTCGTCGTGAAATGCCAGCCAAAGAGAGGAACACGCGCCTGCCGATCCACCGGTCGCGCCGATCTTCTTCTTGTCGAGGTTCCAATCTGTTGCTTTCGAGCGAACAAACTGGAGTGCTCTGGCCGCGTCTTCCAGCGGAGCCTTCACCGGTGGCTCCACTTTCTCCTCCACCGCGTTCTTCACATATCGGTAGTTGATGGCAACCACCGAAATACCCTTGTCGAGAAATGCTTGAGGGTTGGTCTTCTTGTCGCCGCCTTGCCATCCGCCGCCGTGAATATAGAAGACGACTGGGGTCGGTGTTTCGGAATCGGCTTGATAGAAATCGAGAACCTGTCGCGGGTGTTCGCCGTACGGCACGTTCTTTAGCTGCTTGGTATCTTCGGCCTGCACCTGCTGTACCAACAACAGCAGGGCAAATGACAGAATCAGTCGCTTCATCAGGTGGGTTCCTTCAAGAGGCTAAGTGGAGGCCAAGCGTTTATTGTCTCAGAATTCATCGCCACATTCCATCAAAAATGGCCGTTTTAGTAAAAGAGATGATGAACTGCTTCGCTTCAATTCGCTGGACGTTAGTCAGATAGATCCTGAATACGGTGGATGATTTATCGGGCGGGAATGTTCTGAGCCTGCGAGAGCGAGCTAATTGCAAAACGGATTCACCGGGCGAGGCAAGCTCGCCGGGGTCTTAATGTTACGATGGCCGAAACGGTTGAAAGTTTCGCGTCCATGAATTCCCTTAAGTCCACGCCACTGGAGACAAGCTCACAGGGGGGTAAAAAACGATATGTGGTACAACGAGCCGCTGGCGAGAGGGCCATGTGAATTATCCGGTATTTCAGGGGCGGTAATACGATACAATATTCGTTCCGCCTTCCCCTCGCCCCTATAACCCCCTGCTGGAAATACGATGTCACCACTTACCAAGGCGCGGTCCGCGCTATGCGTATTGCCTGTCACACATGTCTTAAGGGCAGCCGTAACGGTCGTCCACTTCGGTTGCTGTCTGCTGACCGCCTGCCTAAGCCAGGCTTCCGATTGGCCCACTTTTCGAAATGGTCCGGCGCGACTGGGTTCAACCAGCGAAGTCGTCCATCCCGAGGAACAGCCGCGTTGGGTCTATCGAGCTGCCGCAGCTCCGCGCATGGCTTGGTCGAGCGGGGCAGGGCGAGTTATGGAGAATCATCTAATCGGTGATTTGACGAAGTACGACGATGCGATCCATCCGGTGGTAGTCGATAACCGAGTTTTTTTCGGTTCCTCGGTAGATCATCATCTGCATTGCTTGGACTTGAAGACCGGTGCACAACTTTGGACCTTTGCAGCGGATGGTCCCATTCGCCTAGCACCCACCGTCGATCAGGGACGCGTTTATTTCGGTTCCGACGATGGTTTCGCATATTGTCTTTCCGCCAGCAACGGAACGTTGAATTGGAAGTTAAAGGCGGGACCGGCTGACGAGTGGTTGCTGGCGCGAGGCGAAATGATCTCGCGCTGGCCCGTACGAACCGGGGTCACGGTCTTTCAAGGCGTGGCCTATTTTGGGGCAGGGATCTTTCCGCATGAAGACGTCTATCTTTACGCCGTCGATGCGGACGACGGCAAGGTTATCTGGCGTCAAGATAACTTGAGCGTACTTGATGCGGGGCGCAATGATTTGTCGCCGCAGGGTTACCTGCTGGCTAGCGAAGATCAGCTGTTTATTCCGTCCGGGCGCTCCCTGCCAGCCGCCATGGATCGACGGACTGGTGAGCTATTGTTTAAACGCACGCATTCGTGGCGGACCACTGCCGGAGGAGTTGTCGGTGGAGTTGATGCCCTACTGTCCGATGGACAAGTTTACACCAGCGGCCCTCAGCACTGGCTGGCCATGCAACAATCGTCCGGCGATGTCGGATTTGGCTGGTTCGACGGCAGGCTGATTGTGGTTCAAGGCGATGATGCCTACGCGACCACGGGACAATATGTTGTCAAGCTAGATCGTCTGGCCTACGCGACGAACTCCCGACGGCGGCATGAACTAGAGATGCTGATCTACGATTCGTCCCGAAAGTTGTCCACCGCTGGTGCGCAAACCGCAGAGCTCCGACAGAAAATCAGGGATGCTCGGGAGGAGCTGCAACAAATCGCCTCGACTGGAATCACTTGGCAACACGACGCCACCGGCGATTCGGCGTTGATCGCAACTGGCGACCGTGTTTTCCTAGGCGGAACGAATCGCGTGGCCGCTTTTCATTCCGCCTCGGGTGATCCAACT
Organism: Pirellulaceae bacterium; assembly: GCA_020852965.1. Taxonomy (GTDB): domain Bacteria; phylum Planctomycetota; class Planctomycetia; order Pirellulales; family Pirellulaceae; genus Aureliella. Next base: position 16,558 of record JADYZV010000194.1, on the reverse strand, counting down.
TGGGAAGCGTCTGTCAAAGGTGATGCGACGGGACTGGTTGCAGCGAATCAACATCTATTGGTCAGTACCAGCGCTGGCGGCATCTATTGTTTTGCCTCGCAGGAGGTGGCTCCAGTTCAGGCTGAGCCGCAGCCCAAGCTGCTGGCCGATAGCCCCTTCCCGCCAGACAAGCTTACCGAACGCTACTCTCGTGCAGCTGATGAAATCCTAGAACAGCTGGGAGAGCGCAAGGGATTCTGCTTACTTGTGGGCAATGAATACGGTCGACTCGCCTATGAATTGGCCCGGCGTAGTGAACTGCAAATCTATGCCATCGAGCCGGATGCGGACAAAGTAAAGGCAGCTCGATCTGCCCTACAACGAACGGGACTCTACGGTAACCGTATCGTGATTCATCAGGCGGCCGCAGATCATCTTCCGTACTCGAACTATTTCGCCAATCTAATTGTGTCCGATAGTTACTTGATCAACGGCCAGCTCCCCGTTCCGCCTCAAACGTGGTCACGGCATTTAAAACCTCTCGGCGGTAAGATCATTCTGGGGCGAGAGTCAGCGATCGACGCTAGTAATGGAGAAGGAAGTGCTCCAGACGAATTGTTGTCGCAGGTCCAGTTGGAAGGTCCGACGACCGTGTCGACTCACGGCGATTGGGGCATCCTCGAGCGAGGTCCCTTGCCGGGCGCTGGCAATTGGTCCCATCAATACGGCAATCCAGCCAATACGGGAGTTACCTCGGAAACTCGCGTCAAGTCCGGTTTGGGCGTACTGTGGTACGGCGATCCAGGACCTGGGGAAATGGTCAATCGCCATGATGGGGCAGTTGGCCCACTTTCGACTAACGGTCGTTTGTTTGTTCAAGGCGAAACGACCATACTGGCCTATGACGCATACAACGGATTGTTTCTTTGGAAGTATGAGAATCCCGAAGCTTTGCGGACCGGTGTTTTTCAGAACAACAATCCTTCCAACCTCGCCGCCAACGACGACCGACTATTTCACTTTGTGAAAGATCAGTGCTTTGAGCTCGATGCAGCCACCGGTCAACTCGTCCGCATCCATCGCCTACCCGCGGAATACGACAATGGCCAATACGAGTGGGGCTACATCGCTACTCAGGATAATCATCTATTTGGTGCGGCGACGGTGCGAAAGGAAATCGAAGCCAAACAGCGGCGGCGCGGTAAGGCGACAGTCGATTCCACCGATGGTCTGTTCGCGATTGATTTGACGACAGGTCAGCACGCATGGACTTATCTGGGCCAAAGCATCTCGCACCACACTATTGCTATCGGTCCCGACAATATCTATTTCATAGATAGTTCGATAACCAGCGAGCAACGTCAGGCGATTCTGCTTCAGGATAAAACACGCCTTAGATCATTGACGGGCGAAGAGCAACAGCAGGCGGAGAAACGTGCGTTAGCTAAAGACGTGCGCCAAACCGTTGCTCTCGATATTCGCTCGGGGCAACCCCAATGGAGTGAAGCTGTTGACGTAACAGATTGCAGTGACATCGGTATCGGGGGTGGTAAATTGACGCTGCTTTATCAAAGCAACATCTTGCTGTTATGTGGCGCTAATGCCAATGGCCACTATTGGAAGCAGTTCGTCGCGGGCGAGTTTAAGCAACGCAGAATGGTAGCCCTCTCTGCCACCGATGGTCACAAGCTGTGGGCACGCGACGCCAATTACAAGGGGCGGCCAATAACCATCGGTGATCGCATTCTCGCCGAACCCTGGTCGTATAATCTTTACACGGGCGAACAGACGATGAGGCAACACCCGTTGACGGGCCAGCAAGTGCCATGGAGTCTGATGCGCACTGGCCACCATTGCGGCATCTTAACAGGATGTGACTCGGGTATGCTTCTGTTTCGTTCAGGCGATACGGCCTTCTACGATCTCGAGGCTGATGTTGGCGTGCAACATTTTGCCGGTCACCGACTTGGTTGCTGGATCAATGCCATCCCAGCAAACGGGTTGGTCATGATCCCTGAAGCCAGCGCCGGCTGCGTGTGTCAATTTTCCATTTCCTCAACCATCGTGATGGAGCCTCGTCCTCCTCGCCGTGAATGGTCGATACATAGCGCCGTAGGAGTGAAGTTTCCAGTTGAATCAATGTTCATCAACTTTGGAGCCCCCGGCGATCGAAAAGACGCGGCGGGCCAGCTTTGGCTTTCGTATCCACGCCGCAAGGCCTATCAAGAGACGTCATTGGACCTCGCCTTGGATCTCAAAGCGTCCTTTCGCCCAAACGGTGGCTATACCGGCATTAATGACACATCCGTCAAGGTGCTCGACGAGCAAACTCCATGGCGCTACACGACCTGGGCAGAGGGTCTAGATAAGTTTGAGCTGCCACTTCTCGGACCGCAGGATCCTCCGTCCCACTACCAGATAACCTTGCATTTCACACCGGATTGGCGGAAGGAACATGACGCAACCGTGTTCGACGTCCAGATACAAGGAAAAACAGCTTTGACCGATGTCACATTAACGCCATCGGACACGCATGGTATTGCACCGCTCGTGCTCACAATTCCTTCGGTTCAGGTCACCGACCAACTGCGAGTTGAGTTGATTGCCAAACGTGGTGAAACGCGGTTGAGTGCACTGGCAGTCCAGCGCATTGAATCGCCGGATCTCTAAAAAGCTGTTGAACCAGGATTATTCATGTACTCCCTTGCGCGCGATGGCCTGACCGCACATCCTTTTTTTGGACCCCTGTGAGATTGTCTTACAGGTGAACGAGTTTTAAAACAAGATCGAGTTCTTCACCAATGCCCCTACCACTTTTCCACCCGCTCGCCACCTCAGGTGGCGAGCGGGTGGAAAAGTGGTAGGGCTGGGGTGTTTCGTCGTGCTCTATTCATAAAACTTGGCCCACGCCAGACAAGCTGGCATGGGGCCAATCCAAAATCGAGACGTGTGGTACAACGATCCGCACAATGGATGATCTGAACCAGGCCCCGCGTGCGTCGAGCTTCGCACAATCCTAGTGTCAGCCGCGACTCAAGAGCTCACAAAACCGTGGAGTTATTTAGTGAGCAGTCGAATCGCAGGGGCGCCTTGATACGCCGAGGCATCTAACGAATCAATTTGATTCTTTAGGACGCGCATGGCTATGTCGCCATCCCCGCAACGGATTTGAGACTCTTCGATGACTTGGCTGGCCCGATCGTACTTGCGCTGTTCGAACCACTGAAGTGCCTGTTCATAGTCGGCAAAACATCGGGCTGAGTTTGAGCTTGACTTAGAGTCAAGTCGCAACTCGTAGACTTGTTCGATTTGATCCACACCTTTGACCAACACTGGACCGATACGTCGTAGCTCAAGGCTGCTAAACAAGCGATCTTTGGTCGACTGGCTAATCAAAATTGACGTGCCAAAAAACTTGTTGGCCCCTTCCAAACGACTGGCAAGATTGACACATGGTCCGAGCGCCGAATAGTTCATCCGCCAGCGACTGCCGGCATTGCCAACATGCGCGATGCCAGTAGAGATGCCGATTCTCGCTTCCAGAACTTCCCCGGTAATGAAATTCCAGAATTGACTTATCTTTGCCATTTCGCGTTGCATATTGATAGCGGCCCAGCAGGCCAATTCCGCGTGGTCCAACTGACTTGCAGGCGCATTCCACATGGCTGCAATACCATCTCCGGCGTAGCCCATGATAAAACCGTTTTCGTCCAAGATACAGCGCGTCAATTGATTCATTAGATTACGAATCATGACAAATGTTTTCTCCGCACCGACCCGCTCGGTTAAGCCAGTGAATCCTCGAATGTCGGAAAACAATACGGTGATTTCTCTTTCCCGAGCGTCGAGTATGCTTGAGTCATCCTTCATTGCCCTTACCAAGCTAGGAGATGCGAACTGTTCGAGCTGCATTTGGAAACGGGATGCGTCGGCTTGTTGGTTCTCGGCAATGAGACCCGCGCCAATGACAGCTGCCAAAAACTGAACCACACGCGCTTCCAAGCGATGGATGCCTTCGGTTCGATCGGCAGTCAATCGCCTGGCCCCGCAGAGCGCACCGACCACATTGCCGCCCGAGTCGAGAATGGGGGACGAGACCAGGGCTTGCACTTGGGTGGGATCATCCGAACTTTCGAGCATTACCTGCGATTCGAAGTGAGTCGCTCGGCTTTCGGCTACTCGCTCAAGAATCGTAGGGCAGTAGGACTCGATCGACACTCCCGATTTTGAGGCGATTCCGGCCACAGACCAGACACTCGATTTATATAACATGACAAGGCCGCCATCTAAACCGATCAACTCGACCACCGCCAGGGCAGCGTTCTGGGCAAAGTTGTCTTGTCCAGGCTGCGTCTGTGAGATCGCCAATAACGCCTCAAGCCAGCGCTCGATGGAATTTTTCGAATCGACAGGAATCAAATCCATCAGTGACAATAGGTTCGAGTGCGCGATGAAAGAGTCGGATTCGATCGATTGAAGATGCTTTTTTGCCATTGGGTAAACAGATTAAGAGCTGCGCTGAGTGGCTGGTTGTGTGATGCTACGCGTGACTGGGCAATCACGCAGCGCAACTTTTTCGCCGCTGACTTGACTGAGCGGAATGGAGCTAGCCACCGGTATTTCCAATCAAAACGTCCAAGCAATGCGCCGGTGGCTAGCGCCAAAACCGCTCATAGTTCCTTAACGTCGTGCCATTCTAGGCGGTCCCTATATTGTATAATGGAATCCACTCGAATGGTGTGTCCCCTGGAAGCAACCAGCGGTGGCAACGACAAAAGTCGGGCGAGCCCCGCTACGAGAACAGGCAGGTGAGTCCTCGTAGAAGGCTCCATCAGAATGATCCAGCAGAGGCAGGGACCGATGGATGGTTTGGAAAACGACGCGTGGGACCAGTTGATCGCTGGGCTGCGCGAGGGCGATCAGCGAGTATGCAGTGTTTTCTGGGAGCAATTCGGACCGGCGTTGGAAGGCGTAGCGCGCAATCAGTTGTCGGAACGATTGCAGAGACGAGTGGGCCCGGACGACGTGGTTCAATCCGCCTGCCGCACTTTCTTTCGTCGTGTATCGAGCGGCCAATTCGATCTGCCCGATGCGGATTCGCTTTGGCGTTTGATGTGCGCCTTGACTCTCACCAAAGCCCGTCGGGCGGCTAGAGATCACTCGCGTCAGAAACGCGGAATTGCGTCCGAGCAGTATATCGATACGGTTTCGCCTGCAACCGGGGAACGTCTCTTTGAGTTGCAAGGCGATAAGGATTCTCCACTGACAGCTGCCATGTTCTCTGATCAGTTGAACGCTCTATTGGAAAACCTTAATCCGCAGGAGTGTCAGGTACTTGATCTCAAACTGCAGAACCATACCAACGATGAGATCGCGGAACAAATGAGCTGTTCGGAGCGAACGGTACGTCGACTGACCAACCACATCCGCGCAAGGTGGGAGACATTGTTTGCGGAAGATGAAAACTAATGCTTTGACCACATTTAAATTAAGGGTAGTGGACGAGGTTACGAGTCCGATTGATTCGTAATACGTTTGGGACTCGTAACCTCGTCCACTACATTCAATTCTGAGGGTAAAGGGAGCAGGAGGGCGCGTTAGAAACTCTCAACGATAAGAAATTCGGCAAATTGAGTGTCCGCTCGCCGGCGCCGATGGGAATCTTGAGTTGTCAACGACTTGGTCGTCGCCCTAGCGGCCGGAATGGCGTGAGATAAATCTTCCCCCCTCGACTGCGGAAATGATGAACGACGGTAACCTCAACGACATTGACGGCGGATTGGTCAGCCTGTTCGAGCAGGATTGGCTCAAGGGTGAACCGAATAATCTGACGGCCTACTTGCCGCCGCCGAGCGATCCACGTTTTCTGGGAACGCTCGAAGAGCTCGTCCACATTGATTTGGAATTTCGCTGGAAAAACTATCGAATTCATCCGTCACCCGTGAATGCTCCCTTGGCGGTTGAAACCTACTGGGAAAAATTCCCTCAGTTGGAGGAAGTCAAGCTGGGTCTCATTCAAAGCGAATTTGAATTGGCAAATCAGTTTGGCGACAAGCCTTCGGTGCAAGTCTATGTCGATCGGTTCGGCGAGAGCGTCGGTGCCACCCCCTTGCGGCCGATTCTGCAGAACCTACTTGCGGATCTCCGCCAAAGTCAAGTCGTCAGACCTGGTACGACTATCGGTCGCTACGAGATTACACAGGAACATGGTCGCGGTGGTTTCGGAGCGGTGTGGCGAGCGACCGACACAAAACTAGGCCGACGTATCGCTGTGAAGCAACTTGGTCACCGCTTAGCGACCGATGCCGAATCGCGACGACGCTTCATGAGCGAAGCCCGTGTCACAGCCAAGCTGGAACATCCTGGTATCGTGCCAGTCTATGATATCAGCTCTCAGGGGGACGACTTTGCCTATTACACGATGCGATTGATTCAGGGGCGGACGTTGGCCGAGGCGATTGACGTACTGCACTCTCTGGATCCATTGTCTTCTGCGTTCGAATTAATGCGGCAGAAGCTCTTACAGTCCTTCGTCGATGTTTGTCAAGCGATTCAATACGCGCACAGCCAGGGGGTCATACACCGCGATCTCAAACCCCAGAATATGATCGTCGGCGACTACGGTGAAACCATCGTTCTAGACTGGGGCTTGGCAAGCGTCATCGATGCACCCTACAAACCTACCGAGTCCATCCTGTTGCAAGATGATCCCGAGGTGCTGACGGCCGCAGAGTCGCTTAAGACACTCAGTGGCGCGATCATGGGAACTCCAGCCTACATGCCGCCCGAGCAGGCTCGCGGTGAACTGGCCGCGATCACTCGTCGAAGTGACGTCTATTCCTTAGGGGCGACACTGTACCATCTGATTACTGGCAAAGTACCGTTCACCGACGGTCCCTTGGATGAACTCATCGAACGGGTCAAGCTTGGCCAAATTCCGAGGGCTAGTACTATCAACGCCCGTGTCGAAAAGTCGCTAAGCGCCATCGCGGCCCAAGCCATGCAGGTTGAACCACGCGATCGCTATGGAGACTGTGGGGAATTGTTGGAAGACGTCCAGAAGTTCCTAGCCGATCAACCAATTTCCGCCTATCGGGATTCATTGCCGGCACGGGCGTCGCGATGGATCCGCCGGAACCCCACGACAGCGGCTACAGTGGCAATGACGCTGTTTTTTGTTTCGATTGCGCTGATCGCTAGTTTGATGGTCCATAATGCATGGAGGCTTCGCGAAGACAAGCGAGTCACGGATATACAGATTGCAGTAGAACGTGCCGACGCGACCGCCATTTCGCAGATACAGTCGGGGCGGTTTGAGTCGGCCGCCCAGACGCTCAGACAAGCGATTGAGCTGATGGAAGGCGAACCGCGACTGACAACTTTTTCGGAAACACTCGCCGCGCGTCGTGAGCGCACTCAAAAGATCGTAGATTTTTATAACTTTAGCATGCAGGCACAGGAAGAAACGTTTTTTGATCGACTCTCGCGATCGGCCACTTATTGCCAATCTGCCGTCGATCGGCTTGGCGTCTTGGATCATTCAGACTGGTGGTCCCATCTTCCTGACCAAGATCTAACTGCGTTACAAGTCGATCAATTGCAGACCGAGGTCTACCGCATTTTGGGGTTGCTGTCCTCGATGCGACTGGCGCAAACCGCCGAAGCGGCGTTCTCCTTTGATTTATTGACCGATCCGCAAAAGGTTGAGTCTGAGAATCCGCGCACCCAATTGATTCGCGCGGCCGGATTTGCCGCCAGCCAAGGCAACCGCTTTCGCCGCGCACGCGGCTTGCGCTTGATTGAAGAAGTCGCTCAGGCAAACCGCGGCGAGCGGATTGGTGTCGATCTAACCAATCTAAAACCACTCAACTCCATCGATAGCGCTATGATGGGTTCAATTCTGGACAACAATGTTCCCCGCGAAGGGATCACTCGACAAGCGATCTCCGCCTTATTGGGGTTTCGAGATCCCAACGAGGTCGCCCGGCAATGGTTAGACGATGGACTCAAATACAATCCAGATTGGTACTGGTTGCCCGTTTTTAGAGGAGTCAATCAGCTCAAGACCGGCGACGCCGAGGAGAGTATCAAATTGCTATCGCATGCGATTGGTATCCGTCCCGATTATTGGGTCGGTTACCAGTATCGCGCTTGGGCAAGTGTGACGATAGCCAATGGCCAGGACGTTACCGCCGAACAACGCGCGACACTGCTGAATTCCGCGAGCCACGACGTGGAGCGCGCATTGGATTTGGAGAAGAACAAACCGCAACCCTATTGGATTCAGGCGATCGTCTTGAGTAGCACTGGCGCGCCAGAAAGCCAGGTTAACCAAGCGTTTCTGCGCGCGATCGCGTTGAGTCCCAAACTTCACGAGATTAGAGACGGCCACTTCTCCGCCGTTTCGGGTTTGTTCCATCAAGCGGCAAAAAAACTATCTCAACGGCAAGCTGCGGCTGGACGAAAGTCAAGCGATCTCTTCGAGTTGCAAGCGGTGATGTTGCTGTGGCAGGGTCAGCATGAGGAAGCCATGGAAGTGTGCCAGCAAGGCATGCAGGTGCATGCTGAGAATCCGGATTTACAACGGCTGCAGCGACTCATTCAACTAGATCAACAACCCGGCTCAGCGGAGTTGCAACCAATTGAAGTCAACGAACAGGAAAGATTCGCCTGGCAAGTCAGCATGGCCAACGCCCAATACTTTTTCGCCCGCAACGATTCCGTGCAAGAGGCACAACAACTGACAGCTGCAATCCAATTCGCTCCATCGGATTGGCAGAGGAGCATTGCCCAAATCGAATTGGCGCGAAACTTGGTTCAAAACGGACAAACGTCGCGGGCGGTGGCACTGGTCCACGAGGCGACTGCCAGTGATCGCGCGGTGGATATCTCACGACTGCTTACTGTGGCGAGAAACTCGGGAGCGAACGAGCTTGAATCGCTGTGTCAGAAGTTGCGTTCCGAATTGGAGCCCAAAACGCAATTCTCCCAGCCAGAATCCGATAGCATTCACCCGCCGCTGTTGAACCGTGGATTTGAGTTGGGGCTCTCCTATCATTGGAATCCGAATGACAAACGCGGTTACTCCACCACTTGGAAAAACATGGGCCTGTCGAAAACGGTTGCGGAAAGCAGCTCGATTAGTCCCCGATCCGGCCAACGCTGCTTGGCGATCGCGCTCGATTCGCCAATCGCCGCAGACTCATTCGGATCGATGACGCAAACCGTTCCGGTAACTCAAGGTGCCAACTACACGCTTAGCTTTTGGGCGCGAGCAGAAAACTTGAGCGCAGGGTCAGTTCAGGTGGGAGTCATCGATGCCGGTGACCCACCCACGAAAGGCGCCAGCGAATCGACCGATTGGCTGGTGCTCGATGGCAACTCATTCGAATGGAAGAAGCATGAATTGCTCATCACGGCCCAGCAAGCAACGCTGCCGATCAGTATCGTGGGGCAGGGCTCCGGCCACGTATGGTTCGATGACTTTGAAATATCGCTAAGCGAAGCACGCTGAGTCGACTCGCCCCCCTCATCTACGGCACATAGGGTAAAACATTGGCAATGTTTTGTAGTTAATTTTGGAGAAAATGACGACTCGCGACAAGAGTTCAGGGACGACTTAAGTTCCAACTTCTCGAAGGCGCCACGGATGGTCAAGCCCAAACAATCGTCGAAGGATCCGCAAGCTAGTCACAAGTCCAAGCGTTCTTCCTGACAGATTGATAGACAATCGCAATGCCGTTATGGCGAATGTGGCAACACTCCCTGTATTCGAAGTCATTGGACTCACTCGCCCGCTGGTCCTCAAACTAGAGACTTCTCAATGTCGCAGAAGCCAAGCACCGCCGGATCCATTGCCAACGACGTTCCCCTTCGCGTTGAGTCCCACCGCCGCTGTGTACCTCCAACTCTCGTTGAGGTAGTTCCTCAATAGATCCTGATGCTTGTCTTGAGGGTTCCACTTTGTTGCACCCAACTTGTCTGAGTACCACGCCTTCCCCGATTGTCCGACGACGTCCGTCGCATTTAGATCGTAGCTGACGCCGAATTTGTTCCTTCTACCACTCGGGAGACGAACGAGCGAACCGTCACGGATGACAAATGCTGTGTTGCCCCATCGTCCTTTGCTCCACTCTTCGATCCTTCCAGCCGTGTCTCCAGTTTGGGTAATGGCATATGCTTCGGCTGTAACCCCCTCAACGAGTACCGTTGATCCAATCACTGTGAAAGTGCCATCGTCTTTGGAATGCAGATCCCAAGCCGTTGCCACGTGCCCAAACTCAGCATCGGATGCTCGTCCGACGGCCCGATTGATTCCTGCGCCCATGAGGGCAATATCGTGAGCGCCGCCTTTATCAAGGAGTATCGGCCCGAAGACTTGTCCTTCAGTGACACGCCAGGACGCTGCACAAAATTCGTTTCTATGAGAGGCATGGCCCCAAATCTCCCCTACCACGATGCCTTCTGAACTAATCCCGTTCGCGTTGCCCGCATCGAACCCGGGCGGCAACGGTAGATCGATAGGATTGGCCGTTGCATATGACCAATACTGAGGACCGTTCGGGCCCCGCCCAACGATTTCGCCGTATTCATTGACCGACAGGGCCTCTCCGCATTCTCCAGCGAGCGGGAAGAAAGCCGGTACCGTTTCCGAGCTAATCCATATTCCAGGCGCGCCATCCACTGCTCCGACTACAATTCCCGAGTCGCTGATTGCATATGCCTTACTTGCAGTGCTGCCTGCAGACCGGAGTTCCACAAGCTGAAAACTACTGCTGCCATCTCCATCCGTCAGTATGCTGAACTTATTGTTTACGGCAATCGAGAAACCGATAAAGCAGACAGCCACAACTACGGTGGGAGTGATTGAGCGAGTTGGTAATCTCATGAGATGTGTCCTCCAGTTTCTTTGTGTGCAGCGTGTAGGCCAGGAGGTGTCCTGACGCGATCGTTGCCAGTACAAATCCTGGCCTACGTTTAGTTGTGTTCCTAACTATTCAATGCGCCGTCGCCACGGTGAGCTGTCGAAGTTTGTTTCATGATTTTGCGCGAACTTTGCGAAACACGTCCCCAATGTGGAGAACTTAAACGGAAATGACCATTCCCCAGTTTAAGGGAGCGCACCGCAGAGGCGTCTCCGTGTTCACCGTCTTGCCCAAGCACTTTTCACGAACCGTTTCTGGCGCAGATCAACGGGGGACAGGGCATCAACCGATAACGTTGTGAATTTCTATTGCGAACGATCGTTCATCGCGGAATCCGGAGCGCCTCGGCGACCGAAGCGGCGGACAGAGAAACTGCATTCAAGCACCCGCTGCTCGCTTCATGGATGATTTCGACAAAGAAATTCTGCATGTCAATTCTCCTGTCGCAGAATTCTTCCTTCGTTGAGCGGAACGAAGATGTTGGTTGGTGCTATAGACTCGCCGGCCAGTTGCTTTCTTCTGTATGGAAAAATCGGAATTCAGTCGGTCGGGATCAAAATGCCGGCGCGAATGCGACCCATTCTGCGTTCGTAGTAGACGATGATCTCACCGGCCGCGTTCGGTTTGCTGACGTTTCCGTCCGTGTCGTGGCTCACGAACCCGCGAGCCATTTCAATTTATGACCTCAGACAATCAGTTGTTGGGGAGCGAAACGTGATGTTGAATCTCGTTGGTCAAGAAACCAAGGGCCTTGGGCTGACGTACGCCCGGAAGCACAGCCACGTCGTAGAGTTCTTGAATACTGCCGTCGATACGTAGCCAGTGCACGATATCACCTGAATCCAGATCGATGACCTGCAGTCCACAACAAGCTTTGGCATTGCGCTGTGCCAAGTGGTCGTCCAAGGCGAGGCCGGTAAAGGAGCCTTCACGGCGCGGCATCGACAATCCAACGACGGCGTAGTTGCCTACAAGACTCAAATCGCTGCCAAAGTTGATCGTCGCGCCATTGCGAGCACGGATGATGGCTTTATTGTTTCCGTCACCGCCGTTGATCAGAACCTGGCCGTCGACCTGCAGCATGGATACGCCATCACGTTGCCGGCCGCCGAGTTCGGTGCGGTCGTTGCCCGACCAGAGTCAGGTTACCGGCGTCCACGAAGACTTCCACCATTGGGAAAAATAGCGGAGTTGTCCCTAGCAGGAATTCAGTTTTGAGCCCCCAGCCTGCAAATCCTTCACCGCCGCTATTGTACGCGCGGCTAAGAATTCCTCCCGCAGAACTTCCATCCTCACCATTGTACGCCTCGAAGGGGGCGGGGAACCCAGGGCCACGTGATAATCCTCGCGGGTAGCTGATGTCCATCAGCAGGTTCCCCATCGCAGGGTCATAGCTGAACGGCGTCACGCCGACGATCACATCGTGGCCGTCGCCTCCACCAAGCACGAGCGTTCCCGTTCCCAGGACGACACCAGTGACGTTGTTGTCGAGATTGGCAGTGTCCAGTCCGTCAACCGGTTGTGAGGTGACGGAAAACTCAAAGGTCAACACACCTTTGGCAAGCGTACCTGGGAATCCAAAGAAGGAGTGATGGAAGAATCTCACGCCGTTGATACTCAATTCATCGGGGAATTCGGCGGCGCTGTAGACCTGCTGATATCGGGTCCCGCCGTTACTTCCGAAGGGCATGTAGTTAAAGTTCTGTTAGGAGAATGCTGCGAGCTTGGCGCCGACCCAACGGCTTGGCGGCAACACTGGGCCGCGCGGGCTGGCAGAATTCGATGTTTTTTAACGAGTACGTCAAGAAGGCTCATCTCGACGACGGGATTTTGATCCACCATCAGGCAGGTCCCCGGCAGATGCGTTGGTTGTGGGTCAATCGCGCATTAAACGATTCACCTTTTGGCGACCGCGATCGTCGACTGATGACCCTGCTGAACCTGGAATTATCGCGTCTGCTCGGCACAAAACTCGCTCTCATCGGAGAACCAACGTTGACCGATCTGTCGCCCCGCCAGCGGGACGTTTTAATCTGTTTGATGGAAGGCGATTCGGAAAAGCAAGTGGCCGTGCGACTAAACATTAGCCCCTATACCGTGCACGACTACGTCAAATTGCTACACGCTCATTTTGATGTCCGCAGTCGCGGTGAGTTGCTTGCTCGCTGTCGCGCGTTCTGGCCAGTACTTGCCGCCGGGCGCGAGAGCGATGATTCCAATCGCCACGGATGAGTTGACCGCCCCACACCTACCGGAAAAGCCCCGGCGGGGCATTCGAGCTACCCAGCTCATCCGAATCTCAGTAAAATTCGGAGAGAGATGCGTTTCTGCGTTAGGGATCTCAGTCTGTCTTTGAGAATCGAGAAAGCCTATGGAGGTAACAACGATGCACCACTAAAGTGGGTAGAGCACGTAGCTGGGCTCGCCAGAGTTTGGGAACCACCGGAAACGCAATCTGCCCCGAAGTCTGGCGACTCCGGCTACGACTCTTTGAGCTCGCTTGCTACTGCCAGGACAAGTCCTGGCCTACGGTTGTTCTTGTTTTGCGATTTCTTTTTCGTCCTCTTTCGATGGCGGCACAGCCGACTCCTGCAACTTTCCCGTCAGTTCGGTAAACAACATTTCGAATACGTCGTGGTTGTTTGCACCCAGGCGACCGGAATCCGCTAGCTCTCGTGCCTTGTTCGCCAATTCCTTTGCCTGATCGATGTTGCCGAGGCCGTGATGCGCCATCGCTTGCCAGAAACAATCCCAGGCATGAGGTTCGCGTCCCGCCTGGGCGATCGCCTCGGCCCGCAGTTCCAGCGAGCGCTCATGCTCTCCGGCGCGACCTAAAAACTCGGACACTTGGGACGTCACCCTGTGATCGCCGCTTCCGCTGTTGAAATGGGTGCTGAGCGGTTCCCATTTGATTGCACGGTCGACTAGGGCGATCATTTGATCCTGACGTCCGAGCTTCTCATAACAGGACCCTAGCCGATGCAGCAGTCCCATCATTTTGCCGGGGTCGAGTTCGATTGCCTTTTCGTAGTCAGCGGCCGCTTCCTCGAACTTCCCCAGAGCGCGGTACGATTCGGCACGACGTTTGATGATTTCAACCGAATTGCGAGGAATCTCATCCGGCATTAGCGAGATCGTGACCGTGTAGTCGTCGATGGCTGACTGGTGATCACCAGCCAGTTTGTGGGTGTCAGCTCGTTCGAGATACAGGGTGGCCCACCACGGACTGAGTTCAATCGCACGCGAGAACTCGGCGATCGCCTCCGGTAGTTTTCCCTGTGCCTGCAGAATCATACCGCGCGCTCTCATGGGCTGCGGCGACAGCGGCGCTAGCTTCTCGGCCTGGTCGCAGTCGGCGAGTCCCTTCTCATATTCTTTGAGACCGCGATAAACCATCGCTCGCCGAAAGTAGCCACGATAGTAATTCGGTAGGAGTTGTACGGCTTTGTTCGCGTCAGCGAGCGCTCTCTCGTGATCACCACCGAGTTCGGACAGCGTTAGCGCACGGTATGCAAGGCTCCAAAAATCATCGGCATTAAGCTCGATTGCGCGATCGAGGTGCTCAAGGATCCTCTGCACGCCAGCCGACCGATCCCGGTTGATCAACACTTTGCCTAGATTCGAGTGCGTGCGAGCGTCATCCGGTGCCAGTTGGACTGCCCGCTCAGCATGCAACATCGCCTTTTCATAGTCACGGACGGACGAAATCCCGTGCCCGTACCAAGCGGCAAATGTCAAATGATGACTAACATTTTCTGGTTCCAGCTCCAGCGCCCGCTCAAAATCTTCAATGGCGTTCTCGCGGCCCAACTCCCAGCGCACCTCTCCGCGTTGGGTGTACAGGGGCGCGTCTAGCGGATTCAAGCGAATGGCTTCGGAGCAGGTCTGATCAGCGGCTTCGAGCGATTCCCGAGAGCCGTCCCTATCCAGCGTTGCGGCCAAACCCTGTTGAGACTTGGCAAGCTCGGAGTAGAGCGCGGCGTCTGCATTACCCTGCGCGATGATGTCCTGGAATACGACGACAGCCTCCTTGAAGGCGAACCTCGCGCTCTCGAACTGCCCCAGGCCTGCATGCAGCGACGCGACGCGGTAATTCGCTCGCGCGGCATGCAAAGCGGCATCAGCAGAATCCTGGTTGGCGGCGGCAAACCGCTGATAAAACCCCAACCCGCGTCTAAGCAGCTCTCGCTCCTCATCTGAAAAGGCTCGGCCAACAATGGTGACGGGACTTTGGCGTTCCTTGCCAATTAATAGCTCTGACAACAATCGCTCTTCACCAATCGCATTGAGATAGATGTCGTCGAGTGCGGCGAGGGCAAGCATCAGATTGTTGGATGCGTGCTCCTGCGATGCCACTGCCAGCCGACGTTGGCGTGCCTCCTCCTTCCTTGCCTGATCGGCTTCCCGTCGGGCCTGCTGCTCCTGGGTCAACCGCCGTCGCGCCAGTTGTTCGGCGCTGGTGGCGCGACTGGCGGCATTCGTGGCACGGATGGCTTGCCAGCTCGTGCCGACGATGCCGATCATCAGCGTCGCAGCGATCAGCGAAGCCGTGGCGAATGCCACCTTGTTCCTCCTCGCAAATTTTTTGAAGCGATAGGCGGATGATGGAGGGCAAGCGACAACCGGCTCGTCATTCAAATAGTGCTGAATATCCTCGACGAATTTGTTGGCGGTCTCGTATCGCCGCGCTCGTTCCTTATCTAATGCCTTCATTACGATCCAGTCCAGCTCGCCACTCAGCTGCCGGGTTAATTCGGCTGGCGTGATGTGACGATTGGCAGCGATCGACGGCAACGTGTCGACCGTGCTCAGCCGCTGACTCGGCTTGAGCGGTTCTTCCTCGCGGATGATCCGCAGCAATTCGTCAAACGCGGCACTTCGCATTCGCTGGCGGTCAAAGGGCGTGCTGCCCGAGAGCAACTCGTAAAGCAAGACCCCTAGCGAGTAGATATCGCTGCGGGTGTCGATGTCCATCTGGTTCAACTTGGCCTGCTCGGGGCTCATGTAGTCGGGCGTGCCCACCACTTGCCCGAACTCGGTGAAAACTGTCTTCGCCGTCAGCCGTTTCTCCATCGCTTTGGCCAAACCGAAATCGATAACCTTGGGGACGGCGTGGTCGTCGTACTCGGCGACCAGCACGTTGGACGGCTTGATGTCGCGGTGGATGATTCCCTTTTGATGCGCATGCTGAACCGCCTGGCAGACAGGGAGGAACAGCTCCAATCGCTGGCGCGGTGTCAACTGATGATCGTCGCAGTATTGCGTAATGGGAACGCCGCGAACGAGTTCCATCACAAAGTAGGGACGTCCAGAATTCGTCGTCCCGACATCCAGCACTTTGGCGATGTTCGGATGGTCCATCATTGCCAGAGCCTGCCGCTCGGCTTCAAAACGGGCGATCACCGCTTTGGTGTCCATGCCCGGCTTGATGATTTTCAGGGCGACGCGTCGCTCGACCGGCTCGATCTGCTCCGCCATGTAGACCGCGCCCATGCCTCCCTCGCCGATCTGCTGCAGAAGTTTGAACGGGCCGATCAAGCTGCCGGCCTGCTCCGGCGCAAACTGCGCGACGGTCGGACTGCTACCCGCCAAGTTCTTAGGCGGCGAGTCGAGAAAGCTGCCTGACTGGTCATGCGCGGCGAGCAGTGCATCGA
>JADYZV010000193.1 GCA_020852965.1 Pirellulaceae bacterium | reverse complement strand
CCTGCGTCGCAACCCAGACAGTGTTGTCATTCCGTTCGACACTCAAGCTTACGATGTGCGCGTCGATCCAAGCGATTCGATCCTCAGCATCGCCGAGCGATTGAGCAAGTACGGAGGTGGTGGAACCAACTGCGCTCTGCCTTTGGAAGCTGCTAACGTACGCTACCGCGATCGCAAGTTTGCCGGTGTTGTGCTCGTCAGCGACAACGAGAGCTGGGTTGGAACGGGCCGTCACGGCTCAACCGGTGTGATGACTGCCTGGGAAACCTTCGTCGCCCATCAGCGCAAGCTGGCTGGTCGCGAGGCGGCTCCGAAGCTGGTATGCATCGACATCCAACCTTACCAGACCGTTCAGGCGGTGGAGCGTAAGGACATTTTGAACATTGGTGGCTTCAGTGACGCCGTGTTCAACGTTGTTTCGAACTACTTCATAGACGACAACGCTCGCTTCGTCCGCGAAGTCGAAGCAGTCGAGTTGTAAGATGTCAATTTCCAACGCCCGCGTGCCGATTCTTTGGCTCGTGGGCGTTTGTTTTGCTATACGAACATGGCTCGCAATAAAACTTTGGTATTACAGCTTTTCAGCGGTGGCCACGGGCAGGAACATTCGATGTGGGATTCGCGGAAGTGAGATAAAGCCGAGCTTCGAATAGAAACTGGTTGCAGCATCGCCCTTGGAGTCGACAACTATAACGCTGGCCGCGATTTGGGTGGAAACGCGGACACAGCGAGTCAGCGCGTCGGCAAGCAACAGTGAGCCAACTCCTGGAAAGGCGACGTCGCGCGCTAGTCGCCCAATTAGAACGGCAGGTACATCGGGATAGCGTGGCAGGCGCTTGATCAGTTCTTGGGGAAGAGATGCTAGTTCAATCGATGTCGAACAGAGTGTATAGAAACCAGCTATGCGAGCGGGTTCGGATTTTGGCGACAGTACAAACACCTAGGCTGCCTTGCGTTTCACGTCCTGGTTGGCGATTTTGACAAGGTAGTTGTTAAGTTCGGGAACACCACAGTCAATAGCTCGCCGATCATGCCGTTTGCTGAGTGCCTCGCAAACGAAATCGCTCATCGGCTTTCGACCCGTTTGCGGTGTTCATCCAGGGCACTGCGGAGCTTCTTATTGGGTCGCTTTGGCGACAACAATGCATCGACTAGAACTCGGCTCTGTTCTTTATCGAGATTCATCCGCTCGTATTCGTCGACCACTTTCTTCGCGGCAACTTCAAGTTGAGCTACCACAAAGTCGGATACCGTTCGTCCGGTGTAGGCTGCCGCTCGTTCGATTAGCTCCTTTTGCTGCTGAGAAACTCGCGTTTCCAGCCGAGCCGATTTTGTTGACGTATTAACATTAGCCATGATTTCTCCCTATACTGACTCTAGGGTACGGCTTTTGTACGTACATGGCAATTTGGATGCGTGAACAAACGGCAACTACTTGCGGTTGGCGATTCGTTTGGGAGCGTCAGGGACTTTAACCTCGTGACTTGCACCGTGGACCCTTCCGCGGCTTTCGGCTTTGGAGTCATGACGATAGCGGCCGCGGCGGGAGCCCATTCGTACCTTAAAATCGCATTCATGATGAAGCCAGTCCGTTGCGGCATCTCTAACGGCGAGCATGCGTGTTTGGATCAGTTCACCTTGATCTGCGTTCGGTGCTTCCTTTTTTGTGGAATCGCTGGACGGCCGTGGGAGACCTCTGACGTAGCCTTCAGCATAGGATGCGCCGCTACAGCGATCGTAGTAGCGATATTGCAATTGGGCAGCCGCAGCAATAGTCAAAAGCATATCACGAAACAGTGTGATAGCATTATGCACGTCCGACAGCGGTCCATAGAACCAGAGCAAGGTACGATGCCCCTTGGTTCTCCTATAGAACTGGACCGCCGGGAGAATCTCCTCCACGAGATACATTGCAAGGCCTTTCTCCCACTTACAGGCACGTCGGCCGTTGACAGGACAGGCGACTCGTGTGAACTGAACGCTATCGACGTTGTCGCGATCAACAATATCTTCGCGGGTAAGATTATTGGTCAGCATCAAATTGTAAATCATCCGCAATGCGTTGCGTTTTTCACCTTCCGTGCTTGCTCGGTTGCTGGCCGTTCTCTCAAGCGCTCGTAGCCGCCGGATAATCTTGTCGAATTCCTGTTGCGTGAGTTCCTGTGCTTGGCTAATTCTACGCTTGGGGCCAGCACTTGGAGCTGCTTCGTCGCTGCATTTGGCGGGTATCCAGTAGCGATTGATGACATAGTCTTCGTCGTCGGATGGGTCCCAAGTATCATGAACCACATGGTCAACTACGGTACAGAAGTGATGCGCACGTCGCTGCGGGCTACTGAGGTGCAAGATAACAACTCCGTCTGGCAAGCCTTCTCCGTCGAAAGTTTTACCTAATCCATCACAATGTTGCCAATCGCGTTTCGCAAGGTACGATGCCGCAATATCAACTGGCATTCCGCGTCGTGGTGACTTTTGCGAAGCTTCGCCTAGTTCGGTATATACATCTCGATAGACACTACCGGTAGCGATGGAAATCGCTCGGGTTACGCAATCACCAGTTGTTCCTACAAATCCGCACGCTGCACGGCCACCGTCGTTCCACATGAATTCCATTGTTAGTTCCCAGTTCGTAGAGCAATGTGAAGGGGATTTTGTCCAAAAACTCTTGATGATCAAATCGAGCGGACTAGCCCGAATTAAGAGTCCTCAAGCGCATCTCGGCGCGTCTCAATCCGTTCGATCTCGTTAGCTGAAATTAGAAATCGGCCACTCTCGGGCTGCTTCTCTGCTAGTATTTCACCGGTAGCGCACAGTCGTCGCACGTACCACTTTGACAGTCCAAGGCGCTTAGCTGCCTCTGCGGTGGAGTAGAATTTGCGCTGTATTGGCGTCGGCGCTATTTCGGTTATTAGCTTCTCGATGCGATCCAATCGCATTCTCAGTTCGTCTGGCAACATGGGAATTCTCCTGACTAAAACAACCGACGTTCAACTTGATTTCCGTAAACTGTCCATTCCGTACGAGGCTGTTCTTCCCGACCATATAGTTCAAGGTAAGGACCGGGACTAACTCGTTCGATCAAACGTCGGAATGGAAAGGTCTTTTTGCTGTGGCGGGAACGTGGGTGACGTAACCAGCTGCGGCAGGTGCGATCGCTGAAGGTCAGGTTGCCGCGCACTCTCAGCAACAAGAATTCGTGCGACACGCGCCAATAGTTTCCCATGCCCAACTGCGGTTTGATCCAGACCATGCAGGACTTGAACGTGAATCCCCAGGCTTCAATTTCGTCGAATGCCTCTCGCAGGAAACCGTTCGTGGTCCACAGGTGCAAGTGAGCATCGTCCGTTACTAGCTCTTTAATTGGTTCAGAGCAGATTTCGTCGACGGTCATCGTTCGATAGTGACTCTCTGCAGCTCCACGCGCTGCTGTATTGCTGTAACTCCAGGGCGGATCGGCGTAAACGGTTTTGAAACGACATTGCTTCTGGAACAGGGCCTGAAGGCAGTTAGAGATTGCTGGGAAAGCTGGATTCAACTCAAGCCTCCTCGCGTCACGGCTCGATTGTTAGCAATCAGCCAATCATGCGCTTCACCGAGAACAAACTGAACTACTGGAATGTCTTCTGGGCCGAAAATGACGGACTTAGTCCAGGCGTCCTCGGTTCGATTGAGCCGATAGACTGAAATAGTATGGTGTGTAGCTTTCTTACGGCGCAACTGACGAACTTTGGCGACAATCTGGCCACGACGCACTTGGTAAACAATTCTTGACTTCATTTGCTTGACCTATTGCGCGACGTTGGCTCGTAGGTCTCGCAATTGATGGCTTCTAAGCATTTAGCGATCCAATAAAGTTTGTCTCGCTGCGCGTCATCTAGGCAGCCGTCGTAGGCCAGTTCTGAAGCGATTACCTGCACCAGCTTGAGGACGTCGATCAGATCGTCGGGCTGCAGCCAGTGCGACAGTCGCCCACTGGAAAAGTCTGTGCGATAGATGTTGAATCGATAACGCCAAGCCGTTTTTTCGTCGCCCAGCTTATACAGGGCAGAGGAGAGTCGCCCAGCTCCGATCATCTCGTAGGGCTTGGTCTCGGATACGGAAGGTTTCATCGTGTTTGGCCTTCGGCAATAAGTAACTGAATTGATGGTAATCTCGGAAAATGGCCGACTGGAAAACCCAGTCGGCCCAAACCTTGGTTAATAACCTTCGTTAGTAACCCTGCTCGACCTGCGAGCTACTTGCCAAACCGCGATCAATACTCCGACGGAAGCAGTACTGTTGTGCAGGAGCGATCGTACTCTGTGATCACCCAAAACTTGATGCCTTGAGCTGATCGGTAGCTCGACAACAAACGATACCCATGCTTCAATGAGAAATCGTTTTCTTGTCGATCTGCAGCGCACAATTCCCCCCAATCACCTTGCGAATGTCTGACAATTCCCTTCAGCAAGTCCTCTGCGGGAATCTCCGACATCGCTCCTTGAGTTGCAACAATTTTGCCTAGTGCAAAGAGCGCTTGCTCTTCGAGTTTCTTGGTTTTCATGGTTCTTCGTCCGTGAAGCTGGCGAGTTGCACCCGCCAGCACATTGTTCCCCGTCGCACCGACTGACCCTACAAAAGTCAATTCGGACACGACGCTATGTCATGCGCTAATCACTTACCGCTTTGTCTACTTGGTCAGCATCCGCCTTCCAGTAACACCACTGATATGCAAGGTCCGCCGCCTTGGCGACAAACAGCAGATCATCCCGCCTAAAAGACGTGGCGTCTTTGAATTGTTCACCTTCCTTGTAAGTGCGGCTGATCGTGATCGTGTACCACTCTCCTCCAGTACTCGATTGGTTGCACCAAACGAAAGCGTGAATACCGCTTCCCACATTGAATCGCTTTATTGGCTTGTTTGCCATGCTGTCTCCTTGTGTGCTATAAGCACTCTGTGTTAATGCCAGCGGTCAGGCCCTCCTGAATTCACTGGCAGTGTTTTGGGTAAAGGGTGCAGAGAGAGCTGGGGGCTCTCTCTGCGGTAAAGTTAAACATTCGCTGCCGTAACCGCCGTAACCAAACCAATTGTCCAATAGGTCATGACCATGAATGATTGGTAGTGTGGTGGCTTCCAGCGCGAATAAATACAACTGCGGTAGATGCTTCTACCTTCGTTGTATTCTTCAAAGCTGCGCAGAGTGTGGGAATTGTGATAGATCTCGTAGTCCTCGAGATCACCGTAGATTCCACAGCTGTGCAACTCCAACGCTTGAAGCAAATATGCCGAGGGAATTATCTCCCAGGCTCTTTGCTCCAATACAACTTTTCCCAGTTGAAACAATGGTCCGCCGTCGCAGATTCGCGATGGCAGATTCTCCAAAGTTGCGCACCGGGCGTGCGTTGCCAGTTTTACTGATTTCATACACCTCCTTTCTTACGTTGTTGCGTTGTCGTAATAGGCCCAGACTACAGGCCACTAGTTTGCTCGTTCTTGTCGTTGCTCCCGAACGAGCGGGGAGCCCAAAAGCGCCGATTGCATGCGAACGCTATTTGATAAAAACCTCTGTCAAAACCGAACTCTCGATTGCCGTTGCAGCGGCAAACATGCATGTAGAGGCCCTGGTGTGGCGTGCAAGCAAAACGGTTTGTCTATGGGAAACCAGTCAACAAATATCTGTAATTGGTTCAGGGACGTCTCCGCCCAACTTTTCCACTGCCAATGATGTTTCGCGTTCCCGCAACTGGCTGTGAATTGTGTTGAGGCGGTGGTGATGAAACGGGAGTGGGCGTAGGCGTGGTGGCGGCGGCTGGGGGGCTTGCTGTTGGAGTCTGTCCAATCGTGCCATTGCCAATCACACTTCGCGTTCCCGCTACCGGTAGCGAACCAAAGTTAGGCGTTGGTTGCGGAACGGGATTTGGCGCAGGCGTTGTATTGGCGACCGGTGGACTCGCCGCAGGAATTTGCCCAACAACAACTGATTTGGTTGACAATGCTGGCCACGCAGCCGCTGAACGTCGTTGATATTCAGCGTAGTTAATGTGGTACTCTGAGCGGGCAATGAATGGTATTCCGTTGTATTGAGCGTAACCCTCGTTGCTATTGATGCGCATGATGAATGTGTCGCGCCCGCTAGATGCTTTCGCGATCGTCGTGGCGTCAAAACGGTCGACAAGTACCTCCTGCCACGAGACGCTGCTGGTTCCGTCGCTGCTGAACGATTGACTGCGGAGGTGGTCAATGTACTTCCCACCGAGTCGCTGAATTTGGTCCACGGCATCACGCCCGGAGCCACTGAGCCACATTTGTGTAGCTGTGTTGCCTTCGACAGTTGGGACGAAGTTATTCTTCGGAGTCTTGAGATCATCCACGGTTTGATTGGAGAGAATTACCGTAATCCCCAACGAGCGGGCTTGTCGAAGCGCTAGTTGCAACACCCCTGGCGCAACCATCTGTTGGAATTCATCGATGACAAGAACGACATTGCGTTTCTTGTTTTGCGTGCTGGTGGCGGCTGCAAGTACCGAACCGAGTACAACTCGACTAATCTCAGGCGACGTTATGGGTGCCACCAGCGAGTTCAGGCCCCAATAGGCAACGCCCTGCTTCATGAAGAGTTGTGCGAAATCCAGCCCCGCAGAGACAGCTGACGGCGAATGCAAGGCACTTGGATTGAGCATCTCGACATGTGCCAATCGTCGAACAATCAGGCTTACGTGCTCGCCATCTTTCTTTACTTCCTTACTTAATTCGTGGGGTCGCGCGTGAGCAACTTCATACGCGATCTTTTCTCGCAGTTCCGCATAACTGCCGACATTCGGGTACTTCCGATTGACAAAATCAAGCACGTCGTAGCTTGCGTCACTAAACCAAGCTGCACCATGATCACGGCTAAAGCCAAGTCCCATAGAAGCCAAATGAACGTTAGTACGCTCGGATGGTCCGAGCGTTTTCCAAAAAGATTGGGCAAAAGGTGAGCACAATTGTGTCGGCCAACCATGGCGATCCGTAAAATGCCATGTGTCGATTGGCGTTTTAAGATTAACTGCGACCGCTTCAAGCGTATGTAGAAGCTCAAAGCTGTCGGCTTTGAGATCGATGCAGACGACGCTGTAGCCGCGATGAATAAACTGCTCTAATAGACACATCAATTTGGCTGTCTTTCCACAGCCTGTCGTGCCCGCGATCCATATATGTGAACCGGCAACTTTCAGTGGGAGTAACACGGGTGACGAATCAGCCAGCACGGATCCTACGATCAGGCTATCTCGTTCGATGGTATTGGGAGAATTGTCTATGTCCTGCTGAAGGTCAGCAAAATAGTTGGCGAGCGTGGCAGATCGTCGAAGACCGCCCGCTTTTCCAAGAATCGGGAACAGGCTAGCGACAAGTGCGAATACAAGTACCAGTGCCGGGGCGCAATGCGCAAAGAAGACTTTGAGGACGGGAGCATTCAGCTGAGCGAGTTGCCCTCGATTAAATGAATCTAATACCAAATTAGGAACTAACACCGCTAGCAAGACGACGGTACAAACGGTGAAGATTGTTCTTGTGAGCTGCGTGCCCGCGGGGCTTCTCCACAGGCCAGGCAGCTTGTGTTCGCGAGGGTTGTACCCTAGCCAACTCACGATGGCATTCCACAGGTCTACGCTCACCGCGATTGGCGTGACCGATGCGGGTAGCGTCCCGTTCTTCTTAAACTGCGCGGCGACCGAAGCAGGAATTGGTGCTGCGGTGCAGAATTCTATGTAGTGCCTTCGGAATTTAATTGCCAAGAGAATCAATGAAGCCCAAGTAAAGAATTCTAAGAGAATTCTTGGCAAGAGCTGCAATGCTAACGCGGCAACACCACCAGCGACATAACACCAGGAAATTGAACGTGGCGCCAGCATACCGCGTAAGATGAGCATTAAGGCAATCAGGACGAACCAAAACATCCCATAGTTAAAATTCTCAAAAATGTACTTCCCTGTAGGTTTGAGAGTCCCAAAAAGTAACGGTGCTATCGAAAGCAGCAATATGCCAGCAAGACTTCCATAGATATATGTGTTGGAAGGCACGCCTTGCACGGGCCAACGAAGTAGCAAAGGGTCTTTTGGCAATAGGTCGTGGTCAACAGGATTGTCAAAAGATATTCTTGGGCCAGCAAGTGCCATGGGATTGATCTCAACTAAAGAAGATTACAGAGCTCGGGATAGTCATAAACTGCGAAAGGGGGATACCAGGGATCGCCGTCAAACTCGGTGATTAGGGCATCGCGCCGCTCTGGAGTTGTCGTGACGGTGACAATCATGAATTGATGGTTGTCGATCAAGTCGGCGAAACCTGGGAACTCTCGGAACGCGCGCAACTGGATCATGTGCTTGCGGAGCACTTGACCAGGAAAGTCAGACATCTCGACTTTGATTATCGCTAGTCGCTTGACGCCACCGTCGGTAACGAAGCAGAATGGATGGCACAGGTATTGCTTTGGGAACCACGGATATTGCGCCAATATCTCGTGTGGTAACAATCGACGACGGACCGTGTCCTGCAGGCAACAGAACGCGAGGGCGCCCAAATCTGTCGGTAGTACTTGTTCGCCGCGCGGTAACGTTTTGTTTCTGGGCACTCCAAGTAGCCGTACGCATTTTTTGCCAAGTGTGTAGTACTTCGCTTTGTGCCACAGATCGTGTCGCGCCAAGTAGCCATCAGCCACCAGTCTTGTCGTAACCTGGCTCGCAGCGTTGATCGTTTTGTCTGGCAGGAACAATCGATGCAATACCTGCAACGTGGTCATCCCCATGCGGTTGGTGTGAACCAGAATATGATTGTCACGTTTGACAGGTAGATTGGGCTGGAATATCTGAGTCATGGTTACATGATCCAATACGGGTTGTGCTTCAACGCTTCGTGCAATGCTTCAAATCTGCTCTTGTGATATGTCCCTGCGTACTCGATAGCGAGCATTACGTGAAGTTTCGTCGGATGGACCAAATGGGCGTCCTCAACTTTCTCACCATGAG
This sequence comes from Pirellulaceae bacterium, assembly GCA_020852965.1. Lineage (GTDB taxonomy): Bacteria > Planctomycetota > Planctomycetia > Pirellulales > Pirellulaceae > Aureliella. Next base: position 2,754 of record JADYZV010000193.1, on the reverse strand, counting down.
CTCGCTCATTTGCATATAGGTTTTCGCCGCGCCAACATTTTCGAGTCAACCGCGGCCAACGCTTGACAGCGAAGAGATAGGCTTCTGTAAGTCCTAGTTCGTGCGTAGCCTGACTACTTTTGAGCTTCGCGTGGCGTCTTACCGCAAACTGTGACAGGGTTTGGTTGGTGGGCGTGTAGGCAGCCATCATGACTGGCGCCAGGCCGCGATTTCGCTCCTTTGCTTGGTAGGAAATCGCCCCGAAATTGGGCTGATGATCGCCTGGTTTCCACTGCAAGATTGGTTCGGTTAGTGGAGGTAGTTTGCGGGCACGAATCGCCGTCTCCACAAGAAATCCAGAGTTGACTAATTCTCGTAACGATCGTTTGGCGTTAGCCACCGGAACGCCCCACCAACGTGCAAGTTGGTGAGGGGCTATCAAGCGAATGCCGGTAGCTAGCGCTCTCAATAGTTGCCAATTTCTATCGGAATAGAGCATTTCTGCTTCCGTTATTCCTGGCTGTACCTAGTTGCTGATCCTGGCTTAAATTCCGTATCGCCAATAAATGCGATGACCTCAGCCGGTTGGGATTGCGGCGTGTTCTTCGAATCCGTCCAGGTCAACATTGGCGTTAGAGCCACTGCCACTGTTCCAACCTCAGACAAGCGTTTGGTGGGGTGGCGACCGACCACATGATGAAAGCTGGGGTCGACTCGCACCCCGGCCGAAACCTCGACAACGTTGACGCCCAACATTTCAAGGTCTTGCCGATGGTAAACTGCGTAGCGATTCACCATGTTCTGAACGACCGTTAGACTCTCGACATCATTGCCCAACAACTGCTTAAGTTGCTGCTGGTCTTTCAGCGCTTCTCGATACCGTCGGATCGCGCACATGATCGCTGCATCACAACGTTCACGGCTAAGCAACAGCGTGCGACAGAGCTCTCGAAAATCAATTCGATTGGTATCCTTCTGGTCGCCGTCGGCAAGTCCAGATTTCTGGTTGGCTCGATACAGTACCTCAAGAACCAGATTGATTCGGTCCTCGTATAGTGCTTTCATTTTCTCAGACACGTCGCGTTGCATCTCGCTGAGTGCTTGAAGTCGTTCTTCCAAATCGACGAGCGTAGGTTTTTTGTTGGTCTTAACGGAACTCATCATTTCAATCTCCTGTTTGGTTAGTTGATGAACATCTCAAGGATGCTGTCGAACAAAGCCGGGATACGGTCTGGCTCGTCAGTGTAGAAGTAGTGATCCGGGCTAGTCGCAATGCGAATGAGAAAGCTCTCATCAACGTCGCCGATGCCAAAGCAGATGAGCTCCGCACAGCCTTTTAGATTGTTAGCAGCGACTTCTGCCTTCTTAGGGTCGTCAGGGCGACCGTCCGTTACCAAGAGTGCCAGTTTGTGCGAGCCGGCCCGCTGAGCACTGAGTTCTAGGGCACCGTGAGCAAAGGCGTCTCCCATGGGAGTGCCGTTGCCAACTTTGAGGCTATTTACGGCCTGAATGATGTCCGCTTGGCTGGTTCCAAACGGACAGAGCAGCCCGTTCTGTGCACCAAAAACGACAACCGCCACTCGTACATCTGTATTTGCGGTTTGATTGACTACATTCTCTATCGCTATGGCGGCATTCCCAAATTTGGGTCCGTCCATGCTTCCAGAGATGTCAAGCAGTATGCACAAATCGATCGCTTGCGGTTCAACAGCATCTGCAGCAGCCTCCGCTTCAGCTACAGCCTGCGTCCCAAAGGATTTTGACATTAGACGACCGGAGACGCCTTCGATACCAGAATCCTGGAAGCCAATCTGGTAACTGGTAGACCCAGAACTGATCGAGAAGCCAACCAAAACTTGGTGCTCACCCGCAGGTAAGTCCACGTCATGAGTAACTTCCCGCAGACGGTTCACTTCGGAATCGTCTAACAGAGATGGGATACCAGCTTCGGGCTTGGGTACAACGACTGCTGCTTTGGCTTCAACAAACTGAATTCGTAACTTTGCGCGGCCTCCGCTAGTTACGATCCGTTGACCAGTGTCTTGATAGATTTCACCACCAGCCTTGATGATGGTGTTTGTAGGAACGATCATCTTGTTGGTGTAAAGTTTCGACCCATTTGCCGAGGCCACGAGGCGAACCCCGAAGCCACGACCAACATGCGCGTCTGCTTCCTCGCCCGTGTAACAGGCAATTGCGGCACCACTTGCTACCACATGTGATGAACTCCCTGAGACCAGGATTTCATTTTCCGGTCTACCTGTGACCTCTGACGTATGCTTCAGTACGCCACGGGCCATGGCGGACCCGCCGGCCAATGCAAGATGGTGAATGTCACCGAAACCATACTGAGAACCCGCGAGCATTTCTGCTATTGCAGCGCGATACGTATCAAACAGTGGTGCCGTAAGTTGGTCGTAGGTCGCGGCACTCAGTACTAATTCTTCCGGACCAGAATTACCGGAGAGGAATACAGTTGCTTGCTCACTGGTCGAGAGCTGTTCTTTGGCTTCGGTCGAGGCACTCCACAATTCAATCGCCAGCCTTCGTTTCTTGTCCGAATTCAAGGAGCTATGTGCCAAATTGAGTCCGCGTTCGGGGTCAAAACAATCACCAAATCGCAGCTTCAAGGCGTCTGCGAAATATGCAAATATTGTGACCGAGACTGAAAAGACTGCCAATTTCAGCGGGGGAGACACTGCCAGGCGCGTAGGGAGGAATTCCTACTTCAGTTCTTACTTTTCTTGCTACTTGACCAAAAAATGAAATCTAATT
>JADYZV010000192.1 GCA_020852965.1 Pirellulaceae bacterium | reverse complement strand
GTTGGTTTAAAACCAATGGAAACGCTGTCGACCTCTCGACACTGACCAATATCAATGGGCGTGACCTCTATGTATCGGGTGGCGTTCAAGTTGACTTGCCGCAGATCACGGAAGTGGTCAACACGGATGGCGACATGCTTTGGCAGACAAGCGGAGTTGGCAGTGTATTGAGCTTGCCGAAACTGACTTCTATCCAGAACGGGACCGAGCGTGGGCAGGATCTGCGCATCCAGGCACTTGGTGGAGGACGGGTCGAACTTACCAGTGTTTTGGAGATAATCGATCCAGCTACCGGTGATGCACGAGGGCGTTCCGTAGAAATTCTTGCACGTGGCGCGAATAGTCAGATCAATCTTAGCTCACTGGAAGTACTCAAAGATCACAGTTCCGGGACGCGCGGCGATGGACCTGAAGAGAATACAAGACAATACTCTGAAGTTGTGGCAGATTCAGGTGGTTGGATCCAGTTTGGTAAGCTTGCGTATCTCTCGGGAGTCTATCTTTTCGCCCAGGACGCTACGGTGAGCAATCCAACCAACGCCAATCTGGTCATCCTTGAAAATACCGTTGTGTCACAAGGAAACGATGGCAATGTGGATATCCTCGGTTCGCTTCCAGGAACAGACGTCGGTCCTCATCAAGAGCTCCGATTACTTGGCCAGTCTCAATTGCTAGTAGATCCTTTGGTTGCGGTTTATGGTGCGGTTTCCCTCGGCGACGACTCCAAGATTACTATCGATTCCAGTCTTCAGTTCTACGCGAACTCCTTTATCGAAACAGCGACTAGCTCATCACTTGCAATTTCGGGAAATTGGTTGAACGACTCAACTCGTGGACAGCGCATTGACGGAATTCTCAAATTCAACGGTGAGGCCAATTCAGCCCAACGTTTCGAAGTTGCAGCTTCCGACATGGGTGACAGTGCTGGTGGCTTCAATGGTCGGAATCGGTTTCGTCAAATAGAGATCGCAGGCGGAGCGCGAGTGGAACTGATTGACGAAGTAAAAAACCATCAAGATGGTCGAGTTGAAGGACTTTATGTCGACAGTCTTATCGTTTCCGAGGGGAGCGAACTCAACCTCGCTGGAAAGCCTGTTTACTCTCGTGCGACGATATTATTGGGGCAATTAGTGAATGGCACTATTGCGACTGCGATCGATAGCGGTCCAATCACTATCAATACTCCAACATCTGGGGAGGTCTCGATCGTCGGAGAGGAGGACGAGTGGAGCTTCTACGCAGGGAAAGGCCGAGAGTATACAGTAGTTGCCAACCCGTATTCGTTGGTGCAACCGGCAGCGGAAGCACCCTACGTCAACTCTGTGTCGATAACGATTCTGAATGACCAAGACGAGATTGTCGCAACGGCCCACAGTGTGCAAAACCGACAGGCAGTAAAGCTGGAACTATCGGGCATCGAGGAAGGGAACTACAGAATTCGGCTGAGAGCGGGGCCAGGGCAGGAGTTGAATACCGGTCGATATATGCTTTCGGTCTGGGACTCAACTACGGACAACAAGAGAGTCGAGTTTGGCAACAAGTTGCATGGCACTCTCGAAACTCCTTACAGCATTGATCAATGGACATTCGTCGGCTCACAGGGAGATCAAGTTCGACTGGATCTGCTGGATCGCGACAGCCCGCATGTGAAGGTCGATCTTTTAGGACCCAACGGCTGGGTAGGTTTCGAAAGCCTGACATCTGAATCGGACTTGATCAACCTCCCCGCAAACGGTTCGTACACGCTGCGAACCAGCCGGAGTGCGGGGCTATCCAGCACCGACTACGTCATGCGACTCGCGCGGATTTCGCGCGATCGAGTGGAATTGGGACAAACCATCAAGAAGCCGATTTTCCAAACCGGACAGGCACAGCTTTTTGAAATCCACGTCGGAGATGCACTGCCCCTGCAGCTTAATCTAGCAGATTCATCCGAGCTAAATCGTCACTCCATCTACGTGAGATTTGGGCAATCCCCGACCCGCGTCGACTTCGACTATCGAACGACTTTGCCTTCTGCACAGCAGCAGCTCATCGTCCCACGCGCCTATCCGGGGACCTGGTACGTACTGGTCTATTCAGACCGCGTCGAAGCCTCAGGTGAGCTGATGATTCGAGCCGATACTGCGCCCGTCGTGCTCAGTGGCTCTAGCCCAGCTCGCATGGGGAATGGAGTCGACGGAAGATTGACAATCTCCGGCTCAGGTTTTAGCCGTGGTACAAGGGTTGTCTTGGCTAGTGAACATCAGTCGTTCACGCCGTTGCAGGTCGCTATAGATTCCTTCACTCAGATCACGGCGACCATTGCGGCTGAAAGTATTCCGCCGGGAGTTTACAGTATCCGCGTCATACGCCCAGATGGAACTGCGGATGAATTGCCGGACGCGCTAAAGGTAACCGAAGGCGCTTTCGCTCTCTTAGAGACTCGCATCATTGCTCCGGCTGCACTACGTTTCCGTGGCGTGGGGCAAATCATCGTCGAATACTCGAATACCGGCGATGTTGCAATGCCCGCCCCACTGTTGGATTTCCGGGGAGATCAAAATGGAACTGAGGGAGCACTTCTGACTCTCGACGCGAGCCTTGTTACACGGGGTTTTTGGACATCGGCTGTTCCCGAGGGCTTTAGCCACTCGGTGCAATTCCTAGCGTCGGGTGATGTGCCCGGCATCCTACAGGCTGGAGAGACTCGACAAGTCACGATTCACTATGCCGGTTGGAAGACGCCCTGGCAAACTGGCGTTCCATTTACCTGGACCGTTAATCCTGTGTACGCCGACAACGCAGTAACCATTGACTGGCCGAGTATCAAAGATAGCTTACGTCCCGCGTCCATTGGAATCGAAGGATGGGAGCCAATCTTCCAGAACTTCAGTCAGTCCGTTGGCGAAACCTGGGGCGATTACGTCCGCATGCTTGGTGAAAATGCGAACTATCTACATCGGCTCGGCCGACAAGTTCATGATGTCGGGGAGCTGACCGGTTTCGAAGTTCAGCAGGCAATCGGCATATCCCCCGTGACAACCTTGGCTTCCGCGACCGATGTCAATGTTCTCAGTCCAGGACTCAACATCCAGTTTCAACGCTCGTATCGCCCCAGCTTGGCATCTCGCAACGAAATTGGCCCGTTGGGTTATGGCTGGAGTTGGGATAGCGTTTGGGAACAACGTCTGGATCGCCGTTCCGATGGCACACTCATCATTTCCAGAGCAGATGGTCTCCAGCGCGTCTTTCAACCCGACAGTCGCACTTCTCGAAAATTCTTGGCGGCGCCGGGTGACCAAGGAATTGTCTCCCAACTATCAGGCGGGCGCTTTAGCATTACCGAATCGGACGGCACACGCATTCAGTTCAACGCCAGCGGTCAAGTCGAAAGTGTCACTGATTTGAATGGCAATAGTATCACCGCGGAACGTGACCATGGCTTGATCGTGCGTCTGTCGCATTCGTCCGGAGCGTTCCTAGACTTCGATTACTATTCTTCTGGACGCATTGCGAGCCTGATTGATTCGGCCGGCCAGGAAACGCACTTCACCTACGATGCTTCTCACGAACACCTGATAAGTGTTCGCCGATCTGACGGGTCGGTTACCGAGTATGCGTATGAAACAGGTGCAGATGTTCTTACACGACATGCGCTGACCAAGATCGAGGTTGCTGGAGGCCCATCGGTCGAATTCGCCTATGATGCCCAAGGGCGAATTGCATCGGTCAAGCAGGGCGCAGATCAAGCCATCGCGTTTGCCTATGATGCCTTCGGGACCGTCGCCCTAACTATGCCGGCGAGTCAAACAGCGCCTGGCGGTACTTTCGAATTCCAGTTTGATTCTGGCGCACGACTAGCTCGCACCGAAGATCAACTCGGAAATGCATTGGTCTATCATTACGATGCGATCGGACATCTATCGGAAGTCGTCGACGCCGAGGGGCGTGCGACTCAATATGCCTACGATCATTCCGGAAATCTGACCGACATCACCGATGCACTTGGCGCCACGCTGAACTTTGCTTACGCAGGGCCACTGGATCGAATGACCGAGTTTACTGACTCGTTGGGGAGGACAACCAGCTACGGCTATACGCCCGAAGGCAATCTGGCGGCAATCGTCTACGCCGATGGATCAAAACAATCGTGGACTTACGATGCTTTTGGCAACACAGTCGCGAGTACTAACGCACGTGGGCAGACGATTCAATATGCATACAATGCGGCTGGCCAAATCACACAAAAGCTATTTCCCGATGGCACGTCATTCAATTATGGATACGACTCAAGTGGGAACCTAATTCGAGCCGAGGGCGCAGGCGGCATCGCAAGCTACGATTACGATTCGGACTCCCAGCGTTTAGTCAAAATATCTGATCCGCAGGGCCATACGCTGTCCTTCACGTACGACCTGGCTGGTCGTCGCGCTTCGAGTACGGACCAAACTGGCTACCGATTGGGCTACAGCTATGATGCAGCAGGACGACTGCAGCAAATTGCGGATAGCAACGGTAGCACTCAAGTTCGCTACGACTATGACGAGAGCGGTTTCCTGAGTCGCAAGACGCTTGGCAACGGCGTCTACACCAGCTTTCGCTACGACGCCAACGGCCAACTACTTAGCTTGGAGAACACGGCTCCGGATCACTCGCTGCTTTCTCGCTTCGACTACACCTACGACTCGCAAGGAATGCGCACATCGATGCGAACACTCGAGGGATTGTGGAGTTACGAGTACGATGATCTGGGTCAGCTCACGAAATGGGTCAATCCGCAAGGGAGAATAACCACCATAGTTTATGACGCGGCTGGCAATCGCGTATCGGTCGATCAGGACGGCGAAACGACCCGCTATGCGACCAACGAACTCAATCAATACACCGATGTCGCCGGCGTTAAGTACTACTATGACGCCGATGGAAACTTAGCTCGTACTGTGGACCACGGGCAGATCAAACTCTATGCCTACGATGCTGAGAATCGACTGATCAGCGTCAGTAGTGACACAAGCGATTGGTCAAACCTTTGGGACGCACTCGGGAATAGAGTTGGCGTCACCGAGGATGGTGAAACAACCCATTTCGTCATCGACCCCGTTGGCTTTGGCAATGTCGTTGGTGAGTACTCCAGCAATGGCCAAATGCTCGCTCGCAACGTCCACGGCTATGGACTAATCTCTAACGGACTAGCCAATCCGAACTACTACTCTTTTGACGCACTTGGATCGACCAGTAACTTGACCGATCATTCCGGTGCATCGATTGCTCAGTACAGCTACACACCTTTTGGACAGCTATTGGGAGAGGGAACCGAAACCAACGGAGCTTCGCTGTTCGTTGGCGAGTTTGGGATTGTCGGCTCCGGCGACCTGAACTTCATGCGCGCCCGGCATTACGACGCGTCGCTCGGGAGGTTTACTCAACGAGATCCCATCGGATTGGCCGGAGGGGATGCGAATCTGTTCCGGTATGTGGGTAATAGTCCAACTAATGCAATTGACCCGAGCGGACTACATCGTTGGTATACCTACGTTGCAGCTGCGATACCCATTGCAGCCCTTGTGGTGGAAGCACCCGTTTTAATTCTAGGGGCGGCAGCGGGAGCTGTGATAATCCTAGGCCAGGGGTATGACGATTTTGGTGCTCGTCCTTTCATGCAAGGGGCAGTACAAAATCTCTTTCCGCTCGTCGGTCCTGCCGCCGGACCGCTTTACGATGCCTACCAGAATTACGAATCACCGCCTCCGGTTGATCCTCGTCAACAGGCGTTATGGGAAGATCTAGTACAGGCGGTTTTGGAAGATCTAGAGGCTGCGAACAAAGAAAAATGCAAGGAAGACCCTGGTAGATATGGCTGCTCTTCCGGAAATAGTCGATCGGTACTTTCGCAGGACCCGAATGAAAAGACGGGACCAGCGGGCTATGGCGAACAGAATTTTGTGGCCGCGGGCGAAACGCTGCCCTACAAGATTGAATTTGAAAACGACAAGGAGGCGACAGCTCCGGCGCAACGCGTTGACATAATCGATCAGCTCAGTCCGCTGTTTGATTGGGACACTTTCCAACTGACCTCGGTTGCCTTTGGTGATACGCTCATTTCAATTAAGGGGGGACCGCAACACTACAGTAGTAGCGTGAATGTCGACATCGAAGGATTTCAATTCCAGTTGGACATCGAGATCGGACTAGAGTCCGACACGGGCCAAGTCTATGCCTCGTTCGTGTCGGTCGATGGCCAAACTGGGCTTCCGCCAAGTGCGCTGGCAGGCTTTCTTCCACCCGAAGATGGCACTGGCCGTGGGCAGGGTTACTTCACCTATACGATCGCCCCTATAGCAGGTTTGCCATCAGGGACCGAGATTACCAATATCGCTCTGATCACCTTTGATCACTTCGAGACGATTGCCACCGATCAGATCGACCCGCACGATCCCAGCCAGGGAACGGATCCCAGACGCCGGGCCCCCGTGACGCTCGATGCTGCAGCGCCAGAAAGTCACGTCGAATCCTTGCCCGCGACCGTACCAACGACATTTACCGTAAGTTGGAGCGGCAGTGACGATACCGGTGGTGCCGGTGTCGCGGCATACGATATCTTTGTTTCCGAGAATGACGCACCGTTTACCATTTGGATCAGAAATACTGCGGAAACCTCTGCAGATTTCACGGGAGAGCCCGGACAACAATATGCGTTCTACAGTCTGGCCATCGACGGGGTCGGACACCGTGAAGTAAAAGACCAAGTTGCGGAAGTTCAAACGACCGTCTCGGCAGACTCGGCGTGGCATAATGCCAGCCTGCCACTGGACGTCAATGCGGACCAATTGGTAACCCCCATCGACGCCCTGATCATTATTAACGCACTCAACCAGTTGGGTTCCGGCGCACTCTCTCAAATCAACTTAACTCAACACTTCTACTACGATACCAATGCGGACGATTTACTTTCACCCATGGATGTACTGCTTATCATCAATTGGCTGAACAAGCAAAGCCCTGCAGAGGGAGAGTCGGCTGGGGCAAACGCAGTTGAGTCTGTTAGCAGGAACAATTATCGACCGACCGGTATGCCAACGTTCGCACCGAAACAAGCGAATACTTTTGCGGCACCAATCGAGGATCTCAATAACAAGAATCGGTTCTCAGACTGGGATGCCTTCTTTGACGAATTGGGAGCTAGTGCTGATAGTTTCTGAGGAGCGTCTCACGACTTGGCCGCGACACCCCAGAATCTGATCTAGTTCTAGGTGCTCGCTGGAGCGGTCTCGGTTTGAGGTTCTTCCCAATATCTGCTTCTGCACGGATTGAGATTAAGTCGCTGCTGGTATTCTCACACGATTCCTGCATGGATTCTGACAGCTTTTGGGCGGCGAGTGTGTACTACTCACACCTAGTGCTCTGTCCACATTAAAAGTTGGGGTAGTGGACGAGGTTACGAGTCCGATTGAAATTGGGGTAAAGGGGTCAGGAGTCAATTGCCGGAACGGCCCTTCGGGTGCTTTGCACAATTGACTCCTGACCCCTTTACCCCTGCCCGAACTCACGGTGTGAAGGCGATGGGATGCGCGCTCGAACTCAAGGACGCCATAAGTGACGAACAAAAATCTCTACTGCAGAAGTCTGTTGCGGGTGGCCTGCCTGTGGGCAACACCGTTGCTTTGCCTACCGGCACATTCACAGCCTCCAGCAAACACCGCTGGAGATCAACTCACAATCACGATCCATGATGAACAGATAAACGCATTGCGCGCCCATTTGCTAAACCTTGAAGCGACCCGTAAGCTCAACACCGCCAACTCGATTCGACGTGCTTACGATACTACGGTAACTGGTTGGCTGGACCTCGGTGAAACATTTGCAGATGCTCAGCTTCTAGAAAATGTAAAACAAGAAGCCGAAACCAAAGACGCGTTGCTTCTGCCGTGTCTGATGGTGCTTTCAATAGATCCGAATAAGAACGTTGCCTATTCAGCCCGGGAGCAAGCGTACCAACTCTCGGATTCCATCAGGCCACGGAGTGCGCAAGTTAATTTGCAGCTAGCAGTTGTAAGGGCACTGCAAATTTTGGCTACAGATGCCAATTCCGACTATCGAATTGCGGCGATGCTATGTCTCCGGGATGATTATCCGTACGCAGAATGCCCCAGTCTATCACTGGATGATTGGCTGAAGCTTTGCGATCATCCCGCCGGCGAGGTGCGAGCTCTAGCGGTTCGGCAGTTAAAAAACTTCCCCGAGCAAGCGGATCAACTCGTCGCCATGCTCATGAATCGAGACGACCCGTACGCCAAGTGGGATATTTGCCAGACGGTCACTGAACTGGCACCGAACCGAGACACGATCGATTGGCTGCGGGCGAGAATTCTCCTGGGGCGATCTGAACCCGTCAAAGCCCTGATTGGACTTGCCTACATCAATCCGGACGCGCGGCAGGCATTGGGTAGTTTGCTCGCCGCCGCGCCGAGCGATTTCACGCTGAACAGCAATTTGAATGCCGAGCAACGCGATCGATTGGTCGTGTCGATCAAGTCGCACTTGGTGGGTTCGCTTGAAGTTCCGCAATGGCTCAGGCGTGAGCTTGCAAAGGATCTTGGTGAACTACTGCTTTGGCGGGCAGGAGAGCCTGTCAGCCTTGAACATACACAGCTGAGAATTGACACGGTAGTTGCAATTACGGAAGCCGGCGAGGAGGCCATCCCCTATTTACATCGAGCTGCAAATGCCGGCGTCGAAGAAGCGCTAATTGGCTTGGTAAGGCTCGACGCCAAAAACCGTAGCAAACATGCCAACGCCATTATGCACTGCATACGCAGCACGGATGAGAAGATCATCTTCGACGTGGACAAAGTGATCGCGTTCTATAAAGCACTGGAGGAGCAAGGTCAACTCGCGGAGAGCACGCGCAGTTTCCTGTTGCAGCGTTTCACCCACCACGATGAAGTCACTCTTGTCGAAGCTATTGTTAAAACGCTTCAGCAAAGCGATCTCGAATCCGCAGAAGCCATCACTCGCAAGTTGATGGAGCGGATTGAGGAGCTGGATGGAGTAACTGGAGACGGCCGTCTAATGGCTCATCAACTTATAAAAATGATCGGCGAAGGCGGTTCGGGTGCCTTGTCTGCTGCCCGCCTCCTGAAAGAGGCAGTCGAAAGCGCCAACCCAATTATATCGGAAGCGGGTGCCCACTCCATGATACGACTGGCAGACCTGTGCCCCGAGTACCGATCGTCGATCGCAAACGCATTGCAGCCCGCATTCAAAAACGAATGGGTCGCCAATCAGGTCGCGCTTGACTTGACTGGTATTGGGACCCCCATGCCGGGGCTTTACGATGCAATGAGTCGCGCATTTCGCAAGACCAATACGGAGCGGCTCAAGCTGAACCTTGCGGAGGCAATCATCGCAATGGGAGAGGCAGGAATCGCATCGGAACTTCTCGCTGAGGCGATCGAAGGCGGCCATTTTATCAATGGGAACTTGGCAGAGGCAAGGGAGATACTCACGGATATTGAATTCACCAATCGAGCTTCAGCTTCCGATCGCGTAGATAGAGCCCGGCAGCACTTGGTCGCCAACATGCGTACTGCATCTGCGTTGGAAGCGTTGTCCTCGCTCTCAGCCTCCGCAAGCAGCGCGTTGCCGTTACTCGAAGCGTCTCTTGCTGACCTTAGCGATCCGTATCGAGTCGCGGTCAACGCAATCGCCATTCTCAAGATTGCCCCGGAGCATCAGTTAGCCAAAGATGCCATCCAGCGATTGTTGCGCGTACCGCACTTGTCGACACAGAGCGAATTGCGATTGGCTGATTACCACGCTGCCAATTCCTCAGCAGAGTAAATTTTTTTTACGGCGACGATTTTTAATCGAGAAAGAATTTCGATACAACGGTTTTTCACGATAGAGCCGAGGCAGTCGCGTGTACTACTTACAGACTGGATTGCGCATTCAAATCGCTAACTTGCATTTGCGCCAACATAAAACGCTACTAACAGAAACAAGAGGGAGACAATAGATGAACTACATTTCCAATACGACTCAGCAAACCGTGTACGGCCTAGTTGGTCAACGACACTTCTTCGTCGCTACGCTCGCCAGAGCGTGGAACGGGTTGGGCGTCCACCTTCTGGCGAAGGTACCTACAAAGAGCCTGCCAAGCGAGGCATTTCAATCACAACGTGGCGTTGACCAACTAGCCTATGCGCTTTTCAGCCCTACGCTTGCCATTATTTTTCTATGCGGCTGTTCCGGGCAGTTGCTGAAGGTGGTTTCTCGGCCGCTCAAGTTGCATTGGGTGAGTTCTATCTGTACGGAAACCATGTCGAGAAAGATCAGGCAGAAGCAGAGCTGTGGTACATGCAAGCGGCGAAACAGGGGAACGTAATCGCGGAACACAACCTAGGAACGATGTACTACCAAGAAGGAGATCTACAGAAGGCGAAAGTTTGGCTGACCAGAGCGGCAGACAAGCAGTACGCCGACGCAGCGCAGAATCTGGCAGCGCTCTATTTTGATGAAGGCGACCTATACCAGGCAGAGCAATACGTCGATCTTGCGATCAGTTTAGGCAACGATTCGGCACGCCGAATGCGGACTGGCATCAAACGCCAACAACTGCTTGAAGAACAAATTCAAGAGTCGATCTATTCCACAGGGTTTTCCGGTTATTAAAAAACCCTTGGAAAACATGGCTGATGATGCTTACCAAGGGTTTGCGATGGGTGGGCTAGTGACCCCTATGGGAATCGAACCCATGTTGCCGCCGTGAAAGGGCGGTGTCCTAGACCGCTAGACGAAGGGGCCGTTCGCTTTTGCCGACTTGTGGTCAGCAATTGAGCACTGGTTTTAGCACTCGCCTGACGGATGGTCAAGGGTACTCTGGGGGAGGAAAACAATGAGAGCCCATAACAATTGCGCCGATAACTCAGCAAAATTGATACAGGCTCTGATTTTCTTTTTGAATTGAAAATCGACTCGCATTGTTGCGGTAATGCGGTCGATCGGTTTTAATCTTGGGTAGCGCTATTGGCGTTGTTCGATGCATCGTCGGCTTCTTGGCTACGTTGAATGGCGTCATAGACCTCGCGGCGGTGCACGGGCACTTCGCGGGGCGCTTCCACACCTAAACGTACCTTGTCTCCACGAATCTCCACGACAACAATAGTGATGTCGTTGTTGATGACGATGCTCTCGTTCTTTTTGCGAGAAAGTACTAACATCAGACCCTTCCTTTGGTTTATGGCTCCGAGCCGACTTCTACTCTGGGATGTTCGGCTAGCAATTGGTCGCCTAATGGCGGATTCTCAGCCAGACTACAATTCATGGCTCGATATAATCACTCTACGCACAAAGTGGCCCGAGTCAAGAAATCCAAGACCACTTGATGCTGTTTTTGTGGATTTTTTGTAAATTCTGCCGTGAATAATCGCCTGACTGCCACGGAGCACTTGTAAGTCCAGTGAGAAACCAGCTTTATGAGTGATGTCCAAAGTGGGGGTGAAGGGGTCCTGCGAGGGCGGTTTTCCAGCCTAGTCGAGCTGTGGGTCTACCTATGTCTGATCTTTTTGTGTGCCTCATCTGCCGTGCCAGGGATCAACGAGTCGCACTATCTCCCCAAAGCCAAACACCTATGGGATAGTAGCTTTGCTCCGGGCGACCTGTTCCTCGAGTCGCACGATTCCCATTTTCTAACAAGTATGTTTGCTGGGCTGTTGGCCCGCTGGTTGCCCCTAGCCGCCGTAGCTTGGCTGGGGCGCTTGATGAGTTGGCTACTGCTAGTGTGGAGCTGGCAGCGACTGCGCCGTAGTCTCGATTTGTCTCCTGTGGTGGGGGCTCTGGCACTGGCTGGCTGGCTGCTGGCTGTGCACTACGGGAACTGGGCTGGGGAATGGGTCGTCGGCGGTTTCGAAGCTAAGACGATTGCGTATCCCTTGGTGCTACTGGGATTGGCCAGCATGATCGCTGGGAAGTGGCAGTGGGTCTGGTTGTGGATGGGGGCTGCGATGGCTTGGCATCCGTTGGTCGGTGGCTGGGCGGGTCTAGGCGCAGGACTGGTGTGGTTGTTTCAACCCGATTTACCACGACGCTTGTGGCAGCAGCTTCCCTGGCTGGCTGGTGGTGCCGCCTTGGGGATCATCGGCGTTCTCCCCGCGCTGTCCGGCTTGTCCGGTCCCGATGTCGTCGATCGAGTCAGCGCCGCACAAGTTCACGTCTACCTGCGACTACCTCATCACCTCAGCCCACAATTATTCGCGGGTGAGCGCCACTGGGCGGCTGCAATTAATCTGACTGTATTTATCGCTGTTACGGTTTTGTTGTGGAGGACAAACCAGCAACAGCATTCGCAGCAACGTGCTGGAGCGGCTCGCTTATTGCGTGTCGCCTGGCTGGCTGTGATCTTCGCCTTGATCGGTTTAGCCATAGATGGCCTACTGTCGCAGGACAGACCGGATATCGCGGCGCGATTGTTGCGATTCTATTGGTTTCGTTGGTCGGACGTTGTGGTTCCGTTGGCGAGTTTGCTGTTGTTGTGGCAGTGGCTGGCTCGAGAAAATAGAACAACTAGTGATTGTCGAGGAGATGCCGATACTCGTTCACCAACCAGAATCGAGTCGACATCTGGTAGCAAAGTCATGCGCGCCGTTTGTGCAAGTTTCGTGAGTGTGCTGACTGTGGTGGGACTAGCCAGCCAACTTCACTTGGGCCCGGAACGAACGATTCCCGCCGCCGATCGCCTAGTGGTCGAGTCGGTGGGTAGGAACGTCATCGATTCCGATCGCTACGTCGATTGGTTGGCTGTTTGCGAATGGATTCGAGAGAGCACTCCCCCTGATTCGCTGTGGCTCACCCCCAAGTATCAACAATCATTTAAGTGGCACGCTCAGCGGGCGGAGGTGGTGTGTTGGAAGGATGTCCCTCAGGATAATGCGTCGGTTATCGAGTGGTATCACCGCATGGAACAATGCGCGCCGCCGCGCGCCGACGATGGGAGCATCACGAATTGGACGACCGAGGAACTGCTCGATCTGAGTAGGAAGTACGGTTTTCGTTGGGTCTTGCTCGATCGCAGCTATCAATCGCAGCCTCCGGCGTTGGAGATCATGTACCCTGTCATCCACAACGGTCAGTATATTGACAATCGCTCGTTTGCCGTGATGCGCATTCCCGAAGCATTGTTATCCGAGCCACGATGAGTCTACCCTCAATTCAAATTTGCTCGGAGCACGGGTGAAAGGGACCGATGGCAACAACCTCGGCTAGCGCCCTGCGACATATGAATAATTCTACGCGAATGCATCTGGAAGATAGAAATCCGATGACGGGCAATTACTCTGGAAGAGATGAAAACTCTTTCAATCAGTAGCCGGTCTTGTTTAGTCGATAGAATTCAACCGACGCTCGTCATTGGGCTAGTGTTGCTGAGTGCATGGGGGGCGCTTCCCCAAGTTCTTACCCACAATGTGGTGGCGAACGAGCCGACCCCCGCGCGTATAGATTCTTCCGCCAATGACCTTTCTGCGGCCAACTTTCGCCAAGAGTTGCAACGACTAGTTGAGCGTGATGCCAGCACACGGGAATTGCTCGATTGGCTCAAACGAGCCTACGATGCTCGCGAGTTGGCGGCGGTGGCGCTGCCGCATCAACTCCCCTGGACGACTTGGAATGCACCTGGCTGGCGCTTGGAGTTATGGGGGAGGGGCGGGGAGCATATCATTCTTGCCGCAGACGCTGGGGCGTTGGTGGCAATTCGACAAGGAAGGGGCATCGAAATGTCGGCCATGGATGTGGTCGAGCCAAGCGGTTCGAATCGGCGCTCGCGATATGCCAATGGTGCGAGCGCTCACCATGTCACTGCCTCGTCGGTGAACAACCTAGCGGCCAAGTCGCCGTACCTCGCCCCGTTGTACTTCTATTTTGCGGGACCATCATCAGAAGTACTTCCCTCGCAAGCTCTCCCTCCGCCAGCTATTCAACTGATCCGATAGTTCCTGCAAACAAACTCACCGACGCGGAGCGTCGGGCCACATTAAGCCGGCTGCCATCCAACTGATCCGATTATTCCGACTAATTCGGGAGTAACGCCGCCTTCCCCCAATCGAGTGAATGGGAGTTGCACAAGCGGTACAATCGGCCCAACGAAGTCGGGCAATTGTGCATCGCTTCGATAATCGTGAGCTTTCCTTGAACTAAGGTTTGGCATTGCTTATCCTCCGGACATAGGGTGAGTGGGCGGAACGTATTTCAGGATCTCCTCGGTGACGACTCACAACTCCATCGCGATCTCTTCAACTCGGTACGAGGCGAGCCTAGCCGGCCAGCTTCGGGCCGGCGTGGACGATGTCTTGGCGCTAATCGCCAACGAATGGTGTGAACGCGGCAAGGGAGACCCCGACTATCGCCTGTTCGAGTCCGTGCTTGAGTCGCTGGCCAGAATTCGCGAATCGGCATCGGAAATAGCCCTACAAGAACAGTCAAGTGACTTCAGTATCATTGCCGAAGCACTTCATCAATCCAAGGAAGGTGCCGCAATCCTCAACGAGGCGGGCGAGATCAAGTATTCCAATGCGGCCTTGTTTTCCTTGTCGACTGTCAACACACACTCGACTCTGGGACATTCACTACTATACATATTGAACATCGACATTGCCGATTTTCCTCGCCTGTTGAAGCGAGTCGGCAGCGGGATCCCCTGGTCGGGCAAAGTCGTCTCGCTTCAAGATTCGCCGCGCGAGTATTGGTTATCGCTCAGTTGTTCGCATGCGCTCGGTTCGGCCAACTCGATAGTTGCCCTGGTTACCGACATCACCGAAGAAAACACCGATACGGAACAGTGTTTGCGTCAACAGGCAATGCACGATAAGCTCACGGGCTTGCCCAATCGTCGCTATTTCTACGAGCACTTAGAGAAGTTGCTGATTGAACTAAAACAAGCGGGGGTGGGAGCAGACATTTGCTTTATCGATCTGGATGACTTCAAGCACGTCAACGACTACACGGGGCACGCCAACGGCGACTTGCTTTTGCAAGCCATGGGTGAGCGAATTCAGTCGGTCTTCGGACACGACGCTTTCGTTTGTCGATTTGGCGGAGATGAATTCGCTGCAGTGTTGACCGATCAAAATTCAATGTATGGGACGGAGCCTTACGAACGATTGCGTCAGGCGCTCCGCGAGCCCTTCCCGTTGAGCGAAGCGGAAGCTCAAATGAGCGTCAGTATCGGCGTAACTCATTTTCCAGAGCACGGTACCGAAATCGATGTATTGATGTCGGGTGCCGACGCAGCCATGTACGCCGCCAAATCATTGGGCAAGAATCAGGTCGTATTATTCAGTGCAGAGCTTCAAGCCGATATCGCCGCGCGGCATCAGGTCCGTACTAAATTGCGGAGAGCCTTGGACGACGGAGAAATCGAGTTGTGGTTTCAGCCCAAAGTCGATGCCTGCACGAATGCCTTGGTAGGTTGTGAAGCGCTGGCACGCTGGAGAACTCAGTCTGGCGAGTACATTCCGCCGAGCCGTTTTGTGCCAGTAGCTGAGCGGACGGGTTTGATCAGCCCGCTCGGAAACAAAGTCTTCCAGTTGGCGGCCGAACAAGCCGTCCGTTGGCGGTCCGAGGGTAAACACACTAACATCGCAGTGAATGTGTCTCCGCAGCAATTGCGACACCCACGTTTCGTGCAACAGTTGCAGCAAATCCTTGATCAAACTCAAGCGGAACCCGCCTGGTTTGAACTCGAAATAACCGAAAACGCCGTTGTGGAAGACGTTAAGCAAGCGGTCGATATCATGCGAGTGCTCACGCAACTTGGTTTCCGCATCGCCATCGACGACTTCGGCACGGGTTATTCGTCGTTGAGCTATCTCAAGAACTTCAATATCCACACGCTCAAGATCGATCTGTCCTTTGTGCGTGACTTAATCCGCGACCATCACTCGGATGCCATCGTGCGCTCGATCATCTCTCTCGGTTCAGGACTCGGTCTGACTCTGGTGGCTGAAGGGGTCGAGACAGAACAGCAAGCGGATTTCTTGCGAGATGCTGGTTGCGACGTTTTGCAGGGCTATTTGATCGGCAAGCCTGTGCCCGCACCACAATTCGAGCAGTGGTTTCAAGCGCGCTGACGTAGCCACCGCTGCCAAGCGGTGGGCTGCCAGGATCAAGCTCTTCGTCTCATCTACCGTCTGGCGACGGTAGCTACGAGCGAGGTAGCCACCGCTGCCAAGCGGTGGGCTGCCAGGATCAAGCTTTTCGTCTCTTCTACCGTCTGGCGACGGTAGCTACGAAGTCTTGAGGTAGGGAAGGTTTGTGACCAAGCATTACGGCTCGGGCTGTCCCAAGGTGACGGGCACTACGGTTTGGACGCCATTGCGGACAATTCCCAAACGAACCGTGTCTCCAGGCTGCTTGCGCTCGATATGTGTTAGCAAATCGTCTGCGGTACGCACTGGTTGACCATCGACAGATTGAATCAAATCCGCCGTCGATGTATCGATCGAACTTTGTTCGTAGCGATAGGGACCTTGTTGCAGCGTCCGCGTAACCAATTTGAAGCCCTGTAGTCCTGCTTGATCAGCCGGACCTCCACTGGCCACACTAACGATCAATAGCCCCGCATCGTTCTCGTAGACGCGCGTAACGCCAATGGTGGGACGAATGATATGACCATTTTCAATCAACTGCGGAACGATGCGCTCGAGCGTACTGACTGGAATGGCGAAGCCGACTCCCGAGCTGTCGCCACTGCTGCTCATGATGGCCGTATTCATCCCGATTAATTGGCCGCGAGTGTTTAACAACGGCCCTCCCGAATTGCCCTGGTTGAGATCCGCATCGATTTGAATTAGAGCGCGCATCGTTCGCTTCGCTCGCGATGGTATCTGTCGGTTGAGACTCGAGATCATCCCCGTCGACATTGTGCGCTCGAGCCCAAAAGGATTGCCGATTGCATAGATCTTCTGACCCACGCGCAGTTGCTGAGCATCGCCCCATGGAAGCGGTATGAGCTGGTCCGCTGGTGCGTCGATTTTGAGAACGGCAATGTCCGTATCTGGATCCTGACCTACCAGTACGGCTGGGTAGGCCAACCCGTTGAAAAGACTGACGGAGATTTCTTTGGCTCCATCAACGACGTGATGATTGGTCAGAATCATGCCCCGATTGTCCAGCACCGAACCACTTCCCGAGCCTTCTCGCACGGAGAGTTGATGGAACGATTCCATCGCCGCTGAGCGCGTGGCAATATGCACCACGCTGCGATTGCAGTTTTCGTAGACGGCAATGTTCACTCGTTCTTCGGGGAGTAGATCCTCCGCTAGCGCATCGCTGGCATGGGTAGTTATGGGGCTCTGGAACACGCGCTGATCGGAAAATTGTGCGCGTACAACAGAGCTAAATGCGATCAAACTGACGACGAAAAACAAGCCTGTCATAGCACTGAAGAATCGCATATTGGGGTTTCCTTATGGTGACTCGGTTGCCAACGATATCGTGCGCCGCAAGTGGCTGGCGTCGAGATGCGCACGGACCAATCGGGGCGCTGACGACGCAATTGTTCGGCGCGGTGCTCCGCGCATGCTTGGGTTTCCGCAAAGCCGAAGACGGTGGGCCCCCAACTGCTCTGGCCGACGCCGCGCAGTCCGACTGCCTGGGCGAGCTGGACTGCCTCGGTGACATCGGCTCCATTGTACATGCCTCCCTGGTAGCGACTAAACAGTTGTGCCCCGAACTGCATGTATCGGTCTAGGCAGTCCGTGAACTCGACGAAGTGGTTATTGTCCGCAGCTAAGCCCATCGCGCGCTGGGCCAGGGCTAACATTTGCGGTCGATGAGGATTGGGGAGCGAGCCCAGTTCGGCCATCACCTCAGCCTCTTTCGCTCCCGAGATCTCCGCGCGCTGCTGTGGCACAGCCAACACGACTCGCCATTGAGCAGCAAGCTGCTGGGTTTGAGCAGCCAGCGGACGTGTCATCCGATCCGCTTTGGTACCGCACGCTTGATCAGAAGGGTAGCCTTCGTCGAGAATCAAGCCGCCGCGTAGAAAACCGACGAGCCCCACGGCTGATCGTAGACCGCGGTCGGCGTGCTGCGATAGCCACTGCGCGGACAATGTCGGCTGAGCATCGAGAATTGGTTGCCATAGAGTAGGCTGTAGGCAATTGGCTGCAGGTTGCGCAGACGATGTCGGCTGAGCGCGTGTAAACAGTTCGAGCCCTGCCGCTACGCTGGCGGCCAATTGCGTGCCGGCTCCAAGCCCGCTGTGTAGGGGCAGTGCGTTCAACAGCCGCACATGGCAGGTAGTGGAGCGTTGTTCAGTGCCAGCCACCAGAGCCTGGCGCTGACGAATAGCAGCCCCGATGCGACTTTCGAATTCATCTTTGCTGTCTGCGGTAGGGTTTTGCGATTCGATAGGTGACGCGTCGACGGTGAACGATTCAGCGGCTGAAAAAGCTAGTTCAAAGTTAGGTTGATCGAGCATCAAGCCGAGACCAGCAAACCGCATTGGCTCGCCAGCAGCCAGTTCGATGAGCCCGAAGTGCAGGCGGCAGCCAGTTTGAAGATGAAGGACTTTCATTTCCCGTGCGCGCTCGCCTCAAAAAAATCTTTCAACAGTTGCCAAGCCTGCAGCTCACGCTCTCCAGCCGTCTTGTGAATGGCGACTTCGTGTTTGGCCAGCTCGGCGTCGAGCGTCTCTGGCTCGAGTAGGTGAATGCGGCTGGCGAGAATGGTCGCCTCCAAGATGGCATGCTTGGCTCGATTCCAACCCCAAAAGGGTCTTTGCACGCGTTGTTCGATCAATCGAGTTTTGGCCAAGCTGCGTGGTTGACTGGTGTCCCAATCGGTCACATGCAAGTGATACCAGTGACAAGCGGAGGAGATGGACCAAGCCCCGTCGGGCGCATTGTCGCTAGAGCGCTTTGGCTCGTCACGTCCAGTTGTACCTGCCAGCAATTCGAAGCTCAGGCTGGTTGGCAGGCCCAGGGTCGCTTGGACAACTGGTAGCACATCATCGACTACGTGGAAGACACACTGTGGATTGGCTCGTAGGTAGCGAAATGTAGTCGAACTGGCAAACGGCCGCAGGGTCCAGGTTTGCAAGTCCTCATCAACCACGGGCCCCATCGGCGCCACATGTGGCGAGCCGTCGCTGGCGGTGGTGGTCAGGAGACCTTCAATAATCACTGCCCGAGCTCCTGCGCTTGTGACGGTTTGGTGGCAGGCGGAGAGTTGGCAGACTCCGACGGTGGAGTGTCGGGCCACATTGGACGCGGCTGGTCGATTGCTCCACGAATAAAGTCGACATAGCGAGCAAGGATCGTATCGCGCTGCAGGCTGCGAAAGGGATCGTGTAATTCACCGTCGAGCGCAACCAGCTCGCAGGCCTCGCCGGCCAGCCTCGCAAACTCTACGGAGGCCTTGAACGAGGTCAGGTAGTCGCACGAGCCGTGGCTGAGCAACAGTGCCGTCTTCACTCGCCCGGCATGCTCGAGTGCCCAGGCACCGCTATCGAGTAGGCCAGCTCCCAGTCGCAAAGTTATTTGACTATGAAACAGCTCGTCGTCACGCAGCAATTGCTGTTCCAGGGGATCGCTCATCAATCGTTCGACGACCACATCGGAACGGATCTTAATATTGGGAGTAATGCGCATCAACCAGCGGGCAAACCGTAAGAAACTAGGGTGGACCGGCGTGGCCTTCTCCAACATCGGACTCGACGATATGACTCGCTCCGGTTGTGGATAGTTGCGAAGTGCGTAGTTGATGACAAGGTTGCCTCCCATGCTATGCCCGAACATAACGGTCGGAGTGTTCGCCTGTTGAGCCTGGTTCCACTTCAGGAAAGAAGCGATATCGTCGAGCAGCGAGTTGTACGAACGTATCTTGCCGCGAGGCTCAGGGCTTCGCCCATGCCCCTGCTGGTCGAAGGCTGAGACGGAAAACCCCGCCTGTACGAAGTGTTGGGCTAGCGAGTCATAGCGCCCACCATGTTCTCCCAAACCGTGGACGATGACCACATTGGCCTGAGGGGCTGTTTCGGGGAGCCAGCGAGTAACATATTTTGATTGACCTGGAGAAATCTCCAGCCATTGTGCCATTTTTTTCATGCTCTGGATTGTACCCGACAACCGGTCTATTTGCCCAGAGAGCCGTGGCGAATTGCCAGATAGCGTTGTGCTTAGACTGGGCTGCTCTACGAATTGCGTTTGAGCATAAACAGCTCGAACATCGGATCGGCGATTTTCTCGGAACTGGCATCACTGAGCTTCTCGGTCAGCACTTGATCGAACTGTCCCTGGAAGATTTCTTCAGCCCGACCACCGTGAAAATACTTGGAAGGCTGTTGCGTTGTGCGAAAGGACTTGATCATCTCACCAAAAAAAGTTTGCCCCACAAAATCTTGAAAAGCCTCTTTCAGATCATCAGACCCAGTGCCGCTTGGTGCTGAGTCGCTTGGTGCTGAGTCGCTTGGTGCTAGGATCGAGTCTTCGGCCGTCGATCCAATCGGTGCGGAGCTGGCTTGGGCGCCCCGCGAATCCAAGGCGGCGGGGATGGGAGAACGCATGACATCCATGGTGAATGGCAGGATACCAGCTTTCGGTGCCCCAGCTACTGGTCCTCCGGTGCTTGGAGTTTGGGTCGCTTGATAGGGGGGGATGTGCATAGTTACTCAAATACAGAAAGGTTAAGCTGAGCTCAAGTGGTGGCCGTAGCGAACGAGATAACGAGTCGCTGACCTGTAGCGAATCCACGAGGGACTCGTAACCTCGTCCACTACGGCAAAGGGACTCGTAACCTCGTCCACTACGGCAAAGGGACTCGTAACCTCGTCCACTACTCAATCGAAAATAACTTCGCCATACAAATCACCATTGCGATCGAGCGTGCGGATAATGGCAATGACATCTGAAGTGGGAACATTTAATCCATTTAGCGCGTCGACCAAGTTTTTTAGTTTGGCGCGCGGCTGCTTAGGGGAGTCGGTATCGATGGCGGCAAAACCACCAGCGACCGGACGCGCGTCGATGGTCAAGTTCTTGTGGCTGATAGCTACGGGACTGATCAACACGTCCTCGCCAATTACAATCACTCCTTCACGTTCGTTGATCACGACACGTTTGGGCTTCTTGATCTGCGCGAGCGGTATGTCGAGCAGAAGTGACACGAATTGGACATCTTGCTGTTGGTAGGCGCTTGGTATGCCGACTTCGATATGCAGTTGATCGATAGCTTTGGCGATCACCAAAGTATCCGACGCCCCCTGCCCTGCCGACAGCCCAGTCTGGTTGAGCTGGTTGATCGCGTCTTGGATTTCAACGGCGGTGGAGAAACTGGCGATATCGCGATCGAGAATCAATGTGATTTTCCCGTCATTGGAAAACCCGTTGGTGATCGTGGTTTCCATCTTGCAACCGTTAAAAATGGTCCCTTCGGTCGTCTGGCTGGCGTCGGGCAAAGAGATCTTCCCTTGCGCCAACGCGTAGACCCGTTGATCGTCCGAGCGTGGACCGTAGAGGTGAGCCAGGACGAGTCGTCCGCCTTGCAGGCTTTTGGCACTGGTGGCGCTGACGGTGCAGTTGAGTTGGTCACCCTGCTGCGCTCCCGCTGCTGGGACTTTAGCAGTCACCAATACGGCCGCAATGTTGCGCATGTCTTTCATTTCCGTCAGTACCGGCAGTCCCTGCGAGTCGCGCTGGATATTGGCACCCAAGCTCATCATTAGGTTGGCCAGCGCGCGAGTCGTAGGATCGACCTTGTCGTCTCCCGTACCGCGCAGACCAACGACCAACCCGACACCCTGCAATGTGTTTTCCTCCTGGCCTTTAAGTCGACAGATATCGCGCAAGCGGAGTTGATCGTCGGCCGATAGACGTGATGCTGCCAAACCAAACAAGCTCGTCAACGAACATGCGAGCGCAGCTAGCAATAGCAGCAGTGTCTTGAGTGAGTGGCGACTGGTCATGGACTGAGAATTCTTAAAACGGGTTGAGTATGCTGACAGCCGTAGTGAACCAACCGCGACGGTAGCCATCGCGGGCTTGGCCGGTTTCGCGTTTGTCGATCTTCAAATTGATGATGTCGCGACTGAGCACCATGTTGTCTGGGCCGATGGCAGAGTCCTGACATTCGCCACTGAGCGAAACCTGCCAACGATTGTCGTTAATACTCATCGTTTTATGGGCTTCCAGGACGATGCGTCCATTGGGACGAATGTCTGCGATCTCAGCCGCGATATTGAAGATCAGCGATTCGCGAGTCATCACGTTCGAATTTGCGCGAAAAGTTTGATTGGTGGCGCCTTTAACGCGTGGGTCACCTGATTCCTGGGGTGCTGATTTGATAGACAATCCATCGAGTTCGATCCAGTCTGAAAGAACGGCATCGTAGATCCCATTTTTACGTTGTTGTGCCGTTCCTTCCGCAATCATGCGCGCGGCTTCGTCGACACGGATTTGGACCACGTCGTGAATGCGAAGGGCCTTGGCCGGCAATGGTGCTTGATAGGTTCGCGGTGGTGCCATGTTTCCTGAGTAGCCTGTCATGGCCGGAGGGATAATAGGACTCATGGTCTGCGACGGAAGCTGGCTGCCGGCCGGACCTGCTATATCCGCAGCCGGCGTGGTAGTCCCCTCAATGGCTGGGCGATGGAACAGGCTGCTATCCTGACCCCAGCACGGAGGAAGGTTCGCCAAGCCGAGGAGCAGCGTGAAGGAGCCAGCAGCGTGGATTGTAAGTCTCATGGTATCTTTATCTTTCTAAGCCGCCGCGCGCGCTGACTGCGGCTACGCGCACTTTTAGTGGACCCATAATGGTTGCCAACATGCGATGTTTGCTGGGCACCGTCTCGATATCGATCAAATCACCTACAGCACCGCTGCCGAGCGAGCGAGCCATGGTGCGCACGGTAACACCGCCGGAAACCGATTCAACCTCCACCATCTCGTTGCGGCCAATCACCGTGGGAGCGCCAACATACGCGCTGGATATAGGCAGGCCCGTGCTGATGCTACGTTTGAGTTGCTTGCCAATAAGCTGTTCCATATCCGTGTAGAAATTGGCTGGATCCTCGCCGGCTCGCTGCGGCAGAGGTGCCAATTCGAGCATGTCGGCCTGGATGATCTGTTCACGGCCGAGCGGACGTGTGGCCACTACGACCATCGGAGGTAAATCGATATGTGCCGCAATGGGGACATTCACAATGCGACCATGGTCTTTGATTTGAAGTACAAACTCTTGCTCGCCGAGCCAAGGTGCTTGCCCACCACCGATACCGACAATGTTGCGACGAATGCGAATCACGTCGGCCAACTTGGTGGGGACATTCGCCACGATGCGCCAATCGGTGCGTTCACCGGTCTGAAGTTCAAGGAACTCGACGATAGCTTGGGCTACCAATTTTTCTGCCAGCTCGACCGTGCGAGCTTGCACAAATGCCGGCTCAAAAGTGGTGTCGGCCGTATCAGGACCCGCACTAACTCGCTGAAGCTCGACTTGTGTTGCGCCAGACCAACGCATGCTCGTTGGCTGAAGACCACGCAGTTCCAAGTGTTGCAACACATCGCGACTGTGCCAAGTCTGCATGCTATTTTCGCGCGGAGATGGCCCGAGTGGTAGCCGCATGATCTGTTCCAGCGACGGACTATTGCCCGCGAGCACCTCAACTAGATCTCCCAGCCGCACAACATGCTCGCTCGTACGCGGGCTTTCGACGAAACGTAGCACCACTTGTTCGGCAGCGCAAGCTGGAGGCAAACAGCACAGCACATGGATAACAGCCAGCCCGAACAGGCTCAACGCCACACGCGGCAACCGAGTTGGCATACCGTGCCGTTCAGTTTCGCGCTTGCGTGACGCGTAGAAAACGCTAGGTAGATGTCTAAAAATAGTCTGCATCGCTATCAACCAATTCGGATTATTATTCATCCGCTCCCTCGCCGGCTTGCCCGGCAGGAGCGTAAGTTTTGGTTTCTGACCTTGCGAAATCAATTGTCCGCTTCCCTCGCCGGTTTACTCGGCGGGAAGAATAAAACCCACGGCATTCGAGCCTACTTTGCGGCTGGGCAAGCCACACGGGGAAGGTGCTGCGCGCTTCGTTTTCTCGTGTTCCAAAACTTCTGCCCCTGCCAGGCAAGCTGGCAGGGGGCTTGGCCAAAACACTAGCGACGTAAGTTGGAAATCAATTGCATCAGTTGATCTCCCGCCTGCACCGCTTGGGAGTTCAGCTCAAAACCGCGCTGAGTGGTGATCAAGTCGATCAGCTCCTGCACCGGCTCGACATTGGAAGCTTCCAATGCGCGCTGGCGCACGGTCCCCAGCCCGTTGGTGCCGGGGTCCGAGGGAATGGCCGTGCTGCTGGCGTCGGTCTGTTGGTACAAGTTCTCACCCACTTTGGCCAGCCCATCCGGGTTGATGAATTGCGACAATTGCAATTGCCCAATTTGAGTGAATTGCAGCTCACCAGGTTGTCGGGTTAATACCTGGCCATTGGCGGTGATCTGAACTGCGGAGACGTTTTGCGGGATCGTGATCGGCGGCTCGATCGGTCGGCCGGTCTGAGCCGAACCGATGACCAACGCACCGTTGGCGTTGATGTCCAAATTCCCCGAGCGCGTATACATCGTGGTCTGTGTGAGTGGATCGAGAACCTGTAGGAATCCGTTGCCTTCAATAGCCAAATCGAGCTCGCGGCCGGTGTCTTGAATAGCGCCTTGGCGAAAGTCCTTCTGGGTACTCTGCACACGCGTTCCCAAGCCGACTTGGGTGCCAGTTGGGGCAGGTAACTGATTGGAGTCCAAGGTGCCTGGGTAGACGTCGTTGCGATATAGCAAGTCTTCGAAGTTGGCCCGATCCTTCTTAAATGCGGTCGTGTTGATGTTGGCCAAATTATTGGCGATGACATCCAGCTTGGTCTGCATGGCATCCATGCCAGTCGCTGCAGTGTAAAGCGTCTGTACGCTCATGAACGGAAATCCTATTTAATTTAATCAAATTAGCTTTGACGTAACATGCGACTGATAAGTTGCCCCGTCGAGTCGTCTTGGGTTTGAATCATGCGAATGTTGGCTTCGTAAACTCGCGAGGCCTCGATCAATTGCATCATCGCACCGGTCGGCTCGACCGCCGAGGATTCCAGTGCGCCATTGACCATGGAACGTTTATTGTTTGGTACTTCGCTGACCGGCGTTAGCGATTCAAACAGGTTTTCACCGACGCGCGAGAGATCGCCCAACGCCCTGGGCTTGACCAGCATGATTTGTTGTCGCGCACCCCCTTGCACAATGGCTCCATCGTCGCTCACCTCGTAGCTCAGTGCCGGGTTAATCGTGATGGGGCCACCGTTGACGCTCTTTACCGCGTCGCCATTGGGAGTGACGAGCGTACCGCGGGAGTCGAATTGGAAATTGCCAGATCGACTGAGCAACTGTTTGCCGTTGTGCTCGATGGCAAAGAAGCTGTCGCCATCGTTGATGGCAAAGTCGGTGCGGCTGCCCGTTTGTCGCACCGCACCTTGACTGAATTGAGTGACCGTCGGCTTGATACCGACTCCACCGCTGATATCATCGACAGTGCCGCTGCCGGCTTGAGCCGTCCCGTCCTCGATAGCTTGCGATGCTCGGCTTTGAAGCACGGCCATGTGAGGTTTGAAACCCGGCGTATTGATATTCGCCATGTTGTGGCTGAGAACTTCCAGCCGGTGACTCTGCACGTTGGCACCTGCTGCGGAAAGATACAGTCCGTAGGTCATACTACTACGCTATCCAGTTGCCGTTCGCACCCCTGCGATCCATATCCGATCTACAGCTTTCCCAAACTGGCGAATCGCTGTCAAGTCAGAAATTCCGACGCGGAGCGTCGGGCCATATTGAACCAAGTCAGAAATTCCGACGGCGGAGCGTCGGGCCACATTGAGCCAAGTCAGAAATTCCGACGGCGGAGCGTCGGGCCACATTGAGCCAAATCAGAAATTCCGACGGCGGAGCGTCGGGCCACATTGACTGAGTCAGACTATTGAGGATCAGGACTTGCCGACCAACCCAACAAAGCGATAGTAAAGAATGGCAGAAAGCGATTTCGAATCTTGAACCATTCCGTCGGCCAACAAGCGATCGAGCTCGTTGGTACTCACCAAGTGGTTTTCGATTTGCTCCCCCTCCTCGCGAGCTGGGGGGCCTTGGGTCAGGCCGGTGGCCACGAAAGCATACATGCGTTCGTCGAGAATCCCGGGCGACATATAGAATTCCAACAGCGGCGTCATCTGTTGGGCTGTGAAGCCGGTCTCTTCGGTCAGCTCACGTCGTGCCGTTTCAATGGGTGGTTCGCCGACTTCCAAGGTCCCGGCCGGCAGCTCGAGCAACTGCTGATCTATGGCCACGCGATAATTGCGAATCATGCAGATGCGACCATCGTCCAACACGGGTACGATAACCACCGCTCCGCGGTGGCGAACCACTTCTCGGGTGAAGCAGCGACCGTCCGGAAAACGCTGCGTGACACGCTCCACTTGAAAACGGCTGGCCGTGTGCAGCGTCTCAATTTCCAATTCGTAATTGCGCTCGGACAAGGGGAATTAACCTGCCATCCTGCGCTCGCCTTCGCGAGGTGTGTTTTCTTCAATCTTGGCGCGATAGCGAAACTGCATCAAATACGCGTCTTCGACGGTGTCTTCGTAGAAATCACGCAATACCGAAATGGCGCGAAAGCCCAATTCTTTGAAGAACAATTGAGCGCTCAAGTTGGTCTCGCGAACCTCTAAAGTGATTCGATTGCGCCGCTCTTGTGACAATTTGCTCGACAGTTTTTCTATCATGGATGAGCCGATAGCCGTGCGGCGACAGGCAGGGTCAACACAAAAATTGAGCAAATGCAGCCGATTTTTGTGTAGCTCGTAAATCATAAAGCCAACAACCTGGTCGTCATGTTCGGCGACCATGCCAATGCAGTTGCGTTGGCGTAGGCAGCGGATAAACTCTTCTTCGCTCCAGGGAAATTCAAAGCTAGCTTCTTCAATGGCTAGCACCGAGGGCATATCTCGACGAATCATCCAGCGAATATGCACACAAGTTTTACTGCTTTCCACCAGGGGCATATCAAAATCCTCCGCAAATCATTGCTTGCAGCTAAGGGTAGGCGTCCGTGACCAGCGAGTCAGATTCCCGCGTCTTTGGTGAGTTGGCAGATCGTAGCAAAACCCATGGTTACCGCCAATACGGAAAATCTTCGAGTGCCCAATTTTATCATTGCCGGGGATCCAATGTGGCCCGACGCTCCGCGTCGGAAACTGCTGTGTAACAAATGTGGCCCGACGCTCCGCGTCGGAAGTATCTGCGTGCTCAATGTGGCCCGACGCTCCGCCCTCGATCGCTCCTCTACTCCCCCACTCCCCCACCCCTCCACTTCTTTCTCCAGCTCCTGACGCTCCGGTCGTCCGGCAAGTCTCGATCGCATCAACCGACCCGTTTGCCCTGCCGGATCGAGTGCCACTGCAATTCTCAGCACTCGAATTGTACCTACCAACTGTTGCAACTTGGCCGCGCTGGCTGGAATCTGCACGGCTTTGCGGCGGGACGGTGAAGTCTACTTGCGTCCCATCAATTCTCTCCCCAGCTTCATTCGCGCCTCCAATTCAATTTGCAGCTTCTCGGCAGATTTCAACGATTGCGTGTTGTTGTTTGTCTGGCTGGTACTCGATTTTTCTCGGCCTCGGCGATGCTCGGTCTCATCGAAGAGCCCTCCGGACAATAGCGTAGACAGCAGTGTAACGGCCATGGAAGTACGTAACATACTCGGTTCCCTCATAAAACATCCTGGCGAAAAACAGTTTCCACAAGGAGCTATTGGCAGTTCTTGTGCCAATTCGAACTGCAAAATTCTGCACTCACTCATAGCAACGCTAGCTCGGCCGCTTGGGAATTGCTTCCTGTCCCGGTCATTCACCGCGCAACCTATCCTGATCCTCCAATCTGGACTAGCCCCGCGAATTGGCAACCAAGGATTTGATGCGCTCAAGTAATTGGCGAATCATAGCGAGCGACTTGGGGGCCGAGAGTTTTACTTGCAGTCCCGGCGACGTCCACAAGTCTGACAGTTGTGGCGAGGTTGGTACTCGACGAATGTTAGCCAACACGCTTGCAAGCCGATCATCGAGCGGCTTGCCCGCATGTTGCCTGGCCATCAGTCGTAGGCGAGAGTTCGTCGCAGAGTTAGCGATTTCCCGAAGGTGTGACCAGCCGCTCAAACGCCGAAGAGCGCGAATGCTCTCCTTTCGTGTCCTTCGTGTATTTCGTGGTTAGTAGTGTACCGGCGAAGCTCGCGATAATCGGAAAAGGTGGCATAAGTCATCCAAGCCGCAAATCCGCAACTCATGTTGGAATCTCAAAAGCAAACCTACCGTTCAGATCTCACATAGCATAGCGGATCAACCTAGGCTTTGGCTGTGCCTGGCGCGCTCGCCCCTGCGGTGACGAGCTCGCGATTCTGTGGTTCTTAGTAGCTTCATCAACTCGATGGACTCAACCTTCGCTAGGATAAGACGATGCCGTTAGAAATTGTCAAAAGCGCAACCGCATTTGAGTCGCTTCGCGCGGAATGGGATGCGCTTACATCCGAGCCGCTGCGCAGTTTCGATTGGCACTTTGCGTGGTGGGAAAGTTTTGGGAAAGGTTGCGAGCTCAAGCTCTACTGCTACCGAAGAAACGGATCTCTACTGGGGATTGCGCCATTTTTTGTCGATTCCTGGTTGGGGCAAAAGCGACTTCGCTATCTAGGTAGCGGGGCTACTTGTACGGACTACGCCCAGGTTATTGCCACGCCTGAAGTCAAGGCTGCATTCGTCAAGGAGATCGCCCAAGATCTTCGAGCGTCGTCAGCCGTTTCATTGATTGAATTGGATGGCGTGCTCGCATCCGATAAGGCGAATTCGCTTGATTCGGAATTGGTTGGTCGCGACTTTTGGGGCTACGAACGCGAGCTTGAGCCGACTTGGGTGCTCGACCTACCTGAGACTTGGAATGCATTCGTCAGCTCGGCCAAGAAATCACTTCGCCGAAAGATCAACAAGGCTGAAAAACGTTTGAGCTGTGGCGAAGTGGTCGTACGTTCCACCTTGGACAATCTCTCGTTTTCAAAGGCGTTCGAGATCTTAATAGAACTTCACCAAGAACGCTTCATCGGCAAGGGTGAGGTGGGAGTGTTCGCCGATCAACGTTTTACTGAATTCCTATCCAAGGCGACGCGTGGGTTATCCCAGCGCGACGCAGCCGAGATTCTAGTCAGCTATCGTGAGAATGAGCCGATCGCTTGTCAACTGTATCTACATGGTGCTGCGGGCCCTCAGTTGTATCAATCGGGCGTGCGGGTCAGCGCAATGAAGCTGGAGCTAGGTCACTTGTTGATTAATTTCGCGGTCAAAAGAGCCATCGAGAATGGATGCCAGAAACTCGACTTCCTGCGTGGCAATGAGCCTTATAAGGCCTATTGGGGAGCGATAGCAAATCCGTTGACCAATATCAGATGCGTCTCGAAAAAGTTGCTGCCTTCATTCGTCAATAGGACATATCTCGCACTTCGTTCTGCCAGGAATGCGGTCAGGCAGCCAACGGTTGCAACCCTCTGCGAATAGTCTTTGCAGCGTTGATAGATAGTTCGAGTTTCCATCTCCTGTCGGCTGATTCCCATGAACCAATCTGTGATAGACGTTGTCGACCCTTCTCCGTCCAAGGTGGCGATAGTGTCTCCCTTAATCCATGAGGGGCAAGAGCATTTTCGAGTCGCTGAAGCCGATCTTCCAGCGGATGATTTTCGTGGAAGAATTATTGACTCCGTCGCTGAAGCAGTCGCCTTGATTCCAGCTTGGAAGCGTCTAATGCAGCTTGCCGTCTCTCGCAATCCATACTTCGATCCCAGCTTTTTGCTCCCTGCCATGCGATACCTTGGGGAAGGCAAAGTGTCGTTGCTGGTCATTGAGGCGTCGCAGCGCAATCGAAAGAATACGACCCCTATTTTGTGCGGCGTTATTCCGGTCGTCTTCCGAAAAGTCTACGGGATACCGATGCGCACTTTGGAAATATGGAAGCACGATCAGTGTTTTGATTGTACCCCGCTGATTCGCGCTGACTGCAAAGAAGGTGCATGGCGATTCATGTTGGAGTTTATCCATAATGACTTGAAGGCGAATCTCTTCAGCATGAACACCGTCCTGGGCGAAGGTGATTTTTCGAATTTGCTGACCGAGCATAGTTTCGACCGCAGGCTCTCTGTATTTCATCGCGACGCTTTTACCCGTGCGTGTTTTAAGCCATTGGATGACGAAGAGACGTATCTGAGGACGTTTGTAGCCAAAAGTACCAGGAAGGGTACACTTCGCCTACGCCGCAAGCTCGAGCAACTCGGTGAATTGAACACAGAGTTCTTATACGATTACGACGCGCAGCTTGTCAGCCAGTTCCTCGACCTGGAAGCTTCGGGCTGGAAGGGCACCAACGGTACTGCGCTCGCGTCCAAACCAACGACAAAACTATTCTTCGAAGACATGATGCAGCGCTGCATGAGAGATGGCAACGCAGTGGTTGTGCGAGTCACGTTGGACAAACGCCCCATCGCGATGTTGATTGTCTTGCAACAGGCTTCACGGGCGGCACAATTCAAGATCGCGTTCGATGAACAATTCAAAGAGTTCACCCCCGGAACCATGGTGGAATTCGACGAAATCCGCCGAATGTTTGCCGATGCAATCGAATATTCCGATTCTTGCGCAGATCCCAACCACAGCATGATCAACCGAGTATGGGGCGGTCGAGTCCGTTTCCAAAGTCTCGTTGTCGCCAATGATCGAATGCTCCCGCGAATCGCCGTTGCGCTGATGCCAATCGTTCAACAAGCCAAACATGTCTTTTCCAAGTCCAGGTCCGAGTCCAAATCCTAGGAGGTAACCCATGCCACCAACACTCTCAACGCCCAACGTGTCCACCAGTGAATTCTGTTTAGGCGGCTGCGCCGATCCCGCCAAGAGCGAACTGCTCGCGAGCTTGGAGCACAGCGAGTTTAGAACGAAGTTCAATCGAAGTCCGTTCAAGATCCGTCACAACCTGACCGACCACCGATTGTTCACGCTGGATGCTTTGGTCGCATTGTCGCAGGAATTGCCAGCGGACCGAGTTGAATACAATGCGGGGGATGTTCCCGTAACGCAGGATCCGAATAGAACGCCACAGAACGGTTTATCGATTGCGGAGACCATCGAACGTATCGAGAATTGCAGATCGTGGATGGTATTAAAGAACGTGGAGAAGCATCCCGAGTACAAAGAGTTGTTAGAAGCCTGCCTTGAGGAAGTAAGGCCATTTGCCGAACTCGCGTCCCAGGGCATGACACATCAACAGGGATTCATATTCATCTCTTCACCAGGCTCGATGACGCCGTTTCACATCGATCCAGAGAACAACTTCTTGCTTCAGATTCAAGGGACGAAAGAAGTATGGATGTTTGATCAAAATGACCGTGAAGTCATCTCTGAAATACAAATCGAAGAGTTTTTTGCAGGTGCCCATCGCAACATGCCGTTCGATGAATCGTACCGTGGTCGTGGGGCAAAGTTTGACCTGATTGCTGGCGAGGGCTTGCACTTCCCTGTGGTTGCCCCTCACTATGTACACAACGGTCCTGCGGTCTCCATATCGTTCAGTGTTACGTTTCAGACCGAGGATTCCGCCGATCGTCAGTCGCTTCACCGGTTCAATCGACAGCTTCGAAAGCTCGGGGTTAACCCATCAGATGTTGGACAGAATCCAAACGCAGACTCTCGCAAATTATCATTCCTTCGAATGATGCGCAAGATCAAAAGGTGGACAAACCGAGGTTGAGGAATATCGCACAAGCCTCAACGGGGATGTCCTCGTTGAGGCTGGCACTGCGACCAAACTGACAAACCGCACTACTCGAGGATCATGTCATCGACGGTTTTACCGCCGGGGATCATGGGGAGCACGTGCTCCTGGTAGGGCACTGCGACGTCGAGCACAAAGGGGCCAGGGTAGCTGATCATTTCTTCGAGCGCACCGCGCAGGTCCTTCTTCTTGCTGACGGTCGCTGCGCCACAACCGTATCCCTTGGCGATTTGCACAAAGTCGGGATAGCGCTCGCTAACGATGGCGTGGCTGTCCGTTACCCCCGTTCCGCTAGCTTCCTCATGGTCGATGGGGCCGAGGTAGGTATGGGCTCGATTGCTCTTCTCAAAGCGATCCTCCCACTGCACGACCATCCCCAAGTGCTGATTGTTGAGCAGCAACACTTTCACCGGCAGCTTTTCGCAGTACAGCGTGGCCAACTCTTGAATGTTCATTTGGAAGCTACCGTCGCCGTCGATGTCGACGACCAGCGCGTCGGGATTAGCGGCTTGCACGCCCATGGCTGCAGGCAGCCCGAAGCCCATCGTCCCCAGCCCAGATGAGCTGAGCCAATGACGCGGCTTTCTGAAGTTGTAGAACTGGGCGGCCCACATCTGATGCTGGCCAACGCCGACCGTGATGAACGTCTCGCGCTCTTGCGTTAAGTTCGATAGTTCGCGAATCGCATGTTGCTGCAAGATACCATCGAACGACTCGTCGTATCGGAACGGATACTTGCGCTTCAGTTCTTGGCAGTGGGCTACCCATTCAGAAATGTCTTCGGGAGCTTCGACGACTTTGTTCAGCTCCTGTAGAGCAAACTTGACATCGCTGCACACCGGAATGTGAGCCACTTTGTTCTTGTTGATCTCGGAGGCGTCGATGTCGACGTGGATGATTTTGGCATTCTTGGCAAAGGCTTCGAGCTTGCCGGTGACGCGATCGTCGAAACGAACTCCGAGGGCAATCAGCAAGTCGCAATCCTTCACCGCATAATTGGCATAGGCGGCACCATGCATGCCGAGCATATCGAGCGACAGAGGGCCGTCGTTGGGGTACAGCCCCAAGCCCATGACGGTCATGGTGGTGGGAATGCCGGTCTTCTTGACTAAAGCCCGCAAGTCGTCAGAGGCCTCGGCCGAAATGACGCCGCCGCCGCAGTAGATGATCGGGCGGCGCGAGTGCTTGATGGCTGCAGCAATCTGGCGGATCTGTTCGGGGTGTGCCGTCGGTGTCTTGACTTTATAGCCCGGCAGATTCATGGGGACATCCCAGTCGACCGAACACTTGTCCAACTGCACATCTTTGGGCATATCGACCAAGACCGGTCCCTGGCGTCCGGTGGTGGCTATGTGAAAGGCCTCCTTCATGACGCGGGCTACATCTTCGACGCGAGTGACCAAGTAGTGATGTTTGGTGATGCTGCGGCAGACCTCAACCATCGGTGTTTCTTGAAACGCATCGGTACCGATCACCGCCGTGGGAACCTGGCCCGTGATGGCGATCAATGGAACGCTGTCGAGTTTCGCGTCGGCAATCGCGGTCACTAAGTTCGTCGCGCCAGGGCCGCTGGTCGCCATGACCACTGCCGCCTTGCCGGTACTGCGCGCAATTCCCTGAGCTGCGAAGCCTCCACCCTGTTCGTGCCGCGGCAAGATGGTTCGCAGGCTTTGGCCGTAGCGTGTGAGGGCTTGGTGCATGGGCATGCTGCACCCGCCCGGATACGCGAAGACGACGTCCACACCGTGCTCCACCAGCGATTTAACTAGGATATCCGCCCCTGTCATCACTTCTGTCGCACGTTTCGTTTCAGCCGTAGCCATTTTCGATTCTCCGAGTGCTGTGTTACAACTTGATATCAGCATTTGCCTTTTGGCGATAACCCTTTCAGGCCCATTGGAACATTTGCCTTCAACCTTTAAGAATAAGGCAATAATGGCGAAAGCTCAACTCTGAATTGAGCCGAGCTGGACCCAAATGTTTCCACTGGTATAGATTGTAGGAACTGCTCAATGGTTCGCGAAATTTTGGCAGTAGCGATAGGTGGGGCGGCAGGCTCGCTGGCAAGATACGCGCTATTGCTAGTTTTTTCCCTTCCGGGCGCTGCTTGGTTGCCTGTAGCCACCTTGACCGCTAATTTGATCGGCTGCTTAGCGATCGGCTTCGTGGCTCAATGGTCTGCGCAGGGGGGGTGGGCCGAACATTGGGGGGCCATTGGAATTCGCATCGGATTGTTGGGAGGATTGACCACATTCAGTTCATTTGCGCTCGATTCTCTGCGATTGTGGCAGTCGGACCGCGTGGCCGGAACCGTTGGGCTCATCGCGGCCCACGTGCTGCTGGGGCTGGCGGCTGCGGCGCTCGGTGTTTGGCTGGCACGAACGATGCCCGCTTGATCCGATCATGCTATGCCAGAATGCTAATCCCTATTCTTGAGCCCTATTCTTGAGTTTGACCAAGCGTCGGTATTGTCGCGATCGTTTATCCCGGCAACATCTTCAGGATTATCGAAGCTGTGCGTTTGGAAACGAAAAAAGGCGTCCCTTGGGGACGCCTTTTCATTGGTGCCTGCGAATGGAGCTGCAAGCCTCGATTGTAGCAGCTAGGTTTCGTTGGAAACGCGAGTTTGCTTAACCGCAAACCTTGTGGCACTGACGAGTCTAGCGACCCTTTCGAAGTCTCTGCAAGAGGCCACCGCGTTTGCCGCTGTCGCAGGGATCGTCGCAGCAAACAGGCTCGCAGCAAACAGGCTCGCAACAAACTACAGGCTCGCAACAAACTACAGGAGCTGGTTTGCAGCAAACTACAGGTGCTGGTTCACAGCAAACTACAGGAGCCGGTGCACAGCAGACAGGAGCCGGTGCACAACAGACAGGAGCCGGTTCACAGCAAACTACATGAACAGGTTCGCAGCAGCACACGCTTTGGCTCGATTTTCGGCCGTCGCGCAGTTTGGAAAGGATGCCAGCTTGAGCCATAGGCGCAGCCAATACGGCTAATCCCAGCGTCAGCGATAATACGGAAAGCTTGTTCACGGATGTTCTCCTAAGGAAGGGAATCAGGGGGGGGAAGCTAGGTGCTTTGGGATGATTGTAGTAATCGTTTTTTGGCTGGTCAAGTACTTTTTAGGCTTAATATTATTTAATTTGGTGCTTTGCCAATCCTCAAAGTTGGGGTTGGCTGTAGTGGGTGAGATTCCGAGGCCTTGGCGGATGACGATCCAAAGGACTCGCGGGCCTCGTCGGGACTCGCGGGCCTCGTCCACTGTCCTCTATTTAAATGTGGACAGAGCGCTCGTCGTAGTGTGTGGATTGACAGATTGCACCCCTCGGGGCCATTCTCCGGTTGCAGGATTGGCGAAAAGCGGTATTATTTGCCACTGATAGAAAGTCAAGAACTGACTTGGGACGATTCAGAAACCGATATCGCAAGAACGCTATGACAACGACGAAAGAACTAAAGTTACAGGCTATCGCGGAATTCAAGACTTCCGACGGTGATACTGGCTCATCGGCGGTCCAAATCGCCATTTTGACCAAGCGTATCAATCACTTGACCGAACACATGCGTGGTAAGACCAAGGACTATGCTAGTCGCCGCGGACTGTTGCGCATGGTCAGTCGTCGCCGTAGCCTACTCGACTACGTTCGTCGCCACGATCCCCAGAGCTATCTGGATTTGATCGGTCGACTAGGTATTCGTAAATAGCTTTGACAGCCAGCCCGCAGGCCGATCGTTCGGATGTACTGGGTTGATCCCATGCTCGGACCGGTGCGTTGGGTTGTCAGCTCATTGGTTTGTCGGTGGGATGGGTCGTTAGGCCTACTGGCTTTGACCGCTTTTCTTGATAGTAGATATCGAAGGCTTGCCCGGTGGCGAGCCTCGTCTTGAGGATCTGAGTGGAGAAAACTCCAACGCATGTGGCGCGGGGAGAGGGAGGCCAGCAGATATGCCACGCCCACAGAGACTTGCCTGAATTTCGCCTCGGGCTGGTGGGACAACTCGTCTTGATTAGACCTACTCTGCTCCCACCCCAGTCAGTTTGCATCTTCGTATTGAATTAAGCAAATTGTCTGACGGAAATTTTGTAACGCGTTCAAAAAGTAGCATACAGAATCCCTTGTTCCGTCCGCAGACGCGAGAAATCGTTGCCTGCTGTGGACTGCGGCACACGGAGTGAGCTTGCTACTTTGGGGAATTGAGCGATATCGTGTTTTAAGTTGTATGAAGTATTGTTGGAATAGGAAAAGAAAAAGTGAAAGTACGAGTAGAAAAGAAAATTGGTCCTCAGGTTTTGTCTTTCGAAACGGGACAATTGGGCAAACAGGCTGAGGCGTGTGTGATTGTGCAGTATGGCGACTCGGTTGTATTGACGGCGGTAGCAACTGGCCCATCGAGACCCGGGATCGACTTCTTCCCGCTGACTTGCGATTACCGCGAGCGGATGTCTGCTGCTGGAAAATTCCCCGGAGGCTTCTTGAAGCGCGAAAGTCGACCGACTACCAAAGAGACGCTCACCAGCCGGTTGATGGACCGCCCGATTCGCCCGATGTTTGCCAAGGGCTTTAATGACGAAGTGCAGATTCAAAGCATCGTGCTCAGTAGCGATTTGCAAAATGACGGCGATATATTGGCCATGAACGGAGCTGCCGCCTGTCTGGCGCTTAGCTCGCTCCCAGTCCAAGGGCATTTGGCATCGGTGCGCGTGGCCAAGGTCGATGGTCAACTGCTTGCATTCCCAACCAGCGAACAGTTGGAAGAAAGTGAATTGGACCTGATCATCTCCGGAAGCGAGAAGTCGATCTTGATGATCGAAGGCTTCGCCCAAGAAATGCCCGAAGCTGAGATGGCCGAAGCGATTGTGTTCGCCCATGGAGTCGTTCGGGATATTATCGGATTGATCCAAGAATTGGCTCAGCGCATTGGGCCAGCTCCCAGCACGTTTGTAGCTCCTCCCAGCGATGGCCTGCTCGATCGCTTGAAGGCCAGCTACTTCGACCGCTATCGTTCAGCCAAGCAAACCGACGGTAAGCAGGCTCGCGCCGAAGCCACGTCTGCTTTGAAAGAACAAGCGCTGGCTGAGTTCATACCCGACCCCAATGCTGAGGGCGCAATCTGTAAGAACGCTTTTGCATCGGCTTGGCACGAACTCGAATCGCATGCGGTCCGCGATCTTATCCTCGGCGGTACGCGTCCCGACGGTCGCGATCATACCAGCCTACGGCATATCGAATGCGAAACCGACTTGCTGCCGCGTACGCACGGTTCGGCCGTTTTTCAGCGTGGTGAGACGCAAGCGCTCGTAACGGTGACACTTGGTACCAGTCGTGACGAACAACGCGTCGACGGATTGGTGGAAGAATACAGCAAGAAATTCATGCTCGACTACAACTTCCCCTCCTGGTCGGTGGGCGAATGCCGTCCGATTCGCGGACCCGGCCGTCGCGAGATCGGGCACGGAGCTTTGGCCGAGCGTTCGGTTGCGCCCGTGATTCCAGATCCAGAGGATTTTCCCTATACCATCCGTGTGATCAGCGACATTCTCGAGTCCAACGGCTCGTCGTCGATGGCCAGCGTGTGTGGTGCCACACTCGGCTTGATGGCCGCTGGTGTACCGCTCTCCAATCCAGTGGCTGGTATCAGCATTGGCTTGGTCAAAGAGGGGGACCGCTGGGTTCTACTGACCGACATTCTCGGTGACGAAGACCACTTCGGCGACATGGACTTCAAGATCGCTGGAACGCCAGAAGGTGTTACCGGCATTCAGCTCGATCTGAAAATCGATGGCATCAGTGAAGAGATCATTCGCGCCACGCTCAAGCAGGCGCGTGAAGCGCGGATGGAAATCTTGCGCAAGATGATCACGGCTATTCCGCGCCCGCGCACCGAGACCAGCCGTTATGCTCCACGACTATTGCGAACCAAGATCGACTCTGACAAGATCGGTTTGTTGATCGGCCCTGGTGGCAAGAACATTCGCGCCATCCAAGAGGATACCGGTGCGACCATCGACGTGGACGATGACGGTACGGTAGTCGTCGCTGCCATGAATGGGGATGCCGCCAAAGCCGCATTGGCTCGCGTTGAAGCCTGCACGGCGACGGCGCAAATCGGCAAGATCTACGACGGCACCGTCAGCAGCGTTCGCGACTTTGGAGCGTTTGTAGAAATCCTGCCCGGACGCGATGGTCTGGTTCACATCAGTGAACTTTCGACTGGCTACGTGGCCACCGTGGATGACATTTGTAAAGTTGGCGACCCGATGAAGGTCATCGTCATCGACATCGACGAGCAAGATCGTGTGAAGCTCAGCCGTCGTCGCGCCTTAGAGGAGCTCGGTATTGAAGATGAGTTCGCTGGGGCCGAAGAAGGTGACGAGCCACGCGAACGCCCCGAACGAGCTCCAGATCGCGGTGGTGACCGTGGCGGACGCTTCGAGTCGCGTGGCGGCGGTGGACGTGGCCCTGATCGTGGTCGCAGCGGCGGCGGTGGCGGCCGAAGCAGTGGCGGCGGCGGTGGCGGTCGCGGCCGACGCTAATCGCGCAACTGTAAAACGGTAGCAGGCACAACTCCGTGTGCCGTCCGCTCAACCTAAAAGGCCGGTGGCTCGCTTGGCGAATCATCGGCCTTTTTGCGTATCTCAATCGCTTAGAATGACGTGCTGAACGCTACGGATGTAAGATAGCAAAGCTCGTTGATGGTTTTCGTGTTGTTGAAGGTTTTCGTGTTGAGAGATATCGAGAACTGTCGGTATTCGCGCCCATTTGCGTGATTCGTGGGCACAACGAGGCACTTTAGCAACGAACTCTGTGAACGGTTACGAATTAAGACACCTGGACTTGCCCAAACGGCTTGGATTGGTGAAAATAGACAGAGATCATGAGGAGGGTAACCGAATGGTTAGGAAGCTGATTCGAAATCAGTCGCTGGCAACAGTTGCGGGTTCGACTCCCGTGCCCTCCGCTCTTCGCAAACCGCGCGCACTACATCGCAAGAACCCGCAATTTCATTAGGATTTGCGGGTTTTTTCGTTTGGCACCTTCACCTGTCGCGCTCTCTTTGCTCGCAACGCTATGCGGCTTTCTGGGTTTCGACGCTGGTTGCGTGCAGAAGCGCACAGATGGCTACACTATCGAGCTCCGGATCGACAATGACGATCTTGGTTTTCGTCAATACAACATTCTCAGGATGCTTGACCAAGTGAGATTGTCCGCTGGACATGACGACTCGGAACGGCTCGAATGGTTTCGCGTTCAAAAACTCGCGCATGTTCGCTTCGTTCATCGTATTCTCCGAGATTCGTCTTAGACGGTCCAGTGTTGTCGAACCAAAACATGCTTGCAATTCGCTCTGCGGCCTATATTGAGTATACCTTTCCAGTACAATTGTTGTCAAAATTCGCAATCCGATTAGGTTTCGCAATTTTCGACTTCTCCCGAGGCTCGTATGTATGAAGCCAATTCAAAGCCAAACGCAGGCAATAGTTGATGGCTCGGCGCCAGCTCCAACGGCTGCGTCAGACGATTGGCTAACCCCCGTCACGCTCTCTGGGCAACATGCGACGCTTCAACCGCTAACCGAAGCTCATGCTGCCGCGCTGGCGGAAGCCGCAGTCGACGGCGAGCTATGGAAGTTGTGGTACACCTCGGTTCCCGCACCGGCTGATATGTCAGCCGAAGTCCAGCGACGCTTACGACTCCAGTCACAAGGGTCGATGCTACCCTTTGCCGTACTCGATGATCAGCACATTCCAGTCGGGATGACCACCTTTATGAACGTCGACCCGGCCAATTGCCGCGTTGAAATCGGTTCGACCTGGTACGCTCAGCGCGTGCATCGCACAGCACTCAATACCCAGTGCAAGTTGCTATTGATGCAACACGCGTTCGAGACGTTGGATTGTATCGCCGTCGAGTTTCGCACTTCATTTCTCAATCGCGCCAGCCGTCGAGCCATCGAACGCTTAGGGGCTAAACTCGATGGCGTATTGCGCAATCACCAGCATCACCGCGACGGTTCACTACGGGACACGTGTTGTTATTCAGTGATCGCCAGCGAATGGCCAGCCGTCAAAGCACACCTCGAATTCTGTTTGGTCCAGTAAACAATTCAGTGCATGTAGTCGCTGATCGCTCCGCCGACCAGTTGCTTGATAGTCACCGAGAGGGTGACGCAATCGATTGGCCTACCGCGAGAAACATGGACCGACGGAGCGGTCCACGACTATCGCAGAACAAGGACTGTCGGAGCGGCACACGACGCGTTTGTTATACTCGTGGACGGCTATCAATCCATTTGCTGGAGAGAAATCATGCAACGAAAACAACTCGGACCAACCAATTTGCATATCCCTCCAATTGTATTTGGTGGCAACGTCTTCGGCTGGACGCTCGACGAGGCTGCCTCGGTCGAAATGCTAGACGATTTGCACGGTCGCGGCCTTACCGCTATCGACACGGCCGACGCCTATTCGCGGTGGGTGCCAGGCCATAGTGGTGGTGAGTCGGAATCGATCATCGGGCGTTGGATGGCCGCGCGTCAAAATCGCGAGTCGATTACGTTGATTACCAAAGTCGGTTACGACATGGGGCAAGGCCACAAGGACCTCTCGGCAAAGTATATTGCCCAGGCGTGCGAGGACTCGCTGCGACGTTTGCAGACCGATCATATCGATTTGTATTTTTCGCACTTCGACGACGAGCGAACTCAGCCCGAGGAGACGCTTCGAGCCTACGAGCAACTGGTGCAATCGGGTAAGGTCCGCAATATCGGTGCCTCGAATCTTTCCGTCGAACGGATTGAAGAATCGCTGCAGACGAGTCGACATGCCAAGCTGACTTCTTACAGCGTGTTGCAACCCGAATACAATCTGTTCGCGCGCCGAGAGTTCGAGCGCGACTATGCTCCGTTGGCTCGGCAGCACGGTTTGGGAGTCATCACCTATTTCGCACTTGCCCGAGGTTTTCTCAGCGGCAAATACAAAAGCAAATTAGACATCGAGCAAAGCCAACGCGGCGGTGCCGTCCAAGAGTACCTTGACAGCCCCCGTGGCCCAGCATTGCTGCAAGTGCTCGAGCAGGTGTCCAAGCGTCACAGCGTCCAGCCCGCCGCAGTCGCCATTGCCTGGGTCATGCACAATCCAGACGTGAGCGCTCCCATCGTCAGTGCTACCAAGGCGAATCACTTGGACGCTTTCGAGCAGGCTGTTCAGTTGTCGCTGACCGAGGAAGACCTTCGACAGTTGGACATACCCGAATCCGAATCCGAAGCCTAACTCTAAGGCCTGCAGTCGAAGAGTATAGCGGGATGAAATGAATTCTTTGCAAGCTCTGCGCCTTTGCGCGGGGTTGTTTTCACTTACTCTGCCTCCCAGATTCTGCACTGAGCCGAACTGGGGAGCCGGCAGAATCAGGGTTGGCAGAATGATCGGACATGTTTCGGCGGCGACGTTCATC
This sequence comes from Pirellulaceae bacterium, assembly GCA_020852965.1. GTDB lineage: Bacteria > Planctomycetota > Planctomycetia > Pirellulales > Pirellulaceae > Aureliella. The sequence continues at coordinate 8,869 of JADYZV010000192.1, read as the reverse complement.
GCGCGGCATCGAGTTTCAAAGCGTCTTCGCTGAGTGCCTGAATCCTTCGCCGCACTCGTCAAAGTATTGTTTGAGGAAATCTCGCATGAACAATTCTCGCTGCTCGGCGATACGGCGCGCTGGCTCCGTGTTGAGCAGCTCGCGGAGCCTAAATAGCTTATCATAGAAATGCCCCACTCCAGTGGGCCGCTGCTCGCAATTGTCTTGAATAAAAAACGGTTGTCCAAAAGCGGCTCCGTACTCGATCGTCCGCACGATACCGATCGCTCCCAACGCGTCGAGCCGATCGGCGTCCTGCACGATCTGGCCTTCGAGCGACAGCTTGGCCGCTTGGGAGCCCTTGCGGAAGGAGATGTTGTCGACAATGTGAGCGACTTGGTCGACCACTTCGCTGGGGACGTCGAGGCCTGCCAGGATTTCTCTCGTGAATTGTGCGCTGAGTTCTACCCCTTGATGAAACTTAGCATCGCCCACATCGTGCAGCCAAGCGGCCAAGGTGATAATAAACACATCGCCGCCGATCTCCGCCTGGATCAAACCAGCGGTTTTTAGCACTCGCAATACGTGGTCCACACCATGTCCAGCTTGCTGGCCCGCCATGCGCCGACGCACTTCTCTCTCGACGGATTCCACCATATGGTTTTGCGATTCGTTCATTGTCTGTCTTGCTGTAAACGTAGGATTGAATTTCCGTAGTGGACGAGGTTACGAGTCCGGTGGATCCGCTAATTGTAGCGGACTCGTAACCTCATCCATTGCCCTAAATCCAAGTTCGGAAATACTACGAATGTAGTGTCAACTAATTATCGTTGGGGAAGTTAGTGTCGGAAGTTTGCTGCGGACAACTGGCTTGTGATCATTGAAAGGTCCCGACCGCGTTAAACGATGTACATTGACTCGGTGGAATCGTTTAACGCCGAGACGGAGCAGGCCGCTGGTGCGCGAGGGTGAGCAGGTCAACGGGTGGGGCTCTGACGAACCACTGCGTATGCCAACCCGCTTCCGCAGCCTGCGCAGGCGACGGCACCTTCGGCAGCCAACTGATAATCTCACCTGCGGCAGTCAACCACTCTCCTCAAACCCTATTGCGCATAGTCTGGTGGCTAGGTGCAATCAACTCCGCTGCTGCCTGCGCCTGCGTAGCCGGTACCCCCGCGCTGGTCCTGCCGCTACCGCATCGAGCCCACTCTCTGTGGTAGAATCATTCCCGATCCACCGGCCACTCCGTCTAGGCGTTAAACGATGTACATCGACTCGGCAATTATGCACTGAGCCAGAACTTGCGTTCCACGGCCGGCATTTTTTCAATCGCGTAGCGCAGCATGGTGCGCGGCATTTGCTGAACGTGGTTTTCAAGAAATTCCGTTAAAGTATTCTTATTTCGCTTGCCAACTTCGCGCAACATCCAGCCGATTGCCTTGTGCATCAGATCGTGTTCGTCCCCGAGGAGTTGTTGGGAGAGTCTCAGTATCTCATCGAACTGTACAGCGCGAATCAAGGGAAAGGTAGCCAAGATCGCGATGCGACGTTCCCAGAGCACGCTACTGTGGGAGAGTGCGTCCAGTGCGGTGCGCTGTGCAGGTTGCTCCAACAACCAACGGCCGAGAATATGAGGTGCGGACGAGTCCACTAGATCCCAGTTGTTGACCGCCTGCAAATTCGCCAAGTAAAAATCTATAATTGCTTTTGCCAAGACTGGGTCGGCTCGTTTACCTTGAATGGCCCGATCAAACTGATCCACAAGTATAAGCAAGCCTGTCAGCCGGCATTCGTGCCATACTGAGTCGAGCAGTTTTTGAATTTCACGGGGCGATAGCTCGCGAAATTGTTTAACAATTTTGCGTTGGTCGGGGACGACAACTCCTAGAAACTGATCCCCTTCCCCGTAGCCACCTGGCACCGCTTGAAAGAAGCCAGGCAGAAACTCGGCTTTGTCGCGGCGCGCCACGCGGCGAAGGTCGCGTAAGACTTGATCAGCGGTTCCTGCGTTGGCTTTCAACATTGCGAACTCTCAAAGTAACCATGCTCAATCAAACTTCGGCAGACGGCACTAGAATCTACCAAAGCACTTCGTAGCTACCGCCGCCAGGCGGTAAGATTCTCCGTAGCTACCGCCGCTAGGCGGTAGGATTCGGCGGTCTGGCGACCGCCGCTACGCTCAGCGATTTCGCACTCCTTCCGTACCAGGCGGAAACAGATTGTCGTCGCTAATCGTCACGTTGAGCGGACCGCCTGGACCGGTGTCGATGAGCAGCGCCCATTTGTACCGAGGCGACAGGCGCTGCGAACCTGCTGCCAAGTCGTCGCTGTAACTCTCCGCAACTACATTGCTCGAGATCAACACATTGCGTAGAGGTGGGTTCTCAGCCGTTTGACCTCGCTCAAGTTTAATTGGAACGCAAGTGTATTCGTCAGATGGCCAAATCCAAGCCGCTTTGCCGTAACCAAACTCCGAGATGATGTTGCCGGTGATAATGCTATCGCCATCCTCGTTGCCGATTTTCGACGATGCGCCTGGCATGAGTCCAATCGCCCACAACACGGATCTTGAAAAATGGTTGTTGGCGATCAAAACGTAGCGTGATCCGTGCATGGCTTTCATCCCAATGAAGCTATCAATCACCATGTTGCCTTGTACCAGCACGTGATCGGCATGGATATCGATCCCTTGTGCGGCGTTCTCGATATGGTTGTTGACCAGTCGCACGTATCGAGTACGTTCGGGCGACGAGACCGTGATGGCTGAGCCTTGATGCCAATTGTTGACATAGCCGACCTGCCACGTCTGTTCCGATACGAGTTCGCCGCGCTGTTCATTGCGGCGGACAAAAGTGCCCAATTGAAAATCGTCTTTGACCTCAGGCGTTGCTTGCAGATTTTCTTCGATTACTCGATTGGATTGGATCAGCACATCCTGGCAATTGGAAACAGAGATGCCCGTGCCGTCGATACAGTTGAACGCGTAGCCGTAGTACTTGCTTTCGTTGTATTGCGTGCGATCGTCAACGGTAATACGACTGTAATTGTGAATGAAGCAGTAGCGGATTTCGCAGTGTTGGCTGTCCGTCATGGTGATGGCGCCATCTTTGGCGCGATTGTCTAAAACCTGCAAATTGTCGAGTACAGCATATTCAGTATGGTCGACACGAACTCCCTCGCGTTCGGCCTCTTCGAATCCAGCGGCTCGGGTAAGAGTCAAGCCACGTAGGGTAACATGCTTTGCGTCGTGGATGCGCACAATGGCTGCGCGGGGATTCTGTTGAATCAGTCGGCCAGGCCCATACAGTTCGGTGCCATCCGACGAGATGGAGACTTCCTCTGAAAGCAAGTAGTCGCCTGCTGGAACATACACGGCTTGACCTGCGTTGGCCTCCACGGCAGCTTGAACGGACGGGTAATCCGCCACCGACACCCCCACCGATTCAGCACCACGCGACGTAGAGCCAAACCACGACAGAACAATCATCGTAGAGGCTAGACTCCAGCACGCGTTTCGATTGGTTCGATTCATAAATCGCTCTAATCTCGTGATCCACTACAGGCAGCTCTAAAATCAGGGCAGGATGAAGTACTAAACACGTACCAGTGCTTTGCCCAGCTTGTCGCCTCCAAACAAATTGATGAAAGCCGACGGAGCGTTTTCCAGGCCATCGGTAATGGTTTCTTCCCACACAATTTGTTTCTGCTGGATCCACTGCGACATATGTTGTTGGAATTCTTTGTGGGCTTCGTAGTGGTCTCGGACGATAAACCCTTCGACGCGCAATTGCTTGCCGATGATCTTGAATAGGTTGTTGGGTCCAGGGGTGGGCTGAGCGTCGTTATAGACGGAAATCATGCCGCAGCAGACAATGCGTCCAAAAGTCTTCATGTTATCGATGGCAGCTTGCAGGTGATCGCCGCCAACATTATCAAAGTAGACATCGATTCCCTCTGGGCAGAGCTCTTCGAGCTTGGCGGATAGATCCTCCACGTCGTGATAATTGAACGCCTGGTCAACTCCCGCTTTTTCCTTTAGCCATTTGATTTTTGCAGCGGACCCGGCGCTGCCAATCACACGGCACTTTTTGAGCTTGGCGATTTGACAAACGATCGAGCCCACGGCGCCGGAAGCAGCCGAGACAAATACGGTTTCGCCTTCTTTCAGCCGTCCGATCTTCAACAGTCCCACATAGGCCGTCATGCCGGTCATGCCTAGTACGCTCAAGTAATTCTGGATATCGCTCGCGTCGGGATCGATGCGTTGGGCCCCTTTTCCGTTGGAGATCCAGTACTTGCGCCAACCCTGGTTGCCGAGTACGTAGTCGCCTACTGAGTACTTGGGATTCTTCGACTCGATCACTCTGCCGACGCAACCCCCTTCCATCGGTGCGCCGAGCTCGAACGGCTCGACATAACTCTTCCCACCGCGCATGCGCCCTCGCATGTATGGGTCGACCGACAGCCATTCGTTTTGGACCAGGAATTCTCCCTCATTGAATGGTGGAAGCTCGGTCTCGACCAGCTCAAAGTTCTCCACAGAGGGCACACCTTGCGGTCGCGATTTCAAATGGAATTCACGTTGAGTTCTAGTGCTATCCGACGTCATGCTGGCGTTCCTAATTGCTCTTGGTAAGTGGTTCAATTCACTAGTATACCGTGTTGTTGGGTGCGTGATGCGCTACCATATGCCATACAGGTGGAAGGAAACCGGCCAATCGAATAATGTGTTAGGATAACGGATATTCTTGCGATCTTTAATGTAGCCCGACGCTCCGCGTCGGATGGAACGATCGACTGCTGTGCGGCGGAATACTTGGGAGTATCCTTTAAAGTGGCCCGACGCTCCGCGTCGGTTGGAACAGGTGGTTCATCTCTAACAGTTTCCTCGAATGCATGCGAAAGAATAGCCCATGAAACTCGCCACCTCATTTCTCGCAACTTTAATACTATTTCCACTTGTTACAACGCAAGCGTCCGATTCTCCCAAGCCGAATATTCTGTTCATCATTGCCGACGACCAATCGCCGATGGACTTGGCTGTCTACAATCCACAGACCTCACTTCAGACGCCCGTGCTCGACAAGCTGGCTGCGGAGGGGATGGTGATCGAAGGCGCCTATCACATGGGTGCCTTTCAAGGTGCTGTCTGCACGCCATCGCGGCACATGATCATGAGTGGGCGCACGGTCTGGCATCTCCCGATTGGCCCGGGTGTCGACAGGCACTGCCCACCCGATCTGGAACAAAATACAATTCCCGCAGTCTTCAACCGCGCTGGCTATGCCACCATGCGAACTTGTAAGAGCGGTAACAGCTACGAGGCAGCGAACAAGCAGTTCACGGTACGCCACGACGCGAGCAAGCGAGGCGGCACCGAAGAAACTGGAAGTGCTTGGCATGCCGAGCAGGTGCTCAACTACTTGCATGAGCGCGAGGCCAATCGCGACACAAAACCGTTTCTAATCTACTTTGGTTTCTCGCATCCGCACGATACTCGGGACGGTACGCCAGAGCTACTTGCCCAATACGGAGCAGTCAATCACACCGATAAGGATTCCCTTCCACCTGCCAATGACAAACAACCTCCCCTACCCTCGAACTATTTGCCCGCTCATCCCTTTCCCGACGGCCATCCCGGCCTGCGCGATGAAGTGGCCGTGAGCGGCGTCTGGGACAAGCGGGATCCGCGCACGATCCGCAATGAGATCGGGCGCTACAATGCGTGCAGTGAAAACATCGACATTCAGATCGGCCGCGTCTTGGAAAAGCTCGCAGCCATGGATGAGCTCGACAACACCTACATCATTTATACCTCCGACCATGGCATCGCTGTCGGGCGCCACGGTTTGCAAGGGAAGCAGAACCTTTACGAACACACTTGGCGCGTCCCCTTCATCGTCAAAGGCCCCGGCATCCAACCCGCCTCACGAGCGACCGGAAACATCTATCTGCTCGACACCCTCGCGACGCTATGCGATCTGGTTGGCATTGAAGCTCCCGACAGCAATGAAGGGATCAGCTTCAAGAGCGTGCTCGAAGGCAAGCGGTCAACTATCCGCGATGTAATGTATGGCGTCTATAGCGGCGGGACCAAGCCCGGCATGCGCAGTGTCAGGCAGGGTGATTGGAAACTGATCGAGTACGACGGGTTGGATGGTGTTGTCCGAGAAAAGCAGTTGTTCAATCTGGCTGAGAATCCAAACGAGTTTCTTGGGCAACATCACGCTCCGAGCGTGATTGCGTTGACCGGCGTCACACCTGAAGCCGAGCAAGTTAATCTGGCCGGTGATCCACGCTACGCAGATAAGCTCGCCGAGATGGAGACGCTATTGCTTGCCGAGATGCGGCGACTGGACGATCCCTATCGCTTATGGTATCAACCCACTGACGACCTTTAGCTCTAATGTGTCCCGACGCTCCGCGTCGGATGAAAAGGAATAACCTCATGTCGCACAATCCGATCGGTCGCAATGACCCATGTCCCTGTGGAAGTGGTCGCAAGTACAAACAGTGCTGTAAAGACAAGGACATCGCATGGGAGGCGGATGAGTCTGGCAACGTCATTCGCCGCGTTCCCATGTCCGAAGAGTTGGCCGAAGCAATGACTGCTCACATGGAGCAACTCAAGGGCCACTACGGACGTGAACTGGAAGACGATGACTTGTTGTTTCCCGACATGCAGTTGGAGCATATCGAGCATCAGATGTCGCAGGCGATGCAGCAGGTGGGAATCGACCCTGCACTGATCTACGCCTTCGAGCAGACGGGGTTGGTGGTCAGTGAGCAGAACCAAGATTCGATTAGCGACGTCGACTTGGCTGCTTGGTATGCAGCCATCGAAGAGTATCGCAATCGCGCTGGGCTACCCACGCAAGATTATCCACTCGGCACTGTCGCTTTATACGGCCCTGACGAGACAACAACGACAAAGTTGGTAGCCAGCATACTCATCGATGCACAGAGCGAGCCGATTCAGAAGAAGTTCTTTGGCGACCACGTCGACGACGATCCCCAGGTCGCGCGACAGGTTGTCGAGTTTTTTCGAGAGCACGGTGTGAAAAAATCAGTTGCCACGGACGGGAACATCGGCTGTCCCCACGAAGAGGGCATCGACTATCCACTCGGTGACGTTTGTCCTCAGTGTCCCTACTGGCACGACCAGCCTGAATTCTAACGCTGGCCCCTTAGGCTCCTGCGCGCACTCGCCCCCATTGCCCGCTTGCCAGGTTGGAACGCCAGTTTTGCAGGTAGCGGTCACCGCCACGCCTACGGCCGCCAATCACGGTTCAAATTCCTGGATTTCTCCGTCCGGAGGTTCACTTTGTTCGAGTTGTGAATTCATATTGAACCAGTAAAAACCACTTGGCTTGGACTGTTTGTGTAAAAATGCCAAGAATATTCTGATAGCCTCTGCCTGTGTAATCCATTCATCTTCGTCGATGCCCTTCGCCCACCAGTGCACAAACGATTCGCCCCACTCTCGCCATTCCACGTGGTAGCCATCTTCCTCGGCGGCCAACTGCGTATAGCAATGGTCTTCGCGATCGAGAATTGCGTAGATGCATTCGACACCGGCCTGAACTCGCTTCGTAATTGCTTCAATGGTGCGCAGGATGTCTTGTTCAGTCGGATCCTTGATGGTTTCGTAGCCGATTCCATCGCGACTGAAAACTCGTAAACACTTGTGCATAGCTATCCTCTAATGAATCTCACTCAGATTAAGATTAAGATATTAAGGTTACGAGTAAGCCTGTCCGTTCAACAGCGAACTTGTGAGTGGCTATCATTTTTAATAGGAACTCTCGCCATGTTGCGGACACCCTTACTTCTTTCAACGGTCATTCTCGCATCGGTCTGTCCGCTTCCAACGGTAGTCGGATCGGAATATGCGGTCGTTGAAATGGTCGATGTGGATACGGTTCCTTCGTGGTTTCGAGTCGGCTTTTGTCTGTTGACGGACGGGAATCACCAGTATGCTGCTTACTACAATGCGGCCCATCAAATGGTCGTCGCGCATCGGCAGCTCGACCAGCAGCAGTGGGATCGGGCTATATTGCCTTCCAAGATCGGTTGGGACAGCCATAACTACATTACCATGATCATGGATGTCGACGGCTATATTCACCTGGCTGGCAACATGCACTGTGTTCCGTTGGTCTATTTCCGAACTCGTAAACCAGGCGATATCTCGACGTTTGAAAGGCTGCCCATGACAAATATCGAGGAGGAACGCTGCACCTACCCACGCTTTATGGCCGATTCCGACGGGCAGCTATTGTTCATGTACCGCTCGGGGCAGAGTGGCAACGGTCGAAGTTTTTTCAATCGCTATGATTTGCACAGTCAGACGTGGAGTCGATTCCTTGACAAGCCATTGTTCGACGGCGAGGAGTTGCGCAATGCTTATCCCATTGGCCCAGTCAAAGGGCCCGATGGCAAATTTCATATTATTTGGGTGTGGCGAGATACGCCTGACTGCGCAACCAATCACGACCTGTCCTACGTGCGTAGCGATGATCTGAAACACTGGGAAGCTGCCGATGGAACGTCGGTGACGCTTCCATTGACTTTGAGCCAAGCCCAGGTGTTGGTTGATCCGGTACCCTCTGGCGGTGGGATCATCAATAGCGGTATCGCGCTGACATTCGATTCCAGCAGTCGCCCGCTGGTGACCTATCACAAGCGCGATGGGAATAGCCACATGCAGATTTACGTTGCGCGTCCCGAGAGCGGAGTTTGGAAGACTTATGCGATCACTCAGTGGGACAAGACGATTGCGTTCGGCGGCGGCGGATCGATGCCCTTTATTGGCATTCAAGCTTCGGGTGCGCAGCGCGTAGCACCACATACGCTGAGCGTTGGCTATCGACACGCCGACTACGGGGCC
>JADYZV010000191.1 GCA_020852965.1 Pirellulaceae bacterium | reverse complement strand
TTCGCGGCACGCGACTGCCAGGCGCAGGAGCAGGAGAGCTAGTGAAGAGCCAGGTTGATTTTGGCACGATCACGGACGGCACCAGCAACACGTTCCTGATTGGTGAAAAGCATGTGCCGCAAGTTGGTCTCTACCATGTGGCCTACGGTGACAGCTCGATCTACAACGGTTACTGGATTCCCTACTATTGTCGATTGGCCGGCTTCGAGGATCCAATTGCCCTCGGTCCTAACGACGTTTCCCTCAGCAGTTCATCGGGCATTTACGCTGATTCCATCCAGGCGCGCAGGTTTGGTAGCTGGCACCCAGGCGTATGCGGATTCGTCTTGTGCGATGGTAGCGTACGCCACATCAGCAATAGCCTCGACGGCACGACGCTCGAACGATTGGCCAAGCGATCCGATGGCTTGGTGGTACAACTTCCTGAGTGAAGCTGAAGATTAGTCAAGGAGCGTTTTCCGCGCTGACAGACCAGGGCGGAACGCTCCCTATTTACAACCAGTGCCGTTCGAAAAAGCAGCCACACTCGGCCCGCCGTAGTCTGAAAACTTTGATTTCAATAGGCTACGGCACCTGGTGTATGCGTGCGACTTTGAAAAACTGAACCGTATTGCATTTACAACGTTCTACCCCCTCAGTAGAGAATTCGTCAATGAAACGAGCATGGCTTGCTGCACTGACAGTGTGCGCAGTTTTGACCGGGTTTTGTGGCTGCGGGAAAGAGCTGTACCCTGTAAGCGGCACGCTGGTGTGGGAGGACGGCCAGCCGGCTACTGAGTTGAAGGGGGCGACTATCTATTTCGAATCGACCGAGCACCGCTCTGTTTCGCGCGGCGCGGTGCAGGAGAGTGCCCAATTCCAGCTTACGACGGACCGGCCAGAAGCTTATGGTCCGGACGGCGTCCCGCCGGGCGTTCACCGCGTATATGTGATCGATGCTGAGTCGACGTTGATGAAACCTCGCTTTCGCCGCCCTGAGACCTCCGGCCTTGAAGTAACGGTACCATTGACTGGACCTGTCGAGCTGAGGATCGAGCGCGCGCCGGTCGCCCCAAGCCCTGAAATAGAGACCAATCCCTTTGCGGTGGTCGACCAAGCCATCACAAGTATCTCGGCGATGATCAGCCGCCTGTGGACACACATTTGGCTTCATTCGCAGGAGACGCCGGTCGACAAATCTAGTGGACATGCCTCCGTTGCACCTCATCGGAATCGCTGAGCGGAAATTTAGATTAGGCTCGTAACAAGTAATGCGCAGTTACGGCGTGGGGAGCGAATGCAGTTCGCATCCGAAAATCGCCTGAGAGCAAACTGTTCGTAGCTGCGTTCTAAGAAATGTTCCGCTGCACTATCCATCTGCTACACTTTAACCCTGTTACTCTTTCAAACCAAATTGGAGTTAAGCTATTATGTTGAACAACGCGTTGACCAACACCAGTCGTCGTAAATTTCTGGCCACGTCGACCGTCGCCGGAGGGTCGCTGATTCTAGCCGGCACGCGCGCCTCGGGGCAAATCCTAGGGGCCAATGATCGCGTGCGGGTCGCTGTGGCGGGGGTCAATTCTCGCGGCAAGGGGCATCTCAATGACCTGATGGCACTTCCTAACGTCGAAGTGGCTTGGGTCATCGACCCCGACCAAACAGTGCTCGAAAGTACCATGCGGTTGGTCGAGGGGCAGTCGGGCGGCAAATCCAAACCACGTGGGACGGCCGATGTGCGGATCGCGCTCGAGGATAAATCGCTCGATGCCATCACCGTGGCCACACCCCATCACTGGCATTCGCTGATCACGATCTGGGCGGCCCAAGCTGGTAAACACGTCTACGTGGAAAAGCCGATGAGCCACGATGTGGGAGAGGGACGTGTAGTGGTCGAAGCGCAAAAGAAATATGGTGTGGTGATTCAGCACGGCACGCAGAGTCGCAGTAGCGCGAAAATTGCGGGCCTACATGCGGCCATTCATGCAGGCAAGTTCGGACGACTGAAAATAGCTTACGGCTACTGCTGCAAACCGCGCGGGTCGATTGGAGTTGAGCCCATCTCTGAGCCACCTGCCTATTTGGATTGGGATCTGTGGCGCGGCCCCGCGGACATCCAAGAGTTTCACGCTAACTATGTACACTACGATTGGCATTGGTTCTGGAAGACCGGTAACGGAGACCTGAACAATCAAGGGACACACCAGCTGGATATCGCCCGTTGGGCCATCGATCCCGATCAAACCCATCCCGTGCGGGCAATGGCTATCGGCGGTAGATTCCTATGGAATGATCAAGGGGAAACCCCTAATACCATGTTCGCCATGGCCGAGTATCCCAATGGTCAACAGGTCTTCTTCAATGTCAGAAACGTGAACTACGAAGGCTATGAAAAGCAGGTCGAGAACGAGTACTACTTCGAAGATGGCGGTCGCATCGTGCGCGGCCAATATTTCGCCAAGGGGAGTAGCGAGGGCGAAACGGTTGAAGTCGAAGATGGTCCGGTAACTCCTGGCGGCAATTTCGGCGCGTTCATCACCGCTTGTCGCGCGGGCGATCCAAGCCTGGCCAATGGCACCGCGCCGGAGGCTCACTACAGCTGCGTGCTCGGCCACTTGATGAACAATTCCTATCGCTTGGGAGAGCAGTTGCCGTTCAACAAGCGAGCAGGACGTTTCGGCGACAATGCCGACGCGGCCGAACATTTCGGGCGCCTGCATGACGTCATGGCCGATGGTGTAGGCATTCCACAAGACGGAAACCATTACACGGTCGGTCCCATGTTGACCTTTGATCCGCAGGCCGAGCAGCACACGGGCGAACACGCGCAGGCTGCCAATGTTCTGCTCAAAGACAACAACCGGCCCGGATACGAAATTCCCACGGTTGCCAATGTCTAGCCGATTTCCTCTGGGACAAGGTTTAACTCGAAGTATTCATGAGTCCATAAGATGAGGTGTGTGTTACCTTCCCGCGAGCGCTCGTTGTACTACACATCTCGATTTGGCATCGGCCCCCGCGCCAGCTTGTCTGGCGTGAGCCAAGTTTTAAACTACATGGACCGACTCCCGCCATACTCGCCTTGCACGGAACGCACAATTTCGGGAAGCGCTCGGTAGTGGGACTTGTCGAAGAAACAGACAAATCGAAGCAACGATTTTATGGTCACGCGCTAGCGGAGAGGGGCTATGTGGTCATCGCGCCCGACTACTGGTATTACGGCAAGTATCACGGAGGAGACTACAACCCCTATCAACGTGGTTACGCCAGCGCTACCATGAAAGGGATCTGGAATCACATGCTGGCCATTGATCTGTTGGAGACTTTGCCCGAAGTGGACGCGAGCCGCATCGGAGCTATCGGCCAATCGCTGGGTGGTTACAACACGTTGTTTCTCGGCACGGTTGATCCACGCGTGAAAGTGATGGTTTCCAGTTGCGGCTACAACTCGTTTTATGACTATGCAGCCTCCGAGTATGGCGGCGGTGATCTGGCGAACTGGGGAATCGACAAACACATGCGGCGGATACGGACCGTCTATGGGAACGATCCCGCCAGGGTGCCGTTCGATTTCCCAGAACTGCTCGCTGGCCTAGCACCGCGGCCAGTCTTTACCAACGCGCTGGCGCACGATGAGTACTTCTCGCTGCCCGGTGTTAAGAAGTGCCTCGACGCCGCGCGTCCCGTTTATGAACTCGTCGGCAATGCCGATGATCTGCCCGCTCGTTTCCCTGATGCGGGGCACAACTTCCCACAGGCCGAGCGCGAGGCGGCTTATGAATTCCTAAATCAACACCTACAAGCGGAAGCACCTCAACGGGAGTGAGCCCATGGACTTTCTTTCCTCGTACAATCGCGCCACGGTCAAGCAGACGTCGATTTCTTAAGACTTCTGGAGCCGCTGCGGCGGTTCGGCAACCCGTGTGAGATGGTGGCGATTTGTAGCTGAGCCGACGAAGATGGACTTATCGTCCTCGAGGACGCCGCTGATGCGCAGGGTGCGAAGTTAAGTGAAAAGTGGCTCGGTAGCCGGGGTCGCATGAGCATCTCCAGCTTTCAAGCTACCAAGCCGCTTACGGCTATTGAGGGAGGCCTGGGCGTCTATCAGCATCAGGCGGAGTGCGACCGATCTGTCCAGGTGAAGAGAACCACGGCCTTCCACCCAAAAGACTGCCTGATAACTCGCCCCCTGGCACCTCCGACCGCACTACTTCGGTCTCTGGAAGCTTCTAGTTCCATGCGGAAAAATTGACAAGAAATCGCAAAAGAATTGTGAAAAACACCATAACACTTGGGTTACCCCTTGGAGTCAAATGGACGATGTCCAATGTGGTGATGCAGGCTTTCCTTGGTCACCAACTTTTTTGTTTCATCTTTTTGAAAGGGGACTCGTCATGCGTATCAATGTTCGAAAAGGCTTTACCCTGGTGGAGCTGTTGGTGGTGATTGCCATCATCGGAATTCTGGTCGGCTTACTGCTGCCGGCCGTTCAGGCGGCGCGGGAAGCGGCGCGACGGATGCAGTGCAGCAACAACCTCAAACAAATTGGGCTGGCATTGCACAACTACGAATCGGCGCACCGCACGTTTCCACCGTCGTCAATCATGACTGGGTGGTGCTGCAGCGCGCCCAGTGGTGCCACCTGGGGATTGTTTTTGTTGCCGTTTCTCGAGCAAAGCAATTTGGCCAACCAATATGACTTTAAGGAGTTCAGCGACGCGCCTCCTGGACGCATCGCGCCCACCGGCGGTCCGAATGAATTTGTGGCCACACAAACCCTGGCAGCCTATACTTGCCCGTCGGATGTCAACACCCAGACCCTCGTATTCCCCGCCAGCGGACCGGGGAGCGGCGTGCAATACGCGCCAAGTTCCTACCGCGCGGTCAACGGCGCCTCCTCACGGGGTGGCGGCTGGATGGACTCCAACGACAGGCAAGCCTGGGCAATGCAGAATCGTGGAGTGTTGTATACCGTCGCGGGGGATCACGCCGGTCGTATGAACCCGATTGCAGGCCTAAATACTGAACCCAGCAAGATTGGTGACATCACCGACGGCACCTCCAACACCATGATGGTCGGTGAATACCATACGATTACCGCTAATAATCGTCGCACGCTGTGGGCCTATGCCTACACTTCGTTCATGCAGTCGACCTTTACCGTAGGGCAACCACGGATGCTAATCGCCGACTATGATCGATGTGTGGCGATCGGGGGCGTGGGGGGCAGCAACATCTGCAAACGTGGATTTGCTAGTTTGCATACCGGTATCATTCAGTTTGTGTTCGGTGACGGATCGGTGCATGCCATCAGTACCAATGGCGACATGGGCATCGAGCATCCAAGTAGTTCCAGCGCCTTCACCGCCATCGGAGTCTTGCCAGCCTTGGCCACGCGCTCCGGTGGTGAAGTAGCCCAGATACCCAGCTTGTAGTGAAGTGTGTCATCCACCAATTCTCTGGCTTCCCCTTTCGCTCGGTTGACGGGATAGGGGGGAGCCAGAATTGTGCGGCGCTGCTAAGTAGTTGGACAGCGCTGCTTTTTTGAGTTAGCCGTTTGGCTGCAAGCCTGGCCTGTTGATCAAAGTGAACCTCAGGCACTAGTCGTGGGCTTTGGCGCAATTTGGTCTTTTAGAGGCCCACGGCGAGCGCCTGAGGTTCACGTATTCGCCTGTCGCCCCTTCGGGCTTTCGCTGCCAGCGCCACCTTCCCTGGGATTAGCTTCCCAGGCTGTCGCATGCCGTCCCTATCGGGACTAATTCCAAGACCGTAGCTCCACGATGAATCTGAGTTAACGACTAGTGACTTGAGTTGAGTTGAGGAGTAAATATCAGCGTTACTAACAATCCAATCTGAGTTAACAAGCAAATGACATTTTGTCCCAGGAAAGCAGTCTGATGTTAGCGCGTTTCGTAAAGTTGGGGCGGCCCCAGCTATCTCTTGGCTTACTTCTGTGTATGCTCACTCTCAACGTGGGCTGTAGTAAATATAGAACGGCACCAGTATCTGGCGTGATCACTCTGGATGACCAACCACTGGTCGACGCGACGGTCACGTTTTCGCCGCTGGAAGCCGTGGAGGGCGAGAACCCTACGTCCACCGGTCGCACCGATTCAAGTGGAAAGTACGTCTTGAAGTTGATGACCGATAATTCCAATGGAGCCATTTTGGGAAAGCATACTGTCCGTATTGCGCGCAACATCGAGAGCACGAGCGACATTATGACCAAAGAAGAGGAGCGACAAAGCTACTTGCCACCATACGATTTTTCCTTTGAAGTCGTCTCGGGCGACAACCAAGCAAATTTTAATTTGGAGAGTAAAGGGGGACGACGTTGAACAAACCCGATTTGGCCAATTGGTTCCTGCTCTGCGGTCTGCTGGCTGGTTGCGTAGCGTTGCCTGGTTGCGGTCGCACCGCAACTCCAGACGTTAGGCTACACACCGATTCTCAAGGGGTAGCTACGGGGATGCTGTTCTACGGACGGGATGTCCGAGACGCCGATCTGCGGACATTGAATGACCATCCGGAAATCGAAGAACTCGCCTTGCAGGAGTGCAATCAAGTTACCGACGCCGGCTTGGCACACGTTGCTTCTGCGCCGAAGCTAAAGAAATTGAACATTTCCAGGGTAGCCATCAGCGATGAAGCCCTGAAAGCGTTGGCGGGGCACGACCAATTGGTTGAACTCGAATTGGCCCACACGCAAATCGCTGGGCAAGGCCTGAAGCACCTGGCAGCCCTACCGCTGCAGCGATTGACGATTAACAGTCGCGCGGTAACCGCAGAGGGATTGCAGGCGTTAGCGGAGCTTGACGCCCTGCGTCAACTAGAACTTCAATGCCAGGAGATCAGTCTGGCGGATCTTCCCGCCCTGGGACAACTCAAACAGCTCGAATCGCTTGACGCCTATTACACACCTGCCGGCGAGAACGGCATAGAGGTATTGCGCGGACTGGCTCATTTAAAAAAACTAGTGCTGGCATCTGAGCACGTTAATGACGATTCGATCGCTGCCATCAACACACTCACCGCCTTGGAGGAATTGCATCTCATTGGAAGCAATATTTCCGACAATGGACTACGCTCGCTGAGTCTTCCCAACTTGAAAATGCTAAACATTGACGCCGACATCGCCATTACCGACGCCGCACTGGGTAACCTACAGGGTCTGCCGAGTCTGGAAACACTATACGCCGCCGATACGGCCATTGTTGGACTCGACTTTGCTGGCTTGGCCCCATTGAAGAACTTGAAGGAAGTTCGTCTCGCGCTTTCTCAATATAAGGGAGGGAGTGAAGCTCAGTCTGAACTACGGACCCTGCTCCCCAAATGCAAGCTGGTCTTGGTGGGACAATGAAATTGAAAACTGCGTTACTTGGCTCAATGCTTTGTCAAACTTCCATTTAGGGGTTGGTAGTGGACGAGATACCAACTAGTTTTGGAGAGGGCAATTGATATGCGTACAGGTCGTCTCCAGAAAACCGCTTACGAAGATATGGGGGCGTCGGGTCCCGCCATTATTGCTGAAAGGTCAGTTGCTTGTGGAGCAGTCCGAGCTGGAGCAAGCGATGCTCACGTTGCAAAAAGCTGTCGAGCACCATCCGTTTGACCACGCATCTCACATGTTGCGAAACAGGGGCGATGGTGTAAGAGTGGATGCGTAAGACTTGCAAAGTCGATCGGCTAGCAACGCATCCATGCTGCCCCAATTAGCTTCTTTCACACTGACACATCAGTACCAACCATCCGCCCGTTGATAATTGAAGGTGCTTACCCTCTGGGAATTTGGAATTTCTGACGATACTCAGTGGGAGTCTGACCCAGGTTCCTACGAAAGTCGACGGATAGTTCGATGTTCCCTGGATAGCCCGTTTTCTGAGCGACGTCCGCAATGGGCAAATCGGAACTGGCCAGCAACGTTTTGGCTCGCTCGCGACGGTTGCGGCGGATCTCTTCGGCCAAGCTATGCCCCACCAACTCCTTAAATTTGCGATCGACCGTCGTGCGCGAGAGCGCCATGTGTCGTACTACTTCGGCCACCGTTATTGCCTGACTGCGAGGCTGGCGAATGAAACGCACTGCCTTGGCGATGTCCTCGTCGTCAATCGCCAACGCGTCCGACGACTGACGCACCACCACCCCGATCGGAGGAATAGTAATCGCAGTCTCCAAAGGCTTTGTTCCAGACATCAGGCCGTCAAGCATGCGAGCCGCTTCGAATCCCATGCGATGTGTGGCCAGGGCGACGCTCGAGTTGGGCGGCTTGCTCAACTTGCTTAGCAGCTCATCATTATCGACATCCAGCAAAGCGATATCTTCCGGGATTCGCAAACCCGATTCTTGACAAGCGATGGATGTACAGAAGCCAAGCATTGCGTTGGCAGCGAACAGTGCCAGCGGACGAGGACGGTCGAGCAACCATTTACGCAGTCCAGGAGCCTTGGTCAGCAGATCAACGCCTGGGTTGGTATTGCGTCTCTGCTGAAAAAGAAAGCTTTCGGTTGCGAAGCCACTCTGCCGCAATCGATTCTCGTAACTAGCCAAGCGTTGTTGTGAAAAGTCAAACTTCTGATAGCCCACGAACGCAAACTGAGTGTAGCCGCGTTCCAAGAAATGTTCCGCTGCCATACGCCCCACCGCTTCGTTATCTGGAGATACGCGAGGTATGGGGTATTCAAACAATACTCCGGAGACCGTCACCGCCGGGATTGGCAGTTTCAATGCAGCCTCGACGAGCGCCGGTGTATAGAGGCTTCCGATCAGCCCATCGCAATTGCGGCATCGTGCAGAAGCCAACCCGCGAGCTTCCGCAAGGAATGGGACAATCCCCCAGTGCGGCATAGTACTCACATAGCTACCAATGCCCGCCAGCAATTCGCGGTAAAAGCTGATGGCATGATCCATGACGACGGCGATCGATCGGTGCTGCATTGGACAGTACTTAGTTTGCAGATCAAAGTGATTGGACGTGAAATTGTTGGCGATACTGCGAAGGGGTGACGCCAACATTCTTCCGGAAGTCGACTGAAAGCTCAATGTTGCCTGTGTAGCCCGAGTTGGCCGCTACGTCAGCTATCGAGAGCTCCGAACTGGCCAGCAACGTCTTGGCTCGCTCGCGGCGGTTGCGGCGGATCTCTTCGGCTAAGCTATGTCCCACCAATTCTTTGAATTTGCGATCGACCGTGGTGCGTGAGAGCGCCAAGTGTCGAACGACTTGGGACACGGTTATCGCCTGACTGCGAGGTTGGCGAATGAAACGCACTGCCTTGGCGATGTCCTCGTCGTCGATCGCCAACGCGTCCGACGACTGACGCACCACAACTCCGATTGGTGGAATGGTAATAGCCGTCTCCAAAGGTTTTACCCCAGACATCAGGTTGTCAAGCATGCGAGCTCCTTCGTATCCCATGCGGTGAGTGGCGAGGGCGACGCTCGAGTTGGGCGGATTGCTCAGTTTGCTTAGCAGTTCATCATTATCGACATCCAGCAATGCGATATCATCCGGGATTCGCAACTCCGACTCGTGACAAGCGATGGAAGTACAGAAGCCAATCATGGCGTTGGCGGCAAACAGTGCCAGCGGACGCGGACGTTCGAGCAACCATTTACGCAGTCCGGGCGCCTTGGTCAGTAGATCAACGCCGGGGTGAGTGTTCCGCCTCTGCTGAAACAGAAAGCTTTCGGTCGCGAAGCCACTCTGCCGCAATCGAGTTTCGTAGCCAGCCAAACGGTGTTGTGAGAAATCAAACTCCTGATAGCCCACAAATGCAAACTGGTTGTAGCCACGTTCCAAGAAATGTTCCGCCGCCAGACGCCCCACCGCTTCGTTATCTGGAGACACGCGCGGTATGGGGTACTCAGACAATACACCGGAAACCGTCACCGCCGGAATTGGCAGTTTCAATGCCGCCTCGGCCAGCGCCGGACTAAACAGGTGTCCTATCAACCCGTCACATTCGCGGCATCGCGCGGAAGCCAATCCGCGAGCTTCGGCTAGGAAGGGGACGATCACCCAGTGCGGCATGCCACTCACATAGCTACCAATACCCGCCAGCACTTCACGGTTAAAACTGACGGCATGATCCATGACGACGGCGATCGAACGGTGCTGCTTCATTGGGACAGAACTTTGTCGAGGTGGGAACGGCGACGATGGGACATTCCTCCCGTTGCACCGATTGATGTGCCTAGTGCTTTGTCAAAATCAAAGGCACGTTCAAGCCGCTTTGGCACTAGTGCTAGAGCAATAATGCATTCTAACGAAAGTCCGCTCGGGCGGTGCGACGTTCGGGCGCAACGCCGCAGCGACTTTGGGAATTGAGCTTAGCCGCTGAAAAGTTGAAGTTGTGGTTGATTTCCGTAGGCACAGGTTTCTGACCGATTGAGCTTAGCTTGCTCGGTTCTTCTTTAACCGCGAAGCGATGGCAGGTGTTGGCCTGGGATGCCAATCCTTGGGAACGAGAGAAGACCGTTTCGAAACCATCACTCCGCGATTCATGGAAAAAATCGCGCATAACTCTGCATATCCTCTGCATCGTCAATATCAACTTTTTTTGCAGTCCAGCATGGAGCTAAGCCGCTTCTCGTTGTTCGGTTGAATGCCCTGCTATTCAATATTCTACTGGGGGGTAACTAGAATGCGAAAAAGATTTATCAAAAATACCATAACTCTTTTAGTCTCCACATGTTTCAATTGGGAACATGGAGAGTTCGAGCCTGACGGCGATTCCGCTATGGGCTATCTCCTTATCCGTACTTTCTTATGGGAGCTCTAGCGATGAGAACGAAATTTCGAACTGGGTTTACTTTGGTTGAGCTGTTGGTAGTGATTGCCATCATCGGCGTTCTAGTTGGGCTGCTATTGCCCGCAGTCCAAGCCGCGCGCGAAGCGGCTCGCCGCATGAGTTGTTCGAACAACCTCAAACAGCTCGGCCTGGCCATGCACAATTTCGCAGATACCTACAAAGCCTTTCCCGCAAGGAAAGCAACCGACAACGCCGCATCGCCTACGTGGGCCGTGATGATCATGCCGTACCTCGAGCAGAGCAATGGCTACAACCTGTGGGATCTCAAGAAGAACTATAGCGACCAAGACGACACCTCAACGATCTCACCGACGGAGAATACTGACGCGGCGCGTCAAGTGCATGTACCTGCCTACAACTGTCCATCACGACGCGCAGGCACCCAGCTCAGCATTATGGAAGCGGGGCAAAGCGGCATATTGGGGTCTGGGGGGCTGCAAGCCAGATACCACAAGCCGGGGCAAGCGGGTGACTATGCTGGCAACGTCGGCACGTTTGGAGCACCGAACAGTAACGGGGACATACAAGGCAATTGGTGGTCGACTAGTGCCAGCGGCACAATCGTTCGCGGCACGCGACTGCCAGGCGCAGGAGCAGGAGAGCTAGTGAAGAGCCAGGTTGATTTTGGCACGATCACGGACGGCACCAGCAACACGTTCCTGATTGGTGAAAAGCATGTGCCGCAAGTTGG
>JADYZV010000190.1 GCA_020852965.1 Pirellulaceae bacterium | reverse complement strand
CGCCGGGGTGAGCGACCGACAGGCGGCTCCGACGAAGGCACCTACCGACAACCCCTATCATGTAAAAACCAAGAGCTCCCAAAAAAAGTGGCGACCGTCACTTGTCAAACCCAGGACTTCATAGTCGTCGAGGATCACGTCGTTCGCGTGTTGAATATTTTAGCAAGCTGAACGGCATCGCGAACTGGCGTGCATCCGTGTTGTTCGTCCGCATTGTGTCGCATAAGTCCAAAGGAATCAAGGTCTGCGTTGACCAGCGAGTCATTCATTCTGAGTCCGATGCAAAAGACTTTTCACATTTCGGGCATGAAGGTTTGCTCCAGCCTTTGCCAAGCCAAACGTTGCAGAAGGGGCAACGCCAGATGAATCGCGCAATCACGGCGGATGTTATACCAACACCCATTAGACAATAGAAAAATCTTTCTGTTCCGTCACCGGCAAATGTCCACGCTGCAATCGCAATCGAAAGTAGTGAGATCACAACGACCACAATCATAACGTTGCGTCGAGCTTCGAGAACGGATTTTGTGGGCATGCTTTGCGACTTACCAAAGGACGAACTATCAATTATCCTCGGACGATCCGTGGACAAACGGGTTTGGGGGAAATTATCCGAGGATCGACCGAGGATAATGGGGACCACCCAATAATACTGCTAGCATGCACGCAAGGCAAGCGATTTTCAAAGCACCCGGCTTTGAAGGTATTGAAATTTGCGTAAAAAGCCTGAAAACGAAGTGGCTATGCTAGCGTGCTGTCAATGGCTTTGTAGCCTGCCAGATATGGTGGAGCCCATACAGCCCTAAGCCTGCAAACGCTTACATAATTGTAAAGCTTGCCACGACGTCTGACCACGACGTCTGAGATGATGCAGCGATGAATCACGCCATTCAGGCTACGGCTTGGTTTGTCCAACTTCGGTAGTACGATGTGGCTTTCCGTCGAGCAACGCTCACTTGCCAATGACGTCTATCCTCACCAGGAAATTCAGTACAATTGCCTTTTCATCTCGCCGGCACGCTTGGAGGCAATGTTTCAAAAGTGGCACAGCTAATACAAAAGTTGGTACAAGCGTCTGGCCTTCAAGTGCTTACGGGCGATTGCGCGAAGGTGTTGCCCAACCTGGAAGCGGAGTCGGTTCAGTGCTGCGTTACGTCGCCGCCGTATTGGGGTCTGCGAGACTACGATCATGACGACCAGATCGGTGCCGAAGCTTCTCCCGAACTCTACGTTGAAAACCTAGTGAAAGTTTTTCGCGAAGTACACCGGGTTCTGCGCCGTGACGGTACGCTGTGGCTGAACGTGGGCGATGGCTACGCACGCAATGGTGGGACCGGCAAATGTGGCCCCAATGCGATGGTCGGAAATACAAAAACGTTAATTCAAAAACGCAATTGCAAGGTGCCGGACGTGTGGGGCTTGAAGGATCGAGACCTGATGGGGCTTCCCTGGCGAGTGGCCTTCGCACTGCAGCAGGACGGTTGGATTCTGCGCTCGAAGATTGCGTGGATCAAGAAGACGGCAATGCCTGAGAGTGTCAAGAATCGTCCAACCAATGCGACCGAAGAAATCTTTCTGTTTTCTAAATCACCATCCTACTATTACGATTCTCAAGCGGTTCGCGAAGAAACGGGAGCGAACTTGCGCAACTATTGGATACTCGGGCCTGACTCGAGCAATCATGGCCATCCCGCTGCCTTTCCACGCGAACTGGCTCGGCGCTGCATTCTGCTCGGTTCACGCGAATCGGACGTTGTCTTAGATCCCTTCGGTGGTTCGGGAACAACAGGCATGGTTGCCAATAACTTGGGACGTAAAGCCATTCTGGTCGAACTGAATCCAGAGTATGCGCAAGGTTCCAAGGAGCGAGGGAAGTCAGCTTGACGCCACGCAGACGTTGGATCAAGTGGATATTGCAAGCGGCCATCTTGGCGGTGGTTGCCTGGGGGATCGTCGGCAGTATCCGCAAGTCGTCGGTGCAACTCTCGATCCAGCTCGACAAGCTATCTCAAACGGCCAAGCATCTGCGCGAGCGGGCGGTCGAGGCCACACAAGCTGGCGAGACTCAGGCAGCGAGCCGCTTACAACGCGAAGCCGATGCGGCTGAAAGCGGGGCGCGCCGCTTCTGGCAGGCTGACCCATGGGGATTGATGCTGGCTGGTGTGCTGTATGGCGTGGGGATGCTGCCGGGTAGTCTGTTCTGGCGACAGTGTCTACGTGCACTCGACCAACCGACGCACTTGCTCACCATTCTATGGGCCTACTTCTATGGAAACCTAGGCAAGTACTTCCCGGGCAAGGCGATGGTGATCGTGCTCAGGCTAACGGCGCTCGAACCGCTGGGGATCAAGAAAGTCGCTACATCCATTACCATCTTTATGGAAACGCTGACGATGATGTCCGTCGGAGGGGCGATGGCGGGGCTGTGCATGATCGCGCTGAATATCGATTGGCGGCTGAGCGCACTCTCGATAGGCTTGCTGCTGGCTACATTTATACCGACTTTTCCGCCTATACTGCGTTGGTTGCTCCCCAAACTACAACGCGGCGTCGATCCCAAACTGTTGGACGCCTGGAGCGGTCGAATTCAGGGTAGACTATTCATTCGTGGCTGGCTGCTACTGAGTCTGACGTGGATCGCGTTCGGGCTGAGTCTGTTTGTGGTGCTACGAAGCTTGCCGATCGCCGATTTCGGACAAACGACACCGCTGACTTGGCTACTGAGTTGCTGGGGCGCGTGCGCGCTGGCGGTTGTGCTGGGCTTCGTATCGTTGCTGCCAGGTGGAGCGGGGGTGCGCGAAGCGGTATTGTCCATTGTGCTAACGCCAGTCGTCGGGCCCGTGGCCGCTCTGTGCGGTGCCGTGTGGCTGCGCGTGGTGTGGTTGGCGACGGAACTGCTGATGGTAGGCCTGTTATTCGTGATTCGGAACTTAAGTAAAAATCAACATGCTGCTGTCGATCGTCATCCCCGTCTATAACGAAGAGCAGAGCCTCGATGAACTGCTGACGCGGATTAACGATGTCTCCGAGCGCGAGCACTACCAGACCTCGGTACTCCTGGTCGACGACGGTTCGAGCGATCAATCTTGGTCCGTTATCGAGCGACTGAGCCAACAGTACGCCCACGTCCGAGGGCTCAAGCTGCGGCGCAATTTCGGCAAAGCAGCCGCCCTGGCCGCCGCCTTCGAACGCGTAGAAGGGGATTATGTGATCACCATGGACGCGGATTTGCAAGACGATCCGCAAGAAATTCCACATCTGCTGGCCAAGCTGTCCGAGGGCTACGATGTCGTCTCGGGTTGGAAGCGAGTGCGGCACGACCCCTGGCACAAAGTGCTTCCCAGTCGACTGTTCAACGGCATGATCAGTTGGCTGACGGGCGTGCGCTTGCACGATCACAACTGTGGACTAAAAGCCTATCGCCGCGAAGTGCTCGATGAAGTTCACTTGTATGGTGAGATGCACCGCTTCGTGCCTGTGCTGGCTGCGTCGAAGGGCTTTCGCGTGGCGGAGATCGTTATCCAACACCATCCGCGCATACACGGCGTTTCCAAGTACGGCGTCGAACGTTTCGTGAAGGGCTTCCTCGATTTACTCACCGTCTACTTTTTGACCGGCTATGGCAATCGCCCGCAACATCTACTCGGAACCATCGGACTCGGTTCGTTCGCGGCGGGGTTCGTGGGTCTGCTGGTACTCTCGGGCTTGTGGGTTGTCAGTCGCATGACCAGCATGGACGATGTTCACTTGCACAGCAAAGCCATTTTCTATTACTGCATCGTGGCTCTGCTGCTCGGAGTGCAGTTGATCACGATGGGTTTTCTGGCTGAGTTGATCACAGCGCAGAATCGCCCATCGCGCCAGCCCTACAGCATTGCCAAAGACACTCAATCGCCCCCACCCGATAATGACCCAGCGAACGATCTGGCCTGATGACTTCACTTAATCGCGACCCCAACATTGCAGAGTCCGAGCCCCAGCATATAGTCCCATGGCTGTGCCGGCTGATTCTCATATTGACCGCGGTCATTCAATTGTCGCGCATCGTCCAAGTGCAGTCGACTACGGGCGAAGTCCCTTTCTTTAGTGCCAATGATCGCAGTCGTTGGTGTACCATCGCCGCCTTGGCCGTCACGGGTAGCTACGAAATTGACGATCTGATCGAGATCCGCGATCCCAACACACGCCGCCGGACGTGGTACACCATCGACATGGTTCGCCATCGCGGTACCGATGGCAAACAGCATTACTACAGTAGTAAACCGCCGTTGTTGCCGACGCTCTATACCGCTGTGTATATCGCTATTCGGGCGGTGACGGGGGCGACGCTGATGAGCGATCCGTTCTTGGTGGTCCCAATCCTGTTGGTGATTGTCAACTTGATACCACTGGTAGCTTGGTGGTGGCTGATGCTGCGCTGGTGGGAGCGGCAAAGACTGAGCGCCTGGTCGACCATTGTGCTCTGTCTGTTTATGGCGTGGGGAACCTACTTAACCACCTTCGTCAGCTCGCTCAACAATCACTTGCCGGCGGCTCTTTCGGTTGGGCTGTCGTTGTGGTGCATCGATCGCATTGTATCGGTAGGAGATCACCGCTGGCGCTGGTTTGTATTGTGCGGATTGGCCACTAGCTTTGCGGCAGCCAATGAGCTGCCGGCGTTGAGCTGGGTGGCTGCGGTCGCTGGTATTTTAATTTTCGTTGATGCGCGCCGAACGATAGTGGGCTACGTGCCCGCGCTGCTCCCGGTGGCTGCCGCATTCTTTGTTACCAACTATGCGGCGCATGACCGATGGATCCCCGCCTATGCCCATCGCGATGTGGGTGCGAAGCTTTTCGAGTTCGTAGCCGAACCGGGAGTCAACATTGAGCAACTGCCGATCGCCACATTGACTGAGCTATTGCCACAACATGGAATTGAGTTCTCGAACGAAATCACCATCTCCGCTGCGCGCCGACCAGGAATATACGAAGTGTGGGATGCGAGCAATGAACTGCGTCTGGCCCTGCGTAGATTGCCGGCCCCCAGTCGATCGGTTACTGGCAACGGGTCGACCGATGCCGAAGCTGATGTTGAAATGGATCAGCCAACGCGAATTGGAGTTTACGAGTGGGGCGACTGGTACGATTATCCCGGCAGCTATTGGACCAGCGAGCGCAAGCAGGGGGTCGACAAGGGAGAGCCCAATCAACTCAAGTACGCGCTGCATGCGCTGATTGGCCATCACGGCATTTTCAGTTTGACGCCGTTTTGGTTGGTCGCGTTGTGGGGCGTAGTCGTCGTGTGGCGTGAGCGGCTGAGTTGGCAACCTTGGCGCGACCAGCGACTGTTGATCGTAGCCGCCATTGTGGTCACCAGCCTGGTCTCGATCGGCTTTTACTTGGCACGGCCACTGGAGGATCGCAACTACGGCGGAGTGGCCAGCGGCTTTCGTTGGGCCTTTTGGCTTGTGCCGCTATGGCTGCTACTGGCCATGATCGGCCTGCGAAACATTCGTTCTTTCGCCGCGCGTCGTAGCGTCGAGTGTTTGCTGTTGATCAGCGCCTTCTCCGCCTGTTTTGCATGGAGCAATCCTTGGGTCAGCCCCTGGCTGATGCAACTTTGGAAGCAGCTCGGCTGGACTGCCAGTTTGTAATTCAATGCAATAGAAACAGACTCAACGAAGCTGCCGCGTTGAAAACCCACGCGAAGGCGCAAAGCATTCCCATGTGATAGCTTTGCGAGCTGTGCGCCTTTGCGTGAGGCATCTTTGTTTGACAATCGACGACGAATGCAATTGGCGACGAACGCCGTTTAGTTCGACACCTCGATCGGCGATGGATAGAATGATGGGACATTCGCCGGTTTCCCTTCAGCCTACCTCCGCATCCTATGAACAGAGGAAAGTGACCGATATGCCGATGCACGACTGGTCTCGCGTTCGAAGTGGGATCTATCACAATTTTCATGTGTTGTGGATGGCGACCATCACCAATCGGCTCAACGCGGGATTGCTGCCCCATGGACTGATTGCCATGGCCGAACAGGTCGTCGGTGGACCAGAGCCCGATGTGGTGACATTGCAGCACGGGGATGTTGCGTCTTCGGCCGATGGTGATAATGCGGCATTGTTAGTCGCTAAGCCTCCGAAACCGCAGACCGCGTTCGTGATACCATTGGAAAACGAACGCTACGCGGCCAAGGCGAACCGAGTCGTCGTGCGGCATTCGCTGGGAAAGGTAGTTGCGGTGATCGAATTGGTTTCGCCTGTCAACAAAGACACGCGACATGCGCTACGCTCGTTCGTTGAAAAAACAATCGACCTTCTATATGACGGCATCAACCTGTTAATTATCGATCCGTTCTTGCCAGGACCGCGCGATCCGCAGGGTATCCACAAAGAAATCTGGGATGAAATCGCTGATGAACCATTTGAGCTTCCTGCCGGTCGCCGCTTGACCTTGGTGGCCTATCAAGCCGCCCCAATCAAGACAGCTTATGTTGAACCTTTTGCGATCGGCTCGGCAATTCCAGACATGCCGCTGTTCGTACACAACGACTATTACATCAATGTCCCGCTCGAAGCGACCTACATGGAGACCTGGAATGGCCTTCCACAACCGCTGCGCGACTTGGTGTTGTAGTGCAAGCCAGTCGCTGAATTCCAATTAACGGTAGTGGTGCTCTGTCTAGATTAGATTTTAGAGTAGTGGACGAGGCCCGCGAGTCCGGTTGATACGTAATAAGTTTGGGACTCGCGGGCCTCGTCCACTACATTCAACCCTTAAATCAAAAATGGTTGAATTGGGACTCGTAACCTCGTCCACTACCCCTACCCCTACCCCTAAAATTAAAAATGGTCGAAGTACTAGGTTCGTCGAAAGAATGGGCGGGTGGCAACCGGCTACTGACTGACACAGTACAAGTAGGTATCCGAACGCAGAAAAAGCTGTCCAGCATCGACGGCTGGTGTGGCATTGAAGATGCTCTTGTCCGATTCCAATCTATTCTGTGCGATCACTTGCAGCTCGTCACCGGGCTGCAGCACAAGTACGCCGCTGCTGCGAGTCTGTATGTAGATCTTACCATCAATAGCAATGGGTGATGCGTACACGGGCCGTCCTCCTTCACTGATGTCGGGAACGCGAGCGCGATGGATCAGCTCTCCCGTTTCGGCGCTGGCGCTGTAGTACATGCCACGATCATCGATCCAATGGAAACGTCCATCGAGCAACACCGGAGTGGCAACATAGGATGAATTGCGACTGGTCCACAACACGTTTGAATCGGTAACATCCCCTTTGCCACCGGCTTGGATGGCCAGTGAGCCCGAGGACCGATAACCGCTGAAAGCAAACACGTTGGTCCCATCGACAATAATGCTGGGGGACAGATTGCCCGTGAGCGAGGTTGTTACGTACCAAGTCAGTTTACCATTGCGAGGATTCATCCCCCAGACTTCACCGGGAACGGCAATGACCAAATCGTCTCGGGTCGCATCCACATGTACAATCGCCGGTGTGCTGTAGCATAGTTCGAGCGTCGCTGCCGGTGCTTCCCAGACCACTTCGCCTGTGGCTTGATCGAGCGCAAGCAGCCGCTGACTTTCCTCGGCTGCGTTGACGATCACCATATTTTCGTAAAGCATCAGGCTAGCTGCGGTACCCCAACCACGATTGCCCGACTCGGTTCCCACGGAGACTTGCCATAGCTGTTGGCCTTGCAAGTCGAATGCGATGACACCTGATTTGCCTAGAAAAGCGAATACGCGTTGGCCATCCGTGACGGGCGTATTCGATGCGTAACCATGTTGGGGCAGCCCATTGCCTTGGTAGGGGTCTTCACGATGCTCACTATCGACCGAGCGGGTCCAGACGACTTCCCCGTTGCTGCGTTGGATGCAACTCAAGTGCCGCTTCAGCTCATTCAAGTTCCCGAGGTCCTGCAGGTTCTCACCGTAGCCCGAGTAGGAAGTAACGAACACGTACTGCTCGGTCAGAATGGGACTCGACGCACCAGCACCGGGCAGTTTTACTTTCCAGGCTAGATGGTCGGTGTCACTCCATTGAGTTGGGATCCGCGTATCGTCACTGAGGCCGCATCCATTGGGTCCACGAAAGCGGCCCCAACTGAGGCCCATGCTTTGGGAACTCACGAGTTTGGTAGTATCGTCGACTTCTGTGGAGTTGAGACTAGGCAGCGAGGCACCATCGTCCATAGCAGGTCGCCCACCGCGTGGCCACCAAAGGAGAGCGGCCAAGCCTAGGGTCAAGGTGGCGGCGACGACCGTGATTGCAGTTATTTTCTTTATGATTAATTCCTTGATCGAAACACTCCCAGCGCAGACCATCAGTACGCTGTCGGTGATTCGTCTCATGTTATACGTTTATTGTGACCGTTCCCAAGCTACTTCGCGAACGATTGCCATTTCTCCACCTTTCGTAGCGCCCAAATGATGATCAGATGTTCGCCGTAGTATAGGTCTGCAACCTTAAGCTGCGATGAAGGAGGTTTTTAATTTTTTTTCTACGCCTTCACGCTATCTTAAGGATCCCTTTGGTAACCTGAATCCATCGCAGCACGCAAGTCGTCGTGCAGGCAGGTCGAATCACTGTTCTGGAGAACTGAAATGAAACGCTTTTTCCTTGTTGCCTTAGGGCTATTGGCCGTAGGCTGTGGAGTCGCCGCGTGGGCTCAGCCGCCGGATGGTCCGGGGCGTGGTGGTCCTGAGCATCGCGGTCCTGAACGGGAAGGTCGAGGAGACGATGGTCCACGTGGTGATCGTCGAGGTCCTCCCGAAGGGCACCCGCCAGGTGACCATCTGTTGATGGAGGCATTGGATCCTAATCACGACCATGTGATTTCGGCGGAAGAGATCCAAGCGGCGGCCACCGCATTGCTAAAGCTCGACAAGAATGGAGATGGGGAGCTGAGTGAGGATGAGTTTCGACCCGACGGGGCACCGCCGCCACCACCACCGCCACGTGATGGAGAATCGCGACGTGGTCGAGGTCCGCGCGATCTTGGTGACCTCGATCGTGGATTTGGAACGCCGCCCGGCGGCCAAGGCGGCCAAGGCGGCCCTCGCGGCCAAGGCGGTCCTGGAGGCCGTAGAGGTCCTGGAGGCCCTGGAGGCCCTGGCGAGTTTGGCGGCCCTGGCGGCCCTGGCGGCCCTCCCAATCCCGAGCAGTTCGTGGAGCATGCGCTGCAGTTCGATGCCAATGGAGATGGTATGCTCGATAAGGACGAGTTGCTGAAATTTGCTGAAGAAATGGGACGACGGGCTGGTGGTCCGGGCGGAGGAGGAGAAAGAGGCCCTGGCAGGCGCGGCCCGGGTGGTCGCCCTGGCGGCGATCGACCAGACAATGACGGCGACCAAAAGCGTCCAGAGCGTCCGCCGCTCGAGTCATAACACGTTGTAACGCCCGTTTCGCTTTTTTCACCGTGCCCCATGCCAGCTTGTCTGGCATGAGCGGAAGTTTGGGGACTAGCCTATGCTAAGACCAAAACTCACGCTCCTGCCGGGCCAGTCGGCGAGGGGGCGGAGAAAAGGCTGCTCAGATCGTTAAGGAATATCGACGTTGCGAGTACTAGTCATTGAAGACGAACCCGACCTGCGCAATGCCATTGCGCAGGCGCTGAGCGAGGAGGGTTTGGCGGTTGACCAAGCTGAAGAGGGGCAGACCGGTTACCACAAAGCGCTGGCCTGGGATTATGACGCCATTGTACTGGACATCATGTTGCCGCTGATGAGTGGCTGGGAGGTGCTCAGCGCGCTGCGCAAAACGAAATCGACACCAGTATTGATACTCACCGCCCGAGATGCAACGACGGATCGCGTACGCGGACTCGATGGTGGTGCCGACGATTATCTGATCAAACCATTCTCAGTGCTGGAACTGGTGGCGCGCATTCGAGCCCTAATCCGTCGCTCGGCTGGACAGGCTACTTCCCACATCGAGGTCGGAAGCATCTGCGTTAATCTGGCTGATCGCACGGTCACCAAGTGCGACCAGCTCATTGCGTTGACCGCTCGTGAATTCGCGATCGTAGAGCTATTGGTGTTGCATCGCGGCAAGCTCATTACTCGCACAGCAATTTACGACCATATCTTCAATGTGGATGATGACAGTCTGTCCAACTTAGTGGATGTTCACATTTCTCATATTCGAAAAAAGCTCGGCGCAGACTTTGTTGAAACTCGGCGTGGGCAGGGATACATCGTGCATGACTAAGTCACTGCGGCTACGATTGCAACTTTGGCAAGCGCTGATTTTGTCGACCGTCGTTATTGTGTTTGCTTCGGCCTTCTTTCGCCAACTGCATCATGCAACGATGAGCGAGATTGACGGCGAGCTACTCAGTGATGCGCGCGTGCTAGAAGGCACTCTGCGAACCTTAGAAGCCACCTCGAACGACAAATACGGCCAAGACGCCCTGCAGGAACTGCCTCTTTCCCTAGAGCCTGCGCACCGTCTACGTCCACCCCGTCGGCCAGACGAGCGACCAAATGAGCGACCAGTTGGCAGCCCTCGACCGTCAGTGGAGAACATGAGGCGAGATCGATTCGGTCGAGGCGAGTTGGAGCGAGGGCATTTGGGACCGCCGCGCGACAGTTTGCCGTACTTTGCGGTCTTCAGCGCTGAAGGCGATATGCTGCATGACGGAACGAGCGGCGTGCCAGTGGCTTGGCGAGCTCCACTCCGACCGCTTGTATTTCGCAATGCGGGCGAGGGCCGCCGCGAAGTGTTGTTGCGCGGGCCGGGCGACTCACTGATCGTTGTCGGCCGCGATGTGAGCCGTGTCATGCACCGCTTGAATGAATCGCTCGTGCAACTCATTGCAATTGGTGCCGCCGTGCTCTCACTCGGTTTGATCGGCGGAGGGTGGTTGGCGAGCAAGATTATTCAGCCGATTCGCCAGATTAGCGATACGGCCGAGCACATCACGGCTCAGAGCCTATCGGGGCGCATCGATACCTCTAAGATGGACAGCGAATTGCAATCGCTGGGTGGAACGCTGAATTCGATGCTCCAGCGGCTCGAAGCATCGTTTGAGCGGCAAAACCAGTTCACCGCCGATGCTTCCCACGAATTGCGCACACCGATCTCGGTCCTCTTATCGCACTGTGAATTGTCTCTGAGTCGTCAACGCAGTGGCGATGAGTATCGCAGCACCATCGCCACCTGCCAATCGGCCGCCGAGCGCATGCGGAGTTTGGTGGACGGTCTGCTGACGTTGGCCCGCGCCGATGCGGGCCAAATGAACCTTCAACTGGCCGAAATTGATTTGCAGACACTCGCCGCGCAAGCCGTGAGCATGTTCTCGCCGTTAGCACACGAAAGGCAGATAACGATTGATCTTCAAGGCGAATCGACGTTATGCACCGCTGATGCTGGGCGAATTGCTCAAGTCATAGCCAATTTGTTGCACAATGCGATCCTCTATAATAGGCCCGGTGGAAGTGTCACGCTCAGCACGTTGCATGAGGCGGGTTGTGCAGTATTGCGAGTAGGCGACACGGGGACGGGCATCCCCCCCGATTCGCTGCCACACCTTTTTGATCGCTTCTACCGCGTTGATCATTCGCGCTCGCGTCAAGCTGAGGACCAGCGTCGCAGCGGCAGCGGTCTGGGGTTGGCAATTTGCAAGAGCATCATCGACGCACATCATGGTAGCTTGGCCGTCACCAGCCAATTCGGTGAAGGCAGTCAATTCGAGCTGCGTCTGCCGCTGCCATCTGCGCCAACGTAGTCGGTTCAAATCGCCACTCAAATCGCAGGCTCATCGTGATTCGACTTCGCGGTAGTGGCGGCCCTCGATGCGCCAACCACTGCGGAAAGGCGGGGTACGAATGGGACCGGTGCGCAACCGGCCGAATCGATACAGAAGCTGCCACACGCGTTACCGCCTACCGACTGCGCGATTTCTTAGGATCCTTTCATTTGCCTTGACGCTACCATGGGCCCGCGGTTGCTGGTCAAAGGTATTGTTAGTACTGGCCGTAGCGACGATGCAAGTGAGTTGTCTGCTCTGAGCTTTACGAATCGTAAGGCATTACTTCATTAGCTTGCCCAATTGACATTATGCACACGCCAGAATCCGTTTGTAGCGATTGAATTAAGAATGTTGCCAACGTCTATTTGCTTCAAATCACTCGCGTCTGTCGACGAAGAATCGCTAGCAAGCGAGCGCTCTGGCGGTCGTTTTCGCGTTTCCAGCGGACTGGCGTGAACGATGCAGCGTTGGAACGGCTTTAGATTTCATTTTCCCTTGAGGCATCGTTTCCATGGATGGAAAGCGAACCACTTCGGCAGATTATGCAGCGAGCGATGCCCCGCCCATGCGGCATCGCTTGTCTGTGCGACGCCCCATTCCAGAGTTCAGTGAGCTGGTGCTTGCCTGTCGCTATCATTCCCTCAAGACGCTGGCGTTCGGCACGGTAACGTCGACGCTGTTTGCCGCCCTGGCTTGTATGTTAATCCTGCCGACCTATGAAGCGGAGAGCTTTGTCAGAGTCCGGCAGAACCAAGCTGTCGTTTTCGCCCCACAGTCGACGCGGGCTGACGACTTGGCATTTGTTCGGGCGCAGGAGCAATTGGCACTTTCTCCACAAGTTATTGCAGTGGCATTAAAGGACACCAAACTAGAGTCCTGGCAGCAGTTCATTCCTCTCCGTGATCCTAGCGATTGGCTGAAAAGCCTGGTTCAAGTCGACATGCAGTCAGGCTCTGAATTGTTGAGTATTGCCGCCAAGCATCCGGTACCGGAAGTTGCCCAGGCGATTTCAAACGCGATGACGAATGCTTATATGTCGGAAATAACAGAACGACTGGAATCAGATCAAGGTCGTCGACTCATCGAACTCGAACGCGCCGCCCAGGACGCAGAGCAGCGCTTGGACGAGCTGTGGGCCGAACTGAACGAGGTAGCCATCCAAATTGGCTCCGAAAATTCTCAGTCGCTCACCATACGGGACGAGATCCAACTGCAAGCCTATCGCGACTACGCTCAGCAACTGAGATCTGCTCAACTTCGCGGGCATGAGCTCGCCAGTCAGATTGAAGAAGCCCAAACTGAAGCCAACGCGCGCGTTGACCCATCGAGCCGCCAAGATATTGAGGAGGCAATTCAAGCCGCTCCAGAAGTGGTCGACGCCCAACAGCGCGTGGCCGTGCTGGACGACCAATTGCGCCAAATGCGCGAGATCGTCGCGCATCCGGACTCCCCCAGGATCGAACGCTTGTTGGCTGACCGCGATTTCTATGCAGACGAATTAGCTAGAGTTATTCAACGGGTCCGTCCACGGGTGCAAGCCCAGGTTCTGGGGCAGAAGCAAGGTCAGACGCAAACAAGTCTTGCACAATTAATGAGGCAGATCGAGCTGAACGATTCTGAAAAGGAGTTCTTGCGCAACCGTTTGGCGGAAATCGATACAAGCACTCTCAGGGGCGACGAAAAGTCCGGTCTGCAGCTCGACGTCAAGCGGCATGCCGTCGATCGCCAGGCTCGTTTGGCTGATGGCTTGTGGCAGTCGCTGGAGGAGCTGAAAATCGAGCGTCAGTCGCAACCTCGGGTCCAGTTGATGCAGCTCGCGAGTCTCCCCGACTCTGTCAGCCGCGCCAAGCAGTTGAAAGCCGTTGGTGTGGTGATCGCGGCATGCTGGATGATCATCGTTCTGGGGACAGGCTATTTTGAATGGCGCAGTTGCACGATTCGCCAAACGGCAGATGTTGTGGAGAATTCGTGCTTCCCGGTATTCGGTGTGGTAGATCCATCCGCCAATGGCTTGGTGCGACGTACTCCCCCGCGACACATGCCTGGCGCCCAAGAGGCCGTTTCGCAAATCCTACTCTCCGCCAAACAGGGCCTAAGCATCCCTTCCTTAATCGTTGCCGGTGCGACACAGAATGAGCCACGTCATAAGGTGGCGCGCGATTTGGCGATCGCCTTTTCCGCCTTGCATTGCAAAACGCTATTAATTGACCTCGACACCACAAACAATCGACTCGCCCACGAGCTAGGTTGCGCAGAATCGTTCGGGCTGCTTCAGGTCTGCAGTCGGAAACTGGCGGTGAAGTCTCTCATTCGCAGTTCGCAACAAGGGGTGGATGTCTTGCCATTGGGGACCCACCAAGGAACGCCCATGCGGATCGATCCAGCCAGAATTGCCGAGGCTCTGAAAGAGTTGCAGAACGACTATCAAGCGATCGTAGCGGTGGGTGCATCAATCCTGGATTGTGCCGAAGGACTACTCCTGGCGGCTCCCTTTGACCAACTGGTCCTCGCCGTTAGCGGTGGGGAAAGCCGCTGGAACGAACTAGCCAAAGCCGAGCAGGCTGCGCTGCGGGCTGGCTTGTGCTGCCTTGGAACGGTGGTGAATTGCAAACGCCCGCACCAGTCAATCCAGTTGACCACTCTCGACGAAGACTCCCTACATCACCAGCACATTTCTCAAGACGAAAGTGGCGAAGCTGACATACGCAATCATCTTTCCGCCATCGAGATTGAAGTGCGCCAAGCCATGACGCCGCCGCAACAGCCGCAATTGGACGCAACCTAGGAATTTCTTCCATGAGCTCTACGCCGAAAACAACACCTCGCCCTACTCCATTCGTTTGCGCTTCGCGGCGCGCTCGGCAAAAAACCCAACGCTCCGTGATCGCCTCGAAGCAGGACGCGTTTGCGGCTGCGTGTACCGTTGAGCCGCACCGCGATGACGTGGCTGCATACTTTAACTACAAGCCGTGGATCGATCGTGTTATTACCGCGATGCTTATGATTGTGGCGCTGCCCGTCATGGTTGCCGTCGGCTTGGCCATTCTTGTAAGAGATGGCCGCCCCATTCTCTACTGCCAAACTCGAGTTGGAAAGACTGGGCGACTGTTTCGGATTTGGAAATTTCGCACCATGCAGCGGGATGCCGAGGGCCAGACAGGTGCCGTTTGGAGCTGTGTCTCCGACCCTCGTGTTACCCGACTGGGATGGTGGCTCAGGAGCTCTCATTTGGACGAACTACCCCAGCTCTTCAATGTGCTGGCGGGTGATATGAACCTGATTGGCCCCAGGCCGGAACGTCCTGAGTTTGTAAGTGAACTCGCGCGCGAGGTGCCGTTTTACTTAGAGCGAGTCAAGGTCGCGCCCGGCCTCACTGGCCCAGCCCAAATCCGAACTGGCTACGACCACTCGCTGGCCGACGTGCGCAGTAAGGTGCTGATCGATATCGAGTATCTAAAGTCAACCAGCTTCTTGAACGACATGAAACTGCTCGCGCAGACCTGCACCTATATCGTTGGCCACCTACGGGAAATTCGATCAGGCAAAAAGCCCGCCCCGCAGATGGCCAATCAACGGAATGCCAACGTAACTTTCGTTGGCCCCCAAGCCTGTGCTGGGACGCCTAAGCGAAGATTAGTGATTCCACCACTTTGGTCCGTAGAACGCCTCGCACCTTTCACAGACTTCATCGACAATCCAACCGGCGTATTAGCAACGCAAAATCTATTGGCGAATGACATGGAGGAGTGCGCCTAGTACTCGATCTATATTCAAAACACGTTCACTACGACCAGCACAGCAGATCAAAGTTGGGCGCTTGCATTCCCTGCTCGGCTTGGCGAATCAATTGGGCGGACTCTCTCGCCGTCACATAAAAGTACTCGAACCCTCGGTGCATCGCCGTACGACGTAGACATTCGTGAAAGCCTCGCATCGGTTCTCCCAGCAGCACCTGTGAGTTCTTTTCCTGAGCGCCGTGGGTATGCAATTTCACGAAAATCCAGTTCGGCTGTCGCTGCACGATTACCCGAGCGCGAATCCAATGGTTCAATCGTTGTTTGGATGGCGGCTGGGAACCGGCGATGTTCCCGTTTTCAACGGACATTCTTCCCATGCACGGATTGGTGACGACTAGCGGCCCTTGAACCATCATCAGACTTTCCGCCGGAGGGAGCGAATGAACGGCTGCTGCAATGCCAGTGTCATGCGATTTTGGCAAAGCGGGATCGTCGATCGCGTAGTAGATGCTATTGATGGTTCGCGTTTGGGCGGCATGCGGTGCTGCGGGCATCGTAAAATCTGCGTAACAACCCGTCTCGCGAAGTACGGTAATCTCGTTGTTGACACCGCACCAGCGCCCTGTTGGATGTGAATTATCCAATGCCCAATTGCCATGTATAAACCCATAGCGAATTCTACCACTGGCGTCCTTCGATAGCAGTCCGTGTCGCTGGTGTAGATTGTGCGTCGCCTCGAGCAAACGTTGAGTCAAGTGCTCTGCATTGTCTTGGTCGTGATGCAGATGGATTTCGACATCTCCGAAGCCTGCCTGCGTCAGTTTGGAGATCTGGTCGATCCAACGCGGATTGTAGACTTCGATCGGGCAGAAGAAGGTGTGTTGAGGTGGCCTGCCACGCGAGTCGGCGACCCCAACCACGGAGGGACGATAGTCGTTTACCCATCTGGAAACACGCTCTTGTTGCAGGGACAAAGAGGCTGTCCCCCAATCGGGCTCAAAGTGATCGGCGATACAAACGAATAGATGAGTAAAACGAGGGAGTGGTCGGCAGCCGGCTAGGAACGCTTTCGAAAATGTTCTGGGGGGCATCCCGCGCAAAAGCATGTTGACTCTCCGGCGGACGGCTCAAGGACAACCTGTTACATTACTCACGCGTCGGGAGTGTTCCAAGCACCGGTCTTGTGGCTGGCCGTGGCGTGGGATTCCATAGTACTTGATCGGCATGGATGAGCCACTGAAAGAAGCCTGCCAAAATTGCCAAATTCATAATCAAAAAAGCCGAGGCTGTGCGAGCGACTCGGGTGAGCAACCCACGGTTGGGAGCAAATAAACCGATAACCGCCAGCAAATAGGCGGTTCCTTGAATGCATAGAAGTCGCTGATAGCCTGGCATCACCAGTAGGCCCAAATTGCAGGCTAGGATCAGAATTAGCAGGAATGGGCAAACCCAACGCAGCAGCTTGTGAGAAGTAAATGCAGCAGCCTGGCGGAAATGCTGCACCCTAAACAGGCAACTCAGTACGGCCAGCGATTGAAAGCCCCCCGCGCCAATCCGACAGCGGCGCCGGAACTCTGTCTTCAAACCACCACTGCTGACTGCATAAGCTAACGCAGACTCTTCAAAGACAAACTTGCAACGATGCTTTAAGTGCGCCAACATCGGTAGAACCATATCGTCATTGATCGTCGGTCTTCGCGGGGCTACAAATATACTGCGCCGCATGGCGTAGACCGCTCCACTAACCCCCATCAACAGTCCCAGTTCAGCCTCAGATCGTCTAACCATCATTTCGCTCTTCCAATAGAGCGATTCCGACTCTCGGCCTTGCTCGTCGAGTATGGCGACTTTGCCAGCCACGATTCCAATGGCTGGATCGACAAAATGTTCTGCCAAGCGGCGGATGGCCATGCTCTCAAATTCGGTTGCGGCGTCCGTAAAAACGATGACTTGGCTGGTCACAAACTCCACCGCCGCAACCAGCGTGCGGGCCTTTCCACTTCGCTGGGAAAACGGAATAACCGATACGTTCGCTCGATCAAATTCTCGGACCAACTGTACGGTGCCATCGGTGCTGCCATCCGAGGCAATGAGGATTTGTAAACGTTCTGACGGATAATCACAAGCGAGCAGATTCTGTATCCGCTGGCGTATTTGCTGCTCGGCATTGTAGGCAGCGATTAACACAGTAACCGTGGGAAGCTCCGCTTCCGTAGGTTCGGCGGCACAGCTAACCGCTCGAACTGCATTCGAAGCCCAGCGACAAGCGATCCGCGAGCTCGCGAATATTAAGAGCGGATAACCAACATAGCTGTAAAAGACGACTGCCAACGAAGTCCAAAGTACAATCGATAGAACTGTAACCACACTGTGCCTCTGCAGTTGCCAGATGCTCTAGTCAGACGTCATGAACGACAAGAATGATCAATCCAGTGATCGGCATGAGCGCGGCGCATGCACCAGCATGATTGCACGCGACGTACATCCATTTTGGATTGGCTGCGGGTTCTTCGGGCAAGTGCAGTGGTGAGTTGTCTAAGCCGGATTATTCAAGTACGCCCCTGCGGGGCTTCATGGGGAAACCAAGCACTTGATGGCTAAACATCATTGAGTAGGTTGGCCAATTGTTCTGCTTGCCTGACACGGGAATACCGACTGCTATAATCGCGATTGGCCGAAGCTAGCGGTCGACTCGGATCGCAGCAATGCGCGATCCAATCAGCAATCCGTGCAGATTCCGAAGGGTGAAAGATGCTACTCAGTGCGTAGCCACGCAAGATTTCATCTGTTTCGCCTGGCGGAACAATCGCCAAGATCCTCTTGTTCAGCGCCATGTATTCAAAAATCTTGGCCGGTACAACCCGTTCCGCTCCCGGTTGGTCAGCGAGAGTGACCACGAGCAAGTCGGCCGACATCGCCAATGCCAACGATTGCTGGTGAGGCAGGTAATCATAGAGGGTTGTTGTGCAGTTGGTTGCATCCAGTTTGCTCAGCCGCTGGTTTTGAAGTTCTGTGCGACGCCCCGCGATGTGTAGTTCGATCGTTGGGCAATTGGGGTTGATCGAGGCTTGTTGCAGAGCCGCAACCAAGGGGCCTACGTCGGTGAGATTCCACAGCGTACCGGTATAAACGATTTTCAAGGTAGATCGCCGCTGTAGACTTGGTTGCGTGTTAACCAAATGCTCGATGTCGCTTGGGTCAAAGCCGTTGTAGATACAACATGATTTTGCCTGTCGATTGACTTTCTCACATTCTTCGCCAAGCTCATCTGCAGTAGCTTGAGTAGTCGCGATGATGGCATCGGCCGCGCGCAGCGCTGCACGACGCATGCGCTGCTGTCTGAGTTGAGCCAAACCACCTGGGCGGTGATTTTCGAGATGGCGGCTGACGAGTGCCCATTCGTCGCGGAAATCGAGTACCAGAGGAAGACCAAACTTCTTCTTCAATCTGCAACCAAGCAAGAATGACGAAAAGGGAGGAGCGGTCACCAAGATGGCATCGTGGGCAACCTGACTCAACTGGCGACTGGCGGCGCGATAGGCAGTCGCGTTCCATAGGATTTGCGGGTCGGGCTGTAGGACACTCATGGCCAGACTGCGCAACAGAAGTCGAACTGAGAAACGCTTGTGGGGGGCGTCGGCCAGTCGCTTTTTTACCCCATATCCGGGTTCCCAAGTTCGAGATCGAATGATCGCGA
This sequence comes from Pirellulaceae bacterium, assembly GCA_020852965.1. Lineage (GTDB taxonomy): Bacteria > Planctomycetota > Planctomycetia > Pirellulales > Pirellulaceae > Aureliella. Next base: position 14,979 of record JADYZV010000190.1, on the reverse strand, counting down.
CATCTGATGAAACGTCGGCTAGTAGGTCGCGGTCTTGAACGGGGACCGATGGATTGCAGGCGGTTAACACGGTGGGTCTCCACCCGTAGCTGGGTAGGAACTTGATGAACTTGGTAACCCGCTGCACCCCCGCACCCCCGGTCGGCGGAAAGGCATAGCTGATGAGCAAAACGCGTTTGTCGTTAACCAGGGTGTTCATGCGGCGTCTGACGTCTGTACTTCAAGTGCCGTGCGCCGAGAGTGAATTGCGCGCCTGAGGGTTCGTTCAACCGCTGCGGCCATGTACATTTGGTCATGCGGCGAAAAAGTTCGTAGCTGAATTGAAGGCTGCTCGACGCAAGCAATGACAGCCGCCGCCAGACTATCAGCATCTTCGGACGGTACCAGATAGTCGACATTCGGCGAAGCGATCTCAGCGACTCCCCCTACATCCGTGGCTACGAACGGAGTGTTACAAGCGATGGACGCGAGCAATACATTGGGAATCCCCTCACTCCGACTGGTGAGCACGGTCACATTCGCCGCGTTGAGGTACAGGGCCAACCGCTGCTGGTTCATGGGGGGGAGTATCTCGAACACATCCTCGAGCCCTTGTTTCCGAGAGCGCTGGATCAGATGATATCGCAGTGAGCCCTCGCCGATCATTTTAATTTGTAGGCGTTGTTTCCATCGTTGCTTCCAGCGCAAAGCGGCAGCCAATAACAGGGCGGGATTCTTGACTGCTTCCAAGCGGCCTACCCATAAAATGACTACCGCTTCCTCTGGGATATTGCACTCGTGGCGCGCGCAGGCTTGTTGCATTGGCTGAAAACAATTGCGGTCTACTCCACGATAGACCACATCGATTTTCGATTTATGGACACCTAAGCTTTCAGCCCGCTCGGCCAATTCGCGACTGACTACGATCAAACGGTCCGCCTGACGCAGCGTTTGCTGAATCTTCGCCTTGCGTGAATTGGTCTTCGTCAATAGCCGCAAATCGGTTCCTCCTGACATCACGACACTTGCCACGCCTAGGTAGCGAGCGGCCCTATTGGCTGCGCAGCCATCGGGATGGAGGAAATAGCCTAGTACCACATCTGGCTTGACACTCTTGCGCGCCTGCTGAATCGTCCGCCGGATAGACTGCCAGTACATGGCAGCGTAGTATGTTCGCAGGACCTTGGGAGAATAGAAATAGATGGGATGATGTACGCCTTCCGCGCGTACATCCGGTGAACGGGCTTCATGCCACTGTGTCCAGGGGATGGGAGCTACGACCTGCACTTCGTTACGATGGCGCAGTGAGTTGACCAGCACCTGATTGAACGCCCCCTGACACGGTCGCGTGGGAGTTGGAAAAGTTGTCGATAGGAAGAGGATTTTCATGACTTATCTGCTTTGGTGAGTCGACCAAAAACCGCTGAATGGTAAACCTCTTGCACGATTGGAATCCGCGAAAGAAAATTGAAGCAAGCTAATACTCGATGGCTCGCCGCGGAAAACCCTTCCGTCTTCAATTCCCATTTACTGAAATCCGAGGCGGCCATCGCTTTGCGAAATTTCCGGATCGTAAACTTGTTAAGATACTCGCCGGGTCGATCGTGGAGCGAGCTGCAGTCTTGCCATCGCAACGCGGGAGGGTTCGAATCCCACATCGACGCAACATAGTAGGGTTGGGCGACGACTCTGCGAACGGCGTCGAGAATTTGCTTGTCGGAAAAGAATACAGTAGCAAAAGGTATGGGAACGATTGAGCCAACATGCGATGCTTGATGGTGATACCACCCCCAAGTGCTGAAGTAGCAGACACCCCCAGGCCTTAGCATGGAATGGGCTTGATTCAAGATCTCGGTTGGGTTTTTTACATGCTCAAGTGAATCGACCAGCAGAGCGACGTCAAACGAGTTTTTATTCGATGATGCCTGGAACTCGGTCAGCGCCTGAAAGCGAATCTTGTCTCGCATCTCGTTATTCCCCAGTCGCTGCATGATCTCCTGCGCTTGAGCCACTTCGACTTGGTTGATATCGACGCCTACGACCTGTCGAATGCCATGGCTTACCAGAGAGCATGTTCGTCCCCCCAGTCCACAACCGATGTCGATCACTCGGGCGTCCGGCAATTTCTCGCGTAGGTCGAAAAACTTGTCAAAGTACTTCGGCGAGGTTTCACATTGCCATTGCCAATAGGCATCGTGGCTGCTGCGCCGTTGAAGCGGATTTGATGCAGGGTTCCTATGGCGCTTGAGGTGAACCCGATTGGCGATGAGATAGCAGAGGTTCATGATCATTCCTTTGCACTATCATATATGGACCGAATTCTCGTGAGCCTCGTGACCAATGACAACTCGAAACTTGCCGGCGGGTGTCAGCGGTATGCTAGGTACTTCGCGCAGGAGTAGTGTTGTCGAGTTGCCGATGGACTTTTGAATAGCTCTGCGTAGCGTCTCGCGCGATTCGTGACTCCAGGGGCGATCGACCACGAACTTCATCTCGATCAAGTCGCGCTGTCGCTGTGTGACTTGGAACTGTCGAACTGCGGAGTAGTCTTTAAGCAGGTGCGGGAAGTACTCGCCTGCGAGGCGATGACCGTCTGCAGTAATTAAAACATCCAGTTGGCGGCCAGATATTTTGCGAAGCAGCGGCAATCCCCGACCGCAGGGGCAGGCTTCCAATCCGGCAATGGCTCGATCGCCGATGGCATATCGCACGAAAGGCATCGCTACATTGAACAGATCGGTAATGACGACATTTCCCTCATGGCCTGCCGGCGTGGGAGTGCCGTCCTGGTCGACGACTTCGATCAGTAGGTTTTCCATCGTGAGGTGCAAACCTTGATGGCGTTCACATTCGGCACCGAGCAGCGAGAATTCTCGCGAGCCATAGGTCTCGAAGACCGGTGCCGCGAAAACTCTTTCCATCAATTCCCGTTGGTGATCATGCAGTTTCTCGGCACCGACGATGATTGCGGCAGGCGGAGCAACTTCGAGGCCTAGCTGATCGATGTCGCGTGCCAAGCTGTAAAGTGGGTTTGTGTAGGCAACAATGATTTTGGGGTGATAGCGATTGATTCGAGCGACCAGCGACGTCGTCTCTTTTTCATGCACATCGAAACTGTTGATAAAATCGCGTCGGTAGAGGTAGCGGTTGTAGATGTGCTCCTTCCACGACCGCATACGACTTTGTGCCCCCAGAGTCACTCCCCACAGATGCGTTTGACGCGTCCCTGGGCGTGCGCCGGCCCACGCATAGCCGCGGTGTGAGCTGGCGATTCGCCGCTCATTGGCAGCCAGGTCGATCAAGAATTCGAGTGGCATGCCACTTGATCCCCCAGTGCTCTTGCGCACACAGCCCGTCCCTGGCAGGCTGGTACGAATCTCCTTCGCGCTGTCGCGCATGGTTTCTCGGCTGGTGATCGGCCAGCGGGTAAAGTCAGATAACGATTGCAGGTGAGATGGGTGCAAACCTCCTGCGTCCCACAATCGATTGAAGTAGCGAGAATGTTGATAGCAGTGTTCGAGCATCGAGCGCAACCGCTGGAGCTGCAGCTCCTCGAGTTGCTGGCGAGTCCACCATTGGCTACGTTCCAGCTCTTGCAGGTAACGCATCGTTTTGCGACGTTTCAGCCCCGATTCGAAGCCTGGGATAATGCACTGCCGATACAGCCACTCGATCATCTCCGCACCTCGCTCACATATTCCTCTTCGTAGGCGCGGATCATTCTTGTTATGGAGAAGTTTTGCTCGACTCGTTGGCGTCCGAGTTGCCCCATGCGCTCCGCTGTGGCAGGATTCTGAAACAGGTGCGCGATGGCTGTCGCCAGCTCGTCGGGTCGCTGAGTGGAGACCAATAGTCCGGTATGACCATCGTCCACAACCTCAGGCGTCCCTCCCACGCGAGTAGCTACAACCGGTAGTCCTCGCGCCATGGCTTCCAGTAGTGTTAGCGAAATACCCTCGGTCAACGATGGCAGAACAAACATGGACGCGTTCGTTAGCAAATCCTGGACATTGTTTTTCTGGCCCAGAAACTGGACTCGCTCGTTCAGCTTCAGTTCGTGCGTCAGCCTTTCCAAAGCGGATCGCTGCGAACCATCCCCCACGATATTCAGCGTGAAACTTCCTGCATTTGACCCGAGCTTTGGTAGCACCAGCGGAATCGCTCGAATCAAGGAAGCAATGTCTTTCTCAGGGCTCAACCGCGCCACGCTGATTGCCGGTGCGTAGGGTTTTATTCCAGCGAAATGAAATCGCCGGAGATCTATGCCATTGAGGATCGTGCACAATTTTCGAGTCGGCACTCCTTCCTGCTCGGACAGGCGGCGGCCATCCTCAGAGACACAAGCCACCCGACGGACTAGACTTGTCAACCGTCGGAATAGGAAGGTCTCACGACTTGAAGCTCCGAATCGCTGTCCGTGACGCGTATGAATTATCTGACTTACACCCGCTAGTCTTGCCGCGAGTACGCCGTAGATGAAAGCTGACGTGTTGTGCGTATGCACGACCTGCGTGTGGCACTTGCGCATTTGCTGTGACAAGCGTACGACAACCCCCGGACGCAAGCCCGATTGCTTGTTGAATTCGTAGACAGGCCAATGCAGAGATTCAATCTCATTGGCGATGTTGCCGCGGCTTTCCAGCGAGGCAAAGGATAGTTCGAATCGAGAGCGATCGGTGAACTTGGCGAACTCGACCAACAGTCTTTCCATTCCGCCAACTTGGGTTCCTAAAGAGACGTGCATCACGCGCGTGCGTGGCTGACCGGAAATCGATGCCCAGTTGGAGCTGAGTGCGCGCGCAGGTTTGACGATCGGAACATGGCCCAGCAATAGATGTCTAGCTTCTGTTTGCGAATTGACGTCCATGCCCTGCGTTCCCTAGAGCTCTTCGACGGAGGCCAGCGGGTTCAAACGTTTGACGATTTTGGCTGGATTGCCGACTGCTATACAATCAGCCGGTACGCTGTGCGTTACGACAGCCCGCGTGCCGATGATGGATCTATCGCCCAGCGTAACGCCCTTCAGAATCGTTGCCCCATTACCGATCCACACGTCGTCGCCGATCGCAACGGGCAGGACACGGTCGGCAGTAACGAAATCGCCCCTCCTGCGCTGCTCTGCATCGATGGGATGGCCGTCGAAATCTGCGACGCGAACGCCACTTGCGATTAGGCAATGGCGACCGATATCGAGGCGACTGGCGATCGTCAGCGTACAGTTGTGCCCAAGGAAAGTTCCATCAGCGATGGACAGAGAAGGGCGCTTGCAGTGACGCGAGCTGAAGATGATGTTCGGCTTCCCGGAAAGCCGCACGTCGTCGCCGATGACAATTTCCCCATGACCAACCAGATAGGGAAGTTGTTCCATTCGGAAGCGTCTACCGACCGCTTGACATTGGCTGCGAAATAGAGGTTCAAGCCAGCAGAATCGGGCAGCCCATAACGCACTCGCTCTAGCACTGATGTGCAGGTAATAGAGGGCTGAGAACAAGTGACGACCATGCACCCCCACCGGGATGTGGACTTGCAGGGCGCGCTTCGCCAATCGCTTCGCAGCATCCCTAGTCGCGGTGTTTTTTTGACCGGCTGTAAAGGAGCTCATATCGTCCCCTCGGCGGCATTGCGCGCAACAATGCTCTGCGACAACTGTTTAGCAAGTGCTAACATCCTCCGTACTCTGCCACACGACTCCATCGCAGGCAGGCCCAACAAAGGGAAGGGCCAATGAAGAAAGGACTGCAGCATCAGCGGCAGTGCCTTGCGTGGCAACGATTCGAGGGCGCCCCAGCGGTAGCAGATATAGGCTTGCCAGCGTCGCCGTGCCAGTGTATTCAATAGGTTGCGATGCCGCTCGACGACTTCCAGCATCTTGCCACAGTCGCGGGAGATGGATTCACGCGAGATGCCATTCGCTTCCAGCACGGCGGTCGCCAGCGGTTCGGACATTAAGTACACCGCCGAGCGCATCGCCAGACGGATCCACAAATCTCGATCTTCGGCTGGCTCCAGTCCCACGATAAAGCGTTGCTCGCCAAGTGTTTCGCGGCGCACCATCACCACGCCGGTCCACATCATCGTCCCCAGCAGAAATGCTCGCGATCCAGATTCGGTCAGAATGCGATCGTACCACTTCGGCTTCGCTCTTGAATGCTGGATGCGGCCACTCGCTTCCTGATGGTAAAAGCGGCCAGCCACCGTGCCCACCTCGGGATACCTAACGAAGATGGCCAGTTGTTTCTCCAGCTTCTGCGGGTGCCAATGGTCGTCTGCGTCTAGGAATGCAATGAAGTCCCCCTCGGCAGCTTCAATTCCGATATTGCGTGCTTGGGCAGTCTTCGAATTCTCAATGCGCAGCAGCTTGACCGTGGGATAACACCGCTCGACGATATCCGCCAAGTTATCTGGACTGCCATCGTCGACTACAATGATTTCGTGGGCGGCAGTGGTTTGAGCAAGTACGCTGTCTAGGGCCCGACGAATCGTACCGGCGGCGCGATAGGCTGGAATAATTACGCTTACTCTTGAGTGCTTCATGTGGGTTGCGACTGCCTATTACTCGCGAGTCGATCAGCGACAATCGTTCAAAATATGACCTGGCTGCCACAGTTCGAAATGCTAGCCAGCGAAAGCCAGCAATGACACGTCCGGCGTTGACACTTTGGGTTGCGGTAAATCACCGCTTACTTAATCGTCACAGGGTGCCAGTAGACAACGGCGAATCTTGGCGCAATCACCCTGAAAGGCTGCTCAAGCTAGCAATGAAAGTTGCCAACCAAGCCATTTTGTCCCGCTGCCTTGGCTGGCCTATTGCGCCGCTAGCGATGAACCAGGCTGTAGTAAGCCAGGATTTGGTCGACGACGGTTTGTCGATCAAACAGTGAGATGCAGTGTAACCGAGCGGCTTTTGACAACGTCTTTCGACGTCCGATATCGCTGGCCAGTGAACACACGGCGTTGGCCAATTCGCCGGCAACTTCCAGATTCAGTGCCACCCCACCCGGTCCGACCATCCATTCCATGACCGGATGATAATGGCATAGACAAGGAAGCCCGCTGGCAGTTGCTTCAAGCAACGCCATGGGCATCATCTCTTTTAGGCTGCCGTGTAGCAGAATATCGGCCATGCGATACAAATCGGGCATCGCACTTTGAGGAGCGTCGACCACGAAGCGCACACGCTGCCCCAGCCTCTCCTGGGCATCATGGATCAACGGTTCGGTATCGCTGGCTCGCCCACCGGCAATGACTAGCCACAAGGGGAGTTGGGGATATTGCTTACAGACGGACTCAAACTCTGTAACAATGAAGTCGATTCGCTTGTGTTTTTTTTTGATCGCGGAGGAAACCAGGGCAACGAGTGCATCGGGAGGGATTTCCAACTGCGCGCGAAGACGATCACATTTCCCAGGTTTGAACTTTTGCGTATCGACAAAGTTTGGAATCATCGTCCAACTGTCCTTCCAGATACCAGCTTCTATCGCCGACTGTTGATGCCAGGGAGCACCGTGTTGGAGGAACTCTATCTTTGCCAAGAATTCGCTTGGCTCATCCGTTCCGTGATTGAGGATGGTGCGCGTTTTCAGCAAGCCTATCTGTACGGCTCGCTGCACCAAAATCGCGACTTGCGGATCTTGCAGATGTAGGATATCGATCCGCTCGTGCCTGAGAAACCAGATCAGCTTCCAGGCAAAGGTGACTTGCTCCACTCCATACCCAGCTCCGAGACCGATGCGCATGCCCAGTGACTTGGGAATCCAGCGCAGCAGCCGTGCTGTTTTCAGTGAATCTCGCGTCCAGCATGGAATGACTCGTTCATAATCGTGCGTGACGTCACCAGCTCCCTTGCAAAGGTAGACATGCTGGTCACGCTGGGCCAACGCCTTCCCCAGTTCGAGTGCCCACGACTCGATGCCTCGCTGCACATGGCCCAATCCCGACGAGGCTATACATATTCGAATTGGCTTGATAGAGTCCACATTCAGCCCCAAGCCTGTCGAAGGCGGTGAAATGCTTTGCGAACTCGTTTTCCCAATGCAACCTGTGGTGGTACAAGCAACTGCGGAATCCGCTGCGCGCGATGGGAGTACTCGCAAAGTTCCTCAACGACGCTTTGCTCGTCAAAATCCAAAACTTCGTGGCAATTCAGCTCTCCTTCCCAATAGTGTGCCGTGATGGCATGCGCTGGGTTGATGTCGCGCCAGAAGCCAACTTTGGTGACGATTGCTTTCGATGTTACGTGCAATAGGTGAGGTTTCTGGCGAAATTCGAGCACGCCATCGACGACGGAAACTAACCATCGATGGTGGTAGAATCCAGCCATATGAGGATGCTCTACGCCCTTAGACTGTTCCACAATTCGGCTTGGGGTCTCGATGTATCCCGCTTTTGCGATTCGCGAAATCTCCGAGCAAACCCAGACGGGATCGCGCACATCTTCGAGTACGTGTGAACAAACGGCAAAATCGAACTGCTTATCCGTGAATGGCCAGGGTTGACGACGGCAAAGATCAAGCCGAACCCAACTGCCTTTCGTGAATCGATGCTCGGAGTTTACCGACGATGGATCCAACAAACATCCTCGCTCCTCGAAGTCGAGCGCATCAACTACCCAATCGGCTCTGGGGAACGCAGCCATACCGCCCCCTACATCCACGACGATAGCTTCCGAAGGCAACTGTGACGTAATGCGCTGGGCATGTAGTGGATTCATGTTAGCTTCGAATGATTGAGTTTCTAAACAGCATAGATATACTTCTGGGCGTTTCGAGTAGCCTTGGCTAGCTCCAAACGCCTAGTCAGGAAACGCTTAGGCATAGCTGCTTCGTTGAGAGACCTTCGCACGGCCACCAAGGCTCACCAAGATTTAGGCTGACCCTCGCAACGCGACGGCACAGGGAATGGCCACTGGGCAGTCGCGTCCATGAGTGAATCCGTCAGGTAATGGGCCAAGTGCCACTGCGGCCAATGATCTCCAGAGTGCAATGTATCGGGTGCTCGAACTATAGCGAAAACCGACGTCGATGGTCATGTAGTCTGAAACGAAGCCCGTGTTCTCTAGTCGGAACTCAAAAACCCAATGGTGCTCGCTGCTGCCGTTGGAGCTATCCATGAAACGGTCGCTCTGCGCGAAAACCATGCGTCCGGCAGACGAGTGTAGATAGAGGTCGACGGCAGGTCCCTGAACGGCTTCTCGACTCCAAACAGAGACGCGGACCGTCAAATGTGAACCTTGCCTCCAAACTTTTTCCGACTCCAAATCGTCGACGGCGGTGGTGACCGATACACGTAAAGATTCGTCTCCCGCTTCCGCTTGGGTTGTGAATAGCTCATCCATATAGACTTGTACGACATGCTTCAATTCGCCGGCGGCAGTGATTTTGCCGTGTGACAGCAGCATACCAACGTTGCAGAGTTGTCCGATGGTGGACATGTTGTGGCTCACGAACAGTACGGTGCGTCCCCCGCTTGCAACTTCTTGCATCTTGCCCAGGCAGCGTCTCTGGAATTCGGCATCTCCAACCGCCAGGACTTCATCCACGATCAATACATCGGGTTCGAGGTGTGCCGCGACGGAGAATGCAAGGCGCACTTGCATGCCCGAACTGTAACGCTTGGTGGGTGTGTCGAGGAATCGAGCGACCCCAGAAAAGTCGACAATCTCGTCGAATTTGTGATCGATCTCGCGTTTCGACATACCTAGAATTGTGCCGTTGAGATAGATATTATCGCGGCCACTCAGCTCCGGATGAAAGCCCGTACCGACTTCCAGCAAGCTGGATACGCGTCCCAGTATTCGAGCGCTCCCGGCGGTTGGATCGGTAATGCGCGACAACAGTTTGAGCAAGGTGCTTTTTCCAGATCCGTTGCGGCCAACCACTCCTACGACATCACCTTGCTTGATCTCGAATGACGCATCGCGCAGCGCCCACAATAGATGTGGGTCTTCGCCATTGGTTTGTGTCAAGCTTCGCAAGTGTCGGAAGTTGTCCAGCGGATAACGCACCAAAGCCTTCAACGCGCCAACCAGCGTATCCGGCGTCCCGCATTGTTTGCCAAGGCGATAAGCCTTTGACAGGCCATCGGCAGTGATTGCATAGGAACTCATAGGCTCGTATCCGTATCAAAAATATTATGCAGCGGAATTCGCCACTTCTTTCGGTGGAATGTCAAAACCCCTGTTGAGTTCGCTACGAATTAGTGGTCTGTCAGTAAACAATGTTGACAGACCGCTAGGCGACATCGGCAAAGATCCTCTGCTTGCGAACAAAGTAGTTCGTACCCGAAATCGCGATGACCAGTGAGCTGACGCTGCCTATCGCGATCAATAACCACGGCATGTCTCGCGTGCCCAATAGGGCTGACCGCAGGCCCTCTATCACGCCGACCATCGGATTGAGTGCGTACAGTAGCTTCCATGACTCTGGGATCAATGTAGTCGGATAGACCACCGGTGCCGTGTACATCAAGACTTGAATTAGAAAACTGAGCGCGTGTTTTACATCGCGATATTGAATCGCTAGCGTCGACAACCAACAAGCGATACCAATGGTGGTCAAAATCATCATGGCCAATAGCCAGGGTATGACGCACACGCCCCAGTTCGGTATGGCGCCATACCATACCATCATCCCTAGCAGCATGATCGTGGCTACACAAAAATCGATGAATCGCGAGATGACAGCAGAAAGTGGAATCAACAGGCGAGGGAAATAGACCTTCGATAGCATGTTGGCATTGGCAATCAGGCTGTTCACGCCATCGGTCACTCCATTGGAGAAATAGAGCCAGGGGACCAAACCAGCAAAGCTAAATAGGGCGTAAGGAATGCCATCGGACGAGAGCTTGGCTAACCGTCCGAAGATCACGGTGAAGATTAGCATGGGAAATAGCGGCTGCAGGACAGCCCAACCAATTCCGATAGCGCTTTGCGCATAGCGAACTTTGATTTCGCGACGCACCAGAAACTGCAATAGGTCGACGTGCTTGACCAGCTCCAGCAAACTCGACATTCGGCCTACCGAGCTGGGTTGGATCCATGTCACAGGGAGCTCAGACTCCATGGCTGCCTGGCAGTTATTGCCGGGGCGACTGTGCCTCTCGGGTGCCGGCAGCTCGCCCAGCGGCGTGTTGGCCAACGGCAATTCGGGCGCTGCGTCGCGCGACGTCAGCCCAGCAACCACAAAGGTCCCGGGAGGTGCCGTTGCATTTGGCGGGAGATCAAAGCTATCAAGGTTGTTCATAGGTAGTAGTGCCCGCAAATCCTAGCGGCGAATGAATACACGGACAGTTATGTAGAATGCAACCAGCGAGAGGCCACTGACGATCAGTGCCGTAACGACGAAACGATTTCCGACTCGCATGCGCGCCGCTGCTGGGGTGTAGTGTGAAAAAGCGGCCGACGCTAGGCCTAACATCAGATACGTTGGGACCACAAATTGTCGCGAAAGCGTCAAGATGCCAGCAATATAGGCCATCAGAGCAGCAAATATGTAGGTTCGATGGTGTGCCAGTTGTTGGCTTTCGCAGGCAGTTTCGGCCGACTTGACGGGAGAGTTATCGTCTCGCAGTTGCCACAGTCCCATCCCTGCGGCCAAAAAGCATGAGACGAAAGCTGCGCCCCCCAAAAATCCTAGTTCCGCAAAGCAGTGTAGAAAGGAGTTGTGGGTAACCACCCCCAATTCATCGACCAGCAAGCCTTCTCCCAAACCAAACATGGGGTGTTGCTTCCAGATGGCAAAACTCTCCGACCAAATCTGAATGCGACTCTGGCCAGTCCCCTCCACTATGGCATTCACATCGGTCATGCGCGCCGAGAAGACAACGGCAATGATCGGTATCATGACCAGCGAAGCGATCCCAACTCGGACGCTATGGCAATAGGCGACGACCGCAGGAACCGCGCATACCAGCGAGAGCATCGCACCGCGAGAGTGCGTCAAGGCAATCGTCCACACGAGAATACAACAAGGTACAAGCCACAAGTGCCGCAGCCAACCGGCGTGTGGCCGCAGTAAAAAAGAGGCGCTCAGGACTAGGCCCGTCACCAAAATAAGTCCAAAGTCATTGGGGTCTTGAAATATTCCTGTCCCACGAATTCGCTCGACGGTTTCCGTAGAATCGATACTGGCGGCACCGCGATCGTGGATGGATTCGAGAGCTGCGACGCTAAATAGCTCGTAGCGATCGAGTAAAGCCAAGGCAGCCACGACGGTGATCGAGATTGCTAACCATTGAACCAACTTGATCAGGCGGTAGGGGGTATTGGCTAGGGCTACGATGAGCAAATAGAGTGCGACCAGTTTGCAACATTCGGCGACCGACATGCGCGCCCCCCACACGAATCCATGCGACAAGTGCGAGAACCCAACCGCTACCAGTAGCAACAATAGACAAGCCAGCACGGGTTGCTCTAAGATACTGCGATGGCTGAGCTGTCGCAGCGTAGCGCGCGCGGCGACGAGCAGACAGCAAAAAATGAGGAATTGGTAGACAGGCCAAGCCTCCAACGCCGGAACTAAGTCCGCAGGCCGCAGAAATAGAGTTGCAACAGTCCCCAGCAGCAACAAGAACCCCCAGCCGTGCCGATCCTCTTGCGGAAAGCGAAGCGCGAGTGATTCATCCGGCTTGTCAAAAGCAATAGAAGCCATGGGATCGAGTTGCGTCCTGCAAATTCGACGTGGAAAGGGGCTTAGGGTGCGTAGTAATCGTATAGCGAGTCGTCGGCTTCACGCGGTGCGGCGTCATGGGAATGATCGCGCACTCGATAGCGTTTCCCTTGCTGCGTTTGCATGGAAACAGGCCGCTCGCCAGCAACACTGCGAACACTGGATTGAGCGGAATATTGACGCGAATGCAGTGGCTTGGCGTCTGCGTTTACCGGGCGTCTGTGCCTCACCGGCGCGCTCAAAGGAACATCTCCAGAGTCAATGATGGGTGGCAATGTATACTCGACTGGGGCCTCAAGACTCTGCGTAGAATGAATAGTTCCTCCAACCAGCGGCCTCCAGTTGGTCTCGCAGAAACCAGCATTCTCATGGAATTGTACATTGACTGGCATCGGTGAGCGGCGTCCCTGCAAACCGGAACAACCCATCACCAGGGGTGTCATGGCGCACATCAACCCCAGCGGGAGATAGAGCGCGTTTCGGAATGGGTAGTGGGCGGCCACGGTCAAATATTCTTAGCCAAATCAATTGGGACTAAAGAGCACTACTTGCTTGTTGTTGTTTAGTACTTTGCCCGATAGCCGTGAAACGGTCCCGGTGCCAAGGAGTGTGAATCCGAAGATCCGTTCGAACGGTGAGGTTAGCTTCGCTATGGTTTCGTCAAAGGCTACGAGCGAGTTGTGCGCGATGAAGATGCGGTCGCCTGGCAGAATTTGGTAGTTCGATCGCACCTCAGCCCGCTGGGTAATTCCCTCCCAGTCGATAGGGAGGATCTGGCTCCCCTGCCCATCGTGTTGTGGGCGCGCAATCCACATCCGGCTGGAGGATACGTAGCTCAATCCGTTGATCTGGCTGAGCGCGTCCATGACGGTTTCATTCCCCGTGAACGGTAGCCGCACCAAACCGTCGCCGGTTCCACCCCCTTGCGTGACGATATAGTACACCTTGCTGTTGAACGCATACACGGACACCGAAACTTGGGGATTGGCAAAGTAAGGGGAGAGATGGTCGGCGATCGCCATTCGCGCTTCATCCAGCGTCAAGCCGACGAGGGGAACCGAGCCGTATTGGCCAAGGGAAATGGTCCCGTCTGAGCCAACCATGTGTTCTCCGGAGATGGGTTGGAACTGAGCGACATCGCGCAGCGATAGCGACACCTGTGGATCGCGCAGTTGCTCGAGCAGGTGTTGCTCAATTAGCAACTTGGCCTGCCCTACGGTATTGCCCGCAATCTCTACGCTGCCGTAGCCATAGCCCAACGCAACCACTCCCCCCGCTTCAATCTGATAATCGCCTGCAATCGGTTCTTCGGGGAACGCCCCCATGACGGTAATCGCGAGGACGTCTCCAATCTGAAGTTGGTACGTCGACTGCGCAACTTGCTGTACGACATCAATGGTCAGCACATCGGGCGGCTCGATGCGGTACGTCGGCACAGTAACTTTGTCGAGCTCCCGTGGCAGGCATTCCAACATTCTGGCGTCACAGTTCGGTGGTGTCGACAGCATCGATCGGTGCTGCAGGGTTTGACACCCGCAGCAGAGTGCGAACAGCATCAGAAATGCCGTGCAAAGAAATCGGTGCTTGAATTGACGTGTGCTCACGCTCGGGGCTTGAATCAGGGACTAGTAGCATAGCTCGGCCGCAACGATTAGGGCCGAATGGGTTCGAACTGATAAAAGTGTGAATAAGCTTGGAACTTTGCTCCATTGCCAGTAGGCAAACGTGAGATTGGCGAACCGGCGATCGCCCCATGTTGGCGAGGTAAAACTCGAGTCTCGAGCTGTCGGAGCTCGGACGATTGTTGCAATTGCCGTTGATAGTTCTCGCGTTGCGGTCTCACAAAGGAATGGTAGGGAGAGAGCGTACTATTGTCTTCTCGAAGCAGATTCAGATAGGGGGACAGTCGGGGTTGGTTGAAAGTCCTCTGATCCGCAGGGCGCATCGGTTGGATGGCCTGTGCTGTAGCCACGGTCGAACCCAACAGACTCACCAGTCCAATGATGATACCGATGAGCAATTTCTTCTTGTAAACTGTACGAATCATTCAACTTCTTCCGTGACTAGGAAATCCACTCTTTAGGCGGTATCGTCCAGTTAACCGTTTAATCTTGTGCATTTTGGTGTCCCAATCACTATTTTTTTTGGAGATATCTGAGAAATCAGTAAACTTGGACGAGAAGTAGGTGTGCTTGCCCCTTTGGCTAGCATTCGCAAACCCCTGGACTTTTTCGTGCTGGAATGCAACTATAGGATCACCCAGTTCATCATCCGGCCTAAGACTTGAGGTTGGGGGTAGTGGACGAGGCCCGCGAGTCTTTGACAACCACCGAAT
>JADYZV010000189.1 GCA_020852965.1 Pirellulaceae bacterium | reverse complement strand
CCTTGGGTTTGGGGTTGGTACATTGTGACAGTGGTTGTTACTAGCAACCCGAGATCACGGGCCTGAGTCGCCAGATTTTAATCGAATGGCTCCCACCCCAAACCCAGGACTTACATGGATTCTTTCTGCCGTAAAATCTGATGCCAATTCCTGACATAGAAAGAGCTGTAGTCCCCGCTGAAAAGGTCCGCGACTATTTGCTCAATCTTGAGCATCCAGATGGCGGGGCCAAGGCAGTATGGTTTCGTTCGCTTGGTTATACGCGAGAGGAATGGCACCTTTTGGCGGGCGACCTGGTGGCGGTGGCACGCGATTGCAGCGAATTTGGCACCGAGACAACACGTTTTGGTATAAAATACAGGGCAAGCGGATCGGTTGGTCGCCCCAGTCACCGGCCTGGAAACGTTTTAACAGTTTGGATCGTTGAAGACGACGACCCACCGCGACTTGTAACTGCATACCCGGATGAAAGCACATGATTACCGAGCATTCCCTTGTCGTTTTAGACTGCGATCCACCGCATGAAAAACTTAGTCGCGGTGATGTCGGCACCGTCGTGCATGTTTACAAGGGTGCCCGCGGCTACGAGGTCGAGTTTGTTGATGGTGGTGGACAGACCGTCGCACTCGTTACGGTTGGTGCTGACGATGTCCGGCCAATCGAATCCGGCGAATTGCTTCATGCTCGCCGTACCGCATAGACGGCAGAACTATGCAATGCACGAGAGCACCGGTGGCTCGTTTTTTTGCTAATCAATCACGCGCCGGTGCCACGTGATTGCTAGCGTTCTGTGCCACAGATGAATCCTCACGCTATTCGATTCGACTTGCTCTTTGACGCTGACGAATACTATCGCTCTGGAATCTGCCCGTGGACATTTTTCGCATATCCAACGAGCCTTGCAGTTGAACGAGGTCTACCACCAGACAATGAGGCCTGCGAACTTTTAGGCCACGTTCAGAATCACGAAATTGATATTGCCATCTGGGTAAACGGAATCGCTGAGAATACGACTTACTTTGCATGTCGCAAGGAAGACATCGAAAGACTCCGTGACGTGTTGCAAGAACTTGAAGATACTGGGATTATCGAGCGGGACTTTTGCAGCAAACGATCAGAACGCCTATTCGCAAAACTCGCAAAAGGCACAGAACAAAGCGTTGGACACGGAGCGGCGGACGACGCGGATTCCAATGGATAGTTGACTGGCCGCCGCCCGGTCAACGCAAACGTTCTGCCAGTAAGTCGATAGGGATTCAGCAATGTCTACAAAGTTCGGAATGTGCTTGCTCTGTGCGTTGCTGTGTTCGGTTACTGTCCGTGCTGACGATGATTGGTACCGATTTCCAACTTCTCTCGAAGGAAAATGGAAAATTGCGAACGCGGAAACCGCAGGGCATGTCAAGGCTGCGTACGTTGGCCAGGCTGTCGACATTGCTGGTAGCACAATCGTACTTCGGTCCAACCTCGCATCGAATGAATATGCCCTAACATTTGTGAATGCCAGCAATCCGCTGATCGAATTGGATCTGACAGCAACTTCTCCCGACGGTAGTAAAAAAATAACGTTTCGCTGTATCATGGACGTTTCTCAAGATCAAATTCGACTCTGTCGTCCACAGAATGACAGGAGTCCTCGTCCACGTGACATCGAGTCCCCAGAAGATTCAGAAACCATCTTCTCGATGGTTCGTGATACAAGTGGCCCCAAACCTTGACCATACGAACTGGCAGAACCAGTAAGGATTTGACATCGCGTAGCGAGAGAGCGGAGGAAAAGGGGTCAGGAGCCGTTTAGGAAGATTAGGCAGCTTGTTGGCTTCTCTAGTTTACCTAAACGGCTCCTGACCCCTTTTCTCTCGTCGGTACAGAACGCATTCCCTCCGGAGAGACATTGGTAGCTGGAAAAAGAACGCTCACATGCAATGTAAAAACTGCCAAGGCTGGAATGTATATACAACAGAAATTTCTTCTTCATCCGAAGGTGGCGATATGCTACCTGGGTTGGGAAACTTTCTGCGGTCAGCGAGGTTCGACGCCTATCTATGTGCTGACTGTGGAAATTATCAATTGTTCGCGACGACAGAGGCACTGAAAAAGCTTGCCGAATCAAAGAAATGGTTTAAAACAATCGTTCGTAACGACAATTCTACAAAAGGCGACTCTTGAGATAGTAGACCGTTATTGATACTTGCCACTCGAGTGCGCTGCACACCTCGGCCGGGTGAAAGACAGCACGGCGAATGTTGCTCAGACGTTAGTTGGGGAATAGAATGGCCATGAACGTCACGAACTTCGGTCACGCTCAAACGCTGCCCGGACAGACCGACGAACAAAGTGTTGCACGGTAGTTCCGGTGGCCGCTTCACTTTGCACAACAAGTCAACTCCCGGAACACCGTGAACACCAACGTTCGTCGTATTCAGATGTTGGCAATTTCGTCTGCGTAAACATCAAGACATAGGCCGTCGCCACAAACACGATACAACTGACCGCCGCGACGATAATGCTCGTTCGTATTCGACGGTGCCGGTATTGGCCCGACGAATCGACACGACATCCCTACCAACGACTTATCAACATATTTCACCAGTCGCACGGAATCTCCGAATGTCGCCGCCTCTTTGGCTCGCAGCGACAGTGACCCCAGAAAACAACCAACAACGCTGAAAAACGATCTTCGATTCATGTGTATCTCCAAAAAACGATGAACAATGCAATGCACGGGAGCCGCGTTGACGTTGTTTCTAGTGGCTGGCTTTCACGGTCGCGGCCCCGTGATTGCCAGCGTTCGTTGCGTTAAAATGGCGTGATGCAAACCGTGTATCTCGAAACAACCGTAATTGGGCACATCGCTGGGCGCCTCCATCCAGTTGCCTCGATTCTCGCTCGTCAACAGACCACTCGCGAGTGGTGGCTGACGGCGCGCGACAGATATCGCCTCTTTATCTCCGATCTTGTTACTGCAGAGTGCGGTGATGGCGATAGCCATGCTGCCCGTGAACGACTGGAGGTAATTGACGGAATCGATGCTCTGCAAACCACCGACATCGCGAAGGGTCTAGCCAATTTGCTTATTGCGTCTCACGCGGTACCGCCGACTGAGCCTCGCGATGCACTTCACATCGCATTGGCTGCCACAAACGGCATCGACTATTTGGCGACTTGGAACTTCAAGCATATAATGAATCCGGCTACGCAACATTTGATCGATGACGTTTGTCGCAACGCGGGCATTTCTTCCGCGACAATTTGCACGCCGGAACAACTTTTGGTGACTTATGGTGATTCCTGACCCAACCGAAGAAATTAAAGCGATCCGTCACCGTCTTGGTGAAGCGTTCGACTACGATCTTGACCGCATTTTCGCGGACATCCAACGTAGGCAGACTGAATCAGGCATTAAATACGTTAGCCTGCCGCCTCGCAAAATCGCAAAGAACCAAGTGTTGCACGGGAGTTCCGGTAGCGAAACTACTTTGCACAACCAGTCCACCACCGGAACCCCGTGAACACCGCCGTTCTGTCGCGAAAAAACCTACGAAGCCTGTAGAACTGAGTTAGGCTCTATTTCTACTCTCGAGACGGGGAACCCGGATGACTGTACGTCACAGAGCGCCGAGCGAATTGCGGACTCCAGCGAATCCGACTCACGATGAAATGAGATCTGTGGCACTCCGGCAATGGTCGAAATCGTGCCATCGTCGAACTTACCGTACAGCAGATCCGACTCGTCGTCGCTCGGATCACGTGCAAGGATCAATGTGAAACTATGTTCTTTCATTCAACCGCTCACTTTTGGGAATGCGGACAACGGTCTACGACGCGCCGAATGTCCTTCGCATGGGACTCTGGATTTTTGGGTGTCGACATTAAACGAATTCGACATCCGTCGCGAACGGAATGAGGACAGTATAGCACGCCCCAGATATGGGCTCGTGCACTAGCTTTTTCTGACGTCCAACCTTTGGATTCTGCATATTTGATCGCCTCCCGGATGTGCTTGTTTTGATGGTCAGCCATGAGGTATCCTTACATCGAAATCGATCTGGTCTATTATAGCCATTAACCGCCAAACTTTCTCGGGCTCGGGAGAAATGCGTCGGAACCAAGCCATGCACGAGAGCACCGGTGGCTCGTCAACTTTACTAAAAAATCAACCGCCGGTGCCACGTGATGGCCATCGTTCGTCGACTAGGTCACACTTGTTTCACGTTGACTATTTCTACCAACATCTCATCAACGTCGATCATAAAAAACCCGCGTAATGGCTCACGGTCTATAAAGTACAAGCCCTCGCTCAAATGCTCGCCGGCGGCAGCCGGATCAGATCGTAACGCTTCTTGAATCTGCGTTGACGCATTGACGATTTCCGATTTTGAACTACTTGCCATGGTGATGCGCAATACGTCTTCTACTGCGTCCATCGACAACAAGACTTCGTAACTCACAATGCTTCAATCTTCGCAATTAGTTCATCTACAGTGAACTTAGGTCCAGTGCTACCGACTCGTGACTTTGCGAATTTGATCTCATCTTCCGTTGGCGGACGACGCACAACCCCAACTCGGTTACCTTGGTCATCGACCAACTCAATCTGGCCGTCCGAACGGCGAATTTGATCGGCGACGTCAGCTTGAACAACTATTCGTATCATATTCTTCGATCTCCTTCGTTGACTCCTTACATTGTATCATGGTGATTGTCCCGGTCGAGTGAACTATTGGCGTCAATCGGCATAGCCATCCCCGTTGCCCCCTACCAGCGACGAAGTTCAACAAGCGATCTATCCCCTCGCATCCTACAGGCGGATAGATCGCAATTCGTTTTCGTTGTTCTTCGCTTAGACATCCACTCTGCGATCTACTCATGAAAGACTCAGACAACGTTTATGACTCTGGATTGAATAATGCAGACTGGCGGGTGCTGCACTCGGCGCTTTGGCCATTCATTCACGCAGACAATCCGACCGAAATTTCAATTCCGAATGTTCCTAAACACCTTTCTAACCATCCAATGCTAAGACTGCTTGCCCAATACCGATTGAATGGCGACGACGCGGCACTTGACCAGGCTGGCCGAATACTATTCCCAACGGACGAACGATTTGGATGGTACGTCGTGGCGACAAAATGATTTCCATTGTCGTCCAGTCGCAAAACGCGATTTTCCTCGCGACTTTCGGTAAACTGTTCTTTTAATCCGTTAGACTGACACTGCGGGAATGACCACGGAGCGAAGAACAATGCCATGAGCCCAAGTCGCCGAGCCCGTCAAACTTACAAAAGAATCAACTTCGGCGACTGGGTTATGGCTGCCGACTATGAAGTCCTGGGTTTGACAAGTGACGGTCGCCACTTTTTTTGGGAGCTCTTGGTTTTTACATGATAGGGGTTGTCGGTAGGTGCCTTCGTCGGAGCCGCCTGTCGGTCGCTCACCCCGG
>JADYZV010000188.1 GCA_020852965.1 Pirellulaceae bacterium | reverse complement strand
AGTTCCTTCGAGCCACAGAGTTTCGAGTGTGGGATGCCCCCGCAGTGCATTTAAGCCTTCGTCGTCAATATTGCAGCCGGTCAGGTCGAGTTCAATCAAGGCGGGCAACTGCCGCAGGCGGGGCAGCAACTGCGAGTCGCAGTGCGTACCTTCGACGCTCAGTCGTTGCAACTTCTTGGCTTGGTCGAGCCATTGCAGGTCGTCCGGCACCACATTGGAAAACGAGAGGTCGAGCCACTCCAGTTCGGGAGCTAGTACGGCGAGTTGACTCCAGGTCTCAGGCTTCAGTTCACTCCCGGCCAACACCAACGAAGAACAGGGCAGTCCCGACTGGCACACCTGGGCGACCTGCGAATCGCTCAGTGTCAAAGCAATTTGATAGGCCAGTTTGGCCGCTTCATCGTCTTTACCGAGCAACGCTAGGAGAGGATCGAAGTCTGCCGAGTTCTGATAGACCGAAACTAGGGCTTGCAGAAATGTCTGCCGCGCTGTTGGCTGCTGCAATTGGTCCATGAAAAGGTGGCTCAAACCGGTGGCCTGGGCATACAACAAGCCGATTTGTGGATTTTGCTTCCACTGCTCACGCCCAGCTTGAGTAAACTCACGCCAGTCGACCCAGTAGCCATCGCGGATGGCGCGATAGCGGGCGGTTTGCAAGCGCGGTGCCGCGTAGCCACCCAGCGTCCAGTAGCTGTCGCGTTCGATGAGCGACTCCATATAGTTGGCAATCCCTTCCGTGAGCCACACGCCCGCCAGCCCTCCGGCATCAGGATCGGCACCGATATTGGTTGCTTCGGCAAGCAGTTGATGAGTCAATTCGTGAAACAACGTCACTTGCCAACCGTCGCCCAAGTAGAAGAAGCTCTTCTGCAGCCGTGGCTCGTAGTAGCCAACCGAGATCGCCACGTTCTTCTCAGCCATCCCCAGGACTTGCAAGTAGTCATCGCGATCACGCAACAGGGTGACCTGCATCTCACGCGACTTCTCCCAAGGCAAATTGCGACCGTCAAAACGCCGAGTCAACACTCCTGGAGGTGCCCATAGGGGATAGAAAACCTGCCGCCACAGAGCGTAAAAAGCTTCCATGGAATGAGCCAGTTCGATACTCTCACGCGGCTCGCCGCGAGTGGTGAGCATGAAGTGCGGGGTCTCAATCCGACTGTAGGAACCGGCAGGCCAACCGAATTCCGAGTGAGGAATCGTCCCTTTGCGCAGCCGGGGTTTAACTCGAGCAGCGGTGGCCAATGTCCCCAAGATTCGATTGGCATCGGTATGACTCGCATCCTCACGTAGCACCTGCCACAGCAGGCAAAATGCCTCGGCTTCGTCGCCGTCGGCGGCTAGCTCGACGGCTTGGGAGAACAGCCACTGGGCATAGCGGATGCGAGCGGCGTTGAAGTGCTTGGCCCAATTGGCGCGCAGCGCGTCAGCGTGTCCTGCGGAACGCGCCTCCGGCATAGGTTCGGTCGGCAGGTAGTATCGCCGTTGGTCGCTCGTCTGGGTCGGCAGCCACGCGGCGGTGATGGCCGCCTCAGTTTCTAAGTCGTGCGCACGACAGATCGCTTCCAAACGTTGCAGTTCGGCACGCATCCCCGCGTGATCCAGTTCCTGCGCGATGCAGCCCACGCCACTGAACGTCAATACGAACACCGTCATGCAGGCTTGAACGATCGTGACAATCAATAGGGATGAATTGCGGCAGCTCATGGCGATCGATGGCAAATTAGTAAAGTGATATCAATTTCAAATTCGCACTCTCCTGCGGCTAGACGTTAAACAATTTACGTCGACTCGCTGAACTCGTCTAATTTAAATGGTTACAATTGTGAGGTAAGCACAAGCTGCGTGTGATTCGGAGGTTTTGGTGACGTCCGCGACGTGTGGCGACTTAAAAAAGGGAACTTACTCCATGATACATCAACGCTTGGTGCTGCTCGCGCTCGGAGGCTGTATTCTCTGGGGACTCGGGATCGGAAGTGGAAGGGCGTCGGCGGATGAACCGAATGTGGCTGTTTTGCGGCCTGGGCCGGACAATTTGATGCGTGATAAGTTGGTCGCCTGGTGCGTGGTCCCCTTTGACGCCGCGCATCGCTCGCCCGAACAACGCGCCCAAATGCTCGACGACCTGGGAGTCAAGCGTTTGGCCTACGATTGGCGCGAAGAACATGTCGCCAGTTGGGATGCGGAAATCGATGCGCTCAAACGGCATAATATTGAGCTGACGGGTTGGTGGTGCGCTAGTTCTCTCGATCCACTTGAAGACGCCGGAGTTCAACGGATCGTCGATTTTTTCAAGCGGCGCGGTGTGCATACGCAATTATGGCTCAGCCTGCCCGACGCTGAGTTGCAGAAGATTGACAACCAAGAGAAACGCGTAGCTCGTGCCGCGTACGCTGTGCAGCAATTGGCGGAACAAGTTGCCCCGCTGGGTTGCCAGGTCGGTTTGTACAATCATGGTGGCTGGATCGGCGAGCCCGCCAACTTAGTGCGCATCATGCAGCAGTTGGCGGACGAGAAGAACGTTGGCATCGTCTACAACTTCCATCACGCGCACCATGAACTTGGCGAATTCCCGCAGGCGTTGGCGGAGATGAAGCCCTATCTTTTATGTCTCAATCTCAACGGCACCAATCGCAGCGGAGCTGACGATCCCGCGCAGAAGGTTGTCACGCTTGGAGAGGGAGAGCTGGATTCGCAAATTCTGGGCTGGATCGCTGAGGTGGGCTACATGGGACCAATCGGCATACTCGACCACCGCGAGCAGCTCGATGCGCGCGAGAGCCTGAAGATGAATCTAGATGGTCTCGATGAACTGCTAGGTAGGTCCACTTCCGAATAGCAGTCGCAGTTAGCCGCTGATCGATCAGTCGCTCTGCACGACTAACCTAAAAGTATGGATCGGCGGAGCGATCCACGACTGTCTAATAATAGGGCCGCTCAACCGCCTGTCATGGGCGGTTGAGCGCGCGGCATGGGCGGCGCTGGCAGGCGCTCGCCGCAGGGAGCTCGGATAGCAGCCATTGAGTGTGACTCGGCTCAAAAGCCACGGCTGAACTTCGCGGACCAAGTAGGGTCCGAGACTGGGTGGACGTGGATTAGGCAGCGCGGCGGCGGCGAAGAGGCGGCACTTTCGCCTGCGGGGCTGGCTCGCATTCTGGCTGAGGGAACGCAAGGCTTCCGCCGGGCGCATTCACGTCGATCTCCAACTCACTACGAAGTATCCGAACTCCTGGAGGTGCTTGTACACCTATGCGAACTTTGTCTTTTCCCACCGCGACGATCGTGAGCACGATATCGTCCCCAAAACAAATACTCTCCGACTCGCGTCGCGACAAAATTAACACGGTTTCATCCTCCATGAATGTTGAACTGTTAGCAAAATCGTCTTTGCACTGCGTAAACTGAACTGGCCGGTCCACAATGCTGGCAATTCGTTTGCGCGCTATGGGGTTTGTAGGGGCTATGCCTGATGGACCGGAACGGGGCAACTGGTAGCACGGCGTCCGAGCGAGTCGTAGAAAAATATCGAGCCTTTGACGAGGTCCCAGACAGCAGTCAGTCGTACGCTGCGTGGTCCGTAGATACAAAAGTAAAATCCGCAGTGTTGTCCTCGACGGATCAAGACGCGCTCGGACATTTCGAAAGCGTCTCTCTCCAACTGATTCTTCTCGCACAGTTCTCCGCGAATGAACTCTCGCACCGCCTCGAAGCTACCGGTCTTAACTTTCTGCGAACCAGTCATCTTTGGATTTTTTCCTTCCACGAGTCTTGGTAAATGGGAATGGGGGAGTCAAACAACTCCACCTCACGACAAAGGAACGTATCGGCTGCTAGCAATTTGCCAATTTACTGCGAAGCTCGTTCGAGCGTCACAACTATAGAATCTTCTTGTAAGCCCGATCTAGGATCTGCACAGTATGCAAAATCGCTACTCGATTGGTAAAAGGTCGCAGATGTTTTTCTATCTGAACTAAACAACCGATGTTGCCGGAGACGACAGCCGACGCACCGCTGTCGATTACGTTCTGCGCCTTGCGAATTCCAAGGTTTTGAGCAATTTCTGGTTGTTCGATGTTGTACGTTCCCGCCGAACCGCAACAGGTGTCACAATCGGATAATTCGACAACTTCTAACCCAGGCACGCGCGCCAAAAGACTGCGCGGCTCGGAGCGAACTCCTTGTGCATGCGCTAAGTGACACGCATCGTGGTAGGCCACTCGTTTGAGCCTACTCAGAGGCTCGATCGCTTCGAGCTGCAATCGATCGAGGTAAACAGAAATATCGAGTGAGCGCTGCGCCAACTCGCGCCCGCTCTGCTCAGCGTCCGACCCGGCGAGCAGCAGTGGGTACTCGTGAATAGCCGAGCCGCAGCCAGCGGCAGTAGTAACCAAGCAGTCGACGTCGCTCGGGATGGAGTCGATCAGACGTCGAGCGAACTTGGCCGCTTGGTCACCCCGTCCGGTATGCCAAGCCAGCGCGCCACAGCAGCCCTGCCCTTCTGGGATGACAACTTCGATCCCATTGCGACTCAGCACACGCACGGCCGAAGCGTTGATATCCGGGGCGAGCACCTGCTGTGCGCATCCGGCCAACAGGGCCACGCGCCCCCGTCGCTTGCCCACGGCCGGTGTAATGCTTGGAAGCGTTTGTCGCGGAGGTAAGTCATCGGGGACCAAATCCAACATCGGGCGTAGCGAAGCGGGGACGAAGCGATTCAGGGGACGGGTCCATTGCCCCATCCGCACCGCCCAGCGGAAACGTTCCTTGTACGGAAGCGTTAAACCGACCAACATATCTCGCAGCGACCAAGGGCGCTTGCCTTGCGTCCGCACATGGTCGCGATACGAGCTGATCAAGTCGCCGTATTGGACGCCAGACGGACAATGCGTGACACAAGCTAGGCAGCCCAGGCAGCGGTCGATGTGAGGTGCGGCTTGTTCAACCTCTAAGGACCCTTCCAACACCGATTTCATCAGCAGAATTCGTCCGCGCGGCGAGTCCATTTCGCTCTCGAGCTCTTGATAGGTCGGGCAGGCTGGCAGGCAGAACCCGCAGTGGACACATGTCCCCACCGCGCGACTCATCGCTTCGCCCCGAGGTCCTAGTTTTTCCGAATCGATGTTGTGCAGCATGGCGGGAGTTTAAGGAGGGGGAGAATGGAATTGGATACATTTCGTGCGTGGACGAGGCCCGCGAGTCCCAGACGCGTGCCGAATAAAGGGGACTCGTAACCTCATCCGCTACGCAAAAGTGACTCGTAACCTCGTCGATCACGGCATGATTTTAAACCATCCCCTCCAAGGCTGCTATGGTCGCAGGCGCGAGCCACTTGGTTTACAATAGAGTTTTGGGTTCCATGCCCCAAATCGCCAATATATCGCATCGCACCGAATACCAATTTTGATCATTAATTATACCGTACCTCCCAATCTACCCCTACCGGCACGAACGGCCCTGCATGTAGTGCAAACGGCGTTGAAAGTTCATCGTAGCGTGGCGGAGAAGCTGTTGCACGATGGGGCCGTTAGTAGTCGTGGCCGAACCCTCTCGCAAACTCACACCAAGCTCGACATAGGCGACGAAGTCGAGATCGACTACGCTCCGCAACCAACCAAGCTTCCCAAGGCAAAAGCCAATCTGAGCGCCCGTTTCGAAGTGGTCTACGACGATGAGCAAATTATCGTGGTCAACAAACCCGCCGGCTTGCTGACCGTCCCCACGCGCAAACGCGAGCCGAACACGCTGCAGTCCCAAATTCGCAAGTGGCTCGAGCGCAATCAGCCTGGAGCCAAAGCGACTTGTGTTCATCGACTCGATCGCGGTGTGTCGGGTTTGTTGGTCTTCGCCAAATCGTATGAAGTGGCTGACAAGCTTCGCGAGCAATTCGCGGCGCGGAAGCCTGAGCGCAAATACACTGCCATCGTGCGCGGCGTGGTGTCCAGCGATCGAGGGACTTTTCGATCTTACTTGGCAACCGATGAATCGCTCAATCGCTACTCCGTTAGCGACCCCGCCGCCGGTGAACTGGCGATTACGCATTATCGTGTGAAAGAGCGCTGGCACGATGCGTCGCTGTTGCAAATGCAATTGGAGACGGGCCGTCGCAATCAGATTCGCGTCCACCTGGCCGACGCCGGACATCCGATCATCGGTGATCCGCGCTATCAAGCCGAACTTGCCGAGCATCCGTGTTGGCCGCTCAAACGCATCGCATTGCACGCGGAAACGCTCGGATTGACACACCCCGAGACGGGCGAAGCGTTGCAGTTCAGCGCTCCCTGGCCACAAGAATTCCGTGACTTCCGCCGTCGTGTCAAAAAAAAGGTGTAGGCTCGCAACGAGTGCAGCGCTGTTACTACGCGGAGTGGACTCGGCATTCATACGACGGGTTGAATCACGATAATCGCACAATAAGCTATCTATCACCTCATTAATTCATCATTTATGAACCATACATCTAAGGAGATTGAGCATGCTTCGCAAATGTTTCCAGCTCGATAGCTGCGTGCTGCCCAATACCGTAGCGGCGCAGAACTCGTTGCGACGCAACACAATGCTCGGACTGTCGCTGATGCTCGCGACACAATGGTTGTTAATCAATTTGGCCGTCGGACAAACCAAAGTATCGGATGTAACCGTGGAAGAAGATCCCTATCTATGGCTGGAAGACGTCACTGGCGAAAAGGCACTCGATTGGGTCCGTCAACGCAACGCGAAAACACAAGAGCACTTTGACACCGACCCGAGCTTTATTGAGCTGCGCGACGATCTGCTCAAAATCCTCGACTCGGACGAACGCATTCCTTTTGTGAGCAAACATGGCGAGTTCTACTACAATTTCTGGCGCGATCAACAGAACGAGCGTGGCCTGTGGCGTAGGACAACCCTGGATGAATACCGTAAGCCCGACCCGAAGTGGGAAATATTGCTGAATCTGGACGAGCTAGCCAAAGCGGAGAACGAGAATTGGGTGTGGGACGGCGCCAGCCTGTTGCGCCCGGACTACGACCGCGCCTTGATCGACCTGTCGCGCGGCGGTGCCGACGCGTCGGTTACGCGAGAGTTTGATGTGAAGAAGCGCGAGTTTGTCGAGGGTGGCTTTGAACGTCCCGAAGCCAAAGGGGGGATGAATTGGATCGATCGCGACCACGTTTTTGTCTACACCGATTTCGGCGATGGGAGCATGACCACCTCGGGATACCCGCGGATGGCCAAACGCTGGCAGCGCGGTACTCCTCTTGCCGAGGCAGCGGTGGTCTATGAGGGGGAAGCGACAGACATGTACATCGCCGCTCATCACGATGACTCGCCCGGCTTCGAACGCAATTTCGTCAGTCGCTCGCTGGCCTTCTATAACAATGAACTATACCTACTCGGCGACGACAACCAGTTGACAAAGATCGACGTTCCCAACAGCGTTGACAAATCGGTTTTCCATCAATACTTGATACTTCAATTGCGCGAACCGTGGGAAGTTGGTGGGCAGGCGTATCAAGCCGGTTCACTGCTCGTCACACAGCTCGATGCGTTCCTGGCAGGCAAGCGCGAATTCGATCTGGCCTTCGAGCCCACGGAGCACTCATCGCTCGAGAGCTTCGCCACCACGCGCGACCACTTGTTGCTCAATGTGCTCGAAGATGTCAAGAATCGCGTCTACGTGCTAACAAAGAACGATACGGGTTGGAGTAAAACACCACTCTCGGGTGCTCCACAGTTCGGAACGGTAAGCGTCAGTGCGGTCGATGCCGACGATTCCAACGACTATTGGATGACCTCCAGCGATTACCTGACGCCGACCACTCTCTATCACGGCAGCATTGGCGCTGAGCCGGAACAATTGAAGCAGTTGAGTGCTCAGTTCGACGCTAGCGATCTAACGGTCAGTCAGCATTTTGCGACCAGTCGCGATGGAACGCAGATTCCCTACTTCATGGTCGCCCCCAACGAGCTCCCTCTCGACGGGAGCACACCGACACTATTATACGGCTACGGTGGCTTCGAGATTTCGTTGACGCCAGGCTACAATCCGAGCGTCGGTCGCGCCTGGCTAGAACAAGGCCGCGTGTACGTCGTCGCTAACATTCGCGGTGGCGGAGAGTATGGGCCTCGTTGGCATCAAGCAGCTTTGAAGCAGAATCGACTCAAAGCCTATGAGGATTTTGCTGCTGTCGCTGAAGATTTGATCGCGCGGAAGGTTACCAGCCGTGAGCATTTGGGGATCCAAGGCGGCTCGAATGGCGGACTGTTGGTCGGCAACATGATCACTCACTATCCGCAACTGTTCGAAGCGGCTGTGTGCCAAGTGCCCCTGCTCGATATGCGGCGCTTTCACCTGCTATTAGCCGGAGCGAGCTGGATGGCCGAGTACGGTAATCCCGATTCACCCGGCGAGTGGGAGTTCATTCAGACCTACTCACCCTATCAGTTGGTCGCTCCGGAAACCAAGTATCCAGCCGTGTTGTTTACCACGTCGACGCGTGACGACCGCGTCCATCCTGGGCATGCCCGCAAGATGATGGCTAAGATGGAAGCACTTGGGCAAGATGTCACTTACTATGAGAATATCGAGGGTGGCCACGGTGGGGCCGCGAACAATAAACAACGCGCCTACATGCAGGCCCTAGCCTATTGGTTCTTGGGAGAACGGCTGGCGCCATAGTCGCTGACCGCTCCGCCGGTCGACGTGGTTAGCGCTTAAACGGCTTGTGCTTTGATGACGCTCTAAGCGGCGGTCCTGCGTGCTTTTCTCACGGGGCTGAGACGATAGAGCTGCGTGTTGCCACGCTTGCCCGCCACTTTGGCAATCCCCGTCTGCCGTAGGCAGTAGCTGACCTTCTGGGCAAACCAACGCGGTCGCTCGAGCGCGGCCGCCAAGTGTGCTGTATCGAAAGGATTGGGAAGCCGTTCGATAGGTACGAGCGTCAGTAGATCGCGCGCGGTGATAAACTCAATCGATTGGCCTACGGCTACCAACTGTTGATCGAGCGAAACATACTGTTTGCCTCGACGGCGAGGATTCTTGCGATCGATGCGCGTCTCTTCGGCTTCGATCAATACAAATTCGAGCGTCAGACGCTTCATGGGAAAAACGTTTGAAAAGTGAACAAGATCCTGAAATAGATCCAATAGTTCACTGCGTTTGGGGCTCATCCGACTGCGTAGCACTTTCCCACCAGGCTTGTGCAATGTTACTACGCGCTTGCGGGCGACGATCGGTTTGACGATCCGCAGCTTGTGCTTGGAGCAAGCGAGCAACTGTTTCGTCTTGTTGCGCAAGGCACCCAAGCCAGCGTGTTGAATTTCGATCAGCTCTCCTGAGGGACCGATCGCGTCGATGCGGAAGCCATCCAAAGTAACCTCGGTCAATTCGGGCGTGGCAGCGTAGTGCAATTTAAGCTGGCGATGCAGCGACGTTTCCATACGTCTTTCCTGTCGTTAAGCTTCGATCCCCAAATCGCGGACGGTGACCAGCGTTTGAAGTTTCAAGCCGGCCGCTTCGATAGCTTCACGGCCTCCCTCCAAGCGATCGACGACCGCTAGAATTCTATCAACCTTTAAACCGAATTCACGTGCTGCGTCAACAGCTTTCAACGCGCTGCCGCCACTGGTTACCACATCTTCCACGATCACGGCGGTCATCCCCGGCGCGACCGGCCCTTCTACTTGACGTCCGGTGCCGTGCTGCTTGGCCTCTTTGCGAACGATGAATCCCAATAAATCGTCGCCGCGCTGACCTGCCAGTGTGATGGTCGCAGCCGAGATGGGATCGGCCCCGATGGCCATGCCACCAATTGCATTGGGTGGTTCCTCGGCTAGCAATTCGAGCATCCCAGCTCCAATTTGGTTGGCACCTTGCGGATGCAGCGTTACTTTGCGGCAATCGAGGTAAAAGCTGGCCTGCTTGCCACTGGCCAAGGTGAATTGACCAAATTGTAGAGCGTGGGTCTTGATTAGCTCGAGCAATCGCTGTCGGTCATAGCGGGTCGTCATAAGAAAAAGCTCGTTGAATGTGGAGGTTTTGTGTTTGGTGGATGAAACGGGCTCAAGTGCATTTTCTTGTCTGCATTTTCTTGTCTGCATTTTCTTGCCGTCATTTTCTTGCCAAGCACCGCCACGCGAACTGAGCTGGCACGAAAATGGGGGCAAGAAGATGAAAGGCCGGCAGAACCAAAAGAGGAGAGCTAGCGTTTTCGGGCAATTGTAGCTGGAAGGTGGGCGCTGCCATAGAACCCTGGCGTTTCAGGTTGCAATCCGCCGGCGGAGCGTCGGGGTACATTAAGCGCGTACAAACCGACGACGGAGCGTCGAGCCACATTCGAGCTAGCAAACCGACGACGGAGCGTCGAGCCACATTATCAGAGTCCGTTCCGACGGCGGAGCGTCGGGCCACATTGGGCGACTCAAGCTAGGCGCTAATAGCAGCAATTTGGGCTGAGTTTGCTCTTGGCTTGAGTACCTCTGCTTTTCTATAAGCAACTTGTGAAATTCTCGGACAAGAGGCTCTGCGCTCATTCCCCCAACAAACTCACCATCCACCGATAAGGCTGTCAGGTGACTGGCATTTTTCGCCAAAGCACCCAATCCATTCAAGATGCCTCAGTGGGGCGAGTGGGCCTTCGTGCGAAAATTCGCGCGATGCGCACCTCAGTTTTACTGACCAGGTTGCCGTGGCTGGTCGCCGTTGTTTGCCTGCACATCGCTATATCAGTCCCCGCTGCGGTACAAGCCGCCGAGCTGGCACTGCCGGAGATCTCACCTCAGTTTCGCATCCAAGTCAAAGCCGACCGCATGGCTCGCGAAACGCGCGGTAGCTACGATGTGCTCGCATTCGACGGCGGCTGCCAATTGCAACAAGGGGAATTCAAGGCGTCGGCAGATGAAGTCATCTTGTGGGTCGAACGCAATGCTCCCGGGGAGCAGCACCCGGGCAAGATCATCGTCTATCTGAATGGTTCCGCCACCGCCGACTGGGGGCAAGGCCGGCGATTGCAGGATCAACGCTGGATGGGGCGATTGTTCAGTATTTACCCAATCGAGACCCCGGCTGACATCCAAGTCGTCTCGCGTCACGACATTCCCAATCTCGACTGGTCACGCGAACCGGGTAGCCCCGTGCAGTTGGCACAGTTCGCAACGTCGCAGTTAGGGCAGCAAACTGCTGGTCCAGAGGGCTCTGGTTTCGGCAATGCGGCCTTGAGCCAGGCGAGCCCTGGGTCGGTTGTGCTGGCCCCTCCGTTGCTCGGGCAACCTGCAATTGGCACGGGGCCTGGCCAAGGCTTCGGTTTTCTTCCCGCCCCACAGGATGCAGGGGCGGCTGGCTCGACACGCTCGGGCACACAGATCCCGCAACTTCCCGGCGCGGTCCCTTGGGGCGGAGCGCCGGAAAACAGAGCGAGTGGTACATGGCAGGGAGGAGCACTCAACTCAGAGCTGCTGCCAAGTAGTGGCATGGTCATTCCGGACAATGGCAGCGCACCCTATCCGGCCGCTGGAATCTCTCCGGCACCGGCTCCGACGGTCGCTGCGTTTCCTGCACCAGCCGAACAGGTGGTCCGGCAAGTAACGGCACCGAGTCCATTTGCGGCCAAGAGCTTTCAGTTCTTGCCGCGGGGTGCCAACACCCGGCAAAACATCCAGGTGATTCCGAGCCCAGAGCGGGGAGAGACGACTGCGCAGATCACCGGCGGTTTCAAATTGGTTGTCAGCGGCGTGCAAGTCCGGCAGGCCGATGGAACGATGGTGGACTTCGGCACGGTGTCGTTAGAAGCGGACAACGCAGTGGTCTGGCGCCGCGGGACCGAGCTCGGTTTGACTGGACAATCGACTCCCGATCAGCCGCTGGAATTGTACTTGGACGGGAACATCGTATTCCATCAAGGCAATCGCGTGATCTACGCCGACCGGATGTACTACAACGTATCGAGCGAATATGGCATGGTGCTCGATGCCGAAGTGCTCACACCCGTGCCACAATACCAAGGTCTGTTGCGATTGAAGGCGGATGTCCTGCGGCAGCAAGACCGCCAGAACTTTACCGCCTACGGCGCTGCCCTGACCACCAGCCGCCTAGGCGTTCCCCGCTATTGGTTGCAATCGGACGAAGTCAGTTTAACCGACACTCGCGATGAAACCGATCTGTCCGTTTACGCTCCTACGGATGCTTCGCGGGGAACGAACATGCGAGCTTCTGCACGCAACAACTTCGTCTACTTGGGTGGCGTTCCCATCTTCTACTGGCCGACTTTCGGAACGCGTTTACAGGAACCGAGCTTTTACCTGAGCGGCGTTAAGTTCAAGAACGACCGAATTTTTGGTACACAGGTCTATACCGATTGGAACATCTACCAAGTCTTGGGAATTCAAGGCTTCGAGGGGACCAACCTCACTGGTTCCGTGGACTATCTCTCGGATCGCGGGCCGGCTGTCGGTGCGCATTTTGACTATAACCGTCCGACTTGGTTTTTCGGTGCACCGGGGACCGGGTTTACCGATGCCTGGTTCATCAACGACAATGGACTCGATGTACTCGGACTCGATCGCAAAGGCTTACAGCCCGACGAACAAATTCGTGGACGGGTTCTGGGACGCAATCGTTTGTTTCTATCTCCCAACTTGGAATTGATGGCCGAGAGCGGCTATATCAGCGATCGCAACTTCCTGGAACAATACTTCGAACGGGAATGGGACACCGAGAAGGACTTTACGAGCGGGCTGCGGCTGCGGCGTTACAATGGCAATCGCATGTTCGACATTTCCGGCAATAAGCGCGTCAACGATTTCTTTACCGAGACCGAATCACTTCCGAAGTTGGATCACTACTGGTTGGGACAAGATTTATTCGGCGAGCGGTTTACATACAACGCGGTTTCGAGTGTTGGATATCTACACCAACGTCCTG
The DNA here is from genome assembly GCA_020852965.1 of Pirellulaceae bacterium. GTDB lineage: Bacteria > Planctomycetota > Planctomycetia > Pirellulales > Pirellulaceae > Aureliella. The sequence continues at coordinate 20,935 of JADYZV010000188.1, read as the reverse complement.
CCGATGCGCCGATCGATCCAATCGAGCTTGCCAAGTACGCACCCCAGCCATGGGAGAGCGATAGCGAAGGTTTGGTAGCCTCCACCCGTCAAGAGCTCAGCTATCCGCTAGCTCTGGGAGCCTTTGATGTGATTCCCTACATTTCTGGCGAGGCTGCATTTTACAATGAAGACGTCAATCAGGACGACCAAAGCCGCTTGACCGGTCAAGCTGGTTTGCGGACCAGTTTGCCGTTTTGGCGAGTCTATCCCAACGTTGAAAATCGACTGTTCGACTTGCGTGGAATCGCGCACAAAGTCACGCTCGAATCGGACCTTTTTTACGCCGACAGCAATAAAGACCTGAGCCTCTTTCCGCTTTACGATCCTCTCGATGATAATTCACAAGAGCACTTCCGTCGCCGTTTTGTGTTTAATACGTTTGGTGGCACATTGCCGGGTCAGTTTGACGAACGCAACTACGCTCTCCGCAGTGGCATGCAGCGTTGGCTGACCGCAGGCAGTCGCCAAGTGGTGGATGACATGACACAAGCTCGATTTGGAGTCAATCAGAGATGGCAGACCAAGCGCGGGCTGGCGGGACGCGAGCGGGTCGTCGATTTGGTTACCTTCGACACCGATTTCATTTTCTACCCACAGGCCGAGCGCGATAACTTTGGCGAGTCGATTGGAGCGATCAATTATGACTTCCGCTACCATGTGGGCGACCGATTGACGTTCCTATCCGATGGTTACTTTGATGTGTTTTCCCAAGGGCTCAAGTCGGTTTCGGCCGGTGCGCAGATCAGCCGTCCCGGGCGCGGCGACGCCTACATCGGTATGCTTTCACTGGAGGGTCCCATCAGCGCCAATATCCTCAACGGCTATACCAACTATCGCTTGAACGAAAAGTGGATCGTAACCGGTGGCGCGGCCTTTGACTTCGGCAAGACAGGCTCGATCGGTCAGAACATCGCCCTGACCCGCATCGGCGAAACCGCATTGGTGCGCGTGGGAGTGAACATCGATAGTGGTCGCGACAATGTGTCATTCAACTTCAACATCGAGCCACGCTTTCTCCCCACCGTCCGTTTAGGATCGTTGGGAGGCGAGTTAATCCCGCCCGTCGGCCTGTTTGGGCTTGAATAATCCGATCCTAACGATTTTGCAAGCAGAGCACTGCTAGCTTTCTGGCCTGTTCTTGGCAACGAATTGGTGGAGCCGGTTTAAAAACCTTTGCCGGTTGCGTAACATAGATAAGGCGGCAGTTCGAAGTAGCGCAGCGCCCCCAGCGATTGCCGTCGACTCTTCTCTCATATACGCCAGCTTGGATGGTTTGAATGACTCGTCATTTTGAAAGTTTGCAGCTTGCCTTCCCGCGTGGTGCATCCCTTGCGCTGCGTTGGTTGGGTGGCCTGTTGGCTGTTGGCTGGCTCATGTTGCTCCCTGGATTGCTATTTGCTCAGACGGAACCGAGCGAACCATTTACTCCCGAAAGTCTGCTCTCTCCGTTGCCCGAGGTACTTAGTGAGGGGACGCTGCAGCCCAAGGCTCGGCTGTGGCTTTCCGATCGAAATGGAAATATGGTGTTGGCACCCGAGGAGTTTGCTGAAGACTACTTCAGCTCGCGTGGCAAAGGCCCAGCAGGTGGCAATGGTCTGCCTGCCGATCGGCTCCAGCGAGTCGAGCTCGACTTGACCGTTGATGGCGATGTGGCCCAAGTCGTCGGGCTATTTACCGCGCAACTGAGCAATGATTACGCTACCAGCATTCCCTTGTCGCTCGGTTCGGTTCAATTCAGCCAGTGGGAGTTCTCTGGACCGACCACTCAGAACCGATTGCTTCCAGTGCGCGATGAACCGGGTTGGCGCTGGATCGTGCAATCGCAGCCCGACACGGAATCCAACGCCACGCTGCACGGGGTCACGCGGGTGGTTCGCGAGGGCGAGCGACGGCAATTGCTACTGACGCTTCCGACCGCTCCCTGCATCGTGCGTGTCAAGCTACCTAGCAATGCGGTCGACGCGCGCGTGCGCAGCGAAGATGTAATGCAACGCAAAACGATCGATGGCATCGAACAGCTCGAGATCACGAGCATGGGCGGCGAGTTTTCGCTTTCATGGCGTGATCAAGAGCCAGTCGCTCAGGCAGCAGCCATCCATGCAACGAGCGAGACGAAATTCGACATCGTCGATCCCGCACAACCTTGGCGCGCGACCACAAAACTTACCATCCGTTGGAATGGCCGAGACGCCAGCAATCAAATTCGATTGGCGCTCCCTCCCGGCGGATTATGGCGACCGGTGCCGAGCTCCGATTTTGAACGCTATCGAATCACCAGCATTCATGCCGAAGGCGGGGATGCCGAGGCCACGACGCCAGACATGGCCGCATCGCTGCCGCTATTGCTCGAGAACATTGACGTCGAACGCTACAAAACGTTGGAATTGGATTTGGAGTGGGAGTGGACGCCTGGGGCACAGACCAACGAGAGTTTTGAGACGGAAGTGCATGTGGCGACGCCTTTGGTGCATGGTGTCGACCAGCATACGGGATTCGTCGACTGTGATGCGTCCTCGGCCTACGCGGTCGTATTTAAGGAAGGGGCGGGAGCACAGTTGGACCACCAAGGTCCGGGGCTGGACCCCTTCCGACAGCAGTTGCGTTTCCATTTCGATCGTCAGTCCTATGACCTGACGTTGACCTTTCGCCGCGAGCAGAGTCTCCCGACGGTTCGCCCAACCTACTTGGCTCACGTAGATCGCAATAAGCTCACGCTGACGATGTGGCTCGACTGCTCTTTTGATACCAATCAGCCGCAAATGGAATTGGGGTTGATTCTCGACGATTGGGTCCTTCAAGAAAATACGGCGCGCATAGTCAAGTCGCGTGACGATTTATTTTCGTCGTCGGGAGAAATCCTGCGCGTGCAGCAGCAAGCCGATCGCAACTATGTCATTCGCTCTGCCAAAGGGGACGTGACCAGCTTGGGGACAGCCCGGCATATCGATCAGATTTGGCGAATTGTCGCCGAGCGGACTTGGAATGCGGACGACAGGGAGCTCACCTTCCAGGTGCCACAGATCATTCGTGGACAAGTAAACAGTAACCAAGAAATCGATCACGGCTCGGGCGCTCTATTGGTTACCAGCGACAGCAATATTTTACTCAACTGGCATGAGATCGCTGGCACTGGGCTACAACGCGATTCATTTTCTACGGAGTACGGTCGTTTTGTACCCAATCCTGGTGTGCGAAAGCCCTTGGTTTATCGTTTTCAAAGCAGCGAGACGGTTCCCGTGTGGGCGGGGCGAGTCGAGTTGCTGGCACGACAGGTATCCGTAGAGCAGCACGTCGACTTGGAGGTTGCGGCCACGCAGATTGCCATTCGTCAAGACTTCGAAATGCAAGTCGCCAATGAACCGCTGGAGCAATTGCGGTTTGCCGTGCGCAAAGATATCGCGGATCTCCAATCGCCTCAGGTCTTGATCAATGGACAGCTTGTGTCCGTCACTCCTGTCACCATCATCGACGAAACATCTCTGATTCAATTGCAGACTCCCCTCAAGCAACCACAGAGACTTTCCGAACGTGTGGTTTCGGAAAGCGCGAAACCTGAACAGCTCAACGAGCTCGACGCCAGTGATGCTGGTGAACGCCCCCCTAGTCCGAGCAATCTTCCGCGATCCAACAAGGCAACTGAGGGCGGTGAGGAATCTGGTGCCAAGGGTACCGCGACAACCGACGATCATCTGGGATCGACTGAGCGGAGTGGTGTTCGATCCACACAACCATCGACTGCCGGGGCGTCTGCCGGGGCCAGTGCTCAGTGGCAGATATACCAAGTCCATGGCGGCCCGGATGCTCTGATTGGCGCGACCCATGTCACGATTCAAACCAGCACACCCTGGAAAGGGGACAGCCGGCCAGCGCTCAGCACGGCAGACCGGCCAACCGAAATTGGCACGCGCGGTGCGGACGGCACCAAGCAAACTCGAGCTGCAGCCAGCGCACGCCGGGGTGCTCCCTCGACACCGCAAGATGTAAATTATGACGTGGTAGTACCACTGGCTCAATTGTTGTTGCCCAGTAGCACGACTCGCCTACGTCAGGACTGGTCGCTGCATACAAATCTGCAGATTGAGACGCTATTCAAGAGTGACGAGCTAAATGCCGCCGATGCGTGGATAGCCGGTCAGCGTGAACGACCATTGGCAGAACAACAATTAGCGATTGAACTCAAACTGCAACCACGACATGTGCAGGGTGTGGGGCCTGTACGCGTCGACAGATGTTGGTTGCAGACGTTTGTTGGCGGGGGAAAACGCCGCGAGCGATTCGCAATTCATGTTGAATCGAATATCGATGAATTACGACTGAAGCTGCCGCCCGAAGCGATTATCCGTGAGGTCAAGGTGTCGGTCGATGGGTTCGCGGAAATAGACTTCAAATACGATACGCAAACCGGTGTGGTGACCATTCCGCTCGGCACCGCCAACCCACCGGGATATTCCGTGGGGCACGTCGTGGAGGTTTCGTACTTTTTGCCTGGTGAGCTGAATTGGGTCACGGCATTGGATATTTCGCCGCCAGAAATCCTGGGAGTGGAGCATGCCGACCTATTCTTTTGGCAATTATTGACGCCTGCCGAGCAGCACTTAGGCTGGTCTCCCCGTCCGCTGACTGCCGAGTGGACGTGGCAGTGGTCGGGACTATGGTGGAACCGCGTCAGCGGCAAGAATCAGCAACAATTGGAGAAATGGATCGGAGCCGTAGTGCAACAGTCACCACCGGCATCCGCCAATAGTTACGTTATGAGCGGTCGCGGGCTGGAGGGATCTACGCGAGTGTGGGTACTATCGCGTTTCGTGCTGTGGTTACCCATCGGTCTCTTGGCGATTGCTGTTTCATTTATTGCCTTGAACTTTGCCGTGGTCCGAAAACCAGCCGTGGTATTGGCTTTGGCTGCGGGAATCGCCAGCTTGGCAACGTTGTGGCCAGACCTGGCTGTTTTGGCCGGACAAACGGCGGTGGCTTCCCTGGGGCTGGTTGGGTTGGTTTGGGTGGTGCAAGCTGGTGTGGAAGCGCGAGTTAGGCGACGCAGTGTTTTCGCGGCGCGACCTTCGACGTATGCGGATCGCAGCGATCAAGTCTCAGCCTCTCGCAGCGCGCGCGCTATCTCGTCGCCTCAAACAACTTCGTTTGGCTCCTCAGCCGGCCATCACGCAGGATAGCAGCGCTCAGCATGTCACGCACAATCATTCGACGATTCCACATAGCGACCAGCCATGCCAAGGTTGTCCTTCGTCGGGACGAGAAAGCACGCAACCAATCGGGCACTGTCCACCGTAGCGCTGTCCACATTCGCAGCTTGTTAGAACGCTTCACGTTGGTTTGCCTGTTCGCTTGGTTGTGCATGGTCGTTGGTCCACTTCCCGCAGCACCGCCACAGAACTGGGAGGTGATGCGGGTCTTCATTCGCGATCAACCCGATCAGATCAGCCAGTTGGTGACTCGGCACTACAAGACCGTCCTACTCGATGACTTGTCGCGCCAGTTGGCAGAACAAGACAATTTACGGAAGATTGCCGCGTTGCAAGCGCCAGCGCTGCAAGAGGCCCTATACGTTGCACGGCTGGAAGGCGAATTGATTGTATCGGATCAATCGCGCTGGCAATTGAACGTTAACGAACTTGCACAACCCTTGGAGTTGGGGAATATTTCGCTGGCGTTGCGGGGGGCGCGTGGATTGGTGAGCGGACAGTCACAATTGCTCGATCGAGTGCAATTCACTGCGACGGGTGCGGTAGAGTTGCAGCCATTATCGATGATCCAAGAGAGCTGGTTTGGCTTTTCGGCCAGCGGTCAGAGTTCTGCAAATCAGCAATTGTTTAGGTTTCTGATTCCAGCGGCCCCCAGTGCGAAGCTGTTGCTCGCTACCGCCGCGAGCGTGGAACTGAGTTCTCCGACGTTGGTCGTGCAAAAGATCGCCTCCCCGCAGGCTGAGCTCCCCAAGGATTGGCCTGACGGCTCACTGCAATCGACCTCTGGAGCACCGCAATGGTGGCTCGTTCACTTGTCAGGCGTATCGCGTTTCGAACTCGTGGCCAGCCAACGAGCGGATTCGAATTTGACGCGTTTCCATCACTTGGTCCGCTCGGCGATTATCGACTACGTCGGCAGCGACAGTCAGCTCAGTGTTCAGGCCAACTTCGAATTAGCCGGCTCGTCCGCTCCTACTCCGCTGCGTTTGCGCGTCAGTGCGGAGCTTAAGATCGAAAGCGTGACCGTTGAGGATCAGCCGGTGGAATGGAGAGTCCAACCGAGTCAATCTACAGATACTAACCTGATCGAGCTCGTAAATCTCCCGTTCAGCACGCACGATCGTACGATTGAACTCAAAGCCGCCAGCCCAATCGACTTGAGCGCCAAAGTTGTCTTGCCTCCGGTAGCGATCTCCGAAGGGTACGTCCTAGACGGGCTATGTCGGCTGTGGGGCGAGAATGGAGTCATCCCCGATCAATTAAATGCCGTGGATGCTATGGTCGAACGGAAAAAGCGTGCAGCGGTCAGCCCTCCCCCTGTGCGCGGCACGTCAGCCACACCCTCATTGCTGTGGCAAACGCGTTGGCTCGGCAATCCACCGAAGATGAACGCGACATTTTCGCGGTTGCGCCATCTTTGGAAAGCACGCAGTTTGACGCGACTTTCGATGCAGGCAGAGTGGCTATCGGCCAACTGCCGCATGCAGCTCGAATCGTCGCATTTGACCTCCAACGAAATTCGCCTGCCCGTCGGCAATGGATGGTTCATCGATGCGGTGCGATTGATTCAAAGCGGCAACGACTTCCGTGCGCGTATCGAGGACCGTAGGGAAGCAGCCAGTCCAGTTATCGTGATCTACTGGGACGATGATCGAGATGATATCGCTCTCGAATTGGAAGTGGTCGCGCACGCACCGCGCGATCCTTCCACAGATACAGTCAGCCTGCAAGTCCCTCGGTTGGTGACGCTTCCCCATGCCGACCAGCTCGACAACTATGTCATCGAAACCTCGGGGCGATTTGATGTTCAGATGGACGCGGAACTACTTTCGTATCAGCGCTCGGCCAGCGACCTGCCTGACTGGCAACAACGCTTACTTCCCGAGCAGTCTGAGCGCTGGATCTTTCAGCCGGTGCGCGGGGCCGTGCCCACCATCACATTGACCGCCTCCAGTGGCACGTTCTCCAGCCAGGTTGCTACGCTGGTCCATATTGCGCAAGAAAAACTCAACGTCGATACACTCATTACACTCACTCCCATCGGAGGTGCCATTGACCACGTCAGTCTGTTGCTTCCTGCCAGCCCAGCAGCCAAGCGCACTCACTGGACTTTGCAGCAACCGGATACCGAGTCGACTGTACTGAGCGCTGTTTCCGCCTCCGCTGACGATATTGGCGGCGTCGCACTGGCGCATGAACGATTGATCGAATTGGAATTGCCCAGCCCGATGAGTGGCCCATTCACACTCATGTCACGAATCGAGATTCCTGTAACCGAAGCGAACTCCCCCGTGACGCTTCCTATCGTAGGCGTTCCTCAGGCGAATACGACCGAGTCGACGTTGCTGCTCCCACGTGAGTTGGCGGCACAACTGGAGGGTGCGATCGAACTTCTACCGGTGACGCCAGCCAGCAGCATCGGGTCGGTCATCGCCGCACTCGATAGGCTGACCAATTCAACTGGCTCAACTTGGTTGGCAGCCCACGTCGAAGCTGGTACTCGGCCGGCTCTCCGAGTCGGGCGGGGGACAACCGCAAAACATGCTAGTTGGGCATGGAGTGAATCGCTGCAACACAGCCTGTTGGACAACGGCTTGATCCGTCACGATGTGCAATGGTCCATTGAGGCGACGAACCGACAGCCGATCGAAGTTCAGCTTCCACAGGGCTGGAGAATCGAACAGTTGACGATTGGGGGCGTACCCGTTGCAAGTGGCGCACAGTCGTCGCGAGTGCTGCTGGATATTCCTGCGGTGAATACAACCCAAGTGTCCATGAGCTGTACCAGCCGCCAAGCGGAACTGGGATGGCTGAGCTACACGCGCTTGGATCGCCCCAAACTATCACTGCCAATTCTCGAATCACGACAGACTTTAGCCATACCGCCATCGCGGACGGGCCTGCCTTTGATCTCGCTGCCCGCTTCTTCCTTCGAGGCCAACAACCGGCTAATCGATCGCCTGGTTCCTAGCGCGGCCTGGAGTTTATTGGCCCCCACAGGACATTTTGACTCTTCCACGGCGGCATCAAACACCGAGACGCAACTGGGTTTGCCAGCCAGCAATTCGGCTGGTTGGAAGCTCATTGAGCTGCCCCGTCCAACACCTGGCGATTCGTCCTCCCTTGCCGCAACCCCCACAAGCGGCGCAGCTTCCACTCCCAAGGGGCTATGGACCATTCGCCGTACCGCGCTAGCAGCCCACTGCTTGGCCCTTGTGCTGATTGCTGCATCGCTATTCTGGATCATCTTGGGGGGAGCCATCCATAGGTGGTGGTTGATGATCGCAGCCTCCGCGGTCGCCTTGATCGTGGTGCCTCTGTGGTTACTCCCGTTGATGCAACTACTTAGTTTGTCATTGTTGATGGCCGCCCTCGTACGACTGGGGTGTGTGGTTTGTCGAATGCGTGACAACGGTTCGCCCTATCGCGGTCGCTCGTCCGTGGTGAGCGGCTTGACTGGCGCGCCGACGACCAGTCTATTGCTACTCGTCGTTATTGGTTCGACGACCTTCGGCCAAACCGACTCCTCCAACTCATCCAACTCGTCTGCCAAGCGCACCCCTGCCGCGAACCTCAGCGTTCCGACCAGTCCTGGTCAAGCAAATAGAGAACGTGAGATCTTTAGCGTATTGATTCCCATCGATGAAGCGGGAGAAGTCGCTGGGACCTACGCCTACGCCCCCACGCGGCTGCTGGAACTACTTGCTGGTGGCGAGGCAAATTCGCGTTCCGAATCGCCACGCATCCTGTCGGCAGACTATACGCTGCGAATGCAACGCAGCCTGCTAGGACAGCACGATCGCTTACAGGAGGTGTCGGTCGAGTTTCGTTTGCAGGTCACTCAAGCAGAAGTAGAACTTCGCCTCCCATTCAACAGTAACCAACTGCTCTTGCAACGCGGCAACGCGGCCGGCCAGGAACTGTATGTGGGTGGCCGCGGGCTCGAACAGGAGGGCGATGCCGTCGTATTTCGCCCCAGTGGCATCGGTACGATTCGCTTGCAATTGCAGTTCGATCCGCTTAGCGTCACTCAGTCGAATAATCAAGCCAAACTACGGTACACGATTCCGCCGATTCCCAACGCTACCTTACGCATCGAAGCCGATAGCAATTCGAGTTTCGAAGTGCGGACCGCCGGTACGGGGCGTAAGTCGATCGTGCCGCGATCGACCGACCTGCTAGGACCGGTCGATGCGATTGACCTACAATGGTCGCTCAATAAACTCCGAGGAAACGCCGGGCAAGCCGCTGTAGTCGTCTATTCCGATACCTGGTTACACGCGCGTGGCGATCAGTTGGCAGCCGTTTGTCAATTGCGTATCGATCAAGCCCACACGCTCCCTCGCGATCTGCACCTGCTGGTCGAGCCGGGCTGGGTACCGGTTGGAGTACATTGGCAAGACGGGGAGTTGATCGGAAATGAGCTATCATCGCCGGCAGGTCAACGTGTCTATACCCTGCGCTGTGGCAATGATTGGGATAGCTCTCCGCGTCGTGTGCTACGAGTGATGATGGTCGCTGACAATGTGGATATCTCTCGTGACGACGCAACCAACACTACGAGCATTCCCTTTTTCAGCTTGCGCGAAGTGAGTCCACAAGCCATAACGCGCACTCTATCATGGTCTGCCGAGCCGAATGCCGCTTGGCGCCCGGAAGGGCTCGACTACTGGCAGGAACTGACCAATGTTCCGGGATTGGACTGGGGAGGCCTGGGGTGGGACGGACAATACAGGCTGTATCGCATCGCCAATACTCAATCCGCATCACTCATACACAGCCCCCCAGCACCTGCCAGCCGCGTTGAGGAGGTCACTGACGTCCACCTAGGAACCTACGAAGCACGCACCAAGTACCGTGCGACCCTGGCTGTCCCCAGCCAAAGGCTATTGACCCTACTCATTCCAGCAAATGCGAGAGTAGAGAGTGTACGTGTCGATGAAAAGGTACCCAACTATCGCGTCACCGAGCGCAACCAACAAGCGTTGATCGAAATACTGCCGCTCGATGGTTCCAGCAGTGCGCACGTGATCGAAGTCGAATTGAGCCAAGCGATTGCATTACAACAAGCTACGCCGATACCCCGTGTTGTGCTGCGCGATTTCGAAGCCTCTAGCTCCCTGCTGCGAATACTTCGCGCTGCCGGTTTGGACTGCCAAATCGAGTCGAGCCCAACGATACAAATGCAAGCTACCAGCCTGCCACCTCACGAACTATTGCCGCAACTCGAGATGCCAGTAGGGCAATTCGAACTGCGCAACGCATACCGCGAAACGCCCTGGCTACCGCTCGATTTCCAATTGCAATTGCAAGTTAAACCAGAGCTGTTAGGTGCCATTTTGTCCCTGCATCCCATGGATCAGGGCTGGCGAGCTACGGTGCGCGCGAGTTGGCAAACGGGCGATCGACCGCTCGATTATGCATTCTTCGATTTACCGATAGCAGTACGCGATTCGATTGACACGAACAAGCTCGGGTATCAATTGGTTCCCCACGGCGACGCTAGCCGTGTTACCCTGCGATTGTTGCCACCACCGCCTGAGGCTGGATTGACCACGGTGGAATTCAGTTTCCCACTCCCCAATAACGGCTCCGCACAGGCGGTCAGCATTCCGCACGTGAGCGTGGTGGCCGATACACCGTTGCGTCCAATACTTGCGCTCCCCGAACAACTGGACGGTCAAGCCATCCAGTGGGCCCAGGCCGGTCGCCGGCTGGAAGACATTCCTAACAAGCTGCTAAGCGTCGATTTGCGGAAGTCTCATCTGTTCTACGAACTCGAAACTTCGCAATCTCAAATCAGTTGGAAACGCTTCGAGGACGCCCCAAAGGATTCTCGCTTGCTTCTCTCGCGCGCGACCCTGCTGAAACAAGAACAACAGTGGATTTCCGGATCAATGGACTACTGGATTCAACCAAGTGGCCAAATCAACTTAGAGCTTGCCATTCCCAAGTCGTGCGATGTCCTGGGGGTCGAACTTGGCGGCCAGCCAGCCGTTTGGCAATTCGACGAACAAAAGCTGTCCGTGCTCATGCAACCCAATTCCTTCCCGATCAATATCCGTCTATTGCTCCACTGGCGTGTGAACGACGGCCACCCTGCGTTGTTGTCGCTCCCCGAACTGCTAAATGCCACTTCGACACCCGACGCACTGCACTGTATAGACAATCAGCTTGTCGAAAAACGAGTTAAGATCCAAGCGCCCCTCGAGACTGCCGACAATCTCCCTGCCGAGATGCTCATGCGATGGGGAGCAATGCTGGCTACAACTTGGCCAACGGTTAACAATCGACCGTCGGAACAAGTGCTGGCTTGGCTCCTTCAATGGCATCCGCAACCATTGGGACTCCCCCAGACACCCTCACTTGCAGCGATAATTTCGCCCATCCAATTGCAGACGCTGGTTCCCGAATTGCCGGACGAGCTAGATAGCCTCGGTGCCGAAGAGTTGTGGCAACAGCTATGGTTACAGAGCAGCTTGCGGCACTCCAACAATAATCAGCCGAACTTTGCTGGCTCGAGCACGCAAGAAAGTGAGGGAGACATCGCCGACGCGCGAGAAGCACTTCGCGAACAGGAGGTTTCTACGCCTGTAGACCTGAAGAGGGAACTGGCTGCTCACAACGCTCCTTGGACGAATCGAACTTCGCGACAATTGCTAACGATGCAGGACGCGTCATTCGAAGGCGCGGGTCCTTTGACGATCGAACTCGAAGATCCTCCAGCGGTTTCGTCTTGGTCCGGACAATTGAGTGCGGCGGGACTGCTAGCTCTGGCTGCGTTGCTACTTCACTTGTTGGCGATACGCATCTCCGCTTCCTATATGCGACTTCTGGCTCATCAACCTTGGATATACTGGCTACAACTGTCGGGATTGGCTTGGTTTCTATTGCCCGTTAGTTGGCCCAGTTGGGTGCTGGCCCTCACGGCCCTGACTATGGTCGCCAGCCAGAACTTAGAGTCTCGCCGCCGTCGTCGCTTGTTAGCTCGTGTTTAACACGGATTTTCTATGACCCGCAGACTGTTTTTAGTGTTGCTTGTGCTGGGACAGGCGACGCCCCCGATTGGGGCAATCACTGGTGCCGCTGAGGCTCCCCTCTCGGCCTCAATCCACCAAGCGAGCGCGCGGCCGGAATTCAAGGATGGCAAAGCTCAAATTGTCGATGCTTTCAAGGAAGAGAAGGACTGGATTCGACACGACCTGTGGGTCGAGACCGAGTTCGATTCTGATGCAGACGGCCTGCTCGATCGCATGCATGTGGCGGTCACTCGCCCCAAACAGACCGAAACCGAAGGACTCAAGTTGCCGGTGGTCTACGAATCGAGCCCCTACTTCGCTGGAACCAACACCAACGACCGACGCTACTTTTGGAACCCGCGCCAAGCGGTCGACGAGCCGCCGCCGCCGCGACGCATGGCCCCTCACTTCTCCGCAAAAAATCATCGGCCTACAATTTCCGATTCGCAGATCCACACGTGGGTGCCGCGCGGTTACATCGTCGTCCATTCCTCGTCACCTGGTACCGGTCTCTCTCAAGGTTGCCCAACCGTCGGCGGTCTGAATGAGTCACTTGCTCCGAAAGCGGTGATCGACTGGCTCTGCGGGCGAGCCAAGGGGTATACCGAAGTTGATGGCAACCAAACCGTGGAAGCTTCCTGGTGCACCGGCCGAATTGGCATGACCGGTACGAGCTACAATGGGACGATTCCCTTGGCCGCTGCGACCACCGGAGTCGAGGGATTGAAGGCCATCATCCCAATCGCACCCAATACCTCCTATTACCACTATTACCGTTCACACGGCTTGGTGCGCCATCCCGGCGGATACATTGGCGAGGATATCGATGTGCTCTACGAATTCATCCAGAGCGGCAATCCTCAAAGGCGCGATTACTGCGATTGCCACGTTCGTGATACCCAACTACGCGAGGGCATGGATCGTACTTTCGGCGACATGAATGCGTTCTGGCGATCGAGAGACTATCTCAATGCCATGCCCAACATGAAAGCAGCCCTGCTGATGTCGCACGGCTTCAACGATTGGAACGTAATGCCCGAGCATAGTATTCGAATTTACGAAGCGGCCAAGCGTCAAGGACTTCCAGCGCAGATCTACTTTCATCAGGATGGGCACGGTGGACCTCCACCGCTGTCGATGATGAATCGCTGGTTCACCCGCTACCTCCACGATCAGCCCAACGGCGTCGAGCAGGAGCCACGGGCATGGATTGTACGCGAAGGAGAAAAACATGAAGATCCCCACTCGTATATCGATTATCCCAACCCCAATGCACGTCACATAACCTTCCACTTGCAACGTGGCGGCAAACAAATGGGTGGGCTAGAACCGACCGCTAAAGGCGAACAAGGGACCGAGTCGCTGATCGACAACTTTTCATTTAGTGGCCAAGCCCTCGCACAAGCAGAGTGGACCGAACATCGCTTGTTGTATGTCACTCCCAAGTTGACTGCACCGCTACATATCTCCGGCCACATCGAATTGCGGATTCGTCTGGCCTGCGATCGTCCAGCAGCCAACCTGTCCGTTTGGCTCGTTTCGCTCCCCTGGGATACCACGTGCGACGCCCCACTTACCGACAATATTGTTACCCGAGGTTGGGCCGATCCGCAAAACCACGTCGAAGGAGATGTTGGACAGCCTTTGCAGCCCGGCCGCTTCTACGATCTGAATTTTGAACTGCAACCCGACGACCAAATCATCCCTGCGGGTCAACAATTGGGGCTAATGATTTTTTCGAGCGACCGCGAGTTCACACTACATCCGGACCCTGGGACGGAATTGACGATTGACTTGGACGTCACCTCACTCGATTTACCGATCGTGGGAGGCATTGCCGCTTATGAGAACGCCATGCTGCGCCCCCCTGCCCCTCATTAATCGCACGATAGCTACCGTCGCCGAACGGTAGTTTTCCACACCATCGCTATGATCCGACCCTAGTTTCGCAAAAGCGCCCATCCAGCGCACAATTTAACTAGCCGTCATAGCTTATCTCAGGCCGATAAGCTCTGTATAGCTCGGCCGCCAAGATGAGTCCATTCCAGATGGACCATTCTCAGCCCCGCCCTGCTCGTGGTTCGCATGGATGTGAGCGACTAATCGAGTTCCAGTGCAGTGGATGCAGCGAGTGAACTCATGGTGAATAGCGAATCATCCTGAAGGGAAACGCCTAGTGGCTCGGAAGCTCCCAGCGCATTTGAAATTGCATGACGACGGCGGTGCCCAGGTGGCACTCAGCACGCCCTCTTCTACCAAGTTTGATTTGGCGCAGACAATGCGTGCCTTTGCCGATGCGACCGGCTGGGTTCCACGTCCGATTGGTGGAACGCCGCACCATCCGCTTGATATTCCTCATGACGCGGATGCTCCCCTACCACCGTTGCGCAAGCGGATGCAATTGGTCAGCGATTACCCTATGGACGGCATGCTTGATGCCGACGATCCCTCGTACATGTCGGGCACCAGCGAAGAGGTCGCCTGGTCGCTGCTCGCGCAGATTGACGGGCTGGTGCAGTCGTTGAAGGCGAGCGAACGAGTCATTCAGGCGCAGGAGGCGCAGTTGGCCACTGCGTTGGGCGTCAGCATTCGGCACGATGAAGCTGATGCCTTGGCGGGCCGCTTGCAGGAATCGCTACATCGAGCGTCCGAGTTAACTGGTAGTGATGCAGCCGCGCTGTACTTGCTCGACGATACTACCAGCGCACTGAAGATGCGCAGTTGCTGGGGGATGCCCTCCTCCGCCTTGACCAAACCGCCACGCGATCTGCGCGGCTCCCTCGCAGACTTGGAAGCGTTGATGGGCAATGCGGTATTGTTGGAAAACACTTCCCTCGCCCCCGAATGGCAATGCCCTGAGAGCTACGCGGCGGCGATGTGCGTCCCCATCGGTTCACCCACGATGCCTCACGGTACGTTGTGGTTGTGGAGCGATCATGTACGCGACTTCAGTTCTGCCGATATCGATGCAGCCAAAGCCGCTGGCGACAAAATTCTGGTCGATATCGAACGCAGCGTTCTGGCGGACGAAGTGCTCAAGACGCGCGCGCTCAATCGCCAAGTAGAGTCGGCCAGCTTGGTACAATCATCGCGATTGCCCAGCTCGCAGCCACTGCATGACGACTACGAAATCGGTGGTTGGACGTTCCAAGGTCAAGCCCTGGGTGGAAACTTTCATACTTGGACCGTCAATCGCCAACGGCTGATTTGTGCGGCCATGGGTGCCGCAGCCACACATGGTGCCGCGGGAGCCCTGGTGGCAACCAGCATACAAACCGTCGTCGAAACATGCTGGAACGCTAATCACAAACCGAGCCAAGTGCTGCGCAAGGCCAACGACTTGATGTGGGCCGCCGAGGACGGCGACTGGCGCAGCTCGTTGTGCTACCTGCAAATCCATCCCGAATCGGGCTCGACACAATTATCATTGGCTGGAAACATCCAAGCCTTCACCGTTGGCAGCCACGGCTTCCGCCCACTGGTCGGTACCTCCACCCCGCTGGCGCTACAACCCGATACTCGATTTGACAACCAACAGCTCTATATGGAAGCGGGCGAGCTGCTGTTGATCGCTTCCGCCGATGTCGTCGGAGGCATCCAACGCGGCGGCTTCTCTCAGGAAGCTCTACTAAAAATTGTGCGCGAAATGCACGACGAAACGATCGAGACCATCGTCGATCACATCGCGCGCTTGCTGCCGCTACTCGATGGCCAGTCGAACCTTGACGCCGACCGCAGCCTTTTGCTCGTCCGCCGCCGCTTTTAGGTAGATTTCGTAGCTGCCGTCGCCAGGCGGTAGGTTTCCACTGTCCCAAATCTCCATCGATCGATGGTACAATGGCAATAGTTCCATTTCCTGGGAAAGTACAGCTACCATGCATGCGATCCTTGAACCATTGCTATCTCGTCCCGACCTCCCTCAATTGGTCGCGATGCTAAACGACCAATTACAACAAGAGCGCCAGCGACGCGAGATATTGATACGCGATTTAGCACCTGATCAGAATACTGGATTATCGATGCGTTCGAACGAACTGTTGAACAGTATTCCCTATCCAACAAGCAATACAAACTCAAACTCGCTTGCATGCTTATCGTTTTCAGCTCAATAAATCTGTAGCAACTTTGCCATCGCTCCACCTCAACGGTCGACCGACGGGGGTCATCTGCTCCTGTGTGTGGTCGACCCCCAACGCGTTCAGTAGGGTGGCGTGCAAATCGGGGATGGTTACGGGTTGTTCAGCAAATCGAGTGGGATCGATACTCTGCTTCTTATCAAACCATTCATGCTCGGGTTTCGCAACGGTGGCACCATGCACGTAGCCTCGGCGAAAGCCACCGCCGGCCAGCAGTGCGCTGAAGCCGTGGGGCCAATGGTCGCGGCCACCGGCTGGATTGATTTGTGGCGTGCGACCGAACTCGCCACCGCAATAGACGATGGTATCGTCCAACATGTCGCGTGCGTGGAGTTCCTGCAAGGTGGCCGCCAAGGCGGCGTCCAGTATCTCTGCGCGTCCCATTTGCAACGCGTGGTTATTGATGTGCGAATCCCAACCGTTCAATTCAACTTCGACGCAGCGCACACCGGTTTCTAACAATCGGATCGCAGCTAGACAACCTCGACCAAACGAAGTATCGCCAAATCGATCCTTGGTCTCTCCCCCCTCCGCATCGATATCAAAGGCCGACAACTGCGGGCTGGTCATCATCGTCAGGGCACTATCCGTGGCCGCTTGATGCTGTGTTCGAGTCCGATCCATGTCGCGCAATCGACCTCGCTGAAACTCAGTTTCCAGCGTACGTAGCAAGGGGCCACTTCGTCGCGCCAACGTGGCTTCGTCGACTCGCGCTTTTAGATTCGGTATCCCCTTGGCGGGATCACCAATCTGGAACGCATCGAAACTAGGTCCCAGATAACCACCACGAGCGGGCCACTCTCCCGATAGAATTGAAATATGTCGCGGGATCTCGACGTTACTCTCCGATTGATGGCAAAGTATCGCACCTATCGATGGATGAAACAAAGTTGGATCGGGGCGCCAGCCGGTTTTTACATGATACGTTGCCCGCTCGTGATCTCCCTCTTTGCTGACCAGCGAACGAACCAAGCAGGCGTGATGCATTTGTTCCGCAGTGGCAGGTAGGAAATCGGAAATCTGCACGTTGGGAATCGAGGTAGAGATCGCCTTCGCCTCCCCACCAATCCATGAGCCGGGATGCGGATCGAATGTTTCTAGCTGGCTAGGGCCGCCTTGCAGCCATAGGACTAACAGAGACTTCGGCCGCTTGCTGTGGGACAACTCAGCCGAGCGGGCCAACTTTTCGGCCAGTCCCGTCAGCCACCCCGCGCCAGACACAGCCGCAACCGATTGTAAGAGCCGCCTACGATGAAAACGCTGAAAGCCTACGCAACTCGCGTCGCGCGCGAGTAGGTCATTGCTCGCAATGGACAATTGCGAATTCTTGTTTGGATCATTGCACATAGTAGCTCTGCTCAATCAGTGATTCCAAGAAAATTCGGTCGAATTGACCATCGCCCAGGCTATGTCGCTCAGCGCCCGTTTCCGCTCGTCAGCTGTCTTGCCCGACAGCTCTTTGCCAAACGCCGCTGTCTCCGATGCTGTGGGGTGGCGATTGAAAGTTGTTAGGAAGATCAATTCTATCGCGTTTTGATCATCTGCCACGAGCGTGGCAATGCGAGTTGCGGCATTGTTGATCAGATCGACGCCAGTACGATTCGCGGCTAGCTCACCATTCATCATGATCAGTCGTTGCGTAATGGTGACCGCTTCGCTTTCAAATTCGTCTTCACCGCGATCGCCGAAGAGCTGCAAAAAATCTTGCTTAGATCCATAAGCCTCCAAACGGCGGAACACCGAGCTAGACGAGTCCATGGCGCTCAACTTGCTAGCCTGCAATAGATTCCCCACCACCTGATCGGGTCGCAACTGCGTCAATGGGAAAACGCTCCATGCCTGTTCGTGCTGCTCGGTCACCTCGAAATCGGCGCGGCTATCTCGCTGAAAGGCATCGCAGGCAGCAATCATTCGTACCAATCGCGCGATTTGAAAGCCATGCTTCGACCAGTCATCGGCCAGCGTATCGAGGACTTTCGGAACTGACATATCGATTGGGATGCTGTCGACAGGATCGACCAACGGGCGCGAGAACATCAGACCCCACACGCGGTTCACGGTCGCTCGTCCGAAGGCGCGATTGCCAGGGTCGGTTACCCAAGCTGCCAACCTGGCGCGAAGCTTGCCTTCGGTGGGCAGTAGTTCGGGCAAAAACGGCACCGCTGGCTCTACTAAGCTCTCTTCACTGTCCCCCAAATACTTGATGCGATAGGGCTGACCATCGTCGGTAATCCCACGGAATACAGGATCGGCCAGAGCTGTCCCTGCATAGAAGGCTGCCAGACTATGAAAGTGCTCCTGAGTTCCAGCGACTGGATGATCCAAGCTACCGAAATTGAGCGAACCGATAAAATCATCGTGGCACTGTACGCAGTCGATGCGTTGCGCCAGCAAAGCTCGGCTCGTACGCCCGGCCAAACGGATCGGGTCGCCGCGTCCCTCATTCGCTTCGTCCATGGTCGCGGTCACAAAATTGACCGGCGGTGTATCGGTCCACAAACCTTCCGCGCTGAGCATCTCGTGTACGATTTGGTCATAGCCGACTCCCGACGCCAACTGCTCCGACAGCCAAGCGTTCAACTTGCGTCGTCTAAACAGCACAAATGGCCCATTGTCCGTTCCCACCAGGGCGCGAGAGAAGCGTTCCGCAAAGTAGTCGGTCCAACGAGAATCGGTAAGCAGGTAATCGGTCCACCAAGTCAACTGCTCTTGCGTCGGTTTCGACTCGAAGGCGCGCAGCTCTTCCAGCGACATACCGTTGCCGACCAATGCCAGCGATAGGCGGCGGGCGATCGTCAAATTGTCGGCACGCTCCGCTGTTTCGACACCAGCCGCCGCAGCCATTTCTGCAAGCTGTTGATTTACGGTGGCCAAAGTCTGCTGGAAATCGGGGGCACTACGTAGAGCGGCCAACTCAGCTACTTCGCGTTCTTCGATCATCGGGCGACTATTGAGCGTAGTCGAAACAACAGCCAAGGCTACCAACACCGCCACGCACATCAGCAATCGCTTGCCCCGTCTTCGCTTGGGAGAAGCGCTGAGCTGAGTTGCGACCGGCGGATCAGTGTCTGGTGCGATGGAAGGCATAGCTGTAGATTGGCTGGCTGATTTCAACTGAATTGCGGCGTGAGTGCTGCTGCCGTACAACACTTCATTGTAGGCCATTCGCTAAACCGGCGACAATCTTGGCAAGATTCGTATGCATCGTCCGAATTACTGAAAGTCGCTGACCGATCCGTCGATCTGTCGCTATCGCGTATCAAAATGTACCGCCTTCTCAATTGTTTTCACCGTTTTGATTGCCACCCAAGTCAAACAGAATATGAGACCAGTGCACCGTCAAAGCTCAATTCTATAGCAGGAGGTAGTGGACGAGGTTACGAGTCCGTTTGGCTTGACAGATGCATGGGACTCGTAGCCTCGTCCACTACCCTAAATGTAAATGCGGATAGGGCAGGAGGCGGCGCAATGCAAAACGGATCGGCCAGCGAGACGAACCCGATTGGGGTTTGAGAACAATACCACGTAACCCTCACAGGGCAATTTGATGAGCTACGTCGAGTCACCTCCAGTTACCGAATCTCGACAAGCGGAGCTACTCTCAGAGGCCTTGAAGACAAGACAGCCTCAGCAAACGCTCGACGTGCTAGCACCGACGAGGTGGCCCGAGCGTTGGTACCGCTGGCCGCTGTGGCTGTTGGGTCGTAGCTGGGACTTGGCCTGCCTGTGCATACTCTTAGCCGTTGTGGCTGCAATTCCAATTGTACAGTTGGCCAGTCTTGGCTATTTGCTCGACTCGGCCGCCAGGCTCGCTCGGCGTCAAGCCTGGTCCAGCGCCTTGCCGGGCATGCGCTTGGCCGGGAGACTGGGCATGTTTGCGCTGTTGGTGTTCTTGCTGCGATTGCCGGTGGCTTTCGTTAGCGATTTATCCTATTCGGCTCAATTACTGCTCCCCAACTCTCGCGAAGCCAGTTTATGGCGAGCCACTGCGTTTGCATTAATGTTGGCATTTGTTATCCATGTCGTATGGGCCACCATGCGCGGTGGCAAGCTACGACACTTTTTGTGGCCAGCACCTTTACGTTTCGTTCGAGAGTTCTTTCGGCGCAGCGCTTGGCAGCGCGCTAGTGACCAACTCTACGATCTAGTCAGTCACTTTCAATTTCCACGACTGTGGTACTTGGGAGCGCGCGCCGGTGTCGGTGCTCTAGTTTGGATTTTTATCCCGGTGACCATGATGATCATCGGTCAGCGCGCCGAGAACTTTCCTGCAGCGGCGCTCATTGGCCTAATCGGCGCCATCGCCATGCTCGTCATCGTGATGGTTCTCCCGTTTTTGCAGATCCAGATGGCACTGCACAATCGTTTTCGCGCCTTGTTTGAAGTGCGGCAAGTGCGTCGCCGCTTTCTGTGTGCTCCTTGGGCACATGCGAGTGCGCTCTTGCTGTTGTGCCTGTTGTGCATTCCGCTCTATCTGTTGCGAATCGAAGCCACGCCCGCCGAGCTGGTGTGGGCACCCAGCATCGTGTTTGTAATCT
>JADYZV010000187.1 GCA_020852965.1 Pirellulaceae bacterium | reverse complement strand
GGCAGCGCTCGGGGTGATTGCCGTTTGACGGAGTCGATTTGGTGGAGTCGATGCGCGGTGCAGGATGTACCTGGGTCGATCTGCACTGGTGACCTGGGATTTTCGGTTGGTGTGAACTCAGGGGAGGACCAAAGCGGTGATGAATCCCCGCACTCCAAGGTTTGTCAGGCACACGCTGATTCCGAAAGTGCCCTTGTTCGTCAGTCCCAGCGTAGTTAAGTCGTCGCTCCGGCGAATTTCGAAGTGAACTCAACGATCGCCCGTCGGGGGCGTATCGACGCGCAGGAACTGGACGGCGTCGGCGATCACGTAGCCATCGGTATCTCGATTCGAGAGCTCTACAACCGCCGGTGTGTCGGCAACAAAATCGAACTCACCCAGCGACACGAACAGCTTATCAATCGTTGGTGTACGACGTTGATTTACCGTGACCGTCGTCTGGCCCGCCTTAGAAAGGATGGCTACGGGCACGTTGGTAGCGCGGTTGGAGTGTTGGGAGTAGGCCAGTCGCACTTCATACCGTCCGGTTTCAAGTTGCGCGCTGAAGGTTGCTATCGCGGCTCCGTCGCTCGCCCTGCCATCGTGCAAGTACTCGCGTCCCACGCTGGAGCCCGACGTGCTGGGCGTCCAGTGTCCGCTTAGCGTGGCTTGGCTATCGTCGATTAGGGTTCCCTCAAGCGTCTTGGGGTCGACGCTCAGTGGACCGAGATGCGTTTGAGTGTACTGCAGGACTTGGCCGTCCTTTAGCAGACGTTCCCTCAAATCGCTGTACTCGACCTCCTGGACGGCGATCTGTTCTTGCAGTGCGAGGGCAGCCGTCGTGGCCGCTGACTGTCCAAGAATCATAAAGACCGGTTCCATGCGTATGGAGCCGAAAGCGATGTGGGAACTCGAGACACAGACTGGCACTAACAGATTCTCACATTGCTCCTTCTTCGGCAGGATGGAGCCTAAAGCGATTTCATAGGGCCCGCGGGTGCTGACTCCGATATCCCCTTCGTTTTGCACGTATCCATCGGGCATGACGTAACGTTGGACGTTGTGGGAGTCCATGGTGTACGATCCCATGCCGATCGAATGCGGCGTGGGACGCCTTTTGAGCAATTCATTCTCGGTCATGATGTACTCGCCAATCATACGCCGCGCCTCGCGGACATAGATTTGATGGGGCCAATTGTCGGAGTCAACGAATTCGTCGGCAGCCAAGCCCCACTGGCTGAATTCATCGCGCACATCCTGGGGAACGCGTGGATCGTTGGCGAGAAAATACATCAAGCCTTTCTGGTAGCGTTGATGTTCTTTCAAAATCTCTTGACGCCGTTCGTAGGTCGCCTCGGGATAGTCGTAGTTGTAACCAATATTGTCGGTGCTGAATGGGCCGTGGTTATTCGTGTCGGTCTTGTGATTGGGAATGGGATCGAACTTTTGAAAGCCCTCGCGCCAGCCCGCTTCGAGAACGCGAACCAACAATTCATACTGCGCGGGGTCGTAGCCCTCCGGCTGGGCAAAGGGGACTAGATTGGGTTGATGATTGGTCAAGCACATGCGGTAACAATACGCTTGGACGCGGTGATCGGCCGCACCATATTCGCCTGGCGGGTCGGCGCTGATTCTAGCAAGCAGTCCGCTGGAAGGATCAGCAGGAACCACGTAGGGACTGATCGGCTGATCGACCGCACCAAAATGATGTCGGTGGTGCAAGACTCCGGTTTGAACCCCATTCCATTGCTCGCCATACTGTGCGCGCGATTCGCGACCGACGGCGAAATCGACTCCTGCGGAGGCCAATAGGTCCCCTTCGTAGGTCGCATCGATGAACATACGTCCTCGAAAGACCTTTCCACTTAGCATGCGGATCGATACGATTCGGCCCTTCGACTTCGACACTCCCGTTTCTCGATCGAGCCATTCATCGCGGTAGACAGGAATCTCCGCCTCCTTCACAAATGCCTCGAACGCCTGCTCGGCGACGTGCGGCTCGAAGATCCACATGGTCCGCTGTTCTCCATCGATGGCGAGCGTCCCCTGTCCCTTGTTTCCATACTCGGATTTGTTCTGCCATCGCCAAGCCTCGTCGCTTTGATAGATCTGCCAGATTCGATGATAAAACTCGCGCGCCAAACCGCCAATCACTCCCTTGTTACCGGTGTCGGTCCATCCGAGTCCACCGCTGGTAAGTCCACCCAGGTGTTGATCGGGTCCGACGATCACTGTAGAAAGTCCCATCCGCTTGGCTTGGACTGCCGCCATGACGCCTGCCGAAGTCCCTCCATAGACCACTAAGTCGAATGTCGGTGGATCGGCATCTTCGCGTACCTGAGCAGTGGCACGGATTCCGAATGGTAACAGGCTGACAAGCAACCCAGTCGCGAGCCAAAGTCGCATTGGTAATTTCCATTGACAGTGATTGATGTTACTTACACGTTTAGCGAGAGTCGAAATCGCCACGCACTTCCCGCGTAGATCCTTAGCGATAACTCGCTCTCGATTCATTCGAAGAAGTTGGGCGACATGCCAACGCCAGAATATAACGCGGACGACCAAACCGGCGGTTTAGGCCAGCTTTTGTGATTTAGGCCAGCCAATCCATTCCAAGATGGTCGGGTCGCATCGCGCTTCGGTGATTAAGGGGCGGTCTTGGTAGCGACTTCCCATCCCGATTCGGCTGAGACCCGAAATTCGTAGGTGCCGGGTTGCAAATTGACCTTAAGCGTTTGCCCTAATCCATTGTCGAACTTTAGCAGCCAATTGCGGTCGTGCTCGATCGTCTGCGACTCGCCCGGATTTATCTTGTACGAGAATTCGTTGAGCGAGTAGTGGATGCTTCCTCCGCTGCTACGCGGATTGCGTAGCACGATCTTTCCGCCGGGAGCAGAAGCAGTGGTTGGTATCTTATTGGCCACGACGCCGGAATTGAATGGGGCGGCCGAGGCAACATTGTTGGGAATCGGTGAGGAGAGCACCTGCGAATTTCCCAGAATGGTGGCGATTGAAGAGTTTGCTCGGGGCACGATGACTTGGGGGCGTACGACTTGCGGAACGACGACGCTGAGTCCCAAACCGGAATAACCTAAACTCGAGTATCCCAAACCGGAGTAACCCAATCCATAGCTCGTCCCGTATCCGGCACCATAGCCGCCGTAGCCATAATTGCCGTAATATGATGGGAAACTGGAATAGTTGCCGTACAAATTGTGGGGTGGATGAAAGCTGGTGGAGCCGTTTTCATATACGCCGATCGCACCGGTATGCCGTCCATGACCATCGATGTGGTGTCCAAACGAGTCGATTAAGTGGCCAGCGTGATCGTGGCCATGCGGGACGTTCTGATGCACGTCGAAATGATCACCGTGCCGATGTAAGTGCTGTGCCGCAAGGCGGCTGGAGCCCAGGAGTAACGCCAGGCAACCTACGACCAGTCCCAAAGTAGTATTGTACATTGCGCGCCCCTTTATGAATGCAAGTCGATCCAGCCGGCACGGCGGGAACCCTACCATTTAGCTAACCATGACTATGGCGAATAGTCAAGAGTTGAACGGGAACGATATTTTAGGCACGACCCTGCGGAATGGTGCTCTGGCAGGGATCGTTGGACTGTAGGCAGTGCCAGCAGTGTGCGCGATACGATAGTGGAGGGGTCCCGCCAGCGGTGCGTCAGCGTTGCCATGACTGAAGCGGCAAGACTCAATGGGCGTCGACATGCGAACAATCTCCCCATCTCACAAGCCTGCAAGCACCCAAGCGAACAATCAAGGCACCCATGGTCCAATGAGGCTTTGCATCACTGATGCCTGGGCACTTCGCGTGGTGCGTTGTTCTTGAACTCGTAACAGATTAAGGAGTATAACCACCTATGCGGTGAACTATTGCATCTATTCAAGTGAAAGGTCGGAACATGAGAAAAGCATTTCTGTCATTGGTCCTACTTGTAACGTGCGGCACCGTCACGCCAGCGGATGAGCCTCTACATCTTGAATGGAAGAAATTGCAATCAAGTGCAGCGGTGCTTGACCCAACTGCTGCACAAGACAAACTATGCCGAAGTGTCTCAGTCGGGCGGCCAATATATCTCGCGGTTGCCGTTGGGAGTAATTGCTATTCGTTTTCGTCGTTGTACTGAGACAAGAGACAGGCTGAGCTTACACATGAAACAAGAGGCTTTTTGATGCCTGCAACACAATTCGATCGCGACTCAATGGCTCGTTGGTACGCGAAAGAACACCTAAAGACCGATCCAGGGATTGTCGCAGTTTACTATCTGCCAACAAATTCTGAAGATCGGGAGATCCGATTCGTCGACATCAATAAGCTCATCGGCGATCGAAACGACTCAACTCACTTCAAACGTGAATAGTTACCAACTAGTCTGGCGGCAACAGGCGCAGTCCGATCATCAGGCTTTCGTGCTAACTCGCAGGCAGGGCATCGCGCAGTGCCATGCATTGCACTACCTGCAAATGGTCACGGAAAAGATCGCCAAAGCGTACTTTTGGCGTTCCGGTTCACCACCACCTGCGGCTTGGCTACCATCAATCCACCATTGCGGTGATTGGCGGTGATTGACTGTGCCTTGCCCCGTTCCTCTTAACTGAAAACTTTCGCTCCAGCCCGCAAGCGGGCGATGGGGCGGGAGGGAAATGCGGTGGCGGAAAAAATTGTCGAGCGAGCTTCTTCTAGCAGAGGAACTTTTGCTCTAGACCGCAAAGCGTACGGGAATGCACTAGCTCAAGCGAAGATTTAGAAAGTGCCCAGGACTGGAGTTGAACCAGCAAGGGGTTGCCCCCACAACGACCTCAACGTTGCGCGTCTGCCAATTCCGCCACCTGGGCTCGATTATCTACGATCAATGGTTCCAAACGCGAAACAATCGTTGTGCGCTGGATGCGATTTGTTGGCCTACAGGCTAGAGTCTAAAAGTTGCCGATTTTTACGTCAAGCCGGGGAGGTAGAACTATTGTCAGCGATTGGCGGCCCCGCTCCCCAGCGTACGATGGCGTCGATCCATTGCGTGTCAAAAGGTCGGAAGCGCTGTTCCTGCCCAGTCGCCTCGTCATAGACCAGCATCACTTGCTCGCCCAAACGCGAAGCAGCGATGGACTCGATTAAATGGGTTGAATCGTTGCCACTCATCTGCATCAACAGACGAATCTCCAGCTCGCGTAGCGCCGTGCGCGACAACCAGCGCGCGACCGTCGAATAGTTTTCGCCCCAGATCAGTGTGAACACTCCGTAGCTCGGACCATCGCGCAGGATCTCTTCCAATCGCTTGTCGGGCTTCATTTCGCTCTCGCCAAAGCCGCCCATCCCAAAGTCGTCGTCGCGCCGCAGTTCGCGCAATCGCCCAAGTTGCCAGATATTGAACAATATGGGCTTTGAGAGTCCTACGGTTGGGGCTGCTGCGTCCATTGGGTCTATTGCCGAACTTGTCGAGTCATCTAGTGCCGCATCGGCGGCCGCCATGCGTTGTAGCAACAATTCATGCATGTTTTTCAAACAAGCTTCCGTGCTGCGGCTATCGAAAATTTGCAAGTCGCAAGAGAAATCGCGCCACATTGTCGGCAATTTCAAGGCCCAAGCATCGGTCGGCTTGGCGCCCTGCAGGATGACCAGTTGCAATTGCGCGCCCGTACTACGTACCAAGGAAGCAGCGATGGAGCTCAGCACGGGAGCTACCAACCGGTCTTCACTCGCGACGACCAGCATATTGCGTCCAGCTTGACGGGTCAGCGGGAAGGCAACGGCGGGATGGATGGCTACGCTTTCTCCAGTCACACACCATAGCGCTTCGGCATTGATAGTTTGTGAGGCGTGAGCGATGGCGCGGTCGGCGTTGGCTGCGTCCCAGGTAGCAGCTCGATTGCCATCATAGACCACACAGTGTCCCAGGCGATTGGTGGTCGGATCTTGATTGCGATAACCGCTGGGCAGCTCGGCCAACCAGCCAACCTGTTGTTCTTTGGTCAACCAGCCGATCTGCATGGGCTGATTGCCTTCGATGCGTCCTCCTGCATCGTTGTAGA
This sequence comes from Pirellulaceae bacterium, assembly GCA_020852965.1. GTDB lineage: Bacteria > Planctomycetota > Planctomycetia > Pirellulales > Pirellulaceae > Aureliella. Next base: position 47,816 of record JADYZV010000187.1, on the reverse strand, counting down.
CCGCTTGCCCCGGATGCTTGAGACGAGCTGCAGCGGGATTGTCGTCGGCAAAAATAATCTGTGCATCGGACGCGTCGCACTGCAGCGCAATTCGCACAGCCATTTGCCCTAGCGTGGTGCGCGGCAACGAATAGGCACCGGCCAGCGTTTGGCTACTGAGAATTGCATGAATTCCGAACGAGCGACCTTGGCGGACAATGCGGTCGAGGATCAAACTGGCCTGGCTGGCCAACTTATCCTCTTCGACAAACAACTCTTGAAATTCGTCGATCAATAGCAACACGCGCGGCAGCGGCTTGTCGGGGTGCCGTGCATTCCAGCTGGCGATGTCTTGCACGGACGATTGGCGGAATGCCTCGCCACGTCTCTGCATACAGGCATCGATGTATTCGAGCGCGCTGAGTCCAAATTCTCGATGGCTTTCGATGCCGATTATATCCGCGTGTGGCAAGCCAGCGTCGGAGTAGACTTGGAACTCGACCCCTTTTTTGAAGTCGAGCAACACGACGCGCAGTCGCTCAGGAGAATACTTGAGGGCCGCGCTGGTGATGATTGCGTGCAGCAAGCTCGATTTCCCGGAACCGGTTTTGCCTGCGATCATGGCGTGCTGTGCCGTGCCGACGCCCAGCTTCAACGCATGTATGCGACCCACACCGCTCCGTCCGATCGGTATCTCCAGCGCATGGGAGCTGTCTGCTTGCCACCGCTGCTCGCGCGCAGGCAACATCTGTTCTAAAGGGACTTCAATGCGGCTCGAGAGGAGCGCCTGGCGTCCGACGTCTTGTATGATCAAGTGCGATTGCTCTTCGCTGGCCGGTGTAGGTGGGGCGATGCGCCAAGGTCGTAAGGGTCCTTCATCTACAAACAGTCCGACTGTGGCTGCTCCTCGGTCCTGGGCAGCCTCCGATTGCGGATGGGAAACGAGATGCAAGCCGCGACGCCGGATGAACTCAAGCATTTCAGCCTGCGGCCAATCGAGCTGAGGATCGATGACCATGATAGGGATGATTCCGCAGCGCGCGCCAGTCTCCAGCAAGCTTCGCAGACTCTTCCACGACTGATCGTCAAGCCCACTCGGGAGCGCGGACCAAACGAGCAAGCGATACGGCTCGGCGAGCGGCCCGGCCTCCAGATTGTACTCAACGATATCCCGATACTCATTTCGCAGCGATTGCTGGATGAAGTCTTCGGCTGCCATCGCCAGTGCCGTCAACTGCTTGGCGATATGCCCCGGCTGGGTCCATACGCGGTGGGTTACCAACTGCGGATCGAAATCGCTCAAGTGCATGAGCCAGCCGAAGTCGCGTCCCAAGCCGGGGGGATCGATCACACAGACTTGCGTCTTGCCTGCTGGTAGCCCGACCAGCGCACGCGTAACTAGTTCATGCAGCAAGGCTTGTACTTCGGGCGCGCTGGGGTCTGCGGTAATGACCAGATAGCCGTCGCTAAGCGGATCGAAAAATAGAGGAGCGGTTAGCTGTGCCGTTTCGATGTCCTGCGTGGCGCTCTGGGACAGGATCGGCTCAAGCCCGATGGATCCGAGCGGCAACAGTGGTGCGTCCATTGCAAAGCTTGGACGACTGTTGTCCGTGGATTGCCAATGGTCCCAGGCTGGGAAGAGCTGGTCGGCCCACTTGCGTGAACGGGCCACGAGCTGCAAGGCTTTTTGCGTCGCCGTCTGTAGTCGATGGGCCCCGCCACTTTGGAGCTGCTCAATCTGCGTGCGCAAAGTCTGTTGTTGCCCCTCGTGACTAGCGAGCAGTGCGTCGCGCTGCGCGCTCGACTGCTGCCACTCGCTATGCAGTCGCTGCGTATACTCGCGATCGCTGTCCGCAATGGCATCGCTGAGCTGTTGCGAGGCGAGCTGCTTTTGGACCTCGGCCGTAGCCAGCAATCTCTCGATATCGCAGTTTAGCTTTTCGGTCAACTCTTTAGCAGACTGGTCATGCCACTGTTTGGCTTGCCCATAACGTTCTTCGCGTTTGGAAGCTAGGCGTTTGAGTTCGGCATCGTTCTCGGAGATTGCCAATTGTTCACCAAGCGTATGATAGCGCTGAGCCAAATGGAGCTGCTGCCGCACTTTCGGATACTCGGCGGCTGCGAATCGCTTGAGCCAGGGTCGAATGCCCAGCATCGACAACAGCAATAAAGCCACGCCCATCGTCGCCCCCAGCACGGCGGCCATCAACCAGTGCGCCCAGCCAGCCAGGCCGATGAGCACGACCAACGCGATGGAGACCAATGCCATACACAACCACCATAGCGGCGAGTTGAAGAATCTAGCCAGCGGATAATTGGCCAATCGGCCACTGGCGGCACGAGCTTCGTCGAGCGCGTTTTGCAAGGCTTCGAGCGCTGCATCGCCGCTGCTGGGCGTGGTCTCTAAGGCCATAATCGTAGCGGGAGAAAGGTCAACCTCGGGGGGTGTCAAGTTATTCTTGTCCAGCGAGGTTCGAGCCGCATTTGCAATTTCCTCCCACTGTGCATACAGTTCTTGATCGCGGGAACGGAAACGATTGAGTTTACCTATCGGCACTTCCTTGGCGCGGAGAAAGGATTGGTCAATTTCGTGAACTCGTTTCTTGAGTTCTGCCGTCAACTGCTCGGCTTGCTGGCGAGCCTGGCGGCGCAATGCTCCCTCGCGACTGGCCGTGTCGTAGACTGCTTTGAAGGAACGCATCTCGGCGTCGTCCCAGCGGGCCGCCAACGTTTCATCCCACTCATGGGTGCTCGTTTCACGATCGCTTCGGCGCTGCTGCTCAAAATCGTCGAGTTGTTGAGCATGCGCGGCTTCGAGTTGGCTGAGTTGTTCCGAGAGACGCTGGACTTCGAGTGACATCTCTTGGGCACTGCTGCTAAATCGAGTCTGCAGACCGTGTATCAATTGCCCCAGTCGCTGGCGTGATAGAGGACGCGGATAGGAGTCCATTAGCGGATCCCCAGGGCAGGCAGGCAGGCTAGTGCAACGTCACTTGCGGCAGCGTTTTCGCCGTCAGTCGCGCCGATCCGATCGCCGGCGAGTTGGTTGGCGTCGATCCTTCCAACGGTGCCCATCGACCGAGTGCCGAGCTCTTCAAGACTATCCTCGCTGCAAGTTGGCCCATCGACGTCAGGTAATTCGACAGGGATCGGCAAGCCTGAGATGTGCAAGAAATTTGCCAACAGGCGGTAGCCTTGTGGCGACAGGATTGACTCAGGGTGGAACTGAACACCGTAGGTCGCATGGCTGCGATGCTCGACCGCCATGATCTGCCCGTCGCTCGACCACGCGGTCACTTGCAATGTCTCGGGAAGCGACTCGGGCTGCGCGATCAGCGAGTGGTAGCGGGCAAATTCGACCTCCGCCTGACCGTCGCCTTGGGGCAGCCCTGCAAACAAACGACTGGTCCCTAGACGCATTGGGCTGGCCCGTCCATGCACCGGCATTTTGGCGCGCACTACCTGCCCACCGAAGGCTTCGTAGATGACTTGGTGTCCCAAGCAGACTCCCAAGATCGGCATAATTCCCGAAAACGTCTGCACAAGTTCGAGGCAAGAACCCGCATCGGTCGGGCGTTTCGGCCCCGGCGACAGAACCAATGCCGATGGCTCGACCCCCAACGATGCAAACGGCTTGAAAGCACCGTAGCGGGCTTCAGTAAGTACGTGCGCCCAACGTGAGTCATCGTTGCGCATCACCAATACGGTTTGCCCCAGTCGTACGAAATAGCGTTGGAGATTGAAGACAAAGCTATCGTAATTATCGATCAGTAGAATCATGTTGGCGCTTTATCTCGATACTCTGCAGCTATCGTCACTAGCCGGTAGAACTCTGCGGTCTGGCGACCACAGCTACGCCAGAGAATGGAATCTTAAGTAAAGCTTAATAATGCGGCGGCTTCTCGTCGTGCGGTTGGGATTGCGGTTCTTTGCGTTGTTCGCGCAACTCCTTGATGCGTCCCTGCAATTCGGCCACCAATCGCTTCAGTCCAAGCAGCTCTTGGCTATGCGCGGTGACGATTTCGTTCAATTGCTCACACAGTCGCTGCTGATAGGCCAGCGCCATTTCCAGCTCGGCCAACCGCGATGCGTGGTTGGATTGCGGGTCGTTATCTGACATCTACCACTTCAATCCAAATTGCTCGCCGCTGCCAGAATGGCCAGTGCCACCCTTGAGTGGTCCACGGTGCTTGGGCAGGACCGGTTCGGGGCGAGGCTCTTCTTCAGCGGACTGACCCTCGTTGTTGGCATCGCTCGCGGGCTCGGGGGCTGCCTGAGCCGCTTTCAATGATAGACTAATGCGCTGCTGTTCGGCATCTACGGATAAAATCTTGACGTCGACCTCCTGCCCTTCCTGCACCACGTTCGCGACATTTTGTACGCGATGATGGGCAAGCTCGCTGATGTGGATCAGCCCTTCGACTCCGGTAGCAATCCGCACAAAGGCACCGAACTCGGCGATGCGCGTCACCGAGCCATGCACGACCGAGCCGGTTGGAAAGCGTGCGTCGATGTCTTCCCATGGGTGGTCTTGGAGCGAACGGTAAGAGAGTCCGATTTTGCCCGTCACTTCGTCGATTTTGTCGATCCGCACTTGGATCTTTTGCCCCTCTTCCAGTATTTCGCTCGGGTGTTTCACCCGCTCCCAAGAGAGCTGGCTAATATGGAGCAAGCCATCGAGGCCACCGATATCGACAAATGCCCCGAAGTCGAGAATCTTGCGCACGACACCTTCGACGGCCGCACCAACTTCTAAAGCAGCCAGTCGCTCTTCCCGCTTTTCTTTCTTTTCACGTTCGAGTACGGCGCGGTGGGAGAGTACCAAGTTGCCGCGACGGGGGTTGGCTTCGGTCACCACGCAGAGCAGCTTTTGACCAACAAAATCCGCCAGCGTTTCGATGCGGTACTCGGCGGCTTGGCTGGCCGGTATGAAGCCCTGGATGTGCCCCACTTTGCATTCGAGGCCTCCGGCATTGGCCCCAGTTACCATGGCTTCAATGACCTCCCCTTCGTTCAAGTCGCTCCAATCGGAAACGTCGACCGCGCTGCCTACTACCGAGACCTCATAGAGTCCCTCACTGGCCAGGTATCCGCGCACGATGACTTCTAAGGTGGTCCCTTCTTCAGGCAACGTTTCGAAGCTCAGCGATGGTACAACGCCTTCGTTGGGGGCGCCCAGCGAGACGAACACAAATTCGCCGCGAGCTTTCATGACCGTCGCGGAAATGCGCTGCCCTTCCTCGAGTTCACGGCCGACTTGAAGCATCGCGTCTCCAACCAACAGCTTGTCCAAATCGGAACCACCCAGCGCGGCATTGAGCTCGTGCTCCAAGTCTTGCGAGAGTGGCTGCCTAAGTGACGGAATGGCTATTTTGGAACGGGTGTCGAGCGGTTCCGGAGTTGGAATGACCGATCCCGCATCGCGCCGGCCCGGCTTGCGCGATCGAGCGTCGTGGCGCGGTGTCGAGCTACCGAGGGTTGGTTTCGAACTGGTAGCATCGCCTGGTACCGAGGCTGCTCCAGCGGTTTGCGCCGCTTCCGAAGTGGCAGAACTGCCCAATGGCTTGTGTTCAGAACTGGGAGCTCGATCGCTGCCCAAGCCTCGGTTCGCATCGCTTCCCCTGGGCGACGAACGCTGCTCGCGTCCCCTCTCCCGCTGCTGCGGCTTGGCAGCTTGTTGACTCTGCCGTAGTTGGCGGATTTTATCTAAGCTCAGTGGTCCCGAACTGGGCGGTCCCGAACTGACGACCGCAGGAGTATCACTTGCCGCGCTGTCGCTCGCAATGGGATCCGTTTGCTCAGCGACTTGGGGGGGCCCATCGTTGGCGGTGGCCCCGCCGTGAGCAGCATCTGAGTGAGGGTGGGGCTCCGACGAGGCAGGCGGGGTGTTTTCTGAAGTGGTGACGTGAGCTTCTTCAGCCGAATCGGACATTTGGAAAACCTGATGAGGACGGAAGCGATTGGGTGGATTGAGCAATAGCCAGTCGTTGTGCGACGGCGCATAGATGCGAGTTGACACTATTGTAGAGCCTTATTGGACGCTTTCCAACGGCCTACCGCAGATTGGCCAAGAATCGACCTGAATACCCAGTAGCTATCGTCGCCAGATGGTAGGTTTATGCGGTCTGGTGAGTGTAGCTATGCACAATCCGACGGCGGAGCGTCGGGCCACGTTGAGCTACATCCGACGGCGGAGCGTCGGCTACGTTGAGATGCGCGATCCGACGGCGGAGCGTCGGGCCACGTTGAGCTACATCCGACGGCGGAGCGTCGGGCCACATTAAGATACGGAATCCGACGGTGGAGCGTCGGGCCACGTTAAGGGTATACGGTTGACGATTTCAATTTTAAGAATCGGCTCTTGAGGGAGCGGCACAAGCAGCTTGCACAATCCGCTACTGTTAAAACTCAGCGGATAGTGCGAGGTTCCACTGGCTGTGGTAATTTGCAGGTCTAGCGCGGGGGTTCCAGGTAGATCTGGTACTAACTGACTCCCTAGCAGGTGGATTTCACCCGCCCGTGTATCGAGCAGTAGAAATCCAGAAACTCTGAGGTTTTCTGGTTTTGCGAGCTGAGATACGTTTTCGAACGAGATGAAATTTGGCATTGCGCTGGGCGCGGGGAAAAGTCCTTCCAAGCCGCTTTTGGTAGTTTCACCGCCAGGAGGATCGAGCGCGGTGCTCACGGGTTCGATTCGGCTGGCGACGGGAAGCGCTAGTACCAGTGCGAAGCCAGCGACCAGCGCCAGCAATCCGTGTAACGGGTGTAGGCGAGTCTCGCGTCGGCCCGCGACAGCCCGAGTGCTCGACGAACTTCGATTGTCGGCTAACTGGGGGCGCGCGTTACAGGTAGCAGCTAGAGCGTGAGCCAAAATTGCATCGCGTTTGGCTTGAGAAAACTCCGCTTGGGGAGCAACAGAAAACAGCAATTCAGCGCCGTCGCGAATGGCCAGGAATTCTGCGTTGCAGGCCGCGCAGCCACTTTCTAGATGCTGTTGGATCGACTGTTCCTCAGTCGCACTCAACTCGCACAATAAGTATTCGACAAATTGCTCTTGGTAGTGTTCACATTTCATGCCGATCGTCCTTTTGCATCCAACTTAGTAAGGTATGCACGCAACTGCAGCAGACCTCGGCGAATATTTGTTTTGACGGTCCCCAGCGGCAAATGCAATTTAGCCGCAACCTCGCGATGGGTGAGGCCATCGAAGAAAGCCAGCTCCAATGCGTCTTTTTGAGACGCGGTAAGCTGCTTCAGCGCCTGACAGATTTCTAATTTACGTTCTTTCATGATTTCCCGTTCACACGGATCGTCGCGAACAACTCGTGCTTTTGCAGCGATGGTGCCTATAGCAGCTCCCGCCTTAGTCTTGCGCAACAGGGCCGCGTTGGCTCTCTCGCGATCCATCGCACGACTGCGAGCCAGCGTCAGTAGATAGGCTCGCAGGGAACCTCGTTGCGCATCATATTTGTGAGCCGAATTCCAAAGCTCCCAAAAAACCTGTGACACTACCCCTTCCGCGTCGAGCAAATCTGCACAAATCCGCCTACATGCCGCTTGCACCTGAGGGCCATACAATCCGATAACTTCCCGCAGCGCGGATTCATCGCGTTGACAAACCCGTGTGGCTAGTTGACTATCGTATTTTGCCTGTTCGGATAGCAAACTCACAGCTCGTCGACCCTGTCATCGGGCGGCTGCGCACGATCGAACGGCGATTCGTTGCCATTCAACGGTTTTCCTGTGGGAGGCTCGGGGTGTGTCGAGCCGCTGGAGAGCGGAAGCAAAGGAAAGACCCCGTCTGTCATCCAGCAATCTCGATAGGGGGCTTCGGATTGCTTCGTCAAGTGAAACTGGAAGGCGGCTCCTGCCCCATCTTCGATGAGGATCGGAACCAGTACACTGGCGGTATTCCCCTCAATCATTGCGCGACCGATTTGATACTCGCGACACACTCGAATTTGTCGATAGGGCTCCGTGTTTACCAGTATGGCGAATCTCTCGAAAGGACCAGTCATTTCGCGGTTCGAAGGCGACGCAAAACTAAAACAGGTCACTAGCGCGTTTGGATTGGTTGTCGAGGCTCGCATCGATTCTACCTGCTCGCGCACAACATCTTCGGGGGTTAAGCTAGGTTTAGGTATCGATTCGACAATTCCCTCTTGCTTGCTCACTACTCCCGACGGTTTGCTAAAAAGGTAGTTGCGTGCCACTCCAGCGCTTAGCGCTCCGACGCAAAACAACATCAGCAGCCGAAGCCCGACCCTTCTAGTAGCGACGGGTCGTTCGGGGGTCGCCGGTTCTGCAGAGTCGCCTGCGTTCGAATCCGCTTCGGAAACGCGTGGTGACATGTCAATACTCCCATTGAACGATACTGAAAAGTTAAGTTGAAGACGCCGAATGGAAGATACAGAATAGTACGAGCACGCTGCGTGTCGCAGATTCAAGCTGCCGTCACTTTTGTCGAAGTGTCGTTCTTTCTGCATCTGCGAGCACGATTGACAACGTACAAATATATCATTCAGGTTGGTGAACGACATTATTCTTGAGCGCGAATAGCTACTTTCGACGTTTCGGCTCGCCGTTCACCAGCCTTCTTTAACAATGGCGGATTACTGGCAGTTCCTGCCTGCATTTTGAGCCCCAAGCACCGTGTGGGCGTGATTCGTGGACGGCAAGGGGAATCACAGCACCGCAGGAATTCGAGCCAACGCCAATGGATTCTTTGCAACTCGCTTCAGAATTTGCTACCATTGGGGGATAAATATCTCGTCAATCGATTTAGGGCAAGATATTGCACAAGCTTTTTCTCCCTGGATCTCAAAGGAGCGCCTTGCGATGCCAATGCTACTGGTTGCCGATGACTCGGAATTGGATCGAATGGTTATCGTCGAACTGCTCAAGAAAGAGCCGATCGACTGGTTGGTCGAGCAAGTGGCTTCGGCCGAAGAAGCGGTAAAACTTATGAAGGAGATCGCCTTCGATGTGGTCATTACCGATGTGCTGATGGAAGGTATGTCGGGTCTCGAACTACTCAACCACGTCCACAAGCAACCTCGTAAAGTTCCAGTAATCGTGGTGTCTGGACAAGACACACGCGATGCGGCCATCGCTGCTTTGCAAAGTGGCGCGGCCAACTACATCCCCAAGTCCGGTCTTCCAGCGCTGCTGGGTGAGACTGTCCGACAAGTCCTCGATGCGGCCTCAGCGGAAAAGAACTATCAACGGCTAATTGCGACAGCCGACGATATGCGTTTTCATTTTAAATTGAATAACGACTTGGGGCTGATCCGCCCTCTGTTTGGCCTGATTCAGGAGATGGCAATCGGTATGGGCGTGCTCACCCTCGAAGATTGTACGCGATTGGGAATTGCTATTGACGAAGCCATCGTCAATGCAATCTGCCACGGCAACTTGGAGCTCTCCCAGGACGACATGAGCAATGTTCGTAGACACTTGCACGCCAAGTGCCCGATAGAAATCGTCGAGCAGCGACGCAAACAGGCTCCCTACAATTCACGTTTCGTCTACGTGGCTTGCCTAATAACTCACGAAGGAGTTAAGGTTTCAGTACGCGACGATGGTAGTGGGTTTGCCTTGAGCTCAGTCGATCAAGAGCGGCAAGGGCGCGGAGTCACGCTCATTCAGAATCTGGTCGACAAAGCAACCTTCAATGAAATGGGCAACGAGATTACTCTGCTCAAACGTGCGGTTGCACCGGAACACCCACCATTGAACAAAGCCAGCTAACAAGCTGGCAGGCGATCGTCGTGGTTCGCTCCGCCGATCCAAATCGTTTTGCTTCCGTTGTGGAACTCGCTAGGCAGTGGGACAAATAAACGTACCCACGAACCGGCAAACTTGCAAAGAGTAGGTATATAGTTTGAGTATTCCACTGGCGTTGCCAAGTTGTGGAGACGCCAGTTACGACGGGTTGAGCCGGGCACTCTGTGGATGCTCGATCGCTTGGCGCAACAACACTTCACCCAATCCCAATTCGGCGCGGTCTCCCAGACACCTGTGCCATCGACTGTTGCCGATTTCATTCGCCAAACTAGCTGGTAGGTAAGGAGCCATCTGCTGCAATAAGAGCGGCAGAAATGAAAGTTGACAGGGACTAGGTGGTGTGAAGCCAAGCAAACCCTCGTTCAAATAACTCTCCTGTGGGTCGAGCAAAAGCAGTGTTCCCCGCGCCATGCCAGATCCTATTGGCATGGCAACTCGGCCACATATTGCCAGCGTCCCAGCGATCATGCGTGTGGCGCAGCCCGAAGCCACATCGCCATGAACGACAACCAAACCGCGCCGCATGCGGCTTGCCAACCATTGATCGGCGTTCCCATGGATGATCAACTCACCGTCGGCCATCCCGCGCGATTGATTCGGAGCTGCTGCGGCGGCGTAGGGACCTACATTGCCTTCAATAATTACCTTCCCTCCACGCAGCGAGCTGGCTGCATAAGCTCCGGCGTCGCCTTGTACCACAACACTTCCTCCGCGCATTCCGCTGGCTAGATAGTCGCCGACACTGGCCTCTACAACAATGTCTCCTGAACGCATGCCAGCGCCGACAAATTCACATTGCTTCAAGTCACCTTGTAACCGCCACTGCGATCGCGATCCATCGGATACGTCAAAGACTTGCTCGATCGTGGCCGGACGTCGGTCGACTTCAATAGGCCAAGCGGCCATCTCTGCTCGTGTTAGCTCGAGCCAGCGGTCGGGAACCGCTCCTCGCAAACTGACATGTCCACGTACCGATGATTTCAGGCGTAACGTCAGCCGGTTCATTTCAAGATCTCATGCAAGTGAAAATGAAACTGCCCCAGTTTGCCACCATAATTGCCTCCGGTGATCCCGCGCAGGCCATAGCGGCCGCCGATTTCGCAGGCTGCTAGTATGCCAACACGCATGGCTCGCGCGATGTCGGCTTCATTCAGTCCATCGATCACTACCTCCAGCGCCGCGCCAACTCCAGGCGGCAGGAGTGTCTTGGTCACGTTGCGTAGCGTGGGGCAAAACGCATCGTTGGTCGACGCGTGTAGGGCCTTGTATTTTGATCCCACCTTGGACCCACTGCGGGCTACCCCACCGGGAAAGGGCATGATGACGTTGGGGATTTGTCGCATGGCATCCATGGCCGCCTCGCACGACTTCAGCGCGCCATCGAGCGATTCACTCAACACCAAAAAGTTCCCACCGCCGATGGCCGACGTGCGCGATGTTGATTCTTCGGCCACGAATTCACCATCCATCACCGGTATCCGCCAGTAGCGTTTGCCTGCCACCATTTTCGATATTTGAAAGCCATCGCCGAAGTAGCGCAGGTGACTTCCCAGCGCAACCTTTTTCTCTCCTTCCATCCCCGCAAAGACACTGGTCGAGGGGCACGTCAACACACACTGCCCCACGCGCCGAACCACTTGCTTTTCGAGCTCTTTGCCCGACACACTAAAGAGCAATACGGCGATGCCAGGGCGGCCATCGGGCGTGCGCTCAGGGGATACCTCACGTTCCACTCCCGCTTCGCATCCGCACCCAATCACGCTCGTCGCAAAGCCAGTCATCGACTCCGCCGCCCGCAGCGCCCAAAAGCGGTCGGCGGCAGTGATGATCAACCGCGTGGCTGTCATCGGAAACGCTTCCGCAAAGGTATCCTCGATGTCAATTCCATTGATCTGCATCAGCCAGCTCCCTCGGTCGTCCGGGGGACCGCTTGCCCACTTGCCGACGCTTGCGGTGACGAAGGACGCGGTGATAATGATCCCGATGACCATGATGGCGATGAAACAGCCGAGCCGGTGCGCATCAGGGCCTGTATCTCATTGAGACTGATTTCCAAACTGCGCCAAGGCACATGCAATCGCTGTTCAACCGACTCGCCGAGTTGCTCCATTAGGGCGTTGTCGTAACGTGGTTCAGCGAACAGCGTTCGACAATCTGTCATCGACGCTAGCTGCACACCGTCCTGTACCACCTCGGTACCGCACTTCATCACCAGCGACGCACGCTCGAAGGTTGCCTCCCAGTTGTCGCGCTGAGGATATACGGCCACATCGGCGATCGCGCCTGGCGAGAGTCTCCCGCGATCGTGCAATCCCAGAATACGGGCCGGTGCAGCGCGAGTGATGATAGCCACTTCGTCGAGCGTGTATTCACGAGTCAGCTCGCGCAGCAACGAATTTTCCGCAGCACGCGGATGGATGGTCTCGAGCATCGATTGTCGAAAGCTACGGTCCATTAACAATCTGAGCAGATGCGGATAGCTGGTAAATGGGCCGCCGTTGGGATGATCGGTTGTCAAGAAAACTCGCCATGGATCCTCGATCAATAACATCAGTTCCAAACCTATCGACCACTGCAAACTGTGAACATACTGTTTGTCTTCGTAACGCATCGGCACCACACCACACCCCGCTTGGCACTCCACGTCGCTAACGACCCAGCGGTTCGGACGAGCGTGTCGACGATTGCGATACTGGGCAGCGGCGTCGGCAGAGATCGTAACGGTTTGTCCAAAGACGACTTGGCCGACGTCGAGCGATACATTGGGATGCTCGTTGACATAGCGCGCCAGCAGTTCCGCACCGCTCCCCATGCCGTAGGGGCCTTCGGCCGTGTAAGCGTTGAATTGTGCGTGCGTCAGATGGATTCGATGTCCTTCAGCGGCCGCCAAGGTGTCCAGGGCAGCCTGCACGTTGCCTGGCATTCCGAGATTGCTTGCGTGAACGTGCAGTGGATGTTCAAGTCCGATTCTTTCGACCGACGCCGACAGTCGTGCGATCACCTGCCTGGGGGTGACGCCCCAATGTGCGTGGGGCTGGTCGACCGCCAGCGAACGTTGGCCGTACTTGAAGGCGTTGATGCCGCCCGCGTTGACCACTTTCACCGCCAGCGCGCGCGTTGCCGTTACGGACCAACCGACGATGGCATCAATGGCACCATCGTGGGCCTCTTCTGCCAGTGCTTGGAGCAACCAGTCTTCGTTCCCCAAGACCACATAGGCACCGGTATCGAGTCCAGGCGTGTCGGACAATTCCAAGTGCGTATGCCGCGCACCGGACAACATCATGGCAGGCTCAAAACAAGCCGTGTAGCCCATCTGATTGTAGAGTTGCCCCGTGCGTAGCGTCGGCCACACGGGGCCTCCCTGGCTACTGCCAGCGGCTGGCATTAGCAGTCGCGCCAAGTTGACTTTGCCACCGCCGATGTGCGTGTGAAGGTCGATCCCACCCGCCAATACATATTTTCCATCCAAGTCGATCGTGCGCTCGGCTGGCTTGGCACCCGTAAGAGCTGATACGAACTTGCCATCTTCGATAAAGAGACTCGCGAGCTTTCCATTCTGCTCGTGCAGCGGGTCGACGATTCTCGCGCGTTGCAATTCAATTCGCATCGACTGCAGCCCCCGATCGAAGTTGGTTCCGAAGTTGATCGAGCAATGCCGCCGCCGTTGGTAGTCGAGTCTGTGTCGGCATGCGTTGAGTCGACGCGTTTTGAGCCGAGGCCGGTTCGCTAGCGGCGCAGTACATCACCGAAGCTTGATCTCCACGCATTAGATGACCATCGCAGTCGATTCCAACAGTCGCCACACGAGTCACTCGGTTGGCCGCCACCCCGTCAGGCAGCAGGCTTTGCGCGGTCACCATGAAGTGACTCGCATTTAGGTTCGGCAACGGATGGACACTCGGCACGCTCCGAACAACCAAAATCGAATCGAATGCGTGTTGCCACTCCTCTAGGGCCATATGTCTCAGCGACAGCGGTTGATTCCAGCGAGTGCCGTCAAAGTCGGCTGTGCCCCTACAACCGGTCAACCATAGTAATGTCTCTTGCGCGGTGACTCGACCGACCTGCGCATCGAGGCACAGCAGCGAACATCGTGCGCTCTGTGTCAACAGTCGGCTGATGCTCAACAAGCGGCTGATGCTCAGCTCGTCAATGGCATCGTGAAATTCTTCTGCGTCCCATATCCACACGGCATTCTTCGCGCGTTGAAGCTTGCTCACTAACGTGTCGACCGAAGCGTCTGCCTGAGCCGCTAAGTGCTTACCTGACGGGGAGGCCGACTGGAGCGCTAGCAGGATGTGAGTCAATGCCTCGTACCACTTGTCGCGCGGCCACACTGCGGTGTAGCTCGGCGATAATTTTGAGACGGGCGCTCCGCTCGGTTGTGGGCTAGCATCATCACGGTGAGCGTCGATATGGCACCATTCGGCGCGGCCACCGGCCAGCGCCGGAGCCAAAAAGCGTTGTGCCAACAGAGGTGATTCCACACGTAAGCCGCCCAAGGTGACAATCAAGTCGGCGTGAGTGGCGACTTCGGCAAGCGAACTTCCCAACCAACCTTGATCGGCCAGTACGCGATGCGTGGCTGCTGAGCCGGAGCTCTGCCCAATGTGAACCGTTCCTCGGACCGCCTGGGCCAGCGATACTGCCGAACGCGTTGTGTTGACATCGGCCCCATCAATCCAAATTAGCGAACGTCGCGTGGGCTTGAAGAGCGCTGTGATGGTGGCAACTTGACTCACTTGTCTTTCGGCCGAATCGTCGTTTGCCATCATAGTACGATCGACTGTGCTACTTCCGGTCGAGTGCATCTGCGCAAGCCACTGATTGCGGCGTCGACAGTCTTCGACCATGGGAGCTCGAACGGACGCAGTGCGGCTTTCAAATTGCGGCTCAGAAGATCCTGTCGCTCCGCAGTCGAGGCTACATAGTAGTCCGCACAAGCAACAGTGATTCATGAAAAAACTCGTGGTGGCAAATCGGAACTCATTGGTAGCGTAACATTGGACGTCAGACTGCAGGAATCTACCTCCTGGCGCCGGTAGCTACGGAGTTTTATTCTAAAAACTCGTCCGCTACCCGGAATTCTTTGTGTGGATGATGCACTAGAACGCGAGCGCGTCGCCGAATCGATCGCGTTCGTTTTGCGTCGAGCGGTACATGTCATGCAACAACTGCATGTCGCATGGACGCTGCTCGACCTTGCGGCGAGAAAACATCCGCTGCTGCGTGGCGATCATCACCTCGGGGGGAAGTGTCGTCATCTGGCCAAACAGCCTAGCATAATTTACGAAGCTCGGCACGTTGCTGGTCACAAAACCATACATCATGCTGCATACTCCAATGACTTTTCCGGTAAATATCCCAGTATTGATGGCCGTCTTACTATAATCCCCCATCACGCAGCCGAGAAACTGCATTCCAGTGGCGGATTTGCCAAACGGATATTCCATATTGACCGTGCCGTAGGTGTTTTTTAAATCGGAGTTGCACGTCCCGGCTCCCAGGTTGATCCAGCTCCCTAAATAGCTGTGCCCCAAGAATCCGTGGTGTTGTTTGTTCGAGAAGGGCTCGACGACCGACGCCTCGACCTCGCCGCCAATTTTGGTCGTGTGCCCCAAGGAGACCGCATCCTTGATTGCAGCGTGCTCGAGAATTCGAGTTCTGGGGCCGATGTAGATCGGTCCACGCAGCAGCGTGTACGGACCGACCGACGCATGCTGGTCGATGATGATGGGACCACTATCCGTTTCCGTCAATACGAACTGTCCAAGCTTCGCGCCCTCAGCGACAAAGACTCCATCCTGCAGTTGACGATACTCGCCACTCGCCAGTCGATGCTCCAGACTGTTGCCGATAGTGCGCATGTTGGCGGCGATGACCTCATGTGGATACGACATTAACTCGAGTGGAACATCGAGTCTTGGCAGCGCTTGTGCGGACAGTAGTAGGGATTCGATTCCCGTATCCATCGCAGACCGAATCGCTTCCCAAGTCCAGGTGGGACGCACGATCGCGGCGACTTGATCACCACTCCACACGATTCCCGTCGGCCCTTTCGACCCGTCACTCGGTGCCGCGAGTAGGCCTTTGATCGTCCGCCAGTTTTCAATGCTGGGAGTTGTGCGAGCGTTGAGCACAAGGAGTGGACCACGTTCGGCGGGTAGGCCTTCATCCGTTATCTGCTTCAGTTCAGGCAGGTCCAATGCGACCAAGTCGCGCAGGTAGGGTCGCAACCAAGCGACCAAATCGACATCGAGTTCAAGCAGCAGATCAATCAGGCGATACGATCCGACCGTAATACAGCAGGCGGCTCGCGCCGAAGTGATCGGAGTCAATTGCGAGACGAGCGCGTCTTCAAAGATCAGCAACGACATGAGCGGAAAACTTGTGTGGGTACTAAGTGCATTCTTGTCAACCACTACTTCTGCGACGTTACTTGGCCGGCTACTTTGGGTGTCGCTGCTTGATTGTTGATCGCCGCAAAAAACTCGGGCGCGGTGACGGGAGAGAAGCTGACGAGCATCGTGCCAATTTCGGCGATCTGTCGTTCATCGTCCTTGGATAGTCGCCAATTGGTATGAAGAAGACTGCGAACGACAATCGTTTGCTTGCCACTGCTGGTAGTGCGTGTAATCTCTTGTGGGAGCGCTTGCTGCTCGGCCACCGCGCGATTGAAACTTAGCCTTGCAAATGGCGGCATACCCGACCGCCAACCATTGAGTAATATCAGTGCATCGGCCGCTTGCGCATATTGTTGTGCCATCTGTGGATCGCGAGGCTTCTGCAGCGAGGTTTGATATTGCATTACGCTATCGCCAACACTCACACTATCATCCGTCACCACAATTTTGTCAGCCCCCGCAAGATAGGTTGCCAGTTCGGACGTCTCTGCCGCTTTGCGCGCCGAGTCGATAAACTGCTGCAACTCTCTTAAGTCGATAGCCGTCTGTGTCTTGGTCGCCTTGTTCAGCAGCACGATGCGCGATCGCCGAGGATCGACCATGGTGATTTGGTTCGGATCGTCAAACGAAATATCGTAAGCCACGCCAGCCGAGAACAATGTCAGCGACTGCTGAGCGGGCGCCTTCTGCGTTCCAAAGAATACATCGGTCACCACTCGAAAACCCGCTGATGGCGCGACCACAGCCTGGGGTGCGGCTTCCTGTGCATTGCACACAAGCAACAAACTGTTCGAAGTGGGCGCGAGCATAGCGGATAAACCCAAGAGCATTCCCGAAATGGCGATTCGACCGGACATGGCAGGTGCATTTCCTGGGGAGTAGAGGGACGACGGATACTTTTGCATAATTGCGGTATCGACGTTCTTAGAGCAAAACCACCCCACAGGGCAAGACCGATTCAATTCTCGCGTTTCGGCATTAAGAGATGATTGGTTCCACCAAGAAAGCTCAATCCGAGTTGATTGACCAATTTCTTCGGCACTGCAATAAGCACCCACGCATAAGTTACCTGGCATATCAATTACCCCTGGCTAACGCCAATCCGGCCAAATATGCGCATAAACTTATGCGTGGCTGCTTATCACCGGACCCGATCAATCCACCTCTGATTGTCTTCGTGAAAGATCCAAACGACTCCAATATCGAACCCGAACGGCATACCGCCAGTCCCAGCGCAGCCTTTGATTGTGTGGCAGGCTCGTTTCAGCCGATCTCGCACGACAGACAGAGCAACAGCTCCAACAGATCTTGGCCGAGGCCTACGACACGCAAATCGAGCGACACGAACTCGAAGTCAAGCTGGTCGAAGCCCGCGTCGCACAACTGCGCGTTGAGCTCGTCCGACGTCGCGAAGCTAAACCACGCGTTGTCGAAGTGCAACTCGGAAGAATCGTCCTCGAAGCCCAAGGTCTACTTGGACGCTGATTTTTTTGGAGTGCGGGGATTTGTCCCCGCTTTGGCCCGCCCCACAGCCCGCCCCACAGTGGATTTCCCGGTGAAGGATTCGCTATTTGTAGGCTCGCAGCATACACTCAACGCGTTTCATCAGCGGAGAAACAGGTGATAGACGGGGTTGTCGGTTTCATCGACGCAGCGGTAACCCAAACGGTCGATGAACTCTTGGAAGGCGGGCAGCTCTTCATTGGGAACCTGCATGCCAACTAATATGCGCCCATAGTCGGCCCCTTGCTTGCGGTAGTGGAACAGACTGATGTTCCAACTGGGATGCATGTGCGAGAGGAATCGCATCAGTGCTCCGGGCCGTTCAGGGAATTCGAAGCGGTAGAGTCGCTCGTTTCCGCCAAGCCGACTCCGACCGCCGACCATGTATCGCAAGTGCTCCTTGGAGAGTTCGTCATCTACCAGATCGAATGCGACAAAGTTCTGCGCGGCAAGTGACTGGCTTATTTCAGGAACGTCGCGACGACTTCTGATCTCTAAGCCTACCAGCACATGTGCGCTGCGTTCATCCGAGATGCGGTAGCTGAACTCGGTTACATTCCGCTGGCCAATCGTTTGGCACAGTCGCTTGAAACTGCCACGGGTCTCTGGAATGGTAACGGCCAATAGTACCTCACGCTCCTCGCCGACGTCCGCCCGCTCAGCCACGAAGCGCAGGCGGTCGAAGTTCATGTTGGCTCCGCAGGTAATCGCTACCAGATCTTCGCCTGTCAGATGGTGCTGCGCGACGTAGTGTTTCATCCCAGCGATGCTCATGGCGCCGGCCGGTTCGAGGATGCTCCGAGTATCCTCGAAGGCGTCCTTAATTGCGGCGCACACTGCGTCGGTATCGACAATGACAAAGTCGTCAACGTATTCCTGTGTCAGGCGGAGCGTCTCCTCGCCGACGGCTTTCACTGCGGTCCCATCGCAAAACAATCCGACTTCACTGAGCGGGACGATGCGGCCGGCCCTGACGGATTGAAACATAGCATCGGAATCGGTCATCTGCACGCCAATGATTTTGATCTCAGGGCGGACGGCTTTGATATAGGCTGCAACTCCCGAGATCAAGCCTCCACCCCCGATGGCAACAAAAACAGCGTGGATGGGATGCTGATGCTGTCGGAGAATCTCCATCCCAATCGTGCCCTGTCCAGCGATCACGTCAGGGTCATCGAACGGATGAACAAAAACGTAGTCGTGCTTCGACTGCAACTCTCGTGCGTGGGCATAGGCGTCGGAATAGCTATCACCGTAGTGAATGACGTGTGCTCCCAGAGCCTGCACCGCATCCGACTTGAGCTCTGGCGTGGTGACCGGCATGACAATAAAGGCCTCGCAGCCCAAATGTCGAGCGCTGAGGGCTACACCTTGGGCATGATTTCCCGCCGACGCACAAACGACACCTCGGGACAATTCGGCTGGCGACAGATTGATCATTTTGTTGTAGGCCCCACGCAGCTTGAAGCTATGTACGGGTTGCGTGTCCTCGCGCTTTAGCCAGACTTGATTCCCTAGTCGAACCGACAGCTTCTTGGCAAAATCCAAAGGCGATTCGATCGCTACATCGTAGACGCGAGCGTTAAGGATTCTCTGTAGATATTCGAACAAGTGTTTGTCCATCAGCTTCGTAAGCAGCCTTTCATCAGTTTTTTGACATCTCTCGCTGAACGCCACCTTATTGACTAGCCAATCAAATTCTCTCTTGTCGTCAATCCTCTGGAAAGCATACCTCACGCAAAGGCGCAGAGCTCGCACAGGTCCACCGTGAAATACTTTGCGTCTACGGGTGAGAACCCTCTTTAGGGATTCCCCAGTTTGTTTCGATTGAAGTGCAGTTTATGGTCTAGTCCAGCGCGGAGAGTCGTTTTTTCCTATAATTAGTTTGTGAGCCGTCCGCTGGCTTCACTATGGAACGGAAGATCTGAATCAAACTGGTCAATGATTGAGATGGCGAATAAGATTACGATCAACAAGCCTAGCTCATGGCTAAACACAGTGAGCGGCTAAACCCCCGCAGGAAGTCGCGCGATCGATGACGAAAGACTCTGGTCCGAAAATGGACTTAGATATTGCCACTGAAACCCCGGCCCTCGTTGAAAAGGCAGCCCACGATTCGGCCGTGGATCGGACGCTTATGGCTGAGGAGCGAACCTTCTCCGCTTGGATGCGCAGCGGGTTAGCCGCAGAGGGGGCGGCCGTAGCGATTGTCAAAATGCTACCAGACAGCGAGCCGCGTTGGCTGGTTCACCTTTTGGGCGTCATATTGTCTGTCGTCGGGGCCATGGCCTTCGCGCTCGGCTTCTGGGGATACCGCGCCGGCTCGCGCTACTGGTCTGCCGCATTGCCGCGAGCGATCCCGTTATGGTTGATGGGCGTATTGACGGCCTTGTTGATGATAGCCGCCGCCATGGCACTATACTTGATTGTGTTCGACTGATTTCCAATGTGGCCCGACGCTCCGCCGTCGGATTCGCACTTAATGTGGCCCGACGCTCCGCCGTCGGAATCGCGTTTAATGTGGCTCGACGCTCCGCCGTCGGAATCGCGTTTAATGTGGCTCGACGCTCCGCCGTCGGATTTGCGTTTAATGTGGCTCGACGCTCCGCCGTCGGATTTGCGTTTAATGTGGCTCGACGCTCCGCCGTCGAACTCCCTATCTCGACATAATTTAAAAAGGTTCGCTCAATGAGCAACATGAAAAGCATCGCGGTCGCTGTCTGGCACGGCGGCTTGTACGAAGGACAGGGGCATCTCTCAAGTGGCAATGCAGCGTTTGACGGAATCCCATTCGCCCCGATCTATCGCAACGAGGGGCCGAGTACAACCAATCCCGAAGAGTTGCTGGCTGCGGCCCATGCAACCTGCTATTCGCTGGCCTTGTCGACCATCTTGGGGACGTGTAGCCTTGCGCCAGTCAAGATTGAGACCGAAGCGACCGTAACGCTAGAAAAAGGGGGGGAGGGGCTGAAAATCACGCGTTCCCATTTGAATGTTCGAGCCATGGTGCCGGGAGCTACCCCTGAACAGTTCATCGAGGCTGCCAAGCGAGCCGAGGTCGAATGCCCCATCTCAAAACTAATGCAGTTGGAGATCACTCTCGAAGCTCACTTGGTAGACGTCGGTTGATCAGTAGCCATTCAAAGTCAGGAAGAACCCAATGAAATCGACCACTTTAGCGCTGCTATACATCGTAGTCTGCACACCGATTCCGTGGCTCGCAGGCAGCTACCTTGCTGAAGCCAGGCTCAATGCCGACGAGCCGCAGCCAACCCCATTGCCCGCCGGTGAATTGGGGCGAGTTATCGAGCTGGGGCGCGAGATTGTCGAGCACACACAGGATCATCCGCTATCCAAGCCCTACGTGGGAAATTCGCTCAACTGCACCTCCTGCCATTTAGATGCAGGTAGGCACCCCCATGCTGCTAGTTTCATCGGCGTCGCCACGGCCTACCCCGCTTGGTCACCGCGTGAAAAAAGAGTGGTGACGTTGCAAGATCGCACGCTAAACTGCTTCATGCGAAGTCAAAACGGCATGCGCCCACCGGTGGGGAGCGAGGTATCGGTCGCCATCACGGCCTACATCACGTGGCTATCGACAGGCCAGCCGATCAAGCAGAACCCAGAAAAACCGCTCGGCCCAAACCATACGCCGGACTTAGCTCCCGCGAAGGGAAACATTGAAAGCGGCCAAGCCTTGTATGCAGAACACTGTGCATCGTGCCACGCCGACAATGGGTTGGGCAGCGAAGATGGGCCGCCGGTATGGGGAGACCAATCGTATAACGATGGGGCGGGCCTGAGTCGAGAAGCGAAATTGGCATCTTGGCTGAAGGTGGCCATGCCACAGGACGATCCTTACCTTTCCGATCAGCAAGCCTTCGACATCGCGGCCTTTGTCAACAGTCATACTCGGCCAAAGTTCCGACTGAGTGAACATCTCCCCGAACCAGATCGACTCGGCCAATACAACGCCGAGTGAGCCCCAACGTAGCTCGGCGGTCCTCCGCCGAAACCGCATCCGCATCGACTCGGCCAATACAACGCAGTTTACACCTGTGTCGGCGAGTTCACGACGCGTCGCCCCCCTCGAGTCGCTTGCGCACGCTTTGTTCGTTGAGCTGCAAGTCGTTTTCGATACGATTTCTTAAAGTGGTTTTCCAGCTTGGTGAGAGTGCTGCGATGTCGCCCAGTCGCGCGGCGTCAACCAAATTCGCTTGATCGTGGTGCATGAGCCGATTGGCCTCGGCGATAGTCCACTGGGGGTTCGGGCGCTCAGCGAGTGCCAGCGCCATGCCTGGTTGCACGGTGCCTTCAACCAATACGCGGAAGTACCATCCGGTGCGACCCGTCTGTTGGACTTGAAGGGCAAGATCTTTGATGTCCCAGCGCCTGGCCAACTTCCAACATGGCTGCCGCGGTTGCGACACTTGAACGGTCGCTTCGCCGATCGTCCACACGTCGCCGATGCATACATTTTCCTCGGTGAGTTCATCGACTGTGAAGTTCTCGCCAAAATCTCCTGCAGTCAAATTGGGCATTCCCAGCGTGCTGCGCCAGTAGGGATAGTGCGCGGCCGGATAGACACAGACCGCCTTGTGCAATCCGCCGTGATGCACCAAATCGGCTTGTCCATCGCCGGCTAGATTGATCGTCCCCAGCCACAACGGTTGACGGACCGCTTGCTTGAGGAACCCAGAGGTCCACGGTTTTACCGTTCCGATCACCTGCGGCAGGCCGACTTGGATCGAGTTGACTTGGGCGTTCACAAATCTGTCATTTCTCAATAAAAAGGTCTTTGACGTTGCGCGCTGACGCACTTCACGGTGATCTGTTCAACCGCGTCAGCGCGCTGAGTTGAGGTTGTCGGCAATTTGCCGGTTGGACCTCGCGCTGATCATTCGTACTGGTGCCGCTATTTTGTCTCGGTTTGAACATCGCCTGCGCGGCCGCGCGTACGCGGTTAAACAGACCAATCTACTGCAACCCAAACGCGTTTGTTCGGCCACTGCTCTTGAACCCATTGCACTTGAGCATAGATCAAGGTTTGGGGAGGTTCAAGGGCATGGAGATCAACAGTCCAGCGGTGCGGTCTGCCGTGCTCGTACGCTGCTGCACGTGACACTTCAAGCACTGCGAGGCCAAGCGGATGGGGCCAGCGAAACGGTATCGCTCACCCTCGACTGCTTCAAACCGTGGCTTGCCATCTTTGAGCGCCACGACGGCTGCCTTTTCAAAATCATCGGCAGCTTGGTGGTCAACATTGACGATGTCGGTTTCGACGATCAGCCACTTCAATTCGACTTGGTAGCTATCGGATAGCTCCTCAAACACATCTTCCAGCGAGGCCGAAGGGATCGAGTGCGATTCGTCTTCCAGAAAAAAATCGCGATGGACGATTTGAAGCGTGCCATGAATCGACTCATGTAGCAGCCGCGCCCGCGCCCGCGCCTCAACGATACTTGTCGGAGCTGTTATGACATCGCTTTCGTTCGTTGTTGCTGCGGGCGGAGCGTCTGCCTGGAGTTCAGGCAGTGAAAGTGCAGCCCCGACAATAAGGAGAACTGTTAACAGTTTGGTTTTCATCTGGTAATCAATCTTTTGGGATATCATTTTATACTAAGAGCTTTTGCCTGGATTCTTATTGTACACTCTTTTGTGTATATTTAGCGGAAGACAGTGCGGATGTTAGCAAGTACAGTCTAGTGTGCCGTCTGCGGCAGTAGTCGGCACAGTCCTCCGGCTGCGAGTGCACTTGTTGGAACGAGTTTCTGTTTAACCGCGTCAGCGCTGCGCGGTTGAACGGACCAATCCCTCTGCCGCGCGTCGACGCTGCCGGAGATTGAAATCGTTGGTTTTGTTGGTCTAGGTCCCATGGGGCGGTACCTACACTAAGACGATTTAGATCGGAACACTCGCGGCATACACAACTCTCGTGTGGGGACAAACGATGGACTGCGATCTGGAGACGAGCATCCCTGACTGGATTATTGAACATCCTCAGACGCAGCGTGTGTTTGATGCGCTGGAACTTGACACGAGCTGCGGCGGAAAGTCGCTGGAGTACGTTTGTCATCATTGCGGGCTCAGCCCCCAGGACGTCTTGGAGAAATTGCGCCTTGTCGTCAATAAATGCCAATGAATGTTGAGCTGGATTGCAAGTCTCGCAGATATCGTTGCAGCATTCGACTCAGCCGCCGCCACGTTTGACGGCCTTCGCAAAAGACGAGTCAAAATTGGAAGCAGCGATCTTAAAATTGCTTCAATAGGATTGGCCGCGGACGCACTAGTATTCACTGCCAACCTACGAGACTTCGAGCGAGTGCCAGATTTAAAGTTTGAAAACTGGATTTCCTGAGGCGGTGGGGCTGGCGCAATCACGTCGCCGTGTCGACGCTCCACTGCGTCTCGGAAGAGGCCGTCGATAGTGTATACTTGCGGCTTTGTAGGAACTTACAAACTTAAGGAGAAGACAATGGCTATCGAACACGCCCAGGCGGGTGAAGTAATTGACATTCGACCGCTGGCCGACAAATTGCCAGAATCGAAAACCCGTACATTGCTAAAGACCGAACATGTAGAAGTACTGCGGTTGGTATTACCTGCCGGTAAGATCATTGCCGAACATAAGGCACCCAGTGACATTACTGTTCAGTGCCTTGAAGGGGAAGTTAAATTCACTTCGCCGATCGGGACAAAGTCACTCCATGCGGGTGAGATGTTATTCCTCAATGCTGCCGAACGGCACGCTCTCGAAGCGGTCAGCGATGCTTCATTGTTGGTCACCATTCTGCTTCGCAAGAAAGCCGAGCAGTGAGACTTGTCGGTAGTGGACGAGGCCCGCGAGTCCCTGGCACCTGCCGAATCCAACGGACTCGTTACCTCGTCCACTACCATAGATAGGTACTAACAGTTCGCCAGGAACTTTGTTCGGCAATCTAGTCAGATCGGGTTAGCGGCTTGACTGCACTTGCAGCGCTTTTTACACTTGCGAGTGCCTATTTGCTAACGGCGGGCGAACCATTCCACCAACGAAGGAACGCAGCGTGAAACCGAATTGGATGCAGCCGGAGGCAGTGCGCGCCGGCATTCGCGGGATGATCGCCATGCTCGTGCTGGCGGGGCTGATCCTGCTCGGATCGCGGCGACTAGCGCACTTTGATGCGGCGCTGGTGGGTTACCTGTTCGCTTCCTTGTTTGCCATGTTCGGAATAACCTATCGCTATTCGATGTGGCTGCAGCGTCCGCCGACGGCCATGTATTGGCGGCGTGGCTGGCAGGCGATCTTTCGTCGACGCGCGCGAGCGAGCAATCTTGGATTGGGATTGCGGCGTACCATTTCAGCGTTCGCCCTCAACGTATTCATCTTTCGACGAAGTTTTCTGCGTGGTTTGGCACACTGGCTGATCATGTGGGGCTGTCTCATCGGTTGCGGGATCACCTTTCCGCTGGTGTTCGGTTGGATACATTTCGAATTTGCCGGCGAGGGATATGAGTTCTATCGCGCCTATGTATTCGGCTTCCCTACGTTGGCCTTCGGGGTCGAATCGTGGTTGGGGTTCATGATTTTTCACGGGCTGGTGTGGGCCTCGTTCTTAGTGATTGCCGGAGTGATGCTGGCCATGAGACGTCGTATGCGCAATCACGATGCGCTGGTTATGCAGCGATTCGGCGAAGATATTTTGCCACTATTCATGCTGTTTGCAGTCAGTATCACCGGCCTGATGCTAGTGGTTAGCTATTCATGGCTCAATGGCTTCGCCTACGAATTCCTGTCGATTACTCATGCGGTAACTGTGATCTTCACTTTGCTATGGATGCCCTTTGGCAAGTTCTTTCACTTGTTTCAACGCCCCGCACAAATTGGCGTGGCGTTTTACAAAGATGCAGGAGCGAGTGGTGATCAGGCGATTTGTGCGAGATGTGACGAACCATTCGCCTCACGCATGCACATCGAAGACTTGATCGAAGTGGAAAAACAATTGGGCTATCACTACGAGATGGCGACCGAGTCGACAGACCATTATCAACGGATATGCCCTCGTTGCCGACGCGTGTCGCTGGCGTTGGCCCAGGGGCAAGCTTGGAAAAAGTCGTAAGGCACCATGGCACAACAACCTACCAATACGCTCGATATCATCGAGCATTTCGGCCCCAGCTTGGCGTACTCCTCGGGTACGCGACTGGATCGCGGTGTCGAACCGGACGCCGTCGTGAAAACGCATTGCTGCTTTTGCGGTCAACAATGCGGTATCCAACTCAAGGTGAAAGAGAACGAGATCATCGGTTTTGAACCGTGGACTGAATTCCCTTTCAACAAAGGCATGCTCTGTCCCAAGGGCGTCAAACGCTACTTGCAAGGCTCGCACCCAGACCGGTTACTCAGTGCCCAGCAGCGCGATCCGAACGCGCCCGGCGGCTTTCGCGCGATTGGCTACGACGATGCGATTCGCCAAACAGCCGACGCCATCGCACGGATCCAATCCGTGCATGGAAACGACGCGATGGGCATGCTCAGCGGTGCGAGCCTAACCACCGAGAAGACCTACTTGATGGGCAAGTTCGCCAGAGTTTGCTTGAAGACTCCCTACATCGACTACAACGGCCGGCTGTGCATGGTCAGTGCCGGTGCGGGGAATAAGAAGGCATTCGGTATCGATCGTGCTGCCAATCCATGGACCGACATCGTCGGCAGCGAGGTGGTTTGGATCAGCGGAGCCAACGTGGCCGAGTGCGCTCCGATCACAACCAACTATGTCTGGCAAGCCCGCGAGCAGGGGGCCAAGATCATTGTGGTCGATCCACGCATCACCCCCATCGCGCGGACTTGCGATTTGTTCTTGCCCGTCAAGCCGGGCCGGGACATTGCACTCTTCAACGGCGTGCTACAGCTCATGATCGAGAATGATTGGCTCGATCACGATTTTATCGAGCAGCACACGGTCGGCTTCGATGCGTTGGCCCAATCGGTGCAGGCCTGGACGCCGGCGCGGACTGCCGAGGTGACGGGCATTGCTGAACGATCAATTCGCCAAGCGGCCGAGTGGTGGGGGACCGCTAGCACAAGTTTCCTGATGCATGCGCGTGGCATCGAACACCACAGTCATGGCGTTCAAAACGTCTTAGGCGCGATCAACATCGTTCTAGCATCCGGTCGCATAGGCCGCAAAAACTGTGGCTACGCCACCATTACCGGCCAAGCCAACGGACAGGGTGGCCGCGAACATGGCCAGAAGTGTGATCAATTGCCCGGTGCTCGCGACCTCGTGAATCCTGAGCACCGCGCACACGTAGCCAAAGTCTGGGATGTCTCCCCTGACGATTTGCCAGGACCTGGTGTCGACGCCTACGAGCTGTTTCGTAAGATTGATCGAGGCGAGATACGAGGTTTATTGTCACTCTGTTTCAATCCACTCGTCTCGTTGCCCGACAGCAATTTCGTGCGCCGCATGTTGGACAAACTCGACTTCTACGTGGCTATCGACTTCTTCTTGAACGATACTGCCCGCCATGCTGATATCGTGTTGCCCGGCTCGTTGCAAGAAGAGGATGAAGGGACGGTCACCCAAATTGAAGGTCGAGTGATCAAGATCAACCAAGCTGTCGAACCCCCAGGGGACGCGAAGCAGGATTGGCGCATCATGCAAGATATCGCCGCTGCACTCGGGCGGACGCATGGCTTTACGTTCGAAAGTTCGCGGGAGATCTTTGACGAATTGCGGCATGCCAGTCGTGGTGGGGTGGCAGACTACTACGGTATCACTTGGGAAAAGATCGAGCAGCAGTATGGTGTCTGCTGGCCGTGTCCCTCCGAGGATCATCCGGGCACGCCGAGGTTGTTTGAGCCAGGTACGCCCAATCCAATCGCCGGCGACGCCGGACCGTTCTATTTTCCCGACGGCAAGGCGCGGTTCAATGTGGCTGAGTATTCAGCACCCAAGGAAGACGTCGATGCCGAATATCCTGTCATCCTGACGACCGGTCGAGTGGTAAGTCAGTTTCTCTCTGGAACGCAAACGCGTCGTATCGGCCCCCTGGTCGATCAGTACCCCGAACCTCGCGTCGAAATACATCCGCAGCTAGCAGCCAAGCTCGGAGTCGTCGAAGGCGATTGGACGACCGTCACATCGCGGCGCGGTGAGATTGTCTTGAAGGCTCAGGTTGTCAAAACGATTCGCCCCGACACGGTGTTTGTTCCCTACCACTGGGCAGGTAACAAGAGCATCAATCGCTTGACCATCGCTGCGCAAGATCCAATTTCGAAGATTCCCGAATACAAAGTCTGCGCCGTGCGGTTGAGCAAAGCGGCCGGCCCTCCCACCGAGAATTAAAATATTGAAAAGTTGTCAATGAGAAATGCAAAATGCAAAATGAACACGAGTCGGAAAGACGTATTGCGGACCTACTCGATGAAGCAAAGCAGTTGTGTAACATTATCGGCAAGTCCATCGTCACCGCAAAAGCGAACCTGCCCAAGCCCAAACGCGATCCACCTCCACCTCCAACGCCTGAATCGACTTCCTAATCCATCGCCGCATTCCACCGAGCTATTTTGCATTTTGCATTTATCAATTTAATATTTTCAATTTAGAATCAAATGCCTGTTCCAGCCGACAAATTCTTTTTCATAGACGCCAATCGCTGCATTGGCTGCCAGTCGTGCGTGCAAGCGTGTTCGGAGTGCGATACGCACAAGGGTCACTCGATGATCCACTTGGAGTACGTCAATCGTCGCGAATCACCGCAGACGCTGCCGGTGGTTTGTATGCACTGCGACTCGCCTACGTGCGCTGAGGTATGTCCGGCGGATGCGATCAAGCGCACGGAGGATGGCGTCGTCCAGTCAGCTCGCAAGCCGCGCTGTATTGCCTGCAACAACTGCGTGTTGGCTTGTCCGTTTGGAGTTCCCAAAATGGAGACGTCGATGGAGCTGATGATGAAATGCGACATGTGCTACGACCGCACGTCGGTAGGCAAGAAGCCGATGTGCGCTACGGTTTGCCCCAGCGGTGCGTTGCATTTTGGCACCATGGCTGAAATGGAAGCGATGCGCCCTCTATCACGGCCGATCAACCAATTCCAATTTGGCGCCCAAACCATCCATACCAAAGTTCGCATGATGGTTCCCAAACATTCAGCAATCACCCATTTGGACGTCGCCGACGGCATGTTCGACAGCGAGACCGCAGATGACGGCGATGCGATGTTGTCTGCTGCGGTATTCGAATTGCCAATTCTATAACACTTTCATTGCATAAAACCAAACACTATGAACGACCAACCACTGCATAATTTTCCAGACGGGCGACCCGAAGAAGAGCAACCCAAGTGGCGTCAGGACTTCCCCATCGATGTGGAAGCGGACGAGTACGGTGCGCGTCGCGACTTTACGAAGTTTATGGTTCTAACCAGCCTAGCATTCGTGTGTGGCCAGATTTGGATTGGCCTGCATAGTTTGTTTCGCGCACGCAGCACGGATGAAAAGCAGATAGCCAAAGTATCGGATATGGCGGTCGGACAAACGATCAGCTTCAATTATCCAACCGAACGCGATTCGTGCATCTTGATTCGACAATCGGCCGATTCGTTTCTGGCTTACTCGAATCAATGCACCCATTTGATGTGTCCCGTTCGCCCCGACTTGGAGCATAATCGGCTGCACTGCCCCTGTCACGAAGGCTACTTCGAAGCGGACACCGGACGCCCTTTAGCAGGCCCGCCGCGCCGCCCACTGCCTAAGATCCACCTGCGCATTGCCGATGGAATCATTTATGCGACCGCAGTGGAGCTAAGAACATCATGACCGATCGCTCACAAAATCGGCGGCAGCGACTGTCGATCGTCTACGGAATATTGTGCATCGTGTTGCTGTTGGTGGTGATGCAATTGTGGTTGCTCACCGCAACTATGAACATGTGGTTGGGTGGGAACGAGGCTATCGTCTGGCCGGCGGCTATCGCCAGCGCAGGCCTGCTTGGTCTGAACCTGGGGCTGATGCGGTATCTCACCGCGCTGGATCGGCCTTCTTGAGTATGAGATCAACCACAGACTTAAGCGATGCATCCAATTCGCCCTTCAAGCGATCCATCGCAAAGCTTAGCCCTGCCTACTTTGCACTCGTCATGGCGACGGGAATTGTTTCGATCGCCAGCCAGGCGATGGGGTACTCATCGGTCGCTTGGACATTACTTTGCATCAATGTTGCGGCCTACAGCATACTGTGGGCACTGAATATTTTCCGCGCACTGGCATATCCGAGTTCGCTCCTGGGAGACTTGCTCAACCATCGTCAAGGAGTAGGCTTCTTCACTGCGGTGGCGGCGACGTGTGTTTTGGGGAGTCAGTTCCAGTTGATTGCCGAACTGCGTAGCGTCGCGGTTTTACTATGGTGGCTGGGGGGCGCATTGTGGTTTGTGTTGACGTACACCATTTTTACCAGCAATGTGATTCGCGAGACAAAGCCGCCACTGGCCGAAGCCCTACACGGTGGTTGGCTCATCTCGGTGGTTGCGACGCAGTCGGTCTCAGTGCTCGGCGCACTGCTGGCCGAAGGATTTGGCGTCTATCGAGAGGAGACACTATTCTTCGCCCTGACCATGTGGCTAGGTGGTGGAATGCTCTATATTTGGATTATCTCGCTGATCTTCTATCGCTACGCGTTTCTGCCGATGAGTGCTTCGGACCTGTCTCCTCCTTACTGGATTAACATGGGGGCCATGGCCATTTCGACGCTGGCCGGCGTGAATTTGGTTGCTGCAGCCGATGGCACCGTTTTGCTGAGCGAGTTGGTTCCGTTTCTGAAAGGTTTTACGCTTTTCTTTTGGGCGACGGCGACCTGGTGGATTCCAATGTTAGTCACGCTCGGCGTTTGGCGGCACATCTACAGACGCTATCCACTCGCCTACGACCCGCAGTACTGGGGACTCGTGTTCCCGCTGGGCATGTATACGACCTGTACCTATCGCATGATGACGGTGTTCGATCTTCCGTTTTTGAAATTGATCCCAAGCGGATTTTACTGGATCGCGCTAACGGTATGGTGCATCACGTTTGTCGGTATGTTACGTCGAATTATAAGTCTCACTCGAAGCTCTTGAGGAGCGATTGGCCCGTAGTTACACCCGACCCGCTGCGCGGACTCTACTGTGCAGTCACCAGGAATTCGCGCGAGGGAACTCCGGTCGGTGGATGGTTGCCCGAGCAGTCAATATCGCTTGAAAGCGCACTACGGCACTATACCGTCGACGCCGCCTACGGCTCGTTTGACGAGGATGATTCTCGGCCAGGTTATGGCGTCAGCCAGTCGACAATCCGAAGTCCTGGAATATTCTGAAAGTCCTTTATGTTGTTCGTCACGAGCGTCAGACCATGCGACAGGGCAACACAGCCGATCATCAAGTCGAGGCGACTTGCATCGAGGCCCTTCTTTATCAACTCCGCACGGACTTGGCCAAACTTCTCTGCGGCCGCGCCGTCATAGTCCAAGACAATCAAGTCCGGCAAGAGATCGTTCTCGATCCGAGCGATGAAGCCGAGCGGATCGCTGCGAAGATAAGCCCAAGTGAAAAGTTCGCCAAGGCCATGAAACCGGAAAATAAAGAACGGAAACGGCCGGAGAGCGGAGCATGAGCGCTACATTCCCTATAGGCGACTAGGGGCTTCCGCCCCACCGAAGATGGAAAGCAACTATTTTCGGCCAAGTATGTGATCGAAAACCTCGTCGATAACGCTCCGTTATTCTCCGCGCGACGCTAAGTTGATGCTTCTGGGAACTGCGACCTCACTTTCTTGTGAAATAGCTGCCCGACAGCCAATTCTTCTCAACGCGTAGAACTTGAAAGTGCCGATAATAGTTGCTAAACCTACATACTTGACTAAATTGGTCTTAATAGTATACTTTGGTGCGTTTCGTGGCGAACCGAGGGGCGAGGAAATGAGCGTAGCGACGGGAAATATTGTGAAAGTGAAAGACAGCGCACCTTCGCCGAAGCAGTTGCCGGTGATTGATCAGGCACATGCTCCGACGTCAAATCGTGTAGAAATCCAAGCAAAAAGCAGTGTGACGATGGGTGAACCCGTACGGACCGCCTCGCCGGAGTTGCTAGCAGAGTTGGCTACCGCGAGCGACGAATTGGAGTCGGCCACGCCGCAAGAGATTTTGGCTTGGGCCGTTCAGCGTTACGCCCCCAAATTCACCATGGCGACGGCTTTTGGTCCCGAGGGGATGACGATCCTGCACATGTTAGCCGAGATCGCTCCCGACACGCCTGTATTCAATCTCGATACTGGCTATCAATTCAAAGAGACGCTCGAACTGCGGGAAGAAGTCAAACGTCGTTATGGGATCGAAGTCGAGTTGAAGCGTCCGGCACTGACGGTAGAGCAGTACGAGGCGGCCAATGGTGGGCCGGTCTACAGCCACGATCCCAACCGCTGCTGCTTCGATCGCAAGCTAACGGTACTCAGGCAGGCCGCTGTGGGATTTGAAGCTTGGGCCAGCGCCATTCGTCGCGACCAGAGCCCTGACCGAGCCAAATCGCCGATCGTCGGCTGGGACAAGAAATTCGGCTTGGTGAAAGTTAGCCCGCTAGCGAATTGGACCAAGAAAGAGGTGTGGAGTTTGATCGCCAAGGAAGACATTCCGTACAATCCACTACACGACCAGGGCTATACCAGTGTGGGCTGCTGGCCATGCACGCGCAGCGTGTTACCGGGAGAGGATGAGCGGGCGGGGCGCTGGAGCGGATTCGCCAAAACCGAATGCGGCTTGCACACATCGGACTAAGCCATGCAGTTACCCGTGAAGGCTCATTACGCAACCTTGGCCATGCTTGCGTTGGCCGAAAAGTACGAATCGCGCGAGGTCTTACCGGCGCGGGCCATTGCCGTGGAACAGAGCATACCGAGCCAGTTCTTGACTCAGATTCTGCAACAATTGCGGGCTGCCGGACTGATCACCAGTACTCGCGGTTCGTCGGGCGGATTCTACTTGGACCGCCCGCCAAGTTGCATAACAGTCGGCGAAGTCGTGGACGCGGTCTGCCCAGCGGCTAGTAGCTCGACAGACACTCAGGCTTCGCCGCTGAGTCAAGTGGTCAACGAGGTTTGGGAAGAGGTCAGGACGCAGCAGCGCGAAGTGCTCGATCGACTCACCATGTCCGAGCTACTCGCCCGCAGCCAAGACAGTTCCAACTGCATGTTCTATATTTAGTTCTTCCAGTCTCGCAATCACACTACACCAAACCCTAAGATTAAAAATGGTCGAAGCACTAGGGAGACGGGGAGCGGGGAGCGATCCACAACAGAATCCCGTTGGCCGGCTCACCGTCTGGAACGCTACTGGGTGATCCGCCAAGAGTTGGAACTTGGAAGCGGCGGCGGTGTAGTTGGGCGGGTTGGCTAGGATGGAACGCTCGGGATTCGGTGAGCGAGCTTGCGGAAAACCAGCCGTCCGCAGGCACCCAGCCAAGACTTCGCGTGTGCTCCATCACCACTTGGTCGTCCAGCAATATCTCGATACGATGCATGCTCTCGGGATTTTTGGAATCCGCTTTACGATGACGTATTTCAACGATATGACGTCCAGGCGTCAGCGGATATTGATCTTGTGGTAAGGGAAATCCGTTGGCACCCGTTTCAAAACCGACGATGCCATCTAGTGCCAGGCGCAACTCATGCCCTGCCGTCGTTTTACCGACCGATGGAATATAGATATCGAAAATATTCTCATGGGGCAGCGTCGGCACCCGTTCGATCGCTGCAATTTCGTATGAGTTGTCGACGATCAATTCACGCGTCAATTGTCGCATGTTGCGGACGGCTGTTCGCATCGTAGCCAACTTTTGATGGGTACTGTAGTAGGCCACAGCGATTGCAATTGTGGTCGTCAATAGCAACAAGTGTGCGAGCGTTAAACGGGGCCGCCACGTTCTTGGAGGATTCAACATCTGCGGTCAATGGCTCCCCATTTCGAGGCGTTCGGCGCGTGCCACGAACGCACCGACAGTACCGACTTCGGCCGAAAATAGCAGTTGTGTTTGCAGTTGCTTGTAGAAGGAATCTTCCAGCTCGCCCTTTGCAGTCTCCATCAATGCCTCAGGGACTTCCACCGAGAGCAACGAGACCACCTCATCGGTCGAAAAGCTCTTGTTTCCATCCTGTGCTGCAACCATCGTATCGAACTCGTTCCAATGTTCTGAGAGAAAACCCCCAACTCCGTCCGGTAGATTGCTAATCCCCCAACTGTTTGGGCTCATCACCATCAATACCCATCGTCCGTCGCGATTCACCAAACGAATGCGGATCAGAATCTCTTGCGGTTCCTTGGTAGTGCTTATCGAATTGGTCGAGTCATAATGGCGAGCCAACCCGTGCGAGAAATTCCATGCGTGTCCCGCCGGCAAGTAGACTCGCCATAACAGTTCGTTCGATCCGTCATTGCGAACGTTGATGACCTGAATTTTCTGTTCGTCATTCGTATCGATGCGTCCGACCAGCCTCTCCAGCCGCGCGGCATCTACTTTCAAGTGGCGGAGCTCACTGCCATCGCGGATTAGTCCCCATAGGCAATACGCCATGAATACCAACAGGCTGCTGAACCAGAGCCATCGAATCGATTTCAATAGTAATCGCAATTTAGGCCGTCACTCTCTTCCCTGGTTCCAACACGAACACTATTGACGTAGGCGTTGTCATCTTACAGTAAGTTCAGCGGAACAACTGCAGTTTTCGCAAGCCCTCTACCACGGACGCTGGAACCGACAGACAATGAATGATGGCTGGCAAAACGATCGGACGCGTTTCGGTGCTGGTGTTTGGCGAGAAGATTCAAATTAAAAATGATTTCGAACATCCAAGATAAGTTAGCGGACCAAGTGCGATGACTAAACCGCCAATCTACGTAGCCCGCAAGATCCCCGAGGTCGGTTTGGAGCTGCTGCGTCAGCAGACTCAACTGCGATTGCACGAAGGCAACATGCCGCCGACGCGCGAGGAATTGCTGCGAGGCATCGCTGGCTGTGTTGGCATCCTGTCTTTGCTCAGCGATCGTATCGATAGTGAAGTTTTCGACGCCGCAGGAAGCGACTTGAAGGTCGTCAGCAACTTCGCCGTGGGTACGAACAACATTGACATAGCCGAAGCCGAACGTCGCGGGATAGCCGTCGGCAATACGCCCGATGTGCTGACCGACGCCACGGCAGACATTGCGGTCAGCCTATTGCTCGCCGTGGCTCGCCGCATGAAGCAGGGCGCACGCGACGTTGAGGGTGGCCAATGGAAGACCTGGGAACCGCGTGGCTGGATCGGACTCGATCTTGCCGAAAAGACGCTGGGTATCGTCGGCATGGGGCGTATTGGTGAAGCGGTTGCGCGGCGACTGTGGGGCGGTTGGCAGTTGAAAATCGTCTATACGGCTCGGCAACCCAAGTTGGAGCTAGATAGCCGCTGGGGAGCCCGGCATGTCGAGCTGCCTGAGCTGTTGGCGACCAGCGATTTTGTCAGCTTGCACGTGCCGCTCACCCCCGCAACCCACCACCTGATCGATGCTCGGGCGCTTTCGTTGATGAAGCCGACCAGCGTGCTGATCAATACGGCTCGCGGCGAAGTGGTTGAGCAAGACGCCTTGGTTGAGGCTTTGCGTGGGGGGGGCTTGTTTGGTGCTGGGCTGGACGTCTGTACTCCCGAGCCATTGCCGCTGGACAGTCCACTATTGCAGCTCGACAACTGTTTGATCCTACCTCACATCGGCAGCGCTACCGTCGATGCGCGCAATGCGATGGCCGAGCGGGCTGCCAACAATCTGCTAGCCGGTATTCGTGGCGAGCCCCTTCCGTTTCCAGTCCGATCGTAGACGCGCGAGCAGTCCTATAGAGTGCGGGGATTCATCACCGCTTTGGCCACCCCAAAGTCCACAGCAAATGGAAACTCTGT
Source organism: Pirellulaceae bacterium (assembly GCA_020852965.1). Classification (GTDB taxonomy): domain Bacteria; phylum Planctomycetota; class Planctomycetia; order Pirellulales; family Pirellulaceae; genus Aureliella. The sequence goes on along the minus strand of JADYZV010000187.1, from coordinate 12,210 downwards.
GTCAACCGCACCGCTGGAAGCAGCTACTTCTTGCAATGCGTACCGCTCCACCCAGTCACCATGTACCATGCTAAGGGGAACAATGATGCCGAATGTTGATGCTTGCCGACTTGCCCCGCCAGGTGATTCGTCGACAGAACGAGCATCGACTGAAGCCACGGGAACGGAAGTAGAAATTCGAGACGATCGGAACGACATTCTGCCGCGCCGCCAATTCTTAGCAGCCACGGCAGCCGTAAGCGCGACAACCATCTTCAAAGGGAAGGCATTTGGCATGCAAGTTGGATCGAGTGTGACAGGCAGTGTGCAGTCAGACGCAGCGGCTTCGCCGAATGCCAAGAGTATCATTGGACAGTACGGATCATGGGTGGCTGGTTTGGTCGAAGATCCACCTCAATTGTCATTGCGGCGAGCGGAATCGCCGGGGATCGACGCGTGGCGTACCGCCGCACGGGCCAAGACGGCTGAGCTACTGGCCTCACCATCAGAGGTCGAAGCTGCTGACATTCAGTTAATACGACAAGAGCAATTCGAGGGACTCGACATCGAGCACCTGCGCTGGCAGTTGCCATACGGCCGAGCCACCGAGGCGATTTTGCTCAAGCCGCAAGGAGCGAGCGGCCCGCTTCCAGCCGTGTTGGGATTGCACGATCATGGTGGCAACAAGTACTTCGGGCGTCGCAAGATCACGCGCACCGCCGATCCTCAGCATCCGTTGACGGTCGAACATCAGCAGGAGTACTATGGCGGTCGAGCTTGGGCCAACGAACTCGCGAGTCGAGGCTACGTGGTGTTAGTCCACGACGCGTTCGCCTTCGGAAGCCGTCGCGTCGAATATCAAGATATGTCCGAGATACCCTGGGGACCAGGTAGGACCGATGGCCAGCCGGACAATGATCCCGAATCGCGTGAGCATATCGAAGCCTACAACAAGTGGGCGAGCGGCCATGAACATGTTTTGTCCAAGTCGCTATTTTGTGGCGGGACGACTTGGCCCGGCGTCTTTCTGGCTGAAGACCAGGCCGCTTTGTCGGTGCTGAGTGATCGCCCCGATGTGGATGCCTCGCGGATCGGCTGCGCGGGGTTATCCGGTGGTGGTCTGCGCACCGTAATGCTCGGCGGGATGGACGAACGAGTTCAGTGTGCGGTCTGCGTCGGATTCATGACGACATGGCGCGACTTTTTGATGAATAAAGCCTTTACGCACACTTGGATGACCTACGTCCCGCTACTCCCTAGTTTTCTAGATTTCCCAGAGATTTTAGGACTTCGAGCACCACTGCCGACGATGAATCAGTCCTGCACCGAAGACGACTTGTACACGCTTCCCGAAATGCAACGCGCCGACGCCATACTGCAAGAAGTGTTCACCAAAGTTAATGCGCCGAAGAATTACTCCGGGAAATTCTACCCTGGTGGTCATAGGTTCGACGAGGCCATGCAGGCTGACGCTTTTGCTTGGCTGGACCGTTGGTTGAAATAGTGCTTTGTCAAACTCATAAACGGGGATTAGCCGTTCACGATTTTAGCAATTCAGTCGCGTGAACGGCTAAGAAATTCGAAGCTTACTTGGCATTGATTTCGCGGCGCACCTGACATAGTGCTGCGAGCATCATGCGGCCAATATCGTCGCGACGTTCATTATACTTGGCCGCCTCATAAGCGCTTCCGTCGTACACTTTGGGATCCAGGTAGGGCGTCGACAGCCGCAGCGCGGCACCGGGGACGGTCGGGCACTCTGCATCTGCTTCACTGCAAACCATCAGCGCAGCGAAGCCGTTGCGGGGATTACTTTCGTCGGAGAATCGCTTAGAGAACTCGATCGTTTCCAACCCTTCCCCCCACCGAATGCGAAGCTTGGGATTCAGCGTTTTTGCAGATCCACGCGTTGCTTCGGTACCGGTTTCTGTGACATCGAAGCCGGCATCGCGCAGGGCCGCCACTGTGCGACGGTTGAAAGCGCTCGGCGCAGTGCCGCCCGAGTAAAAGTGGACGTTCAGTCCGTAATAGGCTGCTGCCATATTACCCATGCTGGAACCGAGAATGCTTCTGCGTGAATTTCCCGTGCAGACCACGATGGCTTCAATCGGCTTGCCTGTCTCGTAATTGGCTACTATCCACTCCGCCAATCTATGTGCGGCTTGCCGATGAGGTTCATCCATCATGTCGAAGGTCGTCGTCAGGTAGTCGGCATGGCTGCGCAGTTTTTCATGCAATTTGGCTCGGCTAGCCGGCATGTCAGTTTCCAGCGCGCGGGCGACATCCGCCAGATCCATTGCCATGTCATCGCCAGCAATTTTCTGAAAGCGTTCGTGTGTCATCAATCCGTCCAATTCCTCTAGTGTTATTTCGCCGTTGTTGGCGATCGCTTTCGCTAGTGACGACTTGAGCTTTTCGTCTTGGCCTGCCGCTGGCGTACCTTGCTGTTGGAACAGCCACACGGAACGAACGAACAACCCTACGTCTGGCGACTCCGCAGGCAACTCTGCAAGCAGAATACTCAATAGCAATGCGATCATCTGGCGAACTCTCTCTTGATATTAATTGCAGTTTAGCAAGACATTATAACCCGCAGCGCAAGCATTGCCACCTGTTCCCGATTTGGCTGGGGACAGTCGATTTACAATCGAATACATGGATGGTGTTAACGACCGCCAGGACGCAGGGCTCGATGGGAATCCGCATTGGAATACCTTGCACCTTCGCGAATTTGCGCGAGTCACCCTAACCATCATCACGTCTTGTCATTCGCGCATTACAATAGTGTGTTCGGGGTGTTTCCAATCGAACGTCAGTTACGACAATAGTGACCAAAATGAATAGGGGCTCGATATGTCGATAGATCCGTTTGCCCAAAACCATCGTATGTCGCGACGAGATGCGCTATTGAGCGGTATAGCTGCAACGGCGACTGCATCAACTGTCATAGCGTCTGACGCACTTGGCACGAATTCAGCGCTGGTAACCGCGAACACGACTTCCGTCGACGACCGGTGTCAATCGCCAACGAAGTACTCGTTTCGCAAGTCGATCAACTTGTGGGCCTTCCCCTATCCTGAGCGAATGACCTTGAAGGAGTGCATGCAACTGGCCAAGAAGGCTGGCTTCGATGGCATCGAGCTGAATTACGACTTGGATAACGACTTGTCGCCCAAGGCGTCCGACAACGACCTGCTCGCGATCCGTCACATGGCCGACGAAGTCGGCATCGATATCAGTGGACTATGTAGTTTTCTGTTCTGGCCATATCCGCTGACAAGTAACGATGTGTCTAAACGCAATCGCGGTATCGAGCTTGCCGGATTGATGGCGGGCGCCGCGCACCAGATGGGCGTCACCAATCTGCTCGTCGTCCCCGGTGCGGTACACATTCCGTGGCGAGACGATCACGAACCGGTCGCCAATGATGTTTGTGAACGTCGCGCCAAAGAGGCCATCGGCAAACTCGTTGGCCAAGCTGAAAAGTGGGGCGTGTCGCTCAATATGGAGAATATTTTCTTCAACGGGTTTCTCATGACACCGATGGAGATGAACCAATTTGTCGACAGCTTCCAAAGCGAGGCGGTTCAAGTTCACTACGACACGGGGAATATTTCAATGTTCCAGTTCGCGGAGCATTGGATTCCGATCTTGGACAATCGCATCAAGAATATCCACTTCAAGGAGTTCACGAAGAAAGGCACCGACTACTCGCTCGAAACCTTCCGACCTTTGCTTGACGGCACAACCAACTGGCCTGCCGTGATGCAGGCACTCGATCGAATCGGCTATGACGGCTATGTCACGTTCGAGTATTTTCATCCATACCCGTATTATCCAGAGGCACTTATTTACCAAACATCGGACTCGCTTGATCGGATGTTGGGCAGACTACCCTCAGGTCAACTCAGCTAAGTTAGTGCCACGAGTTATCGATGCAGGAGCCATTCACGCGTTCGTCGCGGATCGCTCCCCCGATCGGTTGCTGTGCAGTTGCTTAACAGGTTCCAACGACAGCAGCGACGGGCATCGTGAAGATCTCTAGCTTCGCTTTTTGCTGAATCGAAAAACCGGCTGAGGCCAACAAGACTTCGAGTGGAATTGGCTGGCAATCGACGATGTGCGGAAAATGGTTGTGCATCCAAACGTAAGTCTTTTCTAACATACTTGCTCGCTCGCCTTCATCCACGGTTGCCATGCTTACTACCCCCAGGCGTCCATGCGGTCTAAGAACTCGACGACACTCTGCGAGCAGTATGGGAATCTCGTGTAGCGGAAACAACTCAAGAGTAAAGCTCATGGTCACCGCATCGACGGTCGCCGACTCGAGTGGTAGAGGCGGCACAGTCTGCACTAGCAATCGAACCAGGTTTTCGCAGTTTTCGTCGCGCAGGCGATTTCTGGCGACATCTCTCATACCAGTTGAAATATCGATACCGACCACATGACCGGATGGTCCGACCGCTTTCGCCAGCGCGAGCAATGTGTGCCCCGTTCCGAAGCCGATCTCCAACACCGACTCGCCCGGCTGAATATTCAACAGTTCCAAGCCACGCTGTCGCGCCTCGTGCTCGCCACCGTCGGCAATCAAGTCATACGCGTGGCTGATGCGGTCATAAAACGATTTGGTTGGGTTCGCTGCCGTCATGAAAGTGCCTCTTTGAGAGTCTGGAGACCAAGTAGTTGGTACAATATACTAACGCCAAAATCATCCTCGCAATAATCTCTGAGCCTCAACATGTCTGTCGATTTGGAACAAACGATCACCTTGGATCTAGCGAAGCTAAAACCAATCATAGATAATACAGTTTTGGGGGCCGAATCGGTGGACAAATTAGGATGAGCGTCAACTGGATAATGCTGATCATCGGCGGCCTGTTCGAGACGGGGTTCGCCATCAGCTTGGGAAAGGCTCAGTACGCAACAGGCAAATACATGTGGCTCTGGTTGAGCGTTTTTGTCCTTTGCGCAAGCATCAGCATGTACCTGCTGTTTCGTGCCATGGGGGGTGAAAAAGCCATCGCCGTTGGCACTGCCTATGCCGTTTGGGGAGCAATCGGGGCAATCGGTACCGTCATTGCCGGAGTTTTGTTGTTCAAAGAGCCTGTGACCTTCTGGCGTATGTTCTTTCTCTCTAGCCTGATCCTCTCAGTAGTCGGCTTGCAGTTGACAAGTACAAACAGCCACTAAGGCTAGTGTTGTCTAAGCCTTGCCAAGGAATATGGTCTCAACAGCCGTTTGGCTTTGGTCCGTGTTTAGGAACAGCTCTTCCTGTTTCGCAGCCAGCCTATACCTATTCTCCACAAATCGGCACACCACCTGCAGGACTAACACTTCATGGCAAATCCTATTCTAAATCTGTTGACCACCTCTCCGACCATGGAAGTTGTTCGGATATTCATTTCGCCAGGGCATGACTATTGGACGAAGGAAGGGGAGGAATGCCTGACACATGGCATCGAGGAAGTTACTGAAGTCGAGTGCATCGCCGGCAAAGGACTGCGCGGCGACAGATATTCGACTGGCGAATCGAATCGAATGGGTCAAGTAACCTTCATCTCAGAGAACGCCATTGAGGAGATTCGTGATGAATTCCGCCTGCCGCAACTGGCCGATTCAATCTTTCGTCGCAATATCGTCGTGCGCGATATTGATCTAGCGAAACTGCTAGGTGCGCAGTTCGAGATCCAAAACATTCAGTTTGAAGGGGCTCAGGAGTGTACGCCCTGTCAGTGGATGGATCGCCTTGTTTCGCCTGGCGCACAGAAATTCATGCGGGCAAACTTTCGAGGGGGCCTGCGGGCGAAGATACTTACCGATGGAATCTTGAGAACGACCGCGCGCAAATCAAAATAATTGTTGGTTTAGCTGGCTTTGCAAAGAGGTAAGGTCATCGTTTCCAATTGGGTCGAATTGAAACCAACGAGCATACAGAAGGCTACCTTGTGGAAACATTTTTCGACCAGCTTGTCCATAGTGTTCGCCTGGCCGATGTCTTGGACGTGGGGGTAGTGGCTGTATTAATTTATGCCGCCATCTGCTGGTTGCGACAACGCGCATCGCAGTCGCTCGGTTTTCTGTTGGTCTCACTCGGAGCCTTGTATGCTCTAGCGCGCGAGTTGGAGATGTACATGACAACCGTGATGTTTCAGGTTGGTTTCCTAGCTGGATTGATCGCCATCGTCGTCATTTTTCAGCAGGACATGCGCCGCGAAATTGAGCGACTTTCAGCCTGGAAGTGGGGGCGCGGTGCGACAGCCAAAGAGCCTGCTCAAGAGGTCGTCAATATACTAGTTGAGGCTATTGTGTCGCTTGCTGAGCTTCGGGTTGGCGCGCTGATCGTGTTGCCAGGCAAAGAACCACTTGGCCGGCATACTCGTGGAGGTGTCATGGTTGACGCGCGCCTTAGTTTCGAGCTAATCCGAAGTATTTTTGACACTCAATCTCCGGGGCACGATGGTGCAGTTATCGTTGACGGAAATCGAATTGCGCAACTCGGGGTGCATTTGCCTCTTTCCAGCAATCTGTTCAAGATTGGGCCGGGCGGAACACGTCATGCCGCTGCGCTGGGAACCTCGGAACATTGCGACTCGCTTGTGATTGCTGTCTCGGAAGAGCGCGGCACCATTACACTTGCCCACGCGGGTCAACTCGATGTTGTCCAATCCACTGAACTCGTCGAGCGACTTCAACATTGGTATCAGGATCGAATGACGACAACGGATGTCACTGAGAAGCACGTACTGAACCGTCTCGGCACCAAGTCCCTCGCCTTGTTTATTGCATGTGTCCTTTGGTTTCTATTCGCCTATCACACCGATTCCATACAACGTACGATTGTGGTGCCCATCGAATACCGCAACGTACCGGAGAGCTTAATAGTGGATGATCCTAAGTTGGCGAACGCCGAGGTGACTCTCAGCGGATCCGAGGGGGCATTCAGTCTACTTGACGCAGCAGCCATCGTCGTTTCGCTCGATTTGGAGAATACGAGTGAAGGGCGGGACTCTCGAATGGACGCGCGGCAGAGCCTCAAAAACGTTCCGAGTGATCTGGAGGTCGAGCAGATCGTGCCGTCAACTATCGAAGTCTGGCTACGTGACAAGGGTGAATCGCCCGAGCCCTCTGAATAGATGAAGCAAATCAACCACAGGTCGCAGGCAGAGGGAGCAAGCAAATTGGATCTAAACCGTATGGTTTCGGCCGATAGGCGCTTCGGCGCGGGCGTGCGTATGTTTTAGGAGCGCTAAAAACACGGGGCCGCCGATCGCTTTTCCGAGCGTGGTCCACAATAAGAAAGGACCGAAGTCGGTAAACATTGTTTCGCCGGACGTGAACAGACCAGCCAATACTTCTACGCTGCCAACAATGCTGTGATGCAAATGACCAATTCCAATCGTAGTGGTCACCATCCAGACAATCACGATCTGACTGATCGTATCACGGCCGGCTGCTACCAACCATGACAACAATCCCATCAACCATCCCGCCAATCATTGAGTGAGGCAGGCCGAGTTATCTCGGAGCAAATATTAGAGATGTTCCAAGAGATGCAAACCTCATTCCTTTAATTTGGATTTTTGTTTGGCGCAATAATTGCTTTCTTCAGTCCTTCTCACCCTCTCAGCGTCTCGGCTAATTCATCACGAAAACGGCTGTCCAACATCGCAAAACTTTCAACAATCAGGTGTCCATGCCATGTTTATTCTCGAATCTATTCTGACCGAGGGAATCGCGCAGCTATCATATCTTGTGGCCGACACAAGTACGGGCCAGTCGGCTGTGATTGATCCGCGTACCGACGTCGAAATCTACGAGCAGTTCGCGAGGAAGCATGGTGTATCGATCACGCACATTTTTGAGACGCACATTCATGCAGACTTCGTATCCGGCAGCCGCTCGTTGGCAGAACGAGTAGGCACTGCAAAGGTCTATCTGAGCGGCATCGAGGCCGAATACGAGTTTGAAGGAGAAGCGGTTTTCGATGGGCAAACGTTTGACTTCGGATCGTTCACCCTGACCGCTCGTCATACACCCGGGCACACGCCCGAACACCTGTCCTTTTTACTTTGTGAGGCGAAGCACCCCGATAGGCCGTGGGCGGTTTTTACCGGTGACTCATTGTTTGTTGGTTCGGCGGGACGACCAGATCTGCTCGGATCGGCTGAAACGGATGAGCTGGCCAAGTCCCTTTACGACACCCTCTACGACTTCTACCTCAAGCTGGAGGACTATGTGACCATCTATCCTGGTCACGGAGCGGGTTCGGCCTGTGGTGCCGACATTGGCGATCGACTCAATAGCACCATCGGCTACGAGCGACGCACGAATAAGTTTTTGTCGTTCCCCAATTTTGCCGGATTTCGTGAGTTCGTCGTCGGCGACGCACCGCCGGTTCCTTGGCACTACCCAAAACTGAAGAAGGTCAATGCTGGTGGGCCAGCGATCATGGACCGCTTGCCGACGATTCCCGCCTTGCCGCCGCATGAATTTCGCAAGGTCTCGCGTCAGTCGGGTGTGACAATCATCGACACACGCAGCATGACGGCCTTCGGTGGCGGACATGTGCCGGGAAGCATCAATATTGGCGATCGACCGGAGATGTCGGCTTGGCTTGGGCAGATGCTCGATTTGGATCAGCGACTGCTGCTCGTGGTTGACGACGACAAAGATGTCGAGCGAATTCAACGATTGAGCGTTCGTAGTGGCCACAGTCAATTCGCAGGTTATCTCGCCGGAGGGATGAAGGCTTGGGAGATGATCGGCTTGCCCATGGAGCAGCTCGAGCAAATGCCGGTGCAAGAGCTTCGCGAGCTTCAAAAATCGGGCGCCGGGCCGATCATCCTCGACGTGCGTTCTCCCGGAGAGTGGTCCGAAGGTCACATTCCTGGTGCCGAGCATCACTTCATCGCTGACATGCGAGATCGAATCACGGGTTTGGACAAAGAGCAGCACTATGCAACGTATTGCGCCAGCGGCTATCGGGCCAGTATCGCATCAAGCCTAATGAAGTCACGAGGCTTTACTCAGGTTTCGAATGTTCCCGGAAGTTGGAGCGCGTGGACCGCAGCGGGCTATCCGGTAGAAATGGAGAAGGAGGTGAGCCATGCTTGAGTTGATCGCACCGATCTGGATCATTGGCGAGGTCGATCCGCTGCAGTACCCTGGTCCTGCATGGTCGCCTTATATCGTCGGTGCTCTCATCGGCGTGCTTTCCATGTTGACATTCTACTTTTCGAATAAACCGCTAGGTGCCTCGAACGCCTACGCACGAGTCGCTGGAAGCATTGGTTTGCAAGTCGCTCCCGGGCACACGCGATCACTGAAATACTTTAAGGATAACCCACCGAAGGTCGGCTGGGAGTTGATGCTGGTACTGGCGGTGGTTGCTGGTTCATTTCTTGCTGCCTGGATGGGGGGCGAATTGACCGGCAAGTTTCTGCCTGCAATGTGGCAAGAGAGATTCGGAAGCGATAGTTATCTCCTGCGCGGTGTGGTCGCGTTGGTGGGAGGTGTGTTGATGGCTTTCGGAGCGAGAATGGCCGGAGGTTGTACGAGCGGGCATGGCATTAGCGGAACGCTACAACTGGCGATCGGATCGTGGGTCTCTGCAATTTGCTTTTTTATCGGCGGTATCGTTACCGCAATGCTGATGTATGCGGTTTAGACAATGTCGAGCGGCGTGTCGCGAGGTATGTCCGTGTCGCGATGTATGTCGGTGATCTCGGTCGCATTGTTCGACTGAATGATTAACAAAGAATCGTAACAATTGACCACAGGACAAATTAATGGCAACGATAACTAAACCAAAAACTAATTCGGACTTGGCCCAGGCAACGGACTCGCAGCCCAAGGTCGCACCTGCGAAAGCACTGATTCAGGGCTTAGTCTTCGGCGTCGTCTTTGGATTTCTTCTTCAAAAGGGAGGTGTAGCCAAATTCCACGTGCTGGTGGGCCAGCTTCTACTAGTAGACTATACCGTCGTTAAAGTCATGTTGTCGGCGGTGGTCGTGGGAGCGTTGGGAATTCACTTCTTGCACCGCGCTGGATTAGTTGAGATGCACATTAAACCGACGCGATTCGCTTCCAACACCCTCGGTGGGCTGCTATTCGGAGTTGGGTTTGCGCTTTCGGCATATTGCCCAGGCACCGGCGCAGCAGCACTGGGACAAGGCAACTACGACGCACTCGCCATGGTCATGGGCATGATTGCCGGCTCGTTTATGTTTGCTGAAATGTCCGGATGGATCAGTCGCCACATTGACCCCATCGGGGATCGAGGCAAGTTAACTCTGTACGATCTCCTGCCGGTAAATCGAACGCTAGTTGTGATGGGTAGCGTGGCTTTGCTCGTCGTCGTTCTCATTGCAATGGAAACACTAGCTACTCGCTGAAAGCAAGCAGACCTGTCGCTCTGAACCTGCTTGGGTCGGTAGTGGTTGTTTAGTCAGAATATGATAACGGATGGAGATGAACAGATGAGATTTGTAATAGCTACCTTGCTGTTAGCCCTCATGGTTCAAGCCACGGCGGTGGCGGGCGATCCTACCGGTCAGCCAGCCTTTGAACACCCGATTATCAAAGACCATGGCGGTACTGTCGTGTTGTCAGATGCGGAGCAACAACCTAAGCCGAACTCAAAAGTACAGCTCGATATCAGTTCCGCCGAAAAATCGGGAAGCGTTATCATGGGGCTTGATCGGGCCGCCTTGATTCTGAACCAGTACACGCAGGCTAAGGCAGGGTCAGAATACGGGTTCAAGATGGCACTGGTTTTGCACGGTCCTGCAACGTTGGCAGTGTTATCTCACGATGCCTACGCCAAACATGCAAAGCCTTACTTGAAGGATAAGGGACAAATTAAGAATGCCAACCTAGAACTGTTAAAACGGTTAAGAGAAGCGGGTGTCCAAATATACGTTTGTGGACAGGCCTTGGCCCATCAAGGCATCGACACTAGCGATGTGGCGCCGGAAGTAAAGGTTGCCGTATCCGCCGCTACAGTCAACATCAACTTGCAAATGGATAACTTCGCATACATTCCCTTTCGCTAAGTTTGACATTCAACCGAAGTGACACAAACTAGCGAGAAACTGAATGTTTTTACCCTTCACCCTATTTGATTGGAGAACGAACGATGAGTACTAATAGAGAATGCATCAAAGCTTGCCAACGCTGTGCGATTGCCTGCGAAACATGCCTGAATGCGATGATCGATTTGAATAGCGACAACGATTGTCCCCACTGCTGCCGCGAGTGCATCGACATCTGTTTGTTGTGCGCACAGGCGATGGCGCGCGAGAGTCGCTTTTCCGATGCGATCTGTAAGCTGTGTGCAGATATTTGTGAGTGGTGTGCGGAACAATGTGGCGCGCACGATCACGATCATTGCCAAGCATGCGCTAAGGCGTGTCGTGAGTGCTTAGAAGCCTGCCGATCGATGGCGTCGATGTAATCGTCCATAGACGCCCTTTATCAAATCTATAGTTCTTTGCGGGCAATTCACTGTCTCAGAATCTGTTGAAGAAATCCGTTCGAGAGTAGCTTTCGCAATCAATCTTCATTCGCGAATTAGGCCGCAATACTATGCAGATCTCACTTGAAAACAAGGTAGCCTGGGTCACAGGTGGTAGCGAGGGAATTGGAAGAGGTATAGCGCTACTCGCCGCGCAGTGTGGGGCAAAAGTCGCCGTGACAGGGCGTGACTTGGAACCGCTCGAGGCCGTGGCGCGCGCGATTGCCGACCAAGGTGCTGAAGTATTGATCGCGGCGGCCGATGTCGGTGACTCGCCGCAGGTGCAGCAAGCCGTTGCAAAAATCATCGAACGCTGGGGGCACTTGGATTTCGTTTGCGCCAATGCGGGCACCAATGGTACGTGGGCTCCGATCGACGAGCTGTCGCCGGAGGATTGGTCGAGTACGATTCAAGTCAATCTGACCGGAACCTATCTTACTATCCATCACTCAGTCCCCCATCTGAAAAAAACGGGTGGAAGTATCGTGATCATGTCCTCGGTCAATGGCACTCGGATGTTTAGCAACGAGGGAGCGTCTGCCTATGCGGCTAGCAAGGCAGGACAATTGGCATTGGGTCAGATGCTGGCTGTCATTTTGCGCTTTAAACGGGACCATCATTTTGCGCTTCAAACGACACCAGTTTTGGTCGTTTGTTGAATAAGCTTCGATTTGGTATCGTTTGCCCGCCTTGGTCTACTCTATTCTTCGGCAGGC
>JADYZV010000186.1 GCA_020852965.1 Pirellulaceae bacterium | reverse complement strand
TGGCTCCATGCGCAAAATCCCGGGGGTTTGGGGGCTGGCCCCCATCAGGAAAAAATAGCTTCAGACCACTTCATTTACTATGCTAAACGCAAACCTCGTTTTCACATCTTCCGTCTGACCAATACACTACGACAAGAATTAAGAACAAAGCTCCCATGACCAAGTCTCGATAGCGACGTAATGCGCCGCGAGTATTTGCACCGTTTTGCTTTCGCAATCCGTCACTCTCATCTTCAAGAACTAATGCAGTTGGATCGCTCATGGTTCACTTTCCTCAGTCCAAGGTTGGTCAATCTTAGATGCGTGCAACAAATCAATTGTGATCACTCTGACTTTCGCGTTAGCCAGCTCCAATCTAAGTTCGACCGACAACGGGGACGACTCCGACGGTTGTTGTTCGTGCGTCGTACTGCTCTTTTCCGGAACGAAGTCCAGGCGTATTGCATCAGCCCATTGCCTTCTCTCATTCAAGTAGCGAATCAAAGCAGGACGAACACAGTCACACGAAGAATCAAGTCGTTTGATGCTGCTTGCTTGATCGATGCCAAACCCACTGAGAGGAAAACACAAATAGCTCGCTTCGCTAGCGAAGATAATACCAGCATCCAGGGAGGATTCGTCATTCGTTCTTCCGTGTTGCGACTGATCCTGACGACCTCCGGGTAGATTCTCCTTGTCAGCTAAAAAGCCCACAACTGGCTGACCGCTCACAGATGAATACTGATCGTTACAACCAAGCGTGAATAGTACAATTGTCGCCAGCATTGCGAGGCTCGTATTAGCAGACTGCTGACGAATCCAAGACAGCAATGCTCCTGCCGCGAATAGCTCAAATAGTACAATCGAGAATTCTGGCCATGGCGCGATTGAACCTGCGAGCAGATTGCCCGACTTGAGATAAGCGAACGTTCTCGATTTCGAATTGTCAACATGAACCAACATCATGACCACCCTGACACCGCGACAATAAGCACCTGTTGCTTAAACGGGGGGGGGCGCATACCTTGCGCTAACTATCTGTGGTAATATGGTGAGTCGCATGCGCGTTGTCAACACCTTAGGTGGACATTTTGGGAAATAGTTCCCCCTTGAGTTTTGGCAGGCTGGAATGCAAGTCACCATTCTTTTCCAGGGAGTCGATCATGCTCGCTCGTTGCAATCGCTGGTTCTGGTCCGTTTGTCGTGTGGTCTTTCGCTTGCGCTACCGTATTCAAGTCAATGGAGCGGAGAAACTAAAACATTTGCGCGGCCCTGTTTTAGTCCTACCCAATCATCCCGCCTATATCGATCCAGCACTGCTTTCCAGCCATCTTCATTTGCATCGCCCTTTACGACCACTCGTCTTCTCCGCCTCGTTCCGTACGCCTCTACTGCGACCGCTGTTCGCACTCATGCGGGCGATCGAAGTTCCCGACCTTTCACAACATGGCCAAGCCGCTCGTCAACAAGGTTTCCAGTTGATCGACGAAATCACGCGACGCATTGACAACGGCGAGTGCTTGTTGATCTATCCATCCGGTCGCATCCAACGTGGCAATCAAGAGATTGTCGGTGCCACGCGCTCTGCTTTCGAATTGATTTCGCGCCGCCCCGATGTGAGTGTTGTCTTGGTTCGCACTCGCGGTGTCTGGGGAAGCAGCTTTAGTTGCGCTGGCACAGGTTCGTTGCCAAATCTCACCCGCGTTTCAATGCGCAATGTGTTATGGGGCGCAGCCAGTTTGTTTGTGTTCCTACCAAGAAGGAACATCACGATGGAGGTTCATGTCGCGCGGCCAGGTCAACTGCCACTGGACAATCGACTGGCTTTCAATGCCTATTTGGAACAGTGGTACAACGCTGATGGCGGTGAAGAGCCTCAGTTTGTTCGCTATCACCGCTGGTTCGGACCCAGCCAAGGAAATTTCCAAGCCTCGGCTCAGCATACGCAGCGCGATGTAGCCGACATCTCGCCAGCCACCATGGACGCGGTAAACGCTCTGATTGAAGCTCAGCTCAAGCGACCGCTGTCAGCATCGGATTTCAGTGAAGACATCGACGCTCACACAACGCTCGAGTCGCTCGGCTTAGATAGCCTCGATCGCATGGATGTTTCATTGGCAGTCGAACGTCAATTCGGATACAGTAGTCCCAGAGTTGCAGAGCGAATCGGCGAGCTGTGGGCTATCGCCGAAGGAAAGGGCTCGCAAATAGAGAGTACTAAGACCACGCTGCCGGACGATTGGTATCGCTTTCCAACGCAGCAGTCAGCGCCACAAGTGCACGGACAATCGTTGGGTGAAGCCTTTCTACGATGTGCCTTAGCAAACCTCAATCAGCCCATCGTCAACGATCAACTTTCCGGTCTGCTCACGCATCGTCGAATGTTGGTCGCCGCTCGGCTATTGGCCAAACAGTTTTCACTGCTTCCTGAGAAGCACGTTGGCATCTTGCTACCCGCTTCAGTGGCTGCGGATATTGTGTTTTTCGCCCTGCAACTGGCCAACAAAATCCCAGTCATGCTGAATTGGACGACGGGTCCACACTGTATCACCCATGCCCTGCAGCAAACAATGGTCAAGCATGTCGTGACCGCACGACGGCTGATGGATCAACTGGGTTTAGAACTTCCCGAGACTGAATTGCTGTTCATGGAAGAGCTCAAGCTCAGAATTCGCCGATCCGAGGCTGCGTTCGAATTGCTGAGAACCTATTGGTTTCCTGCCAGCGCTCTCCAGCAATATATGGGTCCGTCGCCGGACGAGACGGCCGTGTTTCTGTTCACCTCGGGTTCTGAAAACGCTCCCAAGACGGTACCGTTGACACACCGCAATTTGTTGGTCAACTTACGGGCGGGGCTGTTGGCGTTTGATGCGCATACGCACGATTCGCTGCTTGGCTTTTTGCCCCCGTTCCACAGCTTTGGTCTGTTGAGCAATGTGTTGCTGGCTCACCTGGCAGGAATTCGCTGCACACGATTCGCGGATCCAACCGATGTGCAGGCCCTTCGCAGACTAATTCGCGATTGCCAGCCTAGTCTATTGTTTACCACTCCAACCATGTTTGAACGCATTCTATCGGTGAGCAGACCTGATGAAATGAGCAGCCTGCGCAGGGTTGTCACTGGTGCCGAGAAATGTCCCGAGAGGTTGTTCGATCTGTGCCACCGAATTTCTCCCGAGACGACTATTCTGGAGGGCTACGGAATCACCGAGTGTTCGCCCGTGATCTCAATCAATCGAGTCAACTCGCAAAGACGCGGCACCGCTGGTCTACCGATCGACCATGTGGACATCAAAGTAATAGACGTCGATACAGAGAGAGTACTGGAATGCAACCAGACGGGGATGTTGGTCGTGAGTGGACCCTCGATTTTCGCAGGCTACTATCGACACGATGGTCCGTCACCATTTATCCAGCTCGACGGACGCCCATGGTACAAGACGGGAGATTTGGTTTGCCTAGATGAAGAAGGGTTCATTCACTTTCGCGGTCGGCTGAAACGTTTCTTGAAGGCGGGCGGCGAAATGATCTCGCTCCCTGCCTTAGAGGAGCCATTCTCTAAGCTTTATCCCGGCACCGAGGCAGGCGCGAGGGTTGCCGTCGAGGGTGTCGAATGTGATTCGACTCGTCGAATCGTTTTGTTCACTACTTTCGAGTTGAGCCATCAAGAGGCTAGCCGAATTCTGTTGGATGCTGGTTTTCGCGGCGTGATGCGCATCGACGAGATTCGGCAACTCGGATCGATACCCTTGCTGGGCACCGGCAAGATCGACTACCGGCAGTTGCGAGAGATGATCAACTCGGCCGAAGTACTTGTTTGAGTCCCATCGCAAACTCCTGAAGCAGGCTCACCCACAAAAAAAGAGCGTCCCCCAAGCCCTCTCGTTAATGCGTCCGTGAGACTTCGACCATGCCTCTACTCCTACGACGTACAAAATATACAGCAAGAGCGACTATCAGTGCAGTCGCCGCCAATACCCATACTACATAATATCGTCGTTGGAATTTTGGCTCGGGGAATCCGTAGTAGGACAGGTAGAATACCTTGGGATCTAAATCAAGTGAGGTCTCACTTCTACATTTGAACGTATCGCTACTTTCGCCATACTTGGTTGTCCTCACAAACGACTGGGTAAGTGTCACGCCTCCGCTGGCGACGCCTGGCGTCATCGACTCCTTATACTGCGTCTTGGATCGCTTCGCTCCCTCCACGATGTTGTACTCGGCTTCGGATATGAAACAGTTGTTAGAAGGATCACAAACAAAATGGGATGCCTCGTATCCATAAAGAAAATCTCCGGTTTTACCGAAATCGTAAGTAAAATCGACTCTCAGCAATCCCGAATCTTCAAGCACTTTTGTACCAAGCAATAGAAACCTTGGCGAGCTTACAAACTCACTCAACATAAATTCGCCAACTCGCGATCCTGCCAAAAGAGCTCTTATTGGTATACTAAATCTCAGCTCACTCTCCCACCTCTCCAATACTTTGGGACTCTCCATAGGCTCGAGTTCTACTACAGAATCTACGTCTCTTTCAGCGCGCTGGATCGCAAACAAGTAACGAGTATTCTGACACTTCTCGCTGATCGCCGGTATTTTTTGAATCGGTATAGACACGAAAAAGCCTGATTGCCTCTATTGGGGTTTTCTCACGACTCGAAACAGAGGAATCAGGCAAGGATGCTAAAAAACACCCACTAAAACGATAATCGATTCGTGTCACCCGCGAATGGCTCCTTGCCCAACATGCGGTAAACTCGGACGTCGCGATCGGATTCGGATTCGGTTGGTTCGCTCGCTAGCGTTTCAGCAAGAGCTCTGGAGAGAGGTTCACTACGGAGAGTATGTTGCAAAGTGTAATTGCTGCAAATCGTTCCGCACTCATCCCGAAGATGTCGAGTCCAAGGCCAAGTATGACAACCAAGTGCGACAGGCCGTCCTAGATCGTATCTTGGTCGACAAGCTCAATGCAACCACGGTTCAACAGTCGATGAAGCGTGACTTCTTGCTTGAGTTGTCAACCGGATTCATCTACGACTGCTTGGAATATGCCATTCGGAAATTTGACGGAGCCGAGTTTCGAGCAAAGGTGCTTAGCGAATTCTCAGGAACCCTTTGTGTCGATGAGATCCATCTTGGTCATCGCGTTGTGTTGCTCGCCAGCGATCCGATCGCGGACAACCCGATCGCCTGTGCCCTGGTCTCCTCGAACGATGGGGCGCACATGCGAAGGTTCTTGCAAAACCTAAAAAACCATGGGTTTTCGCCAAAAACGGTGGTCACCGACCGTTCATCATTGTATCCCAAGACCATCGCTGAGTTTTGGTCCGAAGCCAAGCATCAGCTTTGCGTATTTCATGTGATCTCGGAAGTTAACGATCGCGTCTTGAATGCTGTTCGCGAAGTTCGGCGAGCGATTAAGCCAAAGCGAATCCAGAAGGGAAGAGGCCGTCCAAGCAAACGCCATCGAGCCCGCACCAAGAAGCTTAAAATGCAGCGAGACCAAGCTGATCGACTATTCCGTCGCCGCCACTTGATTGTCACCAAGCGGTCGAACATCAAGAGCGAAGACCTTTCGACCCTGGAAGAACTCTTAAGCCTTTCGCCAACACTTAAGACGCTCCGTGCTTTCGTCGACGATCTGCATGAACTCTTTGCACTTCGCCGCTCTAAGACTCAAGCGTGGCGAATCTGGAAACGCATAAGGCGCAACCGAACTTACTTGAGCAATGAGCATTTACGCAAAACACTGGACGTGCTGGACAAAGACAACATGACAAAGCTGCTAACATATCTCGATAGCGCACCATCGACTCGTAGCAAGGTTCGCACCAACAATCATGTAGAGCGTTGCAATCGCGTCATTCGCTACCTGGAAAAAGTGCGGTACAAATGGAGGCGACGACGAACCATCGTACGCCACATCCTGCTGCAGTTCGCAAACTGGATGAAACGCAAGCAAAACAATGCTAAACTCGCAGCCTAGGACCAAAAGAGTACCGGCGATCAGCGAGAAGTGTCAGTATTCTTGGCTTTAATAAGCCTACCAAGAGATTTGTTGCTGGTACTCATATTAGAGACCTGCATTACTTGATCTCCGTCCACCACAACCTCGAATGGATCGGAAATGACGGCCTCTTTATTCATCTGAAACTCATACACTCCCGTGGCGCTAAAATGCAATTCAGGGCTTCGCGGCAATTGCTTCAGTATTGCATTGGGTCATCCGCGCCAAAACAGACAGCGAATGGGACGAAGACCAGTGGAAGATACGCGAAACTGCCCATCATTTTTCCTTTAGTATCGCTCCGAAAAATAGTGTTCAAACATTGGGACTATAACACAGTTCCATAGTGGAAGAAATCCATCGAACTGCAATCGTTTAACGCCGTGCCGCAGCAGGCCGAATGCACGAGTTGATTCCGTCAAAACGCGAGTCCCTGATGCACCACAGCGCTAGCCAACCCTTAGTCGCGGCCTGCGCAGGCGACGGCCCTGCGGCAGCCTCCTGCTACGCCCACTCGTACTACCATCTGGCTCTGCCATCTGCCTCGCTGCTACTCTAACCAGTGCAATCGACTCCGCCCCCTGCCTGCGCCTACGTAGCCGGTATACTCGCGCTGGATCAACCACCGCTACTTTGTAGTACTAATCCATAGTAGACATCACTCGTGATCCACCGACTACTCCGGCTAGGCGTTAAACTAGTTGCGGCGGCTCGGACGCGAGTCCGGCTAAGACAACTCTATCTCCCAGCGATCGCTTAAATTTGAATCAACGTCTGGCAGCCTCAGAACTCTACCAACAAGCCACTCGCGCCGCTTCGCTCGGCCTGGTGGTGAATCTACTGTTGGGCGTAGTCAAGCTCGTGGGGGGCATCCTCGGTAGCTCGTTCGCACTCATCGCGGACGCGGTCAATTCAATCGGTGATGTCGTCTCGACCGTGGTGGTATTGATTGCACTTCGCGTGGCCCAACGCCCACCCGACGACGAACATCCCTACGGCCACTCGCGCGCCGAAGCAATAGCCGCCTCGAATGTGGCCCTGCTCGTCATTTTGTCCGCCTTGTGGGTTGGCTGGGAAGCCATCCAACGAATATCACTGCCGCATCCGATCCCACCGATTTGGACGCTGTGGATCGCGGCTGTCAGCATACTGAGTCAAGAAGGCCTGTATCAATACAAGATGCGCGTCGGCAGACGCACCGGTTCTGCCGCCATCATGGCCAGCGCATGGGACCATCGCAGCGATGCGCTCTGTGCACTGGCCGTACTGATTGGGCTAGCTATCATCCGAGTTGGTGGAGAGAAGTATGCATGGGCCGATGTAGCCGCGTCGCTGGTCGTGGTTGCGGCTATCGCCTTCACCGGTACCAAACTGTTTCGCGCAAGCGCCAGCGAACTCATGGACCCTCAGGCGGATGCCGATTTTGTCGAATGTATCCAACAGACTGCCATTTCGGTAGCGGGGGTCGAGGATGTGGAAACGCTGTGGGTGCGAAAGTCGGGCTTGGAGTTCTTTGCGGACATTCACATCGAAGTCGATCCAGGCCTGACCGTCGCACAGGGACATCACATTGGGCACGAAGTAAAGGATCGCTTGCTGGCCGAATTCCCGAACCTGCGCGATGCGCTCGTTCACCTCGAACCCCATCGACGCAGCTAGCTGGGCCATCGGTAAAGAATAAGGTAACCGTTCACGAAAATGGAGGATTGGGAGTTGATTAACCACGAAACTCACGAAGGACACGAGAAAACGCTGCGGCGGGTGTTCTTAATGATCCCGCAACGAAACACGCTTTATCATTCTGCCTCCCATGATTCTGCCTGCTCCCCAAGTCGACTCAAAGCAAAATGATGGTGTTCAGTGAGGAGTGTCGGATGCACGAGACAATTAATGAAGAACAGAGACAGCTTTTCGTGTTCTTCGTGTGTTTCGTGGTTAACAATCGAATTAACTCGTGAACGGTTACGGAAATAGCTGCCGCTCGCGTTAGTGCGCGTGATCGCTATGGTCGTGGTCGTGATCGTGATCGTGGTCATGCTTAATCTCTCCGCCATAGGGTGTGCCGTTGATCATCAACGACAGCTTGAGGGCGGCAGATTCTTCATCGAGGTGACCGACCAACTCGGCATCCGCCAGCGTGAAACGCGATGACTTGCCGGCTGGGTCTCGGGCGTCTGGATTGGCTGCCAATCTGAACTGCGCGGGCTTACCATCATGCACAACATTGATAGTCACTTCGTTCGAGTCGATGGGAACCGCCTGCTCGGCGCTGCTGTCTAGCACGTAGATCGTGACCGAATTAGCGTCGTGGGTAACCTCGATGTGATATTCTTCGCTGCCGAGTTCGACGAGCGTGCCGTGATGTGGTCCTTCTGTCGGATGAGCGTGAACATGTTCGTCGGGCGCATGAGCTCCATCCTTGGCTTGCGTCGAATTGCTTGCGTCGTTGGCAGGCTTGCTCTCGCACCCAACTGCAACGAAGAACAGGCTGCCGAACATGACTGCAGTTGAAAGGTAACGCATAGCGATCTCCAGTAAAAACGGGTTCAGTAAGTAAGATACTTCTCGGTGACCACAACGATGTGATCAACAAATCAACTTTAGGGATGGACCAATAGGAAACGTGATTAGGAACGTAACTCCTCCAACTCGATCTGCTCGTTCGATTGCGTGACAACTCTCTGGGCAGACTTCAAGCCAAACAACCAGAATAGCGCTGGGTGTACAAAGAAATCGAGCATCGTCGAACTGATCAATCCTCCCAGGATGACGGTGGCGACCGGATACAGAATTTCCTTGCCAGCTTCCCCGGCGGCTAAAACTAGCGGAACGAGTGCAATTCCAGATGTCAGCGCGGTCATGAGGACTGGTGCCAGTCGCTCCAGGCCAGCTCGCACGATCATCGATTTGGTAAACCCCTCGCCCTCGAATTGCACTAGATGCAAATAGTGTTGCAACAACAAGATCCCGTTTCTGGATGCGATTCCAGCCAGCGAAATGAAGCCTACCATAGCGGCGATGGTCAGCGTCTGCCCAGTCAACACCAAGGCGGCCACCGCGCCGATGAATGCCATCGGCAACGCAGCCATGACCTGCAAGGACAGGTTGACCGAGTGGAACAAACTGTAGAGAACCAAGAAGACCCCGCCGAGCGAGATAACAAACAGTACCGCAATAATCCGACTGGCCGATTGTTGACTTTCGAACTGCCCACTGTATTCGACAAAGTAACCACTGGGGAGCGTAGCGACGACCGGCTTGAGCATGCGTTGGATATCATTGACCACATCCACCACACCTCGCTCGGCCACATTGCACTGAATCACCACACGGCGACGAACATTTTCTCGATTGACCGTATTCGGACCACCCGATTCGTAAATATTGGAAATGGCGGAGAGTGGCAGCGTGCCTCCCTCAGGAAGCTGAATCGAAAGCCGCCGCAATTGCTCGATATCCTCGCGATAGTCCTCCTTCATACGTACCAGCAAGTCGAAAGTGCGCATGCCTTCGAGGACTTCTGACACGACGGTGCCGTTCATGGCCGTCTCAATGTAGTTGTTAACCGTTTCAGCCGTTAGCCCAAACTGCAAAAGCCGGTCTCGGTCCAACTCGATACGCAATTGCGGAATGATGACTTGCGGTTCAATCAACACATCCGTAACGCCAGGCACCAACACCATCTCAGCTTGAATTGCCTCGGCCTTTTGTCGTAGCAGGTCGAGATCATCGCCAAAAACTTTAATTCCAATCTGAGCTTTCACTCCCGAAATCATGTGAGAAATCAAGTGTGCCAGCGGCTGTTCGACGGCGGTTACAATGCCGGGGATATGCGCCATCGCTTCGCGTATTTCGCCGAGCTGCTCTTCGCGCGAGCGGGGCGAGTGGGGATCGAGTTCGACGATGATCTCGCTCATGTTGACCCCCTCCGCGTGCTCGTCCAATTCAGCGCGGCCCGTCCTGCGCGCGAATCGCTGCACGTCCTCAATTTGCTTCAATGAATCTTCCACCGTCGTGGCAATTGCATTGGATGCAGCCAGTGAAGTACCTGGAGGCAAGACCACATTGAGCTGGATGGTCCCCTCGTTGAAAGGAGGTAGAAAATCGCGTTCGAGTCGCGACAGAAAGATCGCTGCGAGCCCCACCATCAATAGCGTGGCCACTAAATTGAAACGTGGGACTGCTAGGCTAAAGCCGATGACTCGACCACCAACCCACTTCAAACCACGAAGGACAAAACCATCGCTCTCATGCCCAGTCGACTTGCTGAGCCCAAGCAGCCAATACGAGAGTACCGGCGTAACCGTCAGCGAGACCACCAACGAAGATAAAATGGAAACGATGTAGGCCACTCCGAGCGGTGCGAAGAGCTTGCCTTCCATGCCACCCAAGGCGAACAAGGGAACGAATACCAGTATGACAATCATGGTACCGAAGACAATCGAACGTCGCACTTCGGCACTCGCACGGAAGACGACAAGCAGCGGATTGAGCGGACTAGCCGCTGCGCGGTTCTCTTTCAAGCGACGAAAGATGTTCTCCACGTCGACAATAGCATCGTCGACCAACTCTCCCATGGCTACCGCTATGCCTCCGAGTGTCATGGTATTGATCGACAGTCCGAACATAGCAAATACGA
This sequence comes from Pirellulaceae bacterium, assembly GCA_020852965.1. Lineage (GTDB taxonomy): Bacteria > Planctomycetota > Planctomycetia > Pirellulales > Pirellulaceae > Aureliella. Next base: position 17,281 of record JADYZV010000186.1, on the reverse strand, counting down.
TGGCGGTCATCACGAGCGACAGCGGGATAGCGGTCAGAGTGATAAAAGTTGTTCTCAGATTGAGTAGAAACAGGAACAGAATAACGACGACCAATAGTCCACCGTCTCGCAGCGCTTCGACCACGTTTTCGATGGCTCGGTCGATAAATGCCTTCTGGGAATAGACTGGCATGACCTGCACACCGCTGGGTAGGGTCGGTTTCAAATCCTCTAAAGCCTCTAGGACAGCGTCGCTAACAGCACGAGTATCAGCACCGGGTTGCTTGTTGATCGTGAGCACGACTGCGGGTCCGCCAGACCATGACGAGTTTGGCAAGGAGTGGTCTTGCGAATTCGGGGAAGTTGCCGGGGGAAGGCGGACGAAGGCCGAACTATCACCACGTTTGACCTGCGCTCCCTCGACAACTTCGGCCACCTGCGATAGCAGTACCGGCCTCCCTTCGCGGATGATTACCGGAACCTTCTTCAAGTCATCGATCGATTGAAGACGCCCGAGCGAACGCACTAACAGTTCGCTCGGCCCCTGCCTGCTGAGGTAACCACCAGTACCGTTTTTATTGCTTGCGGCAACAGCAGATTCAATTTGGTCGAGAGTAACGCCTAAACGCAACATGGCGTCGGGGTCCACCAACACCTGGAACTGCTTGCGTTCACCTCCCATCGTGAACACTTGAGATACGCCGGGGATGGTCAATAGGCGTTGCCGGACAACCCAGTCAGCGGCGGTGCGCAATTCCATCGGGCTCGTCGTGGGATCGTCACTCCACATGCCGAGCATCAAGATCTGTCCCATGATCGAGGAGATGGGAGCAAGTTGCGGCGCGATTCCTTTGGGCAAACGGTCCTGCACCATCTGCATTCGTTCCGCCACGATTTGACGATCGGTATAGACATCGGTGCCGTATGCGAATTCGACGTAGATCACCGAGATGCCAACACCCGACGAGCTTCGCACCGCCTCGACTCCGTTGGCACCGTTCATGGTCGTTTCGATTGGAAACGTGATCAGCGACTCGACTTCCTCAGGTGCCATCCCCGGTGCTTCGGTCATGATCACCACGCGCGGTCGATTCAGATCGGGAAAGACATCGATCGGCATGACCGTGATCTGCCATGTGCCGAATCCAATGAAAAACAGCGCGACGGCGATCGTCAGCAGACGTTGATGAAGTGCGAAGCGTATGATTGCGTTGAGCATATTGGTTGAAATAGCAATTAAGGAATTTGGCTACGATCGCTAGACGGTAAAGGCCGACCGCTTTGCGCAGGTAGTTAAGGATGCGTTCTACTAATGATAGTGCCCAGCGTGGGGATCGACCGCGCCGCCGGACTGGTTCTTAATCGCCATTTGCATTTGGTGAGCCGATCTGCGCGCGATAGCGTCACCCGGAAAAATGGAGCCGTCGTTGGCGATGACGACCGACGTTTGATCGCGATACCGAACATGCACAGGCACTCGGTCGAAATGTTTGCCGTTTTGCTGAAAGACGAACCACTCGGCGCCTTCTTTGACGACCGCGTCGACTGGTAGGACAATTTGGCTCTCCCAACGTTCGACAGGGACACGCAATTCTAAACGTTGACCAAGGCGATACTTCCACGTAATAAATCGCTGCGAATCATCATTCACGTCATCGCGCAAGATCTCATTAGGTAACTCAACAAACAGTGATAGGGTTCGCGATGTAGGGTCGATCGCATTGCCCACAAAGGCCAATTTCAGTCCATCGACGATGACTTTGCCACGCGCATCTGGGAAAACCGCTTCGACGGTCCAACCTTGTTCTACGGCATGTGCAACCGCTGACATATCTTGTTCAAACGCCTTGCCTTCGATGAACAACTGAGAATAGTCGGATAGAGAACAGAGCATTTCACCTGCGACTACCGCCTGTCCCTTGTGGACTTGGAGTTGATCGATCACCAGCGGTTTGTGCGACTCTGCCTGCACATAGGAGACAGATCGATGCGAATTCTGACTCAGCCGCAACTCTTCTTCATGTTCATCTTCGCTGTGCTGATCGATATCCGGCGCAATGACTTTCAGGTCGCGCAACAATCTTCCATCGTTGCCAATCGCATCGACCTGTCTGTCCGAGAGGCCATGCAGTCGTAATGCTTCGCGCTGCGAGCGCAGTAGTGCCTCGAGCTTTTCTTTCGCATAGCGTCGATCCAGCAGCACCTTGCCTGAGATTGCACCCGACTGAGTTACCTTTTCCAGGCGTTCAATCTCACGAGCCTCGACTTCCAATTCACTGATCGTCTTCAAGTACTGCGTTTGTGTTTCGACCAGATCTTCGTAGGTCAAACGAACCTCAAACAGCAATTCACCTGGCATGACTGCTTCGCCTGTTACGGCATGTACATGGGTGACAACGCCGTTGAGCGGAGAGGAGACGATGATCTGCGAACGGCCCGGTTTGGCAGCCACCACGGCAGGAACGGTAATGGTACGTTGGTAGCTTTGTAGTCGGATCGGCTGTAAGTACTCTTCGGTTAGTCCAAGGTTTAGCCGTGCTTGAGGGGTTAGCTCGATAGACATCGCGGCGCTAGCGCCAGCTCCACTTGTCGGCAGTTCATGCTCAGCGGTTGTCGCATGGCGTCGCGCGGCTAGGATCGTGTCCACCCAAACAGACAACGGCTTCCACCATAGTGAAAAGCTAAGGCCTGCGGCCAGCAACACGACGACACCGGCTATAAAACGAATCCGAGGCCAATTCCATTGGGAGAGTTTCCATTTCATCGAACTAACTCCGTAAGTAACATACGACCAATCGTTGAGCACACGTGCGACGACTCTGGACTATTCAATTGAGCCGGCACACTCCGTGTGCCGGCGTCACTGCAGGCAAACTTCATTTGCTTTGACGCACGCAAACAAGAATTACTTGTTCCGGCGGACGGCACAGGGAACCATGTCTGCTACTTTGCGAAAGCCGCTACGGCGACTTTTAACACAGAACTGAGATGAGCACCAAGAAACTCGAAGCAATTCAATCAGTGATTGCCGAGTACGGAGGCGCAGAAAGGGGGAATTCAAATCTGCCAAGATTGGCACAAGGCGCACCGCGTCTGTGATAAATAACCGAGTGCATCGTCGCCATGCTTCGCTGACCAAGCAGAATTGTTCGACGCCATGGACACCCAGGCTAATTGAAATATCAGTGGACAAGGTGCGACGTAAAGGTCCAACGCAATGCAACTGTGACCCGAGCTATTGCTGATATAGGTACACTCTCCACCGTCGCATTCGTGCGAAGGGCCGCTAGGGGGCGTGCTGTTGGTATCGGCCAAGCTAAATTCAACGTATGAAGAAGAATTGGGTTGGTGTTGCTCGGATTCGCAGTCATTGGGACTTGGATTGCAGGAAGAATCGCCGGGGGAGCCCTGAGCTACCTTCGACTGCTCGTGCCCGCAACAATCGCGGCGTGATGTGCAGGAAGTCTCGGCTGGGGACCGCCGAGCCACGTTGGGGTGCTCGACACTTTGGAAATCGGCCCCGCTTTGGCAGCAAATGTCGCCCGATCCATGCCCATGATGCGCGCAACAGCCCATCACAACGTGCGTTGCGAAGGCTAATAGCGTCATTAAATGGGTGAATTGGCTTAGCACGGCTGAGATTCGATTCAGATTTGGTACGAGCGTTTCCGCATTATTCGCATTTCCTAGGATCGGGTCAAGTGCCACGGAAACTCAAGTATTTCACCCGCTTTGCAAGTGAAGGCTGGATACGAGCCAATGCTACTATACGACATGCACAGCTACGTCGTTAGATATCCTTTCGCCGGCACGGCTGCATGGTCCCTCATTGCAGCCATCGTTTGCTTTACAAACTCCATCGGCAGTCGATGCCCACCGTAGAGAAGCGGCGGTTCGACCTCCATTGCCGTATCGCCAAACGCGAAACAGTGGTCCAAGGCTTTGTTTGCATTCGTAAAGGCATTGCCGACTTCAAAGCCTTCAACAATTTTGAAGACCTCGCTGACGAGTGCGCTAACCTGCGACGACAGCTCTTGTGCTTCGCCGACTTGCCCTGAATCCAGCAGTCCGATCATTCGTGCATACTCATCCGCAAAAACGTTCGCGGTGCTGAGCAAGAATCCGTCGTAGGGGCCTGCAACCGATCGCAGCCACTGCGCATAGCCCGACCGCTCGGAGCCTCGCACCATAAACACACCGCCGAAGTCGAGGCGACTATGGGCGACACGATCCTCGCCACTGGTGTCTTTAAACAGGATGAAGTTCGGAAATTTGGATGCAAGCGAGGCGACTGTCTCTGGCGACATTTCGTTTTGTGTCACTTGAGGTAGCTGATACAAAGCGACGGGCGATTCCGTTTCAAGCACAGCCGCAAGCCCAGCGTGGATCGCTTGCTGGCTCAACCCACATCCTTTCGGTGGACAAACGGTAAATCCAACAACCGTTGAGTGGTCAAGGAAACTCTGCAAAGCCTGCATACATTGAATGGTTTCCTCAGTGGTCGTCTTCAAAACACCGATCAAAACTTTCATTTCTAGGGATGCTGCCAGATCGGTGACCATGATCAAAAGGTTGCGAATGTCAGCATCGCTCATCTCCCAGCCCTCGCCTGTCGAACCGGGTACAAGAATGCCCTTCACGTGTGGCGAAAGCGAGGTGAGATGAGCTTGAATGCGCGCAGCATCGGGCTGTTGAGCTGCACTGAAGTGAGTCAACGTTGGACACCACAGCCGTGGAATGCCGCCAGGAAACAATCGTGATTGCAACGCTTCGCGTAACGGATTGCTACTCATTAAAACTCATGGGGCTGACTACGCAGGTGGGACAAGTTTCGTTGATGGCGTCGATCAATTGCCGCAGCTTGGCCAAATGCTTGCGATCGAAACGCATTTTAATGCGTGGTAGACTCGCCAACTCAGGCTCATTTGCCTCTTCAGCAAGGGCAGGCACCTGCTCGATCTTTCCCTCGACGAGAATGTCGGCAAAGCGATCATTCAAGTCGGCCAAGTCCGCGTCGCTGAGCGGACGGCTAATTCGCAAGACCAAAGTATCTCCCACGTAACGCATACTATGGTAGACGCGATAGAATTTCAGCACCTCCTCCACCGCCTCATCGACGCTATCGGTAATTGTGTACAGCGATTTATCCTCTGGGCTGATCATCCCGTCGCTCAACAGTGTCTTGTCGACAAATTCACCGAAGTGTCGCCAGAAGTCTCCGCCTGGTTGATCGAGTAACACCACGGGGAGCATCGTTTGCTTGCCGGTCTGCAATAGTGTCAGGGTTTCAGCCGTTTCATCGAGCGTGCCAAAACCTCCTGGAAGCGAAACCACTGCACTGCATTCTTTGACGAACATCAACTTGCGAGTGAAGAAGAATTTCATCGTTACCAGTTTCGGATCGCCTTCGATGATCGGATTGGCACTCTGCTCGAAAGGGAGCATGATATTGAGTCCCATCGACTGCTCACGTCCGGCACCGACATGCCCGGCTTCCATGATACCACCGCCCGCCCCCGTGATGATCATCCAGTGGTGCTTAGCCATCGCGCGACTAAAGTCAACCGCTTGTTGGTAAGCAGGATGCTCTGGTTTGGTTCGAGCTGAACCAAACACAGTTACCTTGCGATGACGACGGTAGGGCTGAAAGACTTTAAAAGCATAGCGCAACTCGCGCAAGCTCCGGCTAAGGATCTTCAAGTCGCCGCGCGTCGTACCATCCTGCTCCAAACGTTCGATGGTGCGGCGCATCATATCTAGCAATTCGCCTTGCGAGATCCCTCCATCGCTCCCCCCCGTCGGTTCGTCGGCCGGCTGTGGACGCTCCTTGACATCCTCCCCCTGAGCCTCTGGGTATTGTTCGAACTCCGAATCACCTCGCGCCAAATGCCGATCCCCTGGGGGAGAATTCGAGTTTGACACCTTATTAGAATTCGTTTTGGAGTTCGCTTTTGCGTTCAGTTGCGATGGCTGCGATTGGCGAGACTTGGGCGTATGGGACATACTGAAATTCAGCTTCCTGTCAGTGTTTTGTAAGAATTGATTGGCGACTTGATTGGGCTCAAATTCGTAAAACAAATCTAACGCGCGACTACCTTGTGGTCATTGCCATCCGTGCTCGTCTTCATGTCGTTTCCTAGCACGGATGGCAAAGCCGGAGCACGAATATGGATGCGTCTCCCCGCAACGAATTCAAACTCAAATGGTTCGTATCCGCATATCGCCCCCGGCCTTATGGACGCTTTCCGTAAACGACCACTTGGTTTAAGTGCAAAATGCCACGACCGTCGAGCCCAATTTTGATGTAGCGCGCCCGCGAACCGGCGGGTAGGTCGATGGCATAGTTGTCAGCCGGTTTGTCGGACTTCCAAGCCTGCGTCCAGCTCTGGCCATCTTCGGAAATCCATACCGCCAAATCTTTGGCCCGGTCGTTGTATTGCCCGCCGCGCCGATTTTCAATTTCGATGTGAGCCACTTCACAAGTCTCCTTTAGCCGAATCGCAATCGCCGGCGATTCCGTCGGTTCGTTCGGAGAGTGGAACACGAACTCATGCTGGCTGGAATCGGTGGCGCTCAACAGCAAGTTGGCTTGTGCGCTCCAGTGCTCGGGGTAGTTGAGTCCGAGCTGCAATTGGGCGTCGCGCGATAACTCTTGCCATTCGCCGTGCGTCCGCAGCTCCCCCACCTCCGGCGAGCCGGTATCGATCCAACCATCCTCGCGTAGTACAAACTTCGTCTGCTGTGACAAGTAGGCGATCAGGTCCAAGAACTCGCTCGGAGCAATTGTCTTGACCAGTCCTTCGGGCATCGAGCTCGCCTTCATTTCTTTGCGGATGTCGATATTCTCTTTCGGAATGATCTCTTCACGTCCTTTACCATCTTGGCTGGCGACCCCCAGCGTCAACGTTTCGTCGGTCTCGGCTAAAATGAATCCGGTGTAGACCGCACCATCGTCCGTCAAGACTTGCACCGTCTCGTAGCCTTTCGCTATCGCCGAATTGGGCCAGAGAGTGTTACGGATAATGTCGATCGTGGCGTAGCGCGAACCGATGTCATCCAGCTTGGGACCAAAGTCCTTGCCCAATTCACCAACGCGGTGGCAACCTGAACAAACGCGTGTGAATACCAATTCACCATTCTTGGCATGGCCCCCTTGAATTCCAGCCAGCGTGCGAATGGCTTCTTCGCGTCGTCCGTCGCTCAAGCTGGGATCCTCGGCGTCCTTCAGTGGCTTGACCGCCTTGCCCCCCGGACCATTGGACAGCTTATACGTCTGGTAGTAGTCTTTGGCTTGCTCGCTGGCATCGGCCAGCAATGTACCCTGCGACTCGGCTACGTCCGCCAACGGCTTGAGCGCGTGCAGCGTGTGTTCGAGCGTGTACTCGATCCAATAGTCCATTGGCATCTCCAGGACTTTCAAGGCGATCTCCAAGGCTTCGACCGTCTGCACAAAGCTCAGTCCGCGCACCGCCTCCAAGCGAACCCGCGGATGTGGGTCGGCGATGGCCGTCTTGAACATCTCCAGCGCGGCCGGATAACGCTGCATTTCGTTGCTAACCGTATGCACGGCTGCGGCCCGAGCATGAAAATCGTCGTCGGCCATGATTCTCGCAATTAGTGCGGGGGACACTTGTCGGAAGCTCTCCTGCAACCACATTGCTTCACACAATTGATTGGCATCGGTTGCCGGATCAGCGATCCACTCATCGGCGGCTTGTAGTACCTCCAGCTTGTCGCGTGCGCGCAGTTCGCGGCGCGCTCGATAACGCGTGCGAGTTTCGTAGCTGCGAAGTTGATCCAACAGTTCAGTTACCGTCTTGTCCGCTTGCAACTCAGGCTCGAGCAGCGGATTGTCTTTGTAAACCAAGCGATAGACCCGACCGTGCTCGTGATCGCGGTTCGGATCACGCTGTGAATACTGCATGTGTCCAATGAGTGCGTTGCACCAATCGCCGAACCACAATGCGCCATCCGGGCCAATCTGCGGATCGACTGGTCGGAAGAACATGTCGGTCGAGTCGAGTAAGTCTTCGATGCGTTTGCCAGTGTAACCCGCCGAACCCTCTTCATCTCCCATCTCGAAGCGGGGCAAGCCATGCATGTTGATCACACAGGCGTAGATGAACTGTCCTTGTACATCGTCGGGGAAATGGCGGCTGTAGAGAAAATCGTTACCAACCGCCGGGCGCATTCCTTCGTTATCAAAATTCGGCCGCAGCGTACGACGCGCGTCGACTTCGTAGCCAGACAGCGGACTGGTCCAATGCTGTTGTGCATTGGTGCCGTCTCCAATCACGCCTTGCCCCCACTTGTCGAAAACCATGCACCACGGGTTGCCGTAGCCGGGAGTGCGCAAGTGGCGGACCTTCCACGATAGTGGATCGAGCATGTAAGCCCCCGAAGGGCCCTTGCTACGGAATGGTCCCCAGGGAGTTTCCAGCGTAGTCGACATCGCGACCCCTTCGAGCATGTACAGCAGTCCGCCGTGCGACCACTCCCAAGCTCCCATGGCATGGTGCGTATCGTCCGTAGCGATACCATCGATCACTTGAGTCATCTCGTCGGCCTGATCGTCTCCGTCCGTATCGCGCAAGAAAATAATGCGAGGCTCGTCGACCACCAACACCCCGTCCTGGTGGAACTCAAAACCGGTGGGGCAGATCAACTTGTCATAGAACGTGATGCACTTGTCCGCCTTGCCGTCTTTGTCGGTGTCTTCAAAGATGAGCAGCTTGTCACCCGGCTTGGCCGCACCAGGCAACCACTGCGGATAATTGATCATACACGACACCCACAAACGTCCCTTTTTGTCGAAGGTCATCTGCGTCGGATTGGCAAACTGTGGGAATTCTCGCTCCGATACAAACAATTGCACTTCGAAACCATCGGGAACCGTCATCTGCGCGATGGACTCTTCCGGAGACGGATAGGTCAGCGTCTTGGGTTCACGCATTTCACGAAAAGCGTCATCGCGCGTGCCAAACATCGTCTCAGGGATAAAGACCTCGCCCGTCCCTGAATCGTCAGGCTCTTCTGGTACGGGCTTGCCGGCCGCCAAGTCCCAGATGTAGGAATCGCGAACGTCAACCATCTTGCGAATCTTTTGAAACTCGCCTGGGAACGTCTCCGTATCCCAAGTGCGGCGCCCACCATAGACATACCAGCCATTGAGCATGCGGTAGTCTTGCAAGTGAAACCACGATTTATCATTGACCGCACGACGGATGTCTTGAAACTTGGATACATCCATCCCGGTCGGATGCGACGTGTCGAAAAGCTGTTGATCGAGTGTACCCGACACCAATCGGTCTCCGCGCTCATTGGTGTGGATACCATTGATGGTGTACTGAGCCCCCTCCTCCTCTGCGAATGCGGTTTGCGAAGGAGTATACAGGTCGACACACGGCCAGTTCAACTCCGCTGCAAGCTCCTGCACTGCCGTAACGTACTTGGCCAACACCGCATTGTCCGCTTCGCCATCAGGGAGCAACGCGTTGTCGGTCTTCTCGAATGCAATTGGTGTCACGAGCACAAAGCGAGCCTCGTGCCCAGGTTTCGAGAACTTGGCCTCACGCTCGGCGATCCACTTGCGATAGCGCTCCTTGAATTGTTCGAGTTGCTCTTCGCCTCCGCCGGCGAAATGCTCGTTAAAACCAAAGAAGCAAATGAACGTCTCCGGTGCGAAGACTTGGAACGGATCGTCGATTACCGTGTAATTGTCGGGGCGCTGCTGTTTGCCCACTTCGTCAGCAGGCCAACCAAAGTTGCGAAACACCAACTGCTTGTCTGGGAAGCGGGTGTGCAACAGAGTTTCGAAGTAGCCGAAAAGATTCATGCGCTCGGCCAGCGAATTGCCGACTAAAGCAATGCGTTCGGATTGTCGCGGCTCCCAGCGGGGCCCCTTGACCGCGTTCTCTGGATTCGCCTCTGTTGTCACGGCCGGTGCTGGACTAGGAGCTGGCGCGCTCGGTGTCGTCTCCTTGGTTGCCGCCGCAGCGTCGCTGGAGACCTGCGCGGGTCGATCACGAAAATTCCACTCTGGAGCATTGGCGGGATCAGCCACGTGCGGCGACTTGCCGAGTGCAAAATCTTCAGGCTTGCGCGCCAGCGTTTTCCAGTAGTCGGCTGGTTCTTGAATGAAACCAAAGAAGCTGGGATAGTATGCATCGACAAACGTCACATCGGCTTCTGACGGTACTGGTCGATCGGTTAGATAGTAGGCCGCATTGACGATCATGCGCCGCAAGTCTTCGCTGACTAAATCGACGGACGCGCCAGCGGTTGTGCAAAACGATCTCCCCGATCCGCTGCCATCGGGGCGTTGGTAGGTGTGCAACCACGCAAATGGCTGCGTCGGACTGTTCACCGCTCCCTTGACCAAGGCCGACTGCGGGTCGAGCGATTCGGTGACCGCAGCTCGCAATAAGATCTGATCGGCGTCGGTAAGATGGCTGACTCGGTAAACGTCCGACGGGCAAAAAATGTCGGACACGCTATTCAATATGGGATGACTCATTTGTCCTTGCAGCAGCACAGCTCGTGCCCCTTGGACTTTGTGTTGGCCATGATGAGCCACCCAGGTTTCGCCTAGTATCTTAAGTCCAAAGTCGTCGTATTGGATCCCCCCAAATTCTCCCTCCCCTCGAAAAGCATGCGTGGCCGTGCGTATTCCAATAACTGGCTTACCTGCGTTGAGGAATGCTGTAATATGCTTGGCAGCCTCCGCGTCAGGCTGGCGAAAGCGCGTGCCGATGATCATCAGATCCGCCGAATCGAGCACCTCGAATCCGCGAATCCCCTGCGAGTTATTGGGGTCGATGGTTTCAGCACCGTCGGGTCCCATAGCAAATAGCACGGTGCATTGGAATCCATGCCTTTGACTGAGTATTTTTCCCAGCATCGGCATCGACTCTTCCGAACGATATTCTTCATCTCCGGAGACGAGCACAACGTGCTTGGGAGAGTCGTTCCCTCGCGCTTCGAACACCAGTCGATCGGCGGCCGAAAGCCGAGCCAGGATAGGTAAGCACATCAAGGTCGCTGAAATGGAGAGCAGGAGTTTTCTGGTAATCATATGGAAATCGTCTTGAAGTAAGAAAGGTTGTCTAAGTCGCTTTATCATACTGTAATTAATGCCGGCGTGCCTAACACCAGCCCTAATGTAGTGGACGAGGTTACGAGTCCCTGGTAGTGGACGAAGTTACGAGTCCCTGGCGTAGTGGACGAGGTTACGAGTCCGTTTGACTCACAAATACGGCAGGGACTCGCAATCTCGTCCACTACAAACTTATAAAATCGCGAGGGGATTGCGTGGCTGTTCGAGCGTGCCGCGCGTCACGCCGACGCGATTGTGCGCGTTGAGTTGCCGCCACACAGCGTCCCCCGCCAGCTTGCCATCCAACAGGTCACGATACATCTGTACCAATTCGAGCACTTCCTCTCGCGGCGCATCTCGCAACAACTCGACACGGAAATGTCGGATGCCCAGTTGCTGCAATGGCTCCACCGCCTCGGCACCACTTTGCGCCGTCGAGTTATAGAGCGTATTGCGACAGCCGATATCAGCATGCAGCACATGCTCGGCGCCAACCCGATCTCGCAACTGCACGTCGTGTCGATCGCAGGGCCGTCCACAATCCGACTTGTCCTTGCCTGGACTCAGCACACTGCAGAAAACGCAATGCTCCATATGAAACATGGGCATGTGTTGATGGACGACAACTTCCAACCAATCCGCAGGTAGGTGCTGCGCTAGCTCGCACAACTGATCGCGATTCAGATCGTAGGACGCAGTCACGCGCGTTGCGCCCCACTGGATCAACTGTTCGGCGGTGAGTGGGTTGGTCACATTGAGCGAAAAATCGGCAGCGAAAGGAAGCTGTTGTTGTTGACAAAATCGGAGCGCGGACAAATTGCGCACTAGCCAACTGTCGGCCTGCTGTTTGGCCAGCGCCAAGAACAAACCATCCTCACCCGGCTTGTGGATGCGCAGCGTGGCAAGTGCAATATGCGCACCCGCCTGTCGCGCCAATTGAACCGCTTGGCGATACTGACGAATATCGTGAAAGTCGACCACGACATCCTTCGCTCCGGCTTCAAGCACCACCTCCAGTTGCGTCAGCGATCGGCAGAGTACGCGCAGCGTTGATTGTTTTTCATCGCCCAGACTTGCCCCATGCGCATTCGACACGGCGGCTAGCATTCTCGTCGTCTGCAATTCTTCTGTGCAAGGTAATGGCCGAGTGATACGAGCTTGATCCAGCCGCTTGATCAATTCATGGCGCAGCGCCCCAAGCACGCTCAGCGGTACCATCGGTGCTCCCTGCAATTCAGCCGTCAGTGCCTGCAAGCGATAGACAGTACCTCCCAAGCGGGACAACTGTTCTGTCAGCACCTCGGTGCTCAGCGGGTGTTTGCGCGCCGCCTCAGCAATATGTTCACTAACCAGAGTTTGTGGTGGAGCATCCGCCACGCGAACTTCGACCGCTAGTGGCTGTCCGACGCTGGCTTTCACGTGGACTTCAATGGGAACTCGTTTAGTTGGGTCGGCCACATCGAACGTCTTGCGCAGCCGCCGGGTCAAGCGCGGATCGTCGGTCTTCCAAAGCTGCACACCGGCCGAGACTTGTTTGTCGAGCAACGATTCACGTTGGAGAACAACGATCGTTTCGCCCTCAGTCGCTTCGTCGATGCGCAGGCCCTGTTGATACAATTCGTAGACGCGCCCACCAATTTCATTGCCGCCGATGCGATCCCCTGACAGCACAATGCCATCCCCGACGGTCAGCGGAGCAGACAGATCGACTTTGAGTGAATCGCCACGAGTATCCAGAATAGTCCCGATCAACACACCTCGTTTCGCACTGCTCAGCCCCGGGACCAAACGCTTGTGGTCGCAGCCCTCGAGCCATCCTGGCGAAAACCCACGCGAGAAGCTCAGCTCCAATTCTCGCTGTTGCACTGCGTCGAGACGTCGGTGCTCGCCCGCAAGTGCAGCATCGATCGCTTGTCGGTAGTGTCCGCAGGTATTGGCCACGTACTCGGGAGTTTTCAACCTTCCTTCGATCTTGAGTGAACAGACTCCCGCCGCCAACAATTCGGGAACTAGATCGTGCGCCGCCAGATCCTGTGGACTGAGCAGATACTTGACATCCCCTAAATCGCGATCCTCGCCGTCGCAGACCACTTCGTAGGGCAAGCGACAGGCTTGAGCGCATTGCCCACGATTGGCGCTGCGTCCCCCAAGCGATTCGCTCGTCAAGCATTGCCCACTGTAGGCCACGCACAGCGCTCCATGCACGAAGACTTCCAGCGGCATCGCACTCTCCGCCGCTATCGTGCGGATCTCTTTTAGCGACAGCTCACGGGCCAGCACCACGCGTTGCACGCCCAGCTCGCGCACTGCCTCAATTGCGCTGGCGTCAGTGAGAGTCATCTGAGTACTGGCATGCACGACCAGCGACGGACATATTTCGCGAATCAGACGCGCCACGCCCAAGTCTTGCACCAGGACGGCGTCCACTCCCGCATCGGCCAACTGCCTGACGTTTTCTTCCAGTCGAGGCAGTTCGTCGGTGAAGACGAGCGTATTGAGTGTGACGTAGCCCAGCACACCTTGGCGATGCAGCATCCGCATCAATTGCGGCAGCTCGCGGACATGGAAGTTGGCCGCCCGCACGCGCGCATTGAATCCCACGTCGAGTCCAAAATAGATTGCATCGGCACCGTTTTCCACGGCCGCCCGTGCGCACTCCCAATTCCCTGCCGGAGCCAGCAATTCGATCTTGGACAGTTCGCGCATGAAAGGGTAGGCCGATAATTAGGCAAGCCGCCAACTAGGCCGAGTCACAAGACCGGCCCGCTACGACTGCCGAGCAGGTGAGGATAGGATGGAAAACGCTGTAATTCGCTATTATCCCTGCAAACTCGCAGTAGTCGAGAGCTAAACACCGCTACCATTTGGCTTAAACCGCTGCTGCGAGTGCTTTGTCAAACCCAAGAAGCAGGATTTAGCCGCTTTGACGCTAGCCAAGATTCCGGCACCATCAGCCGCGTAGCTCGCCCAGTCGGCAAATGCCACAATGCCCTCCCGTTGCCCGAAAAGCCCAGCGGCGCCACCAGAAAAAGCGTCCCCGGCAGGCATCCGCTCATTGACGGCCCCCAGGAACAAATTTAGAATCTGAACCAACGACGGTGGATGTAGCTCAGTCGGTAGAGCGCCGGATTGTGGTTCCGGTGGTCGCGGGTTCAAGTCCCGTCATCCACCCTGTCTAAAAACCCAACGATTTCATTGGTGAAGCGACTTTTAGACTGTCGAAAAAGTGCTGATTTTAAGATGTTGCACAAGCCCGACGCACTAGCAATCTGGGTCCGATGTTGGGCAGGGCAGACATTGCGTGCGCCCTGGACGTCTAGCAAGCGCGGGTTAGTGTAAAGCTGCATCGGTGAGGTTGATGGTGCATGGCAGCCTGAGCCTCCGTACCATTCCATCACGAATCGCGACCAGTCAGGTTTGTGTTCTGATTCCCAAAGTGCAGCGCCCGCGTCGGTGATGCGTATAGATCTTCGACTCCGGGTTTCCCGCTGCCGCTTGCCAAAAGGGCGATTAGTGTTAATGGCGCGATGCCGCCAAACAAGCCACCATAAGCTGCTAACAGTCGAGAGCCGAGTGGTGATCGTATTTGCATAGCCGTCGACTCGCGCAAAATCAGTCTGATGGAGGAACAGCAGCCATCACTGCGTTCCGGGGTTTGAGTATTTGTGCAAGTGAATGCGCTACCGGAACTGCGGTCGATGGCATGGTTATCCAAGATTCTACCGCACGGCATTACTCCATGTCGACATTGTGGGCCCTTACGTATGACACGATGCTCTCGCATGTGGCGTACGATGCCGCTGCAATTAATGCCGCAGTCAGCCAGATCGCCAAAATTGGAGCGAATCCCACGAAAGTTGGGAACGCCACGGTTTGAATTATCCACGGGACGGTACAGCAAAGAACAATACCAACGGGTAGTCCAACGCTTCGACGATAAGCGTCAACCTGAAGAAATGACCAGATAGTTCCAACGCTCGCCGCGATCAGCATGACGCCAGTGCTGACCGCGAAAGCAATTTCGGGAAGGCCCGTGACACGCGAAAAGGCCATCGCTGCGATTCCAAGAAATAGAGTCGCATGAAGTGAGGTCTGTCGTTTTGTCATGAAATGCTCCAGTGCGTGATCTAGGGGGTTCGTTGGACAACGAGTAAGGTAACCACGTCGTGGGGGTTGAGCTTGAAGTGCAAATTGACGGCAGTACCACGACTGCGGTTCGCCGCCATAGTTCTGCCACGTTGATTTGCGTTTAGGTTTTGCCATCCGGGTTCGAGTTGGCAGGTTCGGGTTGCCGAGGATACAAACGCATGATCGTCGGAATCCAATGTAACCGAAGCCAATGGTCAGCAAACAGTATATCGCTATCGTAGCTGGATGAGCACCATGTTCCAATAGTTTTGGGGTGTCGAGGTAACGGTCATTGGACATCCATGCCGTCGCAATGTATGCACCGTTGGCGACAATGCAGAAGTTTGCGATGAACCACATCCAGCGGCAGCGAACTGTCATCGCGAGCGCGAGCGGAACGACCACGCCAAGAACAGGGCCACACCAGAGGGTGATGAGCGGAATTGGGTTAGGATCGAATATGCTGTATGGTAGATGCCAGGGAAGTAGATCAGCGTCTTTCAGTGTGCCACCAGACAACCATCCACCGAAGATGTGCCCCATCTCGTGGGTGAATGTCATCACGCACCACGATGCGACGAGCAAGGCGATGAAGTAGAAAATGCGTCCCGCCAATCCGCGATGTCTCCTGTGTACTAAGAAGTGGTTGAGTGGCAGAACGACCAAGTTGATCGAGGTCCGGCCAATCAACCTTCTATTTCGAGCGCGTTCGAGCGGACCTTCGCTCCAACGCTTTGTTACGTGCCGCATCATTCAGCGCCGAGATCCTGCACGAATCTGGCGGTAGGTACGACAGCGCTCTTCGCAACGCCGAGTTGTTCAGAGACGATTAATTGTAACGCATTCCAGATATCGGTTGGGTTAAGAACGGAATATCGGCGTGACAGAGTATTGAAATTAATTGCTACCAGTCTTGTCACGAGGTCGCGGATCGTCAGGCATGTCGATCCGGGAAGGACAGCGAATGGAATAGTCAGTAAATACAAAGTAAAAGAACCAATCGTGCCTGCAACGCTTGCCATTGCAATTCCGTCAGACACTTTGGGTTTCGCAAACGTTAGGAACGTCCCGAATACGAGAGCAGCGACAACCATGCAGTTTACAAGTGTGAGCCAAGATGGTCGTTCAAGACGGGGAAATCTCAATCCCATCTTTGAACTCAATGTCTTCCAATTGGAACGACGTCCAAGAAGCGGAAAAACGCGATCAATCCTAGTTCTCGGTCGAATGTCTGTGTTTTTTATTCCGGCAGAAAGCAAAATTGTGCGAAGTTCGTAGAACGTGGCGGCAGTTAGGCAAGTTTTCGAAGACAAAGTTGAATCGTTTGTCTTCTCAAGGATGAATTCGTACACATCGCCCACGGTCAGCATTTGACTTGCACGATCGTCGGGAATCGAAATGTCGAAAGCCTCTTCAATATCCATAACGAGTTCGACGGTATCTAAGCCCATTGGATAGTTCCGAGAGTCTCGCGCATCAACGTGTCGTACCAACGAACGAAAATATCATCATCCGATGGATTGTTCAGTAAGAGCTAAGTCACGAATCGCCTCAGGGGCTAGGTCTGCACCATTCGGCCATACTATTGTTCTACAAACTGGATCCAGCGAGAATTGCGCGAACACTGCGGGATCGAGTAGCGGCTCGAACATGGCACCCGTCAATAGTGGCCGCAAATCGACAACGAACCGGCTCCCATCGTTGAACGTTACATCAAGCGCATTGGGGCCGGCCAGTTTGGCATCGAGGATGTTGAGTATCATGGAAATTAGTCCAGTGGATCGATGGGAACCAACGGCTGCTGCGACTCGGCGAGTTCCCAGTCAACAATTAACTCAGCGCGATGCAGTGAGCTCCATTCGGCAATCAATTTCGAAGCCCGTTTAGGTAGGCTCCCCTCTATTATAGCACCCGTTTCTATTTCAACGATTGCCTCAGAATCACCATAAAATGCACGGAATTAACCGATCCGGCGCGCAGCGATCAGCCAGCCTTGGGATATCGATGCAGCGTCGCTTGACCGACCTCAATCGCTACGTGCGAGTTTGGGTAGGTTACTTCGGTCTGGCCCGCCAGTTC
>JADYZV010000185.1 GCA_020852965.1 Pirellulaceae bacterium | reverse complement strand
GCCTGCCGAAGAATAGAGTAGACCAAGGCGGGCAAACGATACCAAATCGAAGCTTATTCAACAAACGACCAAAACTGGTGTCGTTTGAAGCGCAAAATGATGGTCCCGTTTAAAGCGCAAAATGACATACTTTTTTAGTGAAGCGCGTCTTGGCCAAGGCCGAGTACTGCATCGCCAACAGCCGGAACACGGCCCAATTGCTTCGCGAGCGATGGCGATTGCCCGAGGCACAGATCCGTGTGCTACATCCCGGAGTGGACTCGCGACGTTTGGCTTCAGTTCGGACTGGGGGGGAGTTCGTCTCATGCTGCATTGGATTGGACGCATTCGCCGCTCAAGGTGACTCTTGATCCACGATCGATTGCTGAATGTGGTGCGATCTCGTTTTTCACTTCCCCCACGATGCCACATCGCAATGAGCTTCGGTGTTTGATGTCGGAGGCCTTAGAAGGAAAGCACTGTTTCTTCGCTAAACGAGAGGAGATTGACGAGTACGGCTGGCGCAATTACGGAGATAGTTGGGCAGATCACGAGAACCTTCACTATCAAGGAACCAAACCGGTAATCTCTCACAACAACAATCAATATGACCTGCTGCACAGTATGTTGATCTGTTACCTGGGGAGCGGAGATGTCCGTTGGTGGAAACTGGCAGAGCCTTTGGCGCGGCACATCATGGACATCGATATATATCATACGGATCAGGACAAATCAGCCTATTCGGGAGGGCTGTTCTGGCACACCGCCCACTATCAAGACGCAGCGACCAGCGGCCATCGAAGTTACTCCAGGAAAATGAATGGCAAAGCAAGTCCAACTCAAGGCGGAGGTCCATCGAACGAGCACAACTATTCTTCGGGGCTACTACTTTACTACTACCTGACGGGAGATCGGCGAGCGCGGGAAGCCGTGCTCGAATTGGCCAAGTGGGTCGCAGTCATGGACGATGGGTCACAGCACCTTTTGGGAGTCGTCAGCGAATCGCCGACGGGAGCGGCAAGTTGCACGCGGTCGCCTGAAGACCACCTGCCTGGTCGTGGGGTTGGCAACTCGATCAATTGCCTGATGGACGGCTGGCTAGTCAGTGGAGACAGGCAGCATCTCTGGAAGGCGGAAGAGCTGATTCGGCGGACAATTCATCCCTATGACGAATTAGACTCCAAGCAGTTTCTCGATGTCGAACGGCGATGGTCGTACACCGTTCAACTGCAGAGTCTTGCACGAGTTTGGCAGCTCACCACAGGCGTAGGTGAGTTTTCAGCATGTCGAGAATACTGTCGAGCGGCACTATTGCACTATGCAGACTGGATGACGACCAACGAACAACTCTATCTAGATAAGGCATCGCAGTTGGAATACCCTACCGAGACTTGGGCCGCTCAAGACTTGCGAAAAGGGAATGTCCTTTTGTGCGCAGCTCAACTCGCCACAACCATGAAGCAGCACAACGCCTTTCGCAGGCGCGGGGAAGATCTGCTCGATAGGGCTTGGCAACAGTTGATGGCATTCCCGACTCGTAACTGCACCCGCCCCCTGGGGATTGCTCTTCAACAGGGTTATATCGAAACGACCTTGTGCCACGTTTTGCACTCTCTCAATGTGGGAGGAGCCGAATTACTCGCCAGAGCTTTTGCGGAACGTTGTCAGGATACGTATCGAGTCGTCATCGCATGCTTAGACGCCCTGGGATCCATGGGATCAGAAATGCGCGCGGCGGGCTTTGAAATAGTTGTTCTTGATCGACAGCCGGGATTTGACGCTCGCTGCGTATGCAAACTGGCGGCGTTCTTTCGATTGCACGATGTGAAGTTGGTTCATGCGCATCAATATGCGGCTTTCTTCTATTCGTCGATGGCTCGCATATTGCGATTGCGATTTCCCATCGTGTTCACCGAGCATGGCCGTGACTACCCTGACTATCGGCGCGCTAAACGAGTATGGGCTAACAAAATGTTGCTCGGAAGATGCGATCGAGTTGTCGCAGTAGGCAACTGCGTTCGCACCGCTCTGGTTCAATACGAAGGATTGCCTTGGTCACGCGTTGAAATGAGCTCCAAGGCCGTCTACAGAGTAGCCGCCAATGGAGTGAACTGCCTGTATTTCCAACCGCAACTCGGCCACTACGAGGAAGAGGATTCACTGATTTTCACAGGTGCCATGAACTATTTTCCGAACGAACAGGCAATGGCATTTTTCTGTAAAGACGTGCTGCCAAGAATCGGCACGAGTGGAGTGAAGCTGCGAATTGTTGGTCGTCGCCCTGCAGCTCGAGTTCGCGCGCTGCATGATGGGCAACGAGTCCTAGTGATTGGTGAAGTGGATGACGTCCGTCCCTTCGTGCATCAAAGCCAACTTTTTGTAGTACCGCTCCAGCAAGGGAGTGGCACTCGACTCAAGATTTTGGAAGCGTTTGCGATGGGGAAAGCCGTGGTGTCGACTTCGAGAGGCGCGGAAGGTATTCCCGTCACCGATGGGAAGGAGTTGCTCTTGGCAGATTCTCCCGCGCATTTTGCCAGGTGCGTGGACGAACTTTTGGCAGACCCAAATCGAAGGCGCGCGCTGGGTAGGGCCGCGCGCGACTTCGTCGTCAGCCGCTTTGACTGGTCTTGCATTCAAGATACGGTGCGTGAAGGTTATGCTGCAATTGAACACAGATGATCGCTGCCCACTGGTGCTTCACGTCAGAGGGGTAACTGGCTACGGCGGAGGACCTGAGAAAACGATTCTCCATTCACCGCGTTTCCTACGTCCATTAGGCTATCGCTGCTCGTGCGCCTACATGCACCCTCCTGCCGACCAGGGCTTCGAGCGACTACGGCAGCGCGCTGCAGAAGCCCAAGCAGAATTGATCTCGATCGCCGATCGAGGTGCATGGGATTGGCGCGTCCTGACGGAATTGATCCGTCACTGCCGTCAGCGAAAGGTGGCCATCTGGCATGGACATGATTACAAAAGTAACGCATTGGGGCTGATCGTGACCCAATTCTGCCCACTAAAGTTGGTCACGACCGTTCATGGTTGGGTTGAACATACTAGCCGAACACCGATTTACTACGCGATCGACCGCTGCTGCCTATCGCGGTATGATGCGGTGATCTGCGTTTCAGACGATTTGTACAAGTCGTGTTTGAAATGTGGTGTTCCCCCTCCGCGATGCCATCTGATCCCTAACGCCATTGACGTCGATGCCTTCCAATGTGCAACGCCACGCTTGGCTTCACGCAGTTCGTCCGGCCAGGCGCTAGTTGTGGGCGCGATGGGACGGCTCTCGATCGAAAAAGGCTTTGATCTACTGATTCGCGCAGTCGCAGAATTGAATTCGGACGGACTCCGATGCGTCCTGCGAATCGCCGGCGAGGGACCTCAACGGGACGCTTTAAAGCGATTGATCGACGAACTGCACGCACTTGCCTAGGTCGATCAGTCCCATGCAATCTCCCACGCAAGCTGATTTCATCACTAAGCTGCGGCAGCCTCGTACCACGACATTCCTACTGGCCAAGCGTTGTTTGCAGACGGCATTTGCGCTATGCGCATTGCCGCGTCTGGGAGTCATGCGTCTAATGCGCATGATTATGGGGGACGAAGCGTTTCGACTGGCGAGCGAGTCGATCGCGCGCATACCGGGAATGCGCGGCGTATTGGCTCGCCAAGCATTCTATCGTTGGACGATCTCGCATTGTGGACAGGACGTACATTTTGGGTGGCTGAGTGTTGTTTCTATGCCGCAGGCCAGCGTCGGCAATCGCGCATACATCGGACGCTTCTGCTCCATCGGATTCGCTGAAATCGGGGAAGAGGTCATGCTGGCCGACCACGTGCAAATCCTAAGCGGCGGCAGAGAGCATGGACCTGCCAATCCAGGCGAGACAATGCATATGCAGCCGCAAATCTATCATCGAGTGCGGATCGGAAACGGAGCTTGGATTGGAGCTGGAGCCATTGTCATGGCGGACGTTGGCATCAGTGCGATTGTCGGAGCGGGAGCCGTAGTCACGAAACCGATCCCGGCTCACTGCATCGCCATTGGTGTGCCCGCCCGCGTCGTAAAGCAGGTGGCTGCCTACGGATCGAGTTTGCCAGGTCCGCGTAGGTGTGTCGTTCCGCAATCGTCTCCATCCATTGGTTGAGAGCCACAAGTAGTCCTGGCTATGTGCGGTATTGTTGGTGTTGTGTGGAATGAGAAGCGGCGGAGCATTTCGGCTCAGACGCTCGACGCAATGACAGACGTATTGCGACATCGCGGACCGGATGGGCGCGGCACCTACGCCAAGCAGAATCCAAACGGCACGGGGGTTGCATTGGGCCATCGTCGTCTCGCCATCATTGACCTGGAGGGAGGGCGACAACCACTTGCCAATGAAGACGGAACGGTATGGATTACGTTCAATGGGGAAATCTACAACTACCGAGAGCTGCGGCACGAATTGCAGGCTCGCGGTCATTGCTTTCAAACCGATACCGATACTGAGACCATTGTTCATCTCTACGAAGAGCTCGGGCCTCAATGCCTTCACCGGCTTCGCGGGATGTTTTCATTCGCCATCTGGGACGCTCGACAACAAGTTCTGTTCTTGGCACGGGACCGAATGGGGCAAAAGCCGCTGGTCTATCGCCATGTGGATGACCAACTCCTGTTTGCCAGCGAGATCAAGGCGATCCTACAACATGCACCAGGAATTCGCCGCGAGGTAGACATAGAGGCGCTCAATCAGTATCTCACCTTCGGGTATGTCCCGCACCCTCGCACAATGTTCTGCGGAATTAAGAAGCTTCCACCATCGCATTTTGCGATCTATCGGTGCGGACGATTAAGTATCGAACGTTATTGGCAACCCGACTGGAAATTCGAATCAGAGCAGCCGGTGCATGAATTGCGTGAACAACTACGAGACGAACTGGAACAAGCAGTACGCTTGCGTTTGCGAAGCGATGTACCCATTGGGGCCTTTCTTTCTGGCGGTATGGATTCGACCGTTATTGTTGGATTGATGCAACAGTTATTGCCTCATCCGGCCAAGACGTTTTCGATGGGATTCCAAGAAGCGGCATTCGACGAAACGCCTTTCGCCCGGCAAGCTGCCGTGCATTTAGGAACAGACCATCAAGAACTGGCAGTAACTCCATCCTCGGCCGATCTGTTGCAGACGCTAACGTTGCATTTCGACGAACCCTTTGCGGATAGCTCCGCCATTCCAACCTTCGGCTTGGCGAAAGCGACACGGGCCTACGTAAAGGTTGCGCTCACCGGTGACGGAGGGGACGAATTGTTCGCCGGATATCCTCGCTATCATACGATTGAGCGTTTGAGACAGTTTGATCGATTGCCCAAGTTCGTGCGCAGCGTCGTGGCTAACTCGGCTTGGCAGTGGTTACCTGGCTCAGACGGACAGCTTGCCAAATTGGCTAAGTTGCGATTCAGGATGAGCCTTCTCAGGAGGCCTGCGAACGAACGTTACATCCACTGGGTATCCTACTTTCATCAGGTAGGTAGAAACGCATTGTTGTCCGTCGACTTTCGTCGCCAGCTTCGAGATACCCCCGAGGACTGGTTGATTGAAAAGTTGCAATGTTCAAACAGATCACCGAGCTCACGAGCGATGCAAGCCGACCTGCAGACCTATCTTCCGTCGGATCTACTCGCAAAGGTCGACATTACCAGCATGGCTCACGGCCTAGAGTGCCGAAGCCCTTTTTTGGATCATCGGGTGGTGGAACGAGCTTTGGCGATTCCCTTCTGTCGCCACCAAGATGGTTCGGTCCCCAAACCGATGCTCACACATACTTTCGCTCAAATGATTCCTCGTCAGCTACAGGTTCGTCCAAAGATGGGATTCTGTGTCCCGCTCAACGCTTGGTTCCGTGGTCCGCTCAAGTCGATGGTACGCGACGTACTGTTGTCAGACACTGCGCTCGCACGCGGCTACTTTCAATCAACTGCCATCCGGGCGTTGGTCTGCGAACACGAAAGCGGGCGTTGGAACCATGGCGATAAGATTTGGAACTTGATGTGTCTGGAACAATGGTATCGAGACTACATCGATGGTGAGGGCTTGAGGGTGACGCCTTCGACGAATTCACAAAAAGAATCCAACGAAAAATCTTCAGATCGAGGTTTTCCAGAAACTTCAAATGCAATTCAGTTTTGAAAGTAGGATGTTCTCATGTTTACCGTAGCAGCTTTTACACACATGGTCGGCTGGGTACTACTAGGCCAAGTGGCGGCCGATCAGCCTCTCATTCAGGAGAGCCAGCTAAGATACCTAGGGAGTTTTGACATCCCGATGCATGGGACATGGGAGGAGCCCCTGAATACGCGTTTCGACTACTCGATGGGAATTATCGGCTACCGTGAGGATCGCGATGCGCTATATGTCGTTACGCATGCGCAAGACCCAACGCATGTTGGCCTGATCAAGGTTCCCGAACTTTCGCCGTCGACGAGGGGGAGGGATGTTTCTATGGGTCCGCAGCCGAATTCAAAGACAAATTTGGCTTTGATTCTCGCAATGACTACCAGGGGTACCATAACGATCGCTATCAGGCCATGCTGTGGATGTACTCTCTCGGTGCATTGAATCGGTCAGCGATGCGCGGGGTTGACGCAACGCCCATACAACCTGGCAAGTAGATTAGTTTCCAGAGCTAGTTGAGAATATAGATCGTCGGCGTCCGCAGCTTGGTTCCGCAATAGTGACAAACCATCTAGATCCATGTCCAGGTTTCCTGAAAACACTTGGTCTATAATGGCCGGATAGTCTGTAGAGTTGGGCCCCGTGGTTGCATCCATCAAGAGTTCGCTGGTGACGGCTACTGATTCTCCTGCGGACCAACGTGCTCCAACCCCATAGGAGGCGAATTCCAAGGGCGCTGCATGCGCATTTGCACGAGCAGTTATTTGAGAGCTAGGCGCCGCCAACAGGCCAATTTCCGCTGCAGTCAAGGTGGCGTTGAAAAGTTGAATTTCGTCCATAGTTCCATCGAAATGCTCTCCCCACACGGAGTTTGCTCCCATTCGCAATGGCGAATTGGTTTGAATTACCGAGCCCACAGCGCGTCGCTCAGCAACTTGGATTCCGTTGACGAACAGTTTTAATTTCGAACCATCGAACGTGGCCGCTAGATGCGACCAGGTGTCAAGTGGAAGAGCCGTTCTGCTCGTCGCGTTCAAATCAGAACCTCCAAGATTGACATAGACGGCAGGCAGAGAGTGATCGTCCGATACGTAGAGCCCATACGCTAGGCCGCGTCGAGACTCTTTTAGAATCCCGGTCGCCCAGTTGTGTTGGCGTTGATCGCAAAGGCGTGGTTTGTATTCCCGGAGAGGATAGAGTATGTCAGAGCTTGGCCTTCGGGATCGCTGGCAACCACGGTTCCCACCACCGTCCCATTAGTCGCATTCTCATTGATCGAGAACGACTGGTTGGAGATGATCGGGGCTTGATTTGGATTTGTCGTTGCGAGAAACTCGTCGGCGCCGATGTCGGGCTGTGCGTCGCGCAGTTGACCATCGAGGTCACGTACCACGCCAACTGCAGTACCACGGTTGATGGCGGCGGTCGCCGTTGACTGCAAATGTAGATTCCCCGCAGCTGGGTTGACAAACATGGTAGCCGTAGCCGTTGTCACATTGTTGACGACTGTACCTGAGCTACCATCGCGAGCAACTATGGCCTTGTTGACCAGGTTGTTGCGAACGTCCATATTGTTCGTCGAGGCGTACCGATACTCAATCGCATTGGGATAGTTTCCCTGATCAAACACGGTGTTGTAATAAATTGTAGTGTCGGGTGAGTCCGCCACATAGATGGGAACATCGATAGTGCCGGACAATCCAGCGGCACGGTAGAACATATTGTTGGTGATTGTGCCACCCCGGTGGTCGAATGTACCGGGTTTGTCCTCCAACCCCAACGATACTCCCCTGGCATCATTGATGAACGTATTGCTGTCGATGCGCGTATTGGTACTGCCGTTCCAGAACAACACCGATGGTCCGGCTATCGGTTGACCCGCTGGACTGATGAAGTTTTTGAACAAGTTGTAGCGCACGATCCAGTCGTCACCACCGTGAACGTCGACACCGTTGGTATAGTTATCCGGTGCCGTAGCGCGATACTCGAAGATGGAATACTCCACGATTCCTCGGTCATTTCCTTGGCCTGCGGAGGCGGGATTGGACTTGATGAATTGGTCGCCGATGTCGACCATTCGTAACCCATGGTAGAGAATATCGTGAGCCCCTGGATTGGCGATGATGCCGTGTTCACGTATGCCGTCGATGGTGAAGTCCGCAAAGGTGCCTTGGGTACTATTGCCGACCCAAAACCCGAAGGATACTGAGCCGTTCATTCCACCACCGCGAATAATGACGTCGTCGCGGTTGCCGGTCGAACCGCGAATCGCCCAATTCGAAATGCCCTGAGGGATGTACAGCGCGTCGGTTACTCCATTCAGATTATAGGTACCTGGAGCGATTTGAATGGTCTGTCCCGATTGCAGTTGATTGACCGCGGCGATCAACTGATTGACATTGTTGACACTGACCGTAGTGGCTGGGTCTGCAGCTGCCAGCGGTCGAGGATTGGAATACGAAAAGATTGACGAACTGGGGAGAGTTGGATCGGCTGAGGTCTGGAACGTACCAAGGCTGGAATCGGTTTCTACACCGTTCGCGTCTTGAGCAAGAATACGAAAGGAATAGGAGGTGTCGGGCAGCAAGCCGCTCAACGTGACCGAGTGGGACGTAGCGAGGGCCGCGCTGCTGGTCGATGTGCTTCCCAGACTTGAAGTCACGCCATATTCGATGCGGCCGGTAGTCGGCACATTCGTGTTCCATTGAATTACTGCTGAATTCTCGACCACACTCTCGGTTTGGATGCTGCTAATCGTCGGACCAGTTGGAGTAGATGGTCCCGTCGGTAACTGAAAGACGTTGATGATCGGATAGTTGCCGTTTCCGTCCACAAGCTGTTGTGACACGTAGATACGTCCCGATTGCGAATCGAAGGCGACTCCGCCAATTTCCTTTCGAGCTCCCCCCATCGGTAGATCAAATGTCCAAACATCGTAGGGCTGTATTTGCCAGGATTCTTTCAAGCCGTTCTTGACGTCAATTAAATCATGAACGTCATAGGCCCAGGCTTGGTACTCATACAGTCCGCCCACCGAGTGGGTCCCTTTGGATTCTTTGACCGGATCGTTGCACTCGACCTCGGTGCCATAGCAGTATTCGCCGGTACCATGCGATCCAAAGAAGATTACGGAGCTTGTGTTCGGCGGCATGACGACACCAGTTATCCTAGACGTCAGATTGAATAGCGGATTGGTGCTGGTCTCTGGGCGCAGTGGATGCGCGAGTGGGTAGCTAACCAAATTCGTAGCGGGCGCAGTTGCGCTACCTAGCTGGGCTGGATCAAAACCGAAGGCGGCCGGGCCCACCGAAGTCCGGCTGATGATCGACAGCGCGGCTTGGCCAGTCAGGTAAGGAGCGCCCAATTCGGCCTGCCACTCCTCAGGGATCGGTGTCATGTAGCCACCAACGAAACCACCCCCATAGTTGCCTACTTGATACAGGCCACTAACATTGGCAGATGCTAAGTTGAGTGAGTCAAGTTTAAAGTGTGAGTCGACTGCGTCTCCGTTCGCATCGTAGTACTCGTAAAACGTACCAACGAGTTGATTGTCGACAACTTGTAACCCACCAATTTTTGTTTCACCACTGAGGGTGAAGTCAGGTATACGTGAGCGGACCGCCGAAAACGGTTGCAGCAAGGAGGCGGTTCGCAAATTACTGATTTGGTTGGTATCGATAATCTCCGGAATGGATATTTCGGCGATCGCTTGATCGTAGTCATGGCCGACGAGGAACAGTGAGTTGTTGGTTGGATTATAAGCTGGCGCAGTTCCACCGTAGCCAAAAGTGGCCTGTCCCACATTGCCAATTTTCCCTTGGGGGACTCGGAAAGCTCCAATGTAGTCCAAGTCAGCTTCATGCAGCAGCAAGTCGGCAGCGAACAGTAAACGCTGCTCCAGCTTTTCGAATTGAATTCGAGCGCGTCCAGCCCGAGCGTTTCTGGATGGAGTTGAACGCTCGATCTCTCCAGTTTTATAGGCAACGGATTCATCTTTACCCCTCCGCTAAAGCTGCTGCTTTTCAGAAGAAAATATGACGATATCGCTTTGGCGACCAGACGCTTAGCCTACCCCTGGGAAGTCGAATTGCAACTCGATATTGCACCCCGACAACCGACTATATTAGCACAATAGGTTCCGCTAAGTGTAGAGTCGACTCGCCCCGCCGCTTAGAACTGCCATGGAGCTGACGTGTGCTCCGATTCATTCTCGCGGAAAACGGGGAGGTGACCGTCTGCGAGCACGCTTCTCGTCGGGGAGCGTACCCTTTTCATTGTCCAGTAATCCTACCGGAAGCGATACTCGAACCGTGGTGCCACCCGTGTCGTTGCGCTCGATGTTCAACACGCCACCGATCGTATTGGCACGGAATTTCATGATCGTCAGCCCTATTCCATCGCTGCCAGAATACTGATTGGATTGTTTGGGTATCTCGAAACCCTGTCCATCGTCACTGACCTCGATGTCTATCCCACCTTCGAGGCAGGTGAACGAAATGGCAATCTGCGTAGGGTTGGCGTGTCGGACCGCGTTAAGTGCGGCTTCTTGTACGATACGGTACAGTTGAATGGCTACTGTGTTGCTTGGGAGCGCAGCAAGTCCATGGCTATGGAATCGACAATGGATCGACGGGGGGGAATCGATCGACTGTGCCAGCTTTTCCAATGCGGCACACAGTCCGTCTTTTGCGATCTGCAGTGGCGTAATGCCGTGTGAAATCTCTCGCACGTGTTGGCAGGCTGAATTCAAGCCGCGAACTAGTTTCTGTAGTGCATCGTTGATTTGCATGTAATCGGAGTCAGCCAATATCCAGCCCGGGCTACCTTCCGCTCGGATTGTATCGACGGCACTGGGTAGAGCGAATTCAAATCGGCTGATAATCGAACCGACGAGCAACAAAAGTCCGGTCAATTCCTGCTGAGTTCCGTCATGTAGTTCCTGACCGATTCGCCGCTGTTCATCATCAGCGATTTCAAGCAATTTCTTCCGTAGCACTTTCCGGGTGGAAATATCGCGAAGGATGAATGTGAAGAACCCACTATGGTCCTTGGAACAAACCGTGATTTCGACTGGGAACTGTCGCCCGTCGCGTCGATGACCAGTCACCTCGCTAATACCCAACTTTTGATGTTCGTCAGAAAGTCTGTCGCAATGCAAGAGGAGTTCCTCAAACTCAAGCCTCGACAGAGCGCTGACCAGATTTAGAAAGCTGCTACCGATCAATTCGTCAGCCGGCCAATCGAACATCTGCGCCATGGCGGGATTTAACGTCTCGATCACACCGGTTGAATTCGTGGTGACGATCGCATCCGAAGCCGTCTGCAAAATCGCTTGCAACCGCTGCTGGTGATCGGCAAGTTCTGACTCCGCCACCTTGCGTTCGGTGATATCCACCCACGTCAACACTACACCGCAGACACCATCGTCAACGGTTTGGTATGGTAGATTCTGCGAAGAAAGGTTCTCCCGTCGTCGAGGGTGACCTCACGTTCCTGGTGCTGTGAACTTCGCAGTACTTGTTGGCATTGCTGCACCATAGAGTGATCGACGAAGCGAGCGGACATTGCGGCAATTGGTCGACCCACGTCTGACGATGAACAGGGCAACAGATCCTCGATCGCTGTTGTAAATCTTCGAATGCACAAATCTTCATCGAGAAACAATGCGGATATTTTCATACTTACCAGCAGGTTTTCGATGTCGCTGTTGTTTCGACTCAGTTCAGCGTTTTTTTCCAGAAGCTGGACGTTGACTTTCGAGAGTTCGTTCTTGAGCTGTTGGAGCTCTTCCGTGGACGCTTTGATTACTTCCATTGCCGTTTGAAGTTCTTCCTTTTCATTGCGGCCACCTCCCACCATCAGTCATTCGAGTGGGGAAATCGCGCTCGGCCCTATGGCTAGAAGGGTATCCCCACTTGGGGTGTATTGTAGCCTATTTTTGTCGCCCACGCATGTCAATGCTGCTCGGCAGCACTTCGCACCAAGGCATGCTCACGCGAGACGCACGTCAGACGCGAGCTTTATATTGCTGCGCGGCGTCGGCGTAGTGCTGCCAACCGTGAGCGAGTCGTTCGACTTCCTCATCGCTAACTTGACGAATCACGCGGCCTGGCATCCCTACGACGAGCGAGCGCGGGGGAATGACCTTTCCCTCCGCGATCAATGCACCGGCCCCGATGATCGACTGCTGGCCGATATGTGCACCGTTGAGTACGATGGCACCAATGCCAATCAAACACTCGTCTTCGACCGTCGCGCCATGCACGATAGCTTGGTGCCCCATGGTAATACGGTTCCCCAGCGTACACGGTTTGCCAGGGTCGGCATGTAGACAGGCCAAGTCTTGCACGTTTGTCTTCTCGCCGATGCGAATCGTCTCGACGTCTCCACGTAGTACGGCTCCGAACCACACGCTGCTACCGGAACCGATCCATACATCCCCCAAGACGGTCGCGGTTTCGGCGATCCATGCGGTCACATCAATCTGTTCGGCTCGTTTATAAATATTTAACATGGTTGTTTTCTACACCTTCACTCGTGGTTAAACAGCAGACACTCCTTCATCCCGGCCAGTCAGCAGACTACAATGCCCTAGGTAACGCAGGCCGTCGAACCCCTGAATATCGCCTTGACGATTTACGAAAAACGAACAGGCTTAGTCTCTATGCCCGAAGATCAGTCTCCACCTGAAGCCACACGACAATTGTTGGATCATTTGCATTGGCGTTATGCGGTCAAACGCTTCGATCCCGCTCGACGCGTACCTGACCAGACGTGGCAAGCGCTCGAACAGAGTCTCATTCTTACCCCCAGCAGTTATGGGCTGCAACCCTGGAAGTTCGTGGTCGTAACCGATCCAGCCATCAAGGCCCAGTTGCCCGGCATTTCGTGGAGCCAAAAACAACCGCAGGACTGTTCGCATATGGTGGTGCTGGCCGCGCGGCGGACCATGGATGCCGACTATATCGACAGCTTTATCGATCACATGTGTCAGGCGCGCGAGCTGGACCCACTGGCTATGGCTGGCTACCGCAAAATGTTGATCAACATTATTGGCAATATGCACTCACACCTCGATTGGAACACGCACCAAGTGTATATCGCTTTGGGCCAACTAATGCTGAGCGCTGCCGTGTTAGGCATCGATACGTGTCCGATGGAAGGCATCGATCGCGACCAATATGATCGGGTGTTGGGCTTGGCTGGGACCGACTACACCTCGGCGGTCGGTTGTGCCATCGGCTACCGGCACCCCGAGGATACGCAAGCGCACGCTGCCAAGGTGCGCTTTGCTGCCGACGACATGATCGTGCGATTGTAACAGTAGAACACTACTCCATTTTCGCCTAACACTTTTGCGATACCCGCAAGCTCTTCCAAGGAGCAAGACGAAGAATAGAGTTCAAGGGAGAATTTCGTAAGAGTTTACCGATTTCTTAGCCTACTTTTTCGCGGCGCGCTTGCGGGCGATGGTCTGCAACAATTTCTTTTGCGGCTCCGAGAACTTAGCCACCCCCTCCTCCATCAACGTCTTTTCCAAGTGTTGCATGTCGACCCGCTGATCGATGTCGGCCAAAACGGACTTGTCAGGCATCTGGTCGAGTTGTCGAGTGAATTGCATTCCGCTTTCTGCTACCGCTTCGTTAGTGGCGGGCGGATTGGTTTGAATGTCACTACCCGCCAGTGCAGCCACGTACTTGGTCGGTGGATCGGCAGGGTCCTTGGTCCCGGTGCTGGCAAAGATGATCTCTTGTTGCAATGGCGTTTGGTGCGCCTCCCAAAACTGCTGGTTGGCTTGCCAAATCCGCTTGGCATTCACGATGCCAACTTGACCTTGAGCTTGCTTGGACAACTCCGGCACGTGTTTGGCTGTGTACTGGTCGACGCGCGAAACAAAAATACTATAGACACTTTTGAAGCCTGCCAGTGAAGTGCGCTGTTGCGCTCCAGCCCACACTTTGTCGCGAGCTTGGACGTATTGCGACATGCTAAACACCAAGGTGACATTGAGCGTTACGCCGTCGGCGCAAAGCGTTTGCAAGGCATCCAGGCCAGCCGCCGTGGCAGGTACTTTGATCATGCGATTGTCGTGCCCTGCCGACCAGCGCCGCCCCAATTCGATATAACGCTCGACCCGCTCGGCATGAGGTAGGTTGGCTTCGGTATCTTCAATCAGCGGATCGAGTTCGAAACTGACCCAACCGGCATTGCCACCCGTCTGCTTCCATACGGGGTGAAATGCCTCTTGCGCTTGACGCACCAGTTGATCGGTCAGTGCCCATGCAATCTGGCTATCGTCCTGGCCAGCTTCGAGCAACTGGTCCAACTGTTGATCGAATCGACCTGACTCGATCAGGCCGGATACGATGATCGGATTGCTCGTCGCCCCAACCGCCCCCCAAGCCAAATTCTGTTTCACCAGTTCAGGATCGATCGAATCGAGAAACAGTTTAGTCCCACTTTGAATTAAACTTGAAATGGATGCGTTGGACATGTGAGATCGACTCCTGGATTGGTAAGACTGTCGTGGATGAGGTAGCGATTCTCTGGGCCGCAACGACATATATGGACTCGCAGGTCGTCTCGTCGACCTGAGAGTTGCCAGCGGACTCGTAACCCGTTCCACTACAAGATTTAAGTCATGACACAGGACTAGTGTACGTTGGCTGGAGCCAAATCGCTATGCACGTTGTCGATGACTTCCGCATCGATGATGGTACGGTCCTCTGCGTAGCCGACCATCAGCGCTAGATCGCACAGTCGATTGATGCGACGTGGAATGCCTTGAGTCAACGCATGAATGCGTTCCAGTGCAGGGTAATCGAAAATGTCTTCGGTATCGGCTCCGACGCTTCGCAATCGGTGCTGAATGTAAGCCGTCGTCTCGTCGGGGAGCAGTCGATTGAGCATACATTTGACCCCCATGCGTTCGTCTAATGCATGGTAGCGTTCCACGTGCGTCAGCAGCGTGGGTTGCCCCACGAGCACCAGGGTCCATGCAGCTTCCCCGCTCGAATCGATCGCGGCCAAGTTGAGCAGGAGTCGCAATGGTTCGAGCAGATCGTATTGTTCGAGCAGATGGGCTTCATCGACCACCACCACTGCGTGGCGTTGCCGCTCCAAGTTATGCTGCAGGAAGCGCTCGAACGCCAGCACATCAGCGGCCATGTCGTGCGGTTCCGTCGACCCGCTTTCCATGTCGGTCGCTGGTGTCCCGGCGCCCATTTTCGCGACCAAGTAGCGAACCATCTGAGCAGCGTTCATGGCTGGAAAGACCACGTGGCTGATCGGTCGATAGGTCTCACTGAGTTGCCTTTGCAAGGCATCGACCAATAGCGATTTCCCCATTCCACCAGGCCCACATAGAACTGCAGCCGAGCGGCGGTTCTCGATCGCATAGTGCAGCTTCAATAAAGATGCTTGATGCGTCTCTGCCGGATAGTAGAATTTGCTGTCGTTGCGATTCTCGAACGGGCGTTCGGATAGCTTCCAATGCGATTCGTACATGGATTCGATTCCGGGGCTAGCGAAGGGGGAAGGTTAGCCGAAGTCGCCAAGACTTTGGTGCGCAATCGAAAAACTCGAACTCTTGGCGAGTTCGGCGAGGATGCTACGCGGCGAAGTTCTCGACCACACCGATCGAAGCGACTCCACTCTGGCGAATACGGCGTAGGCACAGATCAATTTGCTGTGCATCTGCAGTGCGATGGTCTACCACGGCCACAACGGCGCTGATCACACCGCGCGCTCCGAGGCTGCTGACCAGACTGCGTGGTGAGCTCATATGACCCATGTCGACAATGACCAAATCAAAACTCTCCGAAAGTTCGTGCAACATGAACTCGATGCGATTGTCGCCAGCCGCCATTTCCGACTGGTCGATCGGACCGATCAGCGGCACCAAGGTAACTTGATCATCGATCGAATGAACGGCGATTTCTTCCAAGGGCAATTGATTGAGAATCGCCGTCTTCCAGTCTTGTTCGAGATCCAGATTGGTTTGATAGCTGAGTGATGGATTTTCGATATCCCCATCGACAATAGCGACGTTTAGGCCTCGGCTCCCAGCCAGCTTGGCGAGGCAGCAGGCTACCGTGGTTCGCCCCTCGCCACCTTGTGGGCTGGTGATCGCCAGAACTTGCAAGCCTTCCTGAACAGCTTCGTTCAATTTGCGAGCCACCGCATCGAGACTATCGGCGCGTTGTTCGAGCAGTTCAAGACAGATATCGGGCCACTGAAAACTGTCGACTTCCCACACTGGATTGAAGATGCGCAATTTGGCACGACGCAGCTCGCGCTCGACCGACTGCGTCTGCTCGACGCGCACGGCTTGGCTGGACGCGTGTGGAAGCGGGACGGCGGATGGTTTCGAACGGGACTCCAAGTCGAAGCGATTCGACGAATGCTCGAAAATCTCCGAGCTCAGTTCTCCGCTATCGTCAAAAGTATCGCCTAGCTGGTCAATAGGAAGGGCGTCGTCGAGCGGAACTGGTGCGGGGACATAACTGGGGCGATCCAGCCGAAAGAACTCGCCTGGGTCGCTGCTTTGTTGCGACAACAATGCTGGTGACAGTAGTTTCGGGGTGTCGAGTTCTTTGATCTCCATAGGCTTGGCTGGTTGATCTCGCAGCGAATCGCCATTGCCGGACAACACAGCTTGCCGCGTCTGACCCGTTGAATGTATGGGCTTTTCGCCCAGGAACGGTTCCGTCGACGAATCACCCCAATCGCCTGCACGCGACATCTGCGCCGCGATCGCGCTGCGAAGTGCTTCGTTGCTATCACTCTTCTGCCGGTCGAGCTCAGTCGGCACTTGCGGAATCGTCATGCGAGCAGCTTGAGGGTGCTTAGGCTGTGCAGCCGAAAAGAAATCCGACGGCGGAGCGTCAGGCCACTTTGTATGTGCCGCTTGCGGACGTGCGGGCTGTTCTACCTTTGCCGAGCGCGGTGAAACCGTCGCTGTGACGACCGTCTCCTTGAGCCGCTTCGAGGCTTTCAGATGCGGTGCCGAAATACTGCCGCACGTGGCCGTGTCGAAGCGAATCATGAGATCGTCATTGCCATACATCTTTGGCGATGATGTGCGCGGTTGGGCCGGCGCGCGGGCGCTCTCTTTCGAGTATGCTTTGATGAACGCTTGATTGAGACTCTTAGACATGATCGGTTCCCTGACAGGGGTATCCTGTGCGTTGATTATCAGTAATCCACTCGGCAGCTAGCGGTCGACAGTCCTCTGTCAATCTTTGGCTACCAACCTATTGCTAATGTGGTAGCGGTGGCGCGACTGGCGTACCCGCTTGCGGACTTCCCAGCGTAAACCCTGAACCACTCCCTATCGAATGGGGAGCTGCATTGGGCTGTGTGGCTATCGGTGTCGAACTTGGAAAGCGATTTTCGGCGGTCGCTTCGGCAGCTTGACGCATCTGTTTGAACTTGAAATATTCACTCACCAGCGAATTGCCGTTCAAGTCGGGAGTCGCCGACGGCACAACCGTGGCTGTCGGAGCTGGGCCGGCGTGGTGGCTCGTACCTTGGTTGGTGGGAGCTGCATCCGGGCTGGGCACCTCAAGTGCCGCTGATGGACCAGCCGTCTGAGCGTGGGAAGCGGTCGAGAAGACAGGCCTGTTCGGTGCGCCGTTGGCTTCTCCTGTTGCGGAGGCCAAAATTGTCGGATAGCTTGGCATATTGGTATCGATCGGTCGACCGGCGGAATGGGCGACCCCTTCACCGGGCATGCTGGCCGTCCCGGTTTCCGTTGGCCAGGTTTGCCCAACTGCGTTTCCAGAGGCTGCATGCTGCTCCATGGTGCGCGACGCTCCGTCGTAGAACGTCGGACTCGATCCATCCGTAGCCGTTTTTTCAGAGTCCGCTGGCGACACGGCATTGGGTAGTTCGAGCGATACCGTTGGACTACTAGTCGTTAGGCTGGGAATTGCTAAGCCCGCGTTACTTTGGGCGGCATTCCCCAGCGATACGTTGTCAACAAATAGTTGCGGTGCTGCGACTCCGACCGGTTGATCGAGTGTCGCTTGGGGAGCCAAGGCGGCGGGCGCGGCCACGGCAGGTGTGCTGATCGTTGCCAGATTTAGCGCTTCGTCAGCAGTTTCCTTATCCTTGGGAAGCGGGGCGGCCGTTATGCCATTGTTATTGCGTGAAGGGGTGGACGGGATGGTAATTTCCGGAATGGTTATGCTGGACAAATCGAATTCGTCACCCACCGACGATTCGGCTTGGCTCGCCAAGTAATCCGGCTTGGCTCTTCCGCTATCGTTCAGAGCAATGATGCTCGCCGTGACCAACGCGATGATTAGTAAGATCAATACGACACCGCTTGACCAATGTTCCCACCAAGTTCGCTGAAGAACGTTGTTCGCAACCGGAGCCGGAGCCGCTACTTCCGGCGCATCAACAGGTGTTGCGGACGTAGACGAGGTTTCAGCCGTTGGGGCATTTTCGGATACGGAGTTTGACTGTCCGCCGAATGTTTCCAGAGTTACCTGGGGGGTATAGGCCGGTTCCGTGGTGTCGTCTTGCGCGCACGCTGTTTCGGTAACCGACTCGGGAATGTCACGCATTTCAGCAGCCAGAGCGCCGCGAGCCAACGAGGCTTGGTCTGTCTCCGGCGCGAGTCGCTCCACTCTCGGAGGACTGGCAGTGAGCGCAGGCAGGCGAAACAAAACCGGGGGTAGCTCGGCGGCCAACTCGGGGCCGGACACGCTAGGCCTCGCAGAGCGCGGAGTCACGGGGCGCGAACGCAAGCGATCTGAGTCGATACTTCGAGCCGATGCCGTCCTTGGCATAACAATCCCTTCCCTGCTTTTGGGTCTCGCCGTTCCCTCAACGTCCGCGCGAACTACGGGCGGAGCTATGGGGTGTGCGCTAATAGTAGTACTTGAAGTGGCCCTATCGAATCAAGGCATGTCTAGCTAAGTGCCCTCTGGGCTGTATCGAGCCTCTTTCGAATCTATCGGTAGCGTAGATTCCGATCTTGAGCTTTTTACAGACTGCGCAAAGTTTTCGGACTAGGGTAATTGTAGCGCATTGGTCCCCAACGCGATGGAAGCTAGCGCGTTGATCTCCAACGTGACTCCTCGGTGGAGACCACCGAGCTACTCTTTCCCTCGGTGGAGACCACCGAGCTACTTTTTCCCTCGGTGGAGACCACCGAGCTACATTATTTCTGCTACAGACGTAGGTTTCTTACCCAATCTAACTTGCTACACAGTGCTTGATTGCCTACTATCCGCCCATTATTCAGGAGTGGATTAACTGCAATGGAAGGCCGCAGCATGCTTGTTGGACGATTATCACTCGCTGGTACCCTTGGTGGCCCTTGCGAGCTCCGCGCTATAGCTATCAAAGTAGCACGGCTTATATCACTGGGACTGTCAATGCTGCTCATTTTGGCGGTAGGCGGCTGCCGTACCCCGTGGAGAACGGCCAGTTCCGAGCCCAGTTTCGACCGCCTCATCGAAATCGAACAACAATCGGGGCAGCGCGGCGCAGGGCGTGGCGCGCTTGCGTCGCGTCTGCGTCCAGGGCAGTCTCAGGACCCTGCCAACTATATGACCGCTGACAGCGGCCAAGGGCTGGTGCCCCCAGCCGCTGCCAATGAATTGACCAATCGTCGAGGGGGATCCAACCGACCAAAAAATGCCAGCAGAGAGGCCGACCGTACAAGCGATATGGAAGAAATGCTGGTCGATGTCCCACCGGCCCAGCGTGAATTATTGCGACGCGAGATGAGTGCCTTGCAAGCTCGCAACCTTGCGGAAGATATCGATGATCCAAGCCCCTCCCCTCGTACCGATCAAAAGTCTCCGGTTGAAACACGAGCTGCGTCTGCTCACAGAAGCATTGACGACGACCATATCCAAGAAGCCGATTTTGTCCAAACTACGGATGAAGCGTCTGCGCGATCGGGGTCACAGGACAATGGTCACGCCGAGCCAGACGGCTACACGGATACTTCGAAGTACCAATTGGCTGCGCGTAAATCCAATCGCCAGCCACGCGATGCTTCCGCCAAGCCCAATGGTGTAGACGAGCCCTACTCGCGAAAACTGACCGACCAGGCTCCGGCGCGACCCGACTCGACAATCGATGTGGCTGAGCGCACAGCGCCACCTGCCGGCGTCGTCTCCGCCAGCTATGCCAGCGCCGGCCAGCCAGTCGACTCCGCACTGCGATCCGGTGAGGACTCTGAGGTGGAAACAAGCGCGGACAATCTCGATTGGCGACAACACATCGCTGCCGCCATTTCTCAATTGGAACAGCAAGCGGCTTCAGACGGCCCCCAAGAGCAAGTTCATCGACAGATGGTCGACCGGCTGCTGCACTTGAGTTTGGGAGACATCGAAGCGGCCAGCGAACCGATCGAGGGCTTGCAGACCAACGGCCAAGATTTCATTCGCCACTCGCTCAAAGCGCTGTTTGAAGTCACCAATCCGACAGGAAATCCCGTCGATATTAAGCGTTACACCCTAGCCATGCTCAGCCAGCGTCAAGCGCTCAGCCACTTGGCTGCGGTCAGCAATTTGGAAGTGCGCAACGCCACGTTCTGCACGGAAGTCGATGGCTTTGGCGTAGTTACCAAATTTCCACAGTACGCGTTCAAACCCGATCAAGAGTTGCTGCTGTACTGCGAACTGGACAATTTCGTCAGCACGCATACCGAAGGCAAGGGCTACGAAACGCAGTTGCAAGGGAGCTACGAAATCGTCGACTCAAGCGGTCGCCGCATTGCCGACCAGTTGCTGCCGATGGATTCACACCTCTGCCGTAATCAGCGCCGCGATTACTTCATCGCTTATCGCATCTACATGCCGCAGAAGATTGAGCCGGGCAAATACCAGCTCAAACTGACGGTCGAGGATATGAAGGGTCGCAAGTTTGGCCAGTCGACACTTGACTTCCAAATTCAATAGACCGTTACGAAACTTCGTCGTACACACCTTCGACCGAGCCATAGGCGTCAGACTGGATAACTTTGATCGACCACTGGCCACGGTAGCCGTCGATGTCCCACGTTCCGTAGAACGTCCCTTCGCCATCGTACTGGCCCACGTACAGCACCGTGTGCCTACCGGTGTACTGTTTGACGAACTCAACCGTTCCGTCCGATCGCAAATTGCCAGTCAGTGTGAAGGGAGCGATCATGTCAACGCCGCTCCCTGCAATCTGCGACTGCTGAAATGAAATTTGCAGTTGATGCATGGGTTGCCGACCATACCCTTCTTGCTGCCACCAACCAATACACTTGCAACGACTCATAACCCAGCTCGACCTCCGCTCTACAGCACACGCACCATTGATCCGACGACTATTGTAGAGCCGAACTGCGACCGGGCAAGAAAAATCGCCATAGCAGAACTTTTTTTCGTCGGTCCCCTGCGCTGGCTTGCACCTGAGGTTCTCTAGGAATGTACGGCGTACCAAATCAACGGTCTACTAGCTGGCAGGGGGCATGAACGAGGTGCAAGATCGCGGCGGCTACTGCACCGACGAGTTTGGAATGCCGTAGAATACAGAGATGGGAACTACCGATCAGCATCCTACCGTTATCACCCTGCAGCGAGTTAAACGCTGGCCGGCGCTTTGCGCGATTGGCCTAGTACGAGTTTATCAGCGCGGCCTGTCGCCCTTGCTTGGGTCGAGTTGCCGCTTTCAACCGACTTGCAGTGCCTATATGATTACCGCCATCGAGAAATATGGGCTCCTGAGAGGGACAGCACGCGGTTGCAAGCGGATTCTACGCTGCCATCCATTCCATCGCGGAGGCTACGATCCACCGTAGTCGAAGAAGCCGTAGCTACCGTCGCCAGCCTCCTGCGGTCTAGCGATGCGTAGCTACCGTCGCCAGACGGTAGGTTCCTGTGGTCAGGCGACCGAGACTTCGATGGGGGGAAGCTTAGGTCTCCATCAAGCAAGCAGCCAGCGAAAGCAGCCACGTGGCAGACAGCAAGATGACAGACGCCAGAGTGAGCCGTACCCAGATTTTGGTCGATGGGTTGACCCAAACTTGTGAGTCGTAGGGGTGGACGATCGATTGCAGAAAGCGTTGTCGGTGCTGGGGCTCGTCCATCAACATCGCTCGCATCGGAACGAGTAGAGCGTACTGCACTGAGAAATCGAGCGCTCCGAACAGCCGATGTTGTCGACCGATTGCGTCGTAGGCGGTGGCTTCAAAGAACCAGACTTGACGACCGTAGGCCATTTCCCCTTCTTCTTCCAGGTGGACGCACCGCACCGATTCGATACGCGCGTCGTCTGGGCTGAACTCTTTGCGAACGAGCGCCTGGCGAGCTTGGTCGTTGACAAGCTGCCATACCACTTTCGAAAACTGGTAAAAACTTGCGTCTGGAGTCATCCGTGCGACCCTGCCGATGAGAACCACGAAATATCAGGCAATTGCCATTGCCTATGCAATCTCCAAAGTATAGACCGCACCGCTCCATTTTGTCATCAGGCTTTGCCCACTTAAAGTCACGATAAATAGGGAATAATGCGGCATCGATCCCCTTTGCGGCAAAAGGTCCTAGCGATAGTGGGTGGATAGCGACTACTACTGACGGTCGAACAAGCTTCTTCTGATTTCCGATTCGAACGACGCTTGCTGCGCGATCGCTTGTCGAAACTTGTCCTGGCTAAGCGAATATAGCACGGTCTCTTCGAGCGCCACAACGCTGGCGTTGCGAGGTTGTCCGGTCAGCAAGGCCATTTCGCCAAAAAAATCCCCCTCCTTCAGAATCGCCAATGGCTGGGACTGCGCCGCGCGTTGCACGGAAACTCGCCCTGTGCGAATCAAGTAGAATTTGTCACCCGCCTCCCCTTCGCGAATCACTGTCTGGTGGGCCGGGATGGTTTCACACAGCAGGTGGTCGGCCATTTCGGCCAATCCGCGTGGCGACAGATGCGCGAATACGTCGCATTTGATCAGCATCTGACTGACGATGGCCGTCTCTTGCACCAACACATCGCTGCGAATGCTGCCATCGACTAAATTGACGATGCGATCGGCCACATCTAAGATCCGATTGTCATGGGTTACGATGACGATCGTCACCTGCTGTTCCTTGGCCATCTTTTTCAGTAATTCGACTACCTGTCGGCCACTCGCCTCGTCCAATGCGGCGGTCGGTTCGTCGGCCAGCACTAAGCGAGGTTGATGTACCAAACCGCGAGCGATGGCCACGCGCTGCTTCTGACCACCAGAGAGCTGTTTGGGTTTGTGTCCCGTGCGCTCCCCGAGCCCGACGGCTTCGAGCATGGCTTGGGCTCGAGTCGTCTGCGCACGACGGCCAGCACCGGGATCGGCCAGCTCCAGCGCCATGCGAACGTTTTGCGTGGCGGTCAACGAATCGAACAGGTTGTGAGCTTGAAAGATAAAGCCGATTTCTCGCCTGAGCGCCCGCAGGCCGGATTTGGTTGCAGCGTGCAAGGAGTGCCCCAGGACGAACAATTCCCCCTCTTGAGCCTGGCGTAAGGTGCCGATCAAAGTCAACAAAGTCGTTTTTCCCGAGCCACTGGGCCCGGTCATGATGATAATTTCCCCCGGATAGATCTCCAGCGAATTATCGAAGAGCACCTGCTTACTCAATTCCCCCGTGCCATAGTAGTGCTGCAAATGCCTCGCAGAGATGGCAGGCGTCTGCCCTGCAGCGATGCGCTGACGTATCTCCGGATCAAAACGCATCGCCGAAGTTGGCGCGGTAGCTTCCGTCATGGAACAATCTTAGTCTTTACGAGTTCGGGGATGCGACTCTCATGCAGAGTCCCTAATTCTTAATTATAATCGAGTGAGCCACTAACGTGGATATTTTAGCGCTACCATTCGAACTACGCACCTAGGACCAACCTCTCCGCTATGTCCGGACCTGCACAATCCCTTCGTCGCCTCGTCACTTTTCACTACGCCCCCACAGCGAGCATCATGGTGCTTAGCGCAGTATTGTCGAGCGGGGGGTGCGATCGACCTCCCAGCGGCTCGACGCCTCGGACGGCTTCTGCACCACCCAAAGCGGTGACGCCGCAGCGGATCATCGCTCAAGGACAAATACTACCGGCGGGTGGTATTGTGAAATTGTCCGCGACACCTGGTGATATCGTCAGTCACGTGGGAGTAGCCGTTGGCGATCAAGTGCAGGCGGGGCAAACGTTGCTAACCATGCAATCGCGACAAGTGGCCGACGCGAAACTCAAAACGCTTCACAAACGGCGCGAAGATGCAGCGGCTCAGCGCGAGCAAGCCATCGCGGCCGCGCAACAGCAGCTTTCGGCCACTGAGCTTAAACTCGAACAGCTAAAAGCCCGGCAGGCCGCTGCCCACCGCACTGACAAACTGCTCGACTTGGCCAAGCAACTGGTCGACGCATCGAAGAACGTATTCCAGAAACTGCTGGACATCTCCGCCAATCCTACGACCCAAGGGTTCGTCGGCGAGTTAGAAATCGATCGCCAACGTATCCAGGTCGCCCAAGCGGAGCTGGACTACGCCCGACAAGCAGAAACGCAAAAGCAGACGAGCGAGGAATTGGCGTGGAGTTTACAGGCTGTCGAGCTAGAGCTGCAAGCATCCTCCGAACAACTGGCTGCGGCTGAGAGCTCGCAGGCGCTCGAGATCCTCGACCTCGAAATCGCCGCCGCAGTCGAACAAAGCGCTACGACCCGCCTGCTGGCCCCCATCGACGGTGTCATCTTGGCCGTCAACGTGAATACGGGCGAGTCGAGTCTGCCTGGACCGCAAATTGAAATGGCCGATTTGAGCGCGTTGGTGTGCGAGATTGAGATCAACGAAATGGACGCTCCAACGGTCGTGCCCGGGCAGGCCGCTACGATTACCAGTCGCGCGCTGGGGGAGCAAGTGCTCAAGGGGCAGGTCGTCCAGAAATTCAAGCTGGTCGGCCGCCCGCAACTGCGCTCGCTCAACCCCCTGGCGCGCGCCGACTACCGCACGGTGACCGCTATCGTCAATCTGGATGCTCCATCCACGGAAATCGCCAAGGACTGGTTGCAATTGCAAGTCGTCGTCGAGATTCAGACGTCACCGCCGACGGAGTCTACAACCGCCTCAAGCCCCACGCCGGTGGCAACTCAGGCTGCGCACGAAACATTATGAAGACACCACTGGCACTGCACAATCTGTTGCACCAGCCATTGCAGACGGGAGTCTCCATTGCGGGAGTTGCCTTTGCCCTGTTGCTGGTTTTCATGCAATTGGGGTTTATGGGAGCGGTCGCTTTTACGGCCACCAATGTGCTGGAGCAGCTCGAATTCGATGTGCTGCTGCGCGCCCCGGACTACTTGCATTTGTACGAGGCGGGGCAGATCGAGCGCAGCGAATTGAAAGTCGCCGCCAACACGTCCGGCGTTCGTTCCGCCCAGCCGCTTTGGATCAGCGTGCAGAATTGGCGATCCTTGCCAACTCGCGCCCAGTTGCTAGATGAGGATTTTCAGAGTCAGTATTTGCCGATTGCAGTCATGGCTTTCGAACCGAGTTTACCCGTTTTCCGCTCACCGCAGATACAAACGCTTTCGAGCCAGCTTCGTGAAGACACCATTCTGCTCGACGATAGTACGCAAGCCGACTACGGACCGCTCGACGACCAGCCGCTGATTCCATTCTTGCCTTGGCGGCTGGGGCGTTTCAGCGACGCTGACGTGGGGCGAGAAACAGAAATTGGCGGCAAGTCGTTCACCATTACAGGGCTCTATCGTCTGGGGACCGGCCTGGCAGCCAACGGTGCTTTGATTACCAGCCCGGCCGGCTTTGCTCGCATGGCCCCCATCGATATCAATACGACAACTTCGCTGGGTTTGCTACAGCTCGATAGCTCCGATGCCGCCGAGCAAGCGCAAGTGATCGAACGCATCAAGCAACGCTTGCGCGTCATGCCAGCAGGCGTTCGTCCGCAGAATGACAACGTGGACGAGTTCGCTGGAGTCATGACCGTACTCACCAAAGAGGAAGCACTGGCGGCTGAACGATTTCGTTGGCTGTGGCAAACTCCCTTCGGGCTGATCTTTCAAATGGGCGTAGTGCTCTCGCTGCTGGTGGGTTCGGCGATCGTCTATATGATTCTCTCGACCGACGTCTCCAATCGGCTCAGCGAGTATGCGACGTTGCTCGCCATGGGCTACTCGCGACTCTACTTGTCGAGCATTGTCATGACTCAAGCCATTGTGCTCAGTCTATTTGGCTTCGCCGCGAGTTGGATCGCGGCGGAGTTGCTGTACCGCTTGACCTATAACCTGACAGGCATTCCGCTTCTAATGAACTCCGGCCGCATTGGCCTAGTGGCTGGGCTAGGCATATTGATGAGCTGTGTTAGTGGTTTGCTCGCTCTGCGAAAACTTTGGAAAGCCGAGCCGGCAAGCCTGTTCTAAACCAATTTGTATGTGCGTGGCACTGACATCGCTCGCGTCACACAACCCGACTGTCATGGAACCTATGCGTACTGCACTAGCCTGGAAAAACCTGACGAGCGACTTCAAGAAATGCCTGTTGGCCGCGACCGGTGTGGGCTTCGCGGTTGTATTGATGTTCATGCAGATCGGCTTTCGCAACGCGCTCATCGACAACAACGTGCAGCTATTTACGCTGTTTGATCCGCACGTCGCCAACTTGGCAATGGTCAGTCAAGCGCGCTATAACATCTCGACAGAGCAACGTTTTCCACGGGCACTGCTCGAACAGGCTGCATCGATACCGGGTGTGATCGCAGTCAG
The DNA here is from genome assembly GCA_020852965.1 of Pirellulaceae bacterium. Lineage (GTDB taxonomy): Bacteria > Planctomycetota > Planctomycetia > Pirellulales > Pirellulaceae > Aureliella. The sequence continues at coordinate 126,411 of JADYZV010000185.1, read as the reverse complement.
TAGCGTCAGCGTCGAACGCGCCACCGCTCGGGTAATGGTCGAGGGGCATGTTCCTCGACCGCTGCGCGTGATCGCAGTCGAAATGCAGCACCCGAAATTCTTTCGCGATTCGCGTTTGTTCGCACGGCTAGAAGCTGCCGATGCTCAGCAAGGGGCGTTGGTCGACACACAAAGCAAGCCCGCTTATGGTTTTGCCAAAAATCCCGCTGAGCTCGAGCGCCACGCGGTAGAACTTAACAATCGCAGCCTGAAGATCGTCGGACAGTTCACGTTGGGAACCGATTTTGCCAACGATGGCTCGCTGCTGATGAGCGCTCGCATGATCAGCGACTATTTTCCGTGGCGTTCCCCAGGTGGAGATCCCGCCGATGTGGTCGACGTGGGGTTGCTTCAAGTCGACGCTAGCTCGCACGCAGAACTCGAGCGGATCGCGGCGCAGATCGAGCGGATCGCACCGCAAGCAATCGATGTCAGGCCGACCAGCTACTTCATCGCGCGCGAACAAAATTTCTGGGCAAACCAAACTCCGATTGGAAAGATCTTCCTCATCGGCACCATCATGGGGCTCGTCGTGGGAGCCATCATCTGCTTTCAGATTCAATTCACCGACATCAACGAACATATGCCCGAATTCGCTACGCTCAAAGCCATGGGATACGGCACTGCCTATTTCTGGAGTGTCATTCTGTCACAGTCGTTCTACCTGGCCTGCCTGGGATTTGTCCCCGGCTTGATCGTAGCCCAAGGGATGTACTGGTTATTGGCTTGGGGAAGTGGGCTTGTTATGAGCATGACCTGGGATCGCATCCTGTTCGTGTGGGTGCTGACTCTAGCCATGTGCTGCGTTAGTGGCGCACTTGCCATCCGCAAGCTGTTTCGGAGCGATCCAGCCAGCTTGTTCTAGTAGTGGACGCGGGTGACGATCCCCTTGGATGTAGTGGACGCGGGTGAGGAGTCCCTTGGATGTAGTGGACGTTCAGCGGCAATTGTCTTTCCGAGATTTTTCCCTTGGTTCTGGGAATAATCGGTCGTTAGGCAGCATCTCCCCCTATGAGCAGCCATTCTTGCGTGCGTTTCGCCCAGTAGGGGCTAGAGCGACCGGCTGCTCCCGTCCTCTGGCTACCAGAAGCGAGGGGCGTCCATGAACTCTGGTTGAGCCTTCCCTTTCAAGGAGATTTCCCATGTTGAAGAAAATTGTATCGATCGTGAGCGTTGTTGCTCTTACGGTTGCCTTTGTCGGTTGCGACGCTGGTGCTGTGGCTGATAAGGCCAAGGAAGGTGTTGACACGACTGCCGGTGCCGGCCATGACGCTGCTGGTGAAGTCGTTCCTGATGCGGCCAAAGAGCACGTTGACGGTGCTATCGATTCGGGTTCCGACAAGGCCAAAGAAGCTATCGATGCGGCTGCCGAATAGGTTGAATTCGTTCAATCCAACTGCATAAATTCGAAAGAGCCCGCTCGTCAGAGTGGGCTCTCTTCGTGTAACCATTCAGCGACTGTTCAGTGCTGGATTTTGTTCAGTGCTGAATTTCAAGTGGTACGTGCGACAGCCGAAAGGTATGCCGCGAATTGTCGTCGATAAATAGGATCGTCACCGATCGCTTGGGGCCGTGGCCGCTGGCGGCGATGATTTCTCCTTGACCGTATTTTTGATGCAGCACCGTACGCCCTGGGCGATACTCGGCCCAAGGGTCTGTGGGTGGCGAGTCGTGATCGCTGAAATCGAGCCCGCTACGGATTCTCGGAAAAGGGGCGGGCTTGCGCTTTCGCCCCAGCCGAGCTGCCATCTCCTCGGGTGGAAGTTGGCACGATTCGTCGAAGTCCACGTAGCTCGCTCCGTCATCCAAGCTGCCGTCAAGCTGATTGGCTTCGTCCCAGCCCGCTTCGCTGGACGGATCGTGATACTCATCAAAGCCTCCGTCGGCATCGGTATAGTCATCGAAGCGCTCGCAATGATCGACCACGTCCAATTCACCGCGCGGTAGCTCGACCAGGAACGAACTGGGGACTCCACTCCCCTGCCCCGAGAATCCTCGACTCTTGGCATAACTGAGCTGCAATTGGTCTTTGGCCCGAGTAATCCCGACAAATAGCAGTCGTCGCTCCTCCTCTAACGATAGCGGATCGTCCTTGCTACGAATGTGCGGCAGGATATTCTCCTCGACTGCGATCAAATACACACAGCGGAACTCGAGCCCTTTGGCAGCGTGCAGCGTCATCAACGTGACGATGTTCTTGTCGCTGCTTAACCGATCCGTGTCCGCTTGAAGCGCGGAGACTTCGAGAAAAGTTTCCAATGCGGTCTGCTCGTCGTTGGCCAAGATGTCCAGCTCGTGCGCTTCGGCCAAGAGTTCATCCAAGTTCGTCAGCGCGTCCCCCTCCGATTCGTCGCCACGCCGCCGCTTGATGACATGCTCGCGAAAGTGAGTCAACTCAATAGTCATCTGCAGCAGATCGACCAACGGCCCACGCACCAAACTGCAAAGTTGATCGTAGATCTTCAAGAAGCCGACAATCGCCGAAAGCGGGCGCTTGCCGAGCGTTTGATGCGCGACCGCATGTCTGGCGGCTTCCAACATCGACGTCTCTTGGTCGCGAGACAAACGCTCGAGTTTATCGACGGTCTGCTTGCCAATGCCACGCGACGGCGTGTTGACCGCCCGCTGAAAAGCCACGTTGTCCTCGGGATTGTTGATCAGCAGCAAGTACGCAACCAAATCTTTCACTTCCTTTCGCGCGTAGAAGCGGAAGCCGCCAATCAACTGAAACGGGATCTGCCTACGCGTCAACGCTTGCTCGATCAATCGCGAATTGGCGTTGGTGCGATACAATACGCCGAAGTCGTTGAGCTCGTAGTCCCCCTCATTGACCAGCGCTACGATTTGATCGGCCACATGCTCGGCTTCCATCCGCGCCGTCGGATAGGTGTGCAATCGCACGCAATGGCCCGTTGAACGCAGCGGCAACAATGTCTTCGCTTTGCGGTAGGTATTGTGTTGAATCAGACAATCGGCCACCGACAGAATCTCAGGAGTACTGCGGTAGTTTTCTTCCAATCGCAACACGCGCAAAGTTGGGTAGTCTCGTTCCAAATTCGTCACGTTGTCGAGGTTCGCACCACGCCAGCCGTAGATCGACTGATCGGGATCGCCCGTAGCTGCCAGGTTGGGGTGATCGACCGAAAGATGACGCACAATCACGTACTGCGCCAAATTCGTGTCTTGATATTCGTCGACCATGATGTAACGAAACCGCGCGTCAAGCGTCTGACGCAATTCGGGATGCGACCGTAACAGCGTGGCCACGTGCATCAGTATGTCGTCGAAGTCGACTGCACTATTGCGCAGCAGCAACTGCTGATAGACCGGATAGACTTGGGCGACTTGGTGATCGTTGCTGGAGAAAGCTTCGGATTGAAGGATGTCTGGAGTGACGAGTCGATTTTTAAAGTAACTGATCCGATTGGCTAACTTGCCGAGCGTGGTATGCGTCAATTCAAAGTCGGCTTCGGCAACGGCCATCAGCAGCGCCGCCTTGGCGTCATCGGTATCGTAGATACTAAAGTTCTCGGTTAGACCAACCAGTCGCGCATAGCGACGCAACAGACGCACGCAAAAGCTGTGAAAGGTGCCGAGCCAAACGTCGTTGCGTCCCACGATGCGTTCCAGCCGCGCTCGCATCTCCCCAGCCGCTTTGTTGGTAAACGTCAGTGCGACGATCTGGTTCGGATCGATTCCCGTTTCAATCATGTGCGCGATGCGGTGCGTGATCACCCGCGTCTTACCACTGCCAGGGCCGGCCAACATCAGCAGGGGCCCGTCGATGTGGGTCGCAGCAGCAATCTGCGATGGGTTGAGTCCGTCGAGCAATTGCGATGACATCATTTCACTTTGCTAGCAAATCGCCGAAAAAAATGAGTGGGCCGATCGTTGCGCCCCGCTCTGCTTACGTTATACTCTTTGGCGACGATCTTCGGAACGATCCGATGGTGCGAGCCAAGCACCGAACGATCGATGTCATTCACCGTTTTTTGATTCGAGTAAAGGAAGGATTCCAACATGGCAGTCACACGAATTCCCATCAGTCAAGCCGAAGAAAAAGCCCGTTATCTGCGCGAGCAACTCGATCTGAGCACAGCCGAAATTGGCTTGGCAGTGCGCACCACCAATTGTCTCGAGGAGAAAGGCATCTTCACCGTGCGCGATCTGCTCAAGAGCACTCCCAAGGAATTGTTGAGCATTTCCAATTTTGGCGAGAAGACACTTGAAGAGGTCTATCAAGCGCTCGAAAACAAAGGCTATAGTCGCCCTGCGCAAACCTAGCTCATGGTCGCGGTCGACCACAGTGAGGGCAGTTCAGCGCGCTTTTCGAAACCGTCCCACCGCAATCTGGACAAGTGACCAAATTTGGATTCCGAAGAACCGCATCTTGCTGCGAGCGTTGTGTTCGAATAAGCACTGCCACCACGACCGCAGCAGGGACAGCTATCATCCCAAAGATGACGAACGCAATCAATAATTCCTGGAAGCCGATTCCAAACATGCGCGAAGACCGCCTTGATTGATAGGAAGAATTGACAGCGTCATTATACTACCGTTCGCTTGATATGGGGAATTCAATTCGGCGGGGGTCCGCGGAGCTACGTGAATACAGAGGCCAAATTCGGCGGGGGACCGCCGAGCTACGTTGAAAACGGTATCGGACGGCTATTTGCCTTGAGGTGGGCGGCGACGGGTCCAAGGATTGTCTACGACCGGACGCTCGTCGTTGCGTGGGCGCTGATCGGATCGCGGCTTCTCCCCACGCGTCTGCTCGCCGCGCGGTTGCCTGGGTGTGTGACGCGGCAAATCGCTCGAGTCACGATAGGTGCGTTCAGGTCGGGATGAGCGTTCGGGTCGAGACGAACGCTCGGGCCGCGCGGGGGCTTCTTCCACAGTCGCTTGGCTAACGCTGACCACGCGACTGTTGATCTCTTTTCCATTCAAGCGCGCGATGGCATTTTGTGCCTCGTCCTCGTTGGGCATCTCCACATACGCAAAGCCGGCCGAACGACCAGTTTGCGGATCGATGGCCAGCCGACACATTGTCACCTGGCCATACGACTCAAAAGCCTTGTGGACATCCCGCTCGGAGGAGCGATAAGTCAAATTGCCAACGTAGATGCGCATCGCACTAACTGGCCGCTTTCAAGGCAGACAAGGCTGCCGAATAATCGGGCTCGGAGGTGACTTCGGGTACGATTTCCCCGTAGACCACTTTGCCTTGACTGTCGAGCACATATACGGCGCGGGCGAGCAACTTGAGCTCGTCGATCATAACGCCCCACGACTTGCCGAACTCGCCCGCTTGGTAGTCGCTGCCGACCTTCATGTTCTTGACATCTTCGGCACCGCAGAAGCGGTTTTGCGCAAACGGCAAGTCTCGGCTAACGGTCACCGCGTTGACCTTGTCCCCTAAGCTGGCCAACTCCTGGCTAAACCGCTTGGTTTGGATTTGGCAGACGCCGGTATCCAAGCTGGGGACGATGGAAAGGATGGTCGGCTTTCCCTTGAGATCTGCGTTGGTCAGCGTTTTGAGACCACCCTCGAAGAAATGCAAGGTGAATTCGGGGGCGGGTTGACCGACCTTGAGCTCGCTCCCTTGGAGTGTCATGGGAGTACCTTTGAAGGTGATTACGCCTGATCGTGACATTTAGAAATGCTCCTTGCGTCCAGCTAAAGGTGGACAAAAGCGAGGTTGCGGGGAATCGGCCTGCCTGCAACGGATGCGGCTGCCTGTGTCACCACAGATGTTAGGCGATGAAGACAGTATTTCCAAGGGTCCCCACGCGAAGATACCGTAGTGGACGAGGTTACGAGTCGGTAGTGAATGAGGTTGCGAGTCCCGATATATACCGAATCCAAGGGACTCGTAGCCTCGTCCACTACAGCAAACGGACTAGCGGGGTTGGACAGAAGCCATCCAGTCAACTTCCAGCTCGTTGATCACTTTTTCAACACCTGCCAAACGTTTGAGCGATTCTTGGGCCATCTGCTTTTGGAAAAAGGAACCCACACGACCGTGTAGAACGACGATTCCAGACTCTTCCTGGCAGAAGACCTGATGTCGACACAAGTGAGGATTGCCTTTGATGGCCGAGTCGACGCGTTGAAGTAGCTCGCGTGAAGCGCTGTGGTGGTCAGTTACAATTTCCATGGGTTGGCCTCGTGAAACTCAAATGTCGCGCGTCTTGATGGAAATGGAAGGAGCGAGGCGCGTGTTGAGAAACAATAGTGCGCCATATTCGTCCATCGACTTCCGCTAACGACTGCTTCATCACTTTAGCGCCAATTGCCACTTTGACGTAAGGTTCGAGCCGTTTAACGCGCTAGTAAGGAATGCAACAATCATGCCGCTGTCGCCACTGTAGCAGGCATAGTCCCTTGAGCCGGTATCTCCAGAGTAGCAGGCACAGTCCCCTACGCCGTGTGCCAACGCTTCAACCCCTTGGCTTCCATGGGCCGCGTACATAGCTACTTTGATGGATTCTAGAGAGAGTTGCGGGCCAGATTGTGCAGACGCTGCCCTAGATTAGGATGCAACCAAGTGGCTTCTGTGGCCGAAGAGCTCGCAGGCATCAGTTCCGCTAACGCGTCCCCTAATTCTCGTGCCGCTGCTGCCGAATCGTCCACGGCCCAGGGGCAGGCTTGGTGGGCTAGAACACAGGCGGACACATCGGCGTCCAACTCGCAGGCGTGTGCCATCACCCCCACCCCAGCTAACATGACCACGCTCGCCGCGATGCTGGAGATAAAGGTTCCAGACAATTCCCAGGCTGGATCGCTCGGCCAAAAAACTCCGAACAGTCCCACGACGCTGGCCGCCCACACCACGGGGAAGATCCTCCACAAGAAATGTCGCCGCTTGATGTGTGCCAATTCGTGCATGACCACCATATCCAACTGTCGAGATGACAGGCGCTCGATCAGTGCGTCTCCCAACCACAATTGCCGAAATTGCGGAAACCAACCAACTACCGCAGCTCCGGGCCAACGCCCTCGGCTGAGTACCAACTTGGGGCGCACACCACGAATGTTGAGCGCTTGCATCTGCCTCGTAACTCGCTGACTCAGCGCTCCGTCAGGCAAACTGACGACTCCCATCCAACGCCCCAACCAAACAGGAAGGAATAGCACGACGGCCAACAGCGCCAACAAGGTCGCTGCGAGAATCATGCGCGTCATCCACACATCGTTGGCGAAGTAGCTCGCCGCGTCGGTCAAGGCGGCAATTGCCAATACTGGTGTGAGGCAGGTCACCAAGCTAGCCATGTCGCCCAACCGCAAGCGAAGTAGCCATTCACGCTGCCAGGAGACGGTGGTCGCGGGCGAGTCCTCCAGCAGTTCTGGGATGCCGCAGTGAGCTGTATCTTGGGGCGTTGGCGGCTGATGATAGAGCTCGTCAAACTGTGCTGCGGTTAACTCTAACAGGACGATCAGAAACAGACTTGGTAGGAACCAGCCCAACAGCGAGACCGCTTGTGGCAGGCCTTGCTCCTGCAGACCGTTGAGGGCCGCGCCCCACCCGGTAGCCAACAGGGCCAATGGCAGGACCGCAATCCATGCCCGTTCGACATTGGTACGCGCTTGCGCACATCGCTGCCAGCAGGCTGGGCTAAGCGGCTGAGGGCTGCCTGCCAGTACGTGTAGCGTTGAAGCTTTGAACAGCAAGCCAAACCCCAGCGAGATTCCCATCGCTGCCAAGCTGGCCAACAACGGAGCCGCTTCGGCATTCCCCTCCGCCAACTCGCGACAACCGAGAGTAACCAGCACCAAAAGTATAAGTCGAAGTGAGATCATGGCTTGTTGGGATAGCGTCCAGTGAAGCGGGCTGAATCTGCTCAGCCTAATCGCTCCCCACCACCGTCGCAGCCCACCGCGCCGCATGTCGCTTCAGATCAACGGCAATTGCCTGGGGCTATTCCGGTTGTGAGGATTGGGAGTTGTACTAACCACGAAACACACGAAGGACACGAAAGAAATTCTGCTGGGTGCCTTTGCGGTCCAGCTACAGAGGTAATGAGCAATGCTGAAATACTGTTCCAAGATGAAAGTTGCAAAATCATGGGAGCGATGGTTCCAGGTTTACAAGAGTAATATGAACGGATCGTCCACTAAGTATTCTGAGGATGGAATCGCGGGTGTACTAAACAATTAGAGAAGAACAGAACCAGCCTTTCGTGTTCTTCGTGTGTTTCGTGGTAAATAAGCGAACTAACTCGTACACGCTTACTCAGCTCCCGCCGCTGGCATAGCGCGTGTTCTGGGTTTCGACTTGAGCCAATGCGGGAAGTTCCAAGTCACACGCCCAGTGGATTGCAGCCGACAGCAAAGTCTCAAACTCGGCTTGTGCAAAATCGTCGATATGCCCCAGCGAAGTATAGAACGAACGGCCGCCATCATTGCGCACAAAGGTCCACGCCAGCGGTTGTGGCGTTTCATCATTGGGGACGCTGCCGACGAGCAGCAACTCCGTCCCAGGTAACAAGGGGGCTGTGTTGTACAGCGAGCCACCTGGTTTGAAGCCCGAGGTAAGTCCAGCAGCGGCCACAATGGGATGCGCCATGGCACTGGCATCAAGTTCGAGCGTAGTAGACAAGTTATTGGCATGATGTCCGCTATAACTTCCTCCCCAAACCTCGGCGTCAAATTCAGGCCAGACGTCGAAGCCGGTGGGCGGTTCCCCTTTTCGCAACGAAAACGCATGGCTGGCAGTACGGATGCCAATCATCGGCTTGCCGCGCGCCGCGAACTCGCGCACCAATTCGAGGTCGCGCGTGGGCAAAGCGCGACGTCGGACGCTCACCAATAATGCATCCGCCGAAGCGACGTCTTCGATTCCGACCAACTTCGACGGATCCGACTCGCGTGCGTAACAAGTGGTCACGCGGAAATTATGGCTGAGATGTTTGGCCGCAAAAACTGGCAAAGTAGTTTCGGTCTTGTACTCGTCCTCGGCAATTAGCATAACTAGGCGCGGGCGTCGGTCGCTCGCGTAGCGGAACTCCTGCCCTCCCAGCACCTGGTCGCTTGAAATTGTAGGGCAGACGTAGCGCTCGATGTGGCTGATGATTAGGTCGGTTCCCGTGAAGTGATTGGCGTAGGGCCAGGCCTGCGGGTCATACATGGTATCCGTCAAGTCGCGAGCGAGCACGACGTTTTTGCCCCCCATCACCAAACGCCTCAAACCAAATGGGCGTCCCAACACGCACATGTTGGTATGTACGCCAGCTAGAATTACATTGGATATTCCGCGCTCGGCGAGAATGCTCCAGATCTCAGGTCCACTGTCGCTAAGGTAGTCCTGCTTGGGATCGATGGCGATCGCCGCCGTTTGCGCTTGCCAGGGTGATCGCGGGTTTCGTCCACTGGCTTCCAGTCGCTGTGCCCACCGGCGGTGCTCGTCGGGGTCGTCGTCTTCACCACCCGCAGACTGGTCGAGTGGATAGGTCGCAGCTTCTTCTGCGGGGATTTGATTGCACCAGTTTTCGATGTCAGCCGGCATGGACTCGACCAGCGGCGTAGCTTGGGCCCTGAGCCGTGCGGGGTGTTGAGCGTAGTATTCCATACAACTGCTCGGTGCATGAATGATCGTCGCCCCGCGCGAACGCATTGCACGCACGAACGCATCAATGCGCGGTGCCAACTCCGCCCCACGACGAACGGCATTGACGCAATGATGCGCATCCCACATATCGCACACGATCACCGCCGTTTGAGCAGGCTGCCATGTTTCGTTGTGCGTCTCCCGATAGAATCGATCGGCACCTTCCGATATCGGATGTTGATTACGGAGTTGCAGTTCGAGCTCCTGGGCCGACAGCCCTGAGAAACTCATGCTCAGTACGCAAACCAAAACAAAAAAGCGAAAGACGGTCATGAGGCGACTCCGTAGTAATGCTAAGCATCTGGCGATTTCTAAAATGTCGAGCTTCATTTTCCATGCGATCCAAATGAAACCAGGACGTTTCGCTCCTATCGTAACAGCTCCACGACCTCTGCAAACGTCCATTCGCGCTTTGTCAATAAGACAATTGACCGGGAGCTCTGGCAAAGATGAAGATACCCCGCCCCAGACGAGTGGGCGGACACTCGTCGCAGGGCCATGCGGGGCACCTTCGGGCTCGGTTGTGAGCCGAAGGAGTAGAGTATTCCTAGCGAAAAACTCGCGGAGAAAACCTCTTTTCTAAAAAAGCTGCCTGGAGCGGCATCAGCCGAAGCCGATTGCCCCAGGCAACTTCTTGGGTAGTACCATGGTTTGCGGTCGCTTACGCCACCTAGAAGTGCGATAGCCGAAGCCGCAAGTACCGAGTGCCAACTCGCTTTCACTAGTCCTTTCGCCACGTTGGGAAGTCCTGACATGCGACCAGAGCTTCCTCAGTCGAGACTTAAGCAGCTCGATTGGGTAAATTCAAAAGCAGTTATTGTACCTGTGGGTGTATAAGTGTCGGTGATATGAAGGTGTAAGTCGTTTCAAAGGCCTGGTTTACAACTAAGGAGTGCTCGCAAAGGCTTGGTTTACACCTACAAGAATTTATGGTTTTTATAGCGATCGCGTCGACAATACTCGAAAATGCACGTATTGTTCGCGTGGCTGCCTGTTCGTTAGGCATAACTGCCTACTAGCTCGCTGTGCCCCACCGGTGAGACGCTAAATATGCACGTATTTGTGCAGAAACGAAAAAACGGCCAGCAAACGAGAGCTTGCTGGCCGTGATGGTGGTGTGGCGATCTTGTTTGAACAACTGGTCTAGCTCTTAGAAGGTCATGACCATGTCGGTACCGAAGAAGGCCTGGCTCGACTTGCCGTTCTCATTCACACCCACGGTGTCCTTGTCCCACACCCAACGCACTTCGGGCCGGAAGACCAGGTTGGCGTTGTGGCGGTAGTTGACACCAAATGTTTGGTTCAAGATGTCCGAATTGTGAATGTTCTGAAGTCCACTAGAGAAGTTGAACCATTCCGATCGACTTCCCAATGCAACGCAGTCGTTGACGTTGTACAACAGATAGTGGATCGAGCTAAACGTATTGCGAACACTGGTGCCCGCTGCATCCTCCGTGTACATATAGTCGTTTTGGTTGATGTAATTCAACTTGTCCGTTACTGCGTAGCTGAAGACCATGCTGTGGAGTTGACCGCGCTCGGCAACATGATTGCCATTGATCATCAGCTTGTCATTAAAGCGTCCCCATGCATTGGTATAGATCAAGTTCGAGCGATCGCTCAGCTTGCGCGAGAAGCCGCCGATGTAGGCATCACCATTGTCCTCGAAACCACTATCAAAACCTGTGACATATCCATTCCACATGGTGGTGTCGTCATTCAGTTTGTACTGCGTCAGTGCACCAGTATGCGTAAACGGTTCCGCGTTGTACATCGTGAACTGGCGGCTGTAGAAGAAGTTGCCCGTCGCGGCCACGGTTTCGTGGCCAATAATCGTGAAGAAATGTCCCGCCTTCACGGATAACTTGCCATAAGCTGCTTCAGCATAGAGTTGTGGTATGGCGTGACCATAGGCGCCTCCATGGTCCCAACTGTTATCCCAGTGATTGTTGGGGATACCGAAGGCCTGAGTGTCGGGCCCATCCGTACCGTACAAGTAATCGATGCGACCGCCGAACCCCAAGCCGTTGCTGCCGTCGGCAACTTTTTCAGCGTACAACCATTGTTGTTGTAGTTGCACATGGTCCGCATAGTTATTGAAGTTGGCTGGAACGCCATTATTCAGCAGCCCCAAGCCGGCGTTATTGGCGGTATGGTAGCCCACGTTGGTCCAGCCCCCGACCGTGAAACCAGCGACCGGCTTTGAGAAAAGCGTCCAAGGTGCTGCACCAGCTCCACATGCCCCATCACAACCATTGCCGTCACAGGCAAGCACGCTGCCATCGCAGCCGACGCTCCCAAAGGCATCGTCACAATTGCTCACTGGCGAGTCGCCACAAGCGCATGCTGCAGGTATTACCGCAGAATACTGTTCGCGATTGGCAACTCCAGAGGTTACCGGTGCCGGCGACTGAGCATAGTAGCTATAGTCTGTGCTAACATTTTGAATTGGCCCCTCTGCGAAAGCCGACGCACCGATGCACGTCGCAGCGATCGCTGCAGAGAGCGCCCACTTAGTGATCTTCATTTTATTCATCCTTGAAAAACTTCGAAACCCTTGTCAACGACCCAGGTTGGGTCGCGCGATGGGACTCGGAGCTAAGACCGCCACACCGAATTTGGAAGATTCGATAATCCTATGCGCCAAGAAACGACCCCATCCATGCATGCGTTTCCAATGCTAGTTATCGAATACAAATGCCAGACAAATTCGTGTGTTTTCTTTTACAATGCTTTGTCCAGGCTAAGCAGAAGCTGTGGAATAGATAAGCCATGACGACTGTGACAAAGGTGCTGGTACTTCAACCCTATTCGATTCTGGGGTTGGTTGTCGTGGACGAGGTTACGAGTCCCAAATGGTTAACGATTCAATCGGACCGCAGGCTTCGTCCACTGCCCTCAATTGAAATGTGGGTAGAGCACCAGAGCGATGCTCAGCCTTAACCCCACCACGATTCGTTTAGCACTTTGACAACACCCTAACGGCGATAGTCGTCAAACAGCGCCTTCGCAAACAACTCCGCATCGAATTCAGCCATATCCTCCAATTGCTCACCTAACCCTACCAACTTGACTGGCAAATCGAATTGCTGGCGAATGGGAACAATGACACCCCCTTTGGCTGACCCATCAATTTTGGCTAGGACAATTCCCGAGCAGCCCGCTGCGTCCGAGAAGCCTCGCGCTTGACTGATTGCATTCTGCCCAGCAGTGGCATCGAGTACCAACAACACTTCGTGCGGTGCTTCGGGAATGTGCTTGGCGATCACGCGTCGAATCTTGTCGAGTTCCTGCATCAGATTGCTTTGCGTCTGCAGTCGCCCGGCGGTATCCAAAATGCATATGTCATAGTTCTCATCGCATGCTCGCTTCGTGGCTTGAAAAGCGACCGAGGCTGGGTCGGTACCCTGCTTGGCGGTCACAATATCGCAGCCGATTCGCTGCGACCAAATCGTCAACTGTTCGACGGCAGCGGCGCGAAAGGTATCGCCGGCTCCCAACAAAACTCGTTTGCCTTGCTTCGTATAGCGATATGCCAATTTGGCGATCGACGTGGTCTTGCCCGAACCGTTGACGCCCACGACCAAAATTACTGTCGGCCCGGCTGCAGCAAAGCGGATTGCTGTCCCACCCTGTTGTAACGATTCCTGGATCTCTTGGGCGATGATCTCCAGCACCTCGTCGAGCTCGACCTTTCTCGCGCGAAAGTCGACGCCGATGCGATCGCGAATCTGCCGCGCCATGTCGCCACCCATGTCGCTCTTGACCAATATGGCAAACAGCTTCTTCAGGAAATCTTCATCGACCAACTCTCCTTGGCTTTTCCATAAGTCGCGAATGTCGGTATTTAGTGCGCGACTCGTCTTGGCCAAACCAGACTTGAATTTTCCCAACAGTCCTCCACCAGATGCCTTCGCGCCCGCTTGCTCGGCGCCCCCTTGGGACTCCGTGGGAGCTGCTGCGTCGGATGAATCGCTGTCAGACTTCTTCTTATTCCAAAATGCCATGGGTTCAGTTCAGTGTGTTTTCGAGTACGTATGGATAATGCCTGTAGCTACCGCTGGTCTGTAACTACCGTTGCCAAGCGATTGTCGGCTCCAATTCCACCGTCTGGTGACGGTAGCTACAGATTTCTGAGTCATGGCTAGTTTACTCCCCAGCCTGCTGGGTTCGGAGGGGGGGCGAACGTTCCCTTACTCGCTACGCCCATTTTATCCTACAATGGTGCCTCCCAATTTCGGCTAATTCAGTTCGTCGTTTACCCTCAACTCTACGTGCAGCTCTCTATGTCTCGCCTCGTCTCCTTCGCCGTCCTCATCGCGATCATCGTTATCATTGGACTGCTGTTCTACAAAGTCCTGTTTGGTTTCTTCATCCCGGTCTTTCTGGCTGCCGTGTTGGTAGTTGTATTTCGCCCACTGCACCGCTGGGTCTTGGAGAAAACGGGCCAGCGACCACGTGTGGCGGCGGGACTCACCACTCTGCTGATCATGCTCACGATGTTGCTGCCAATGGCTGCTGTGGGGACCGCCTCTGCCGTGCAGGGATTGAGGCTGATCGAGCAGTTCGATGCCCAGACGGTGGCCCTGCGTATCAGCCAACTCCGCGCCTCACTGGGCCTCGAGATGCCCAGCTATCATGACGAACTGCGCTTGGTCAGTGAAGAACTCGACGAAATCATTGCCAACACCTCCGATTCAGTCGTAAGCGAAGAGAACGCCAACCTGCGCCGGATCGGCAAACGCACCACACAGACACTAGTCAATCTGAAACTATCCGTACAGGAGCAGTCCGATACGATTTACGATTCGCAGCTCGACGAATTGATCGAACTGTCCCAACAAGTTGGCGAGCCAAGCGATGAAGAGTTTGGTGCGGCCAAATTGGCCGTCGATCTCAAGTCGAAATACAGCTCACTGAGAACCGCGTTACTGGGGGGCTCACTGACCGCCTTCGCACGCGATACGGTCAATCCCACCAAAGAGAAGATCAATTCTTGGGTCAAAGACGCTGTTGCATTCGTCCGCCCACGCCTGCTTTCGCTGACTGGTGCCACGGGTACGTTTATCGCCAAGCTGATCTTCGGGAGCGTCATTCTAGTCGTCACTACATTTTTCTTTCTAGTCGACGGACCAGCCATGATTAAGAACATCATGCACCTCAGTCCGCTCGACGACTCCTACGAACAAGAGCTACTGCTCGAGTTTGATCGAATTAGTCGCGCCGTGGTGCTAGCCACAGTCCTTTCTGCAGTCGCACAAGGTCTAACCGCCGGTGTCGGCTTCTACTTCGCCGGCATGGAGTATTTGTCGCTGCTGATTATGCTCACCACTGCCTTTGCTATGGTTCCATTCGTGGGGCCAGCCATTATCTGGGTTCCAGTTGCGATCTATCTAGCTCTCAACGATCACGTTTGGGCGGCTGGCTTGTTGGCCGCGTGGGGCGTGCTGGTGGTTGGCACCATCGACAACGTGGTGAAAGCGGTTGTGCTGCATGGGCAATCACAATTGCATCCACTGCTTGCGCTGCTTAGCGTGTTGGGAGGCGTACAAGCCCTGGGACCGATCGGCATTGTCGTCGGACCGATGGTGGTAGCCATGCTACAGACGCTGCTCAGTATCCTGCAGCGCGAGCTCCTACACTTCGAGCAACACGACTACGTTCTCGGTACCAACTCATCAGAAAATGCAACCAGCCCACTTGCGGCTGCAACTTCAGCGCCCGGCGATGCGCACTCTCCGAGCACCACTCGCCACCCCGCTACGACCAACCACGCCGCTAGCCATTCAATCACGAAGCACGACGCGGCAGCATCCCAAGCATCGACCACGCCCGAGAGCGACGCGCCCGATGCCTGAATTACCTGAAGTCGAAACCATGTGCCGCGGCATTGCTCAAATCGTCGGACGCACGATTGAGTCGGTCAGCAAACCCGCCTGTCGCTATCGCCCTATCGCCATGAAACCTGGTGTGTCCGTCATCGCTCGTAGACTACAAGGCGAAGAGGTGACGCAAATCTCGAGATTGGGCAAACGCGTATTGCTGCATACCTGCGAGTGGGCCTTGGTCTTGCAACCCAAGATGACTGGGCTGGTAGCCATAGAGCTTCCGCCAGACCCCGAGCATGTTCGCTTACAAATCGACTTCACAGGTTCTCCCGCACTGCGCTTGCAATTCTGGGATCGACGCGGTCTGGGCACGGTCGAATTGCTAAAACAACAGGACATCGCGGCGCGCATCATCGATGGACGTTTGGGCCCCGATGCACTGGCCATTAGCCTACCAGAATTCTCACAGCGGCTTGCTGCTACTCAGCGAGCAGTAAAAGTCGCCTTGTTAGGCCAGAAGTTGGTCGCCGGCGTGGGCAATCTTTATGCTTCGGAAATGCTCCATGTGGCCCGCATCCATCCGCAACTCCCCGCCGCGCGGCTCAGTCGCTCGAAAGTCGCCACGCTGCATGCAGCCATGCAAGCCATTCTGCTCGATGCCATCGCGCACGAAGGTTCCACATTGAAAGATGGGACCTACCGCAACACGCTCAACGATCCAGGCAGCTATCAGAATTGCCACTTGGTCTATGACCGCGCTGGCCTCCCCTGCTCTACCTGCCAAAAAGGAGTTATCGAGCGCATGGTCCAAGCCCAACGCTCCACTTTTTTCTGTCCGCGCTGTCAGCCCACAAAGTAGCTCGGTGGCCCCCACCGAATTCTATTTGTTTTATCGTAGCTCGGTGGTCCCCACCGAATTATATTTGTTTTATCGTAGCTCGGTGATCTCCACCGATGAACTGCAACGCTGTTCTTGCAAGCCTCGCCAACCATCCCACTCGTGCTCGTGTATACGATTGCATACTCACTGCGGGGACCGCCGTGCTACTTTAAAGCAAACTCGACCCGCGTACTGACCACGGCACCGCGGTCGTCTTGGACGGTTACAAACCAAGCGGTCGTGCCAGTCGGTAACGCCTTCGCAATGACTTGGTCTGCACCCTGATCCCCGCCGACTGATGCCGTTGTGCTCGTCCACTGGCGATGATTGATCTCGCCGGTCTGCTGCGTAGCGTGCAACTCCGCCGAAACAACTGCGGTCGAACCCAACACTGGCACGCTGACTTGTCCGTCAATCACTTGCGGTGTGCCGACTTGTGGCAACGGGCGTCCATTCTTCAAGTACTGATCGACGAACAGCCCAATCTCCTGGGGCGCCCAACCCTGCGGATGACCATGTGGCATGTTGACCGTGATACACAGTTGTTTATTGACAGGCACTTGATTGGGAACCGCATCGAACGACTTCATGTAGCTGTCCAGCGGATAGGCGAAGTCATTGGTTCCATTGACAAACAGGATCGGCATCGTCACGCGAGGCAAGTATTGCGACGGATCCCACAGCTCGACCCAGCGCTGACGCTGCTCGGCGGTCATGCTCGCGAATCGTGGCAGCCAAATACTGTTTTCATTCAAAAAGCCGCAGCCATACACGGGAACCGCCGCTTTAAAACGGGAGTCAACTCCGGCGACGATGCACGTCAGGTAGCCCCCCCAACTGATGCCTGTCACCGCAGTGCGCCCCGCGTCCACTTCATCAAAGCTTCCGACCAGCGAGTGGGCAAGTATTGCGTTGGCAACAGCGTGATAGGGCCATTGTTCACCGGGCGGCTTGTCGATGCTGCCAAATTTCTCGTCATCCCCCTGCCCCGGACCACCGCCATCGATGCGGCTTCTGTTCTTCACTTCATGCGGATTGGTCCCTTCTATAGGACGAGATCCAGCCAGATCCATCGCGATGGCCGCATAGCCTCGCTCAGCCCACAGTTCAGCCCATTCACGAAATGCCGTTCCACCGCCACCGTGGATCAATACGACCGCCGGGTATTTTTCTTGAGATTCCTCATCGGTCTGCTCCGAGTCATCCGCGAGCGTACTCGGGCTGGCATAGTAAGCAAAAACTTGCGTTGGCTTTCCCTCAAACGGTTCGCCCACATAGAACAGCGAGTGCACCGGGCTGGTTTGGTCGATCCACTCGACGTCAGGCGCTTGGCTCAATCGCCCCATGTCCCAAGGAATCTGTTCGGCGGTTTGAGCCCAAGCGGGGCGAGGTAAGACGAACAGCATCAGTAACGCGAACAATAGTTGAATTCGCGTAAAATAATTGGCATTGTTTCGTCGCTTGGCACAATTTTGCATAAGGCACTGTCCGTAGGTTTACGTTTCGTCTGTTTTGTTTAGTTCAAATTTGGTCGTACATTTCGCCACCTAGTATAGCTTGTGCGGCAGCCGGTTGAGACTGCATTGCGAGTAGCCATTCCGATAGGCGTTAAACCCGGATTATTCATGAGTCTGCGAGAAAACGAAGTAAACGATGATAGCGAATAGGATTACGTCATACGAGCAAAAAACAGTCTGCTATGCAATCGTAACCCGCAGCGTCAGCAAGGACGTTTGACGCAACTGCAAGTGGGTTGGGAAAAACCAAGGTAATTCATGCTTATAATTTTCGACTCTGACTCAAACGTCCTTGCTGACGCTGCGGGTTATGAATAATCCGGGTTAAACGATGGTTGCTTCGAAATCGTTTGACGCCGAGCCGCAGCAGGACGCGAACCGCGAGGCGAGCCAATCAACACGTGAACTCCGACGCGCGACAGCACTTGCCAACCCTCTGTCGCGGCCTGCGCAGGCGGCGGCACCTGCGGCAGCCACCTGCTACCTCCATATGCGTATGTCAACCTCGCTCTGTCCACATTCTCTTTCGAACCCGCGCCCTGGGCAGGTGGGATCGACTCCGCTCCTGACTGCGCCTACGCAGCCGTTGCTCTCGCGCTGATCAAATTACGGGCGCACCCTTGCACACTCCGTAGTGGACAACACTCATGATCCACCGACTACTCCGTCTAGTCGTTAAACAATTTGCCTCATACCCGACCCATCAATACAACCTTACGGCAATTCGCGAATGCGGAGCTTGCGAAACTGAATCGGAGACCCTTCACTCTCCAAACTCAGATACCCATGCGCAGGCTCGATTGCGGTCCCACCGGAGACTTCTTCGCCGTTGACCCACAGTCGCACTTCGCCGTTGATGGCGCGAATATAGTACTGATTCCAGTGTCCATGTCCCTTGGCTCGATGCTGTCGCGGAAAACTGCGCGAGCCATCAGGGGAAAGTGGCGGAAAGGGAGTCATCTTGATTCCTACCGCAAATACGTCGCCATTGGTGCCGAACCAGGCTGTCGACTTTCCCTGCTTCTCGATCAACTGCGTATAGCCATGATCGAGTATCTGTACTTCAATCCCTTTGGGCAATCCAGGCTTACCAGCTTGAGTGAGCTGCTCGATCGATTTGGGAGTACACCACACGAAGACTCCTGAGTTGCCGGCTGATTTTTCGTGCATCCATTCGACGACCATTTCAAAATTGGCGACTTGTTCCGTAGTTCTCAGCACGCTCACCGGCTGCCCCGTGCAATGCAGCACTCCCTCTTTCCAAGTCCAGGTGTCCGGTGCGCTGTTGACGTGGGTAAAGTCCTTTTCGCCCAGCGAGCGCCAGCCCGGCCCCGTGTCATCGACGGCAGCGCGTATGTTGTCAATGGAATCAGGCACCTTGGGGTTAGGCGAGTAATCCTGGGCCCAACTGGAGCCGGTCATCGTTAAATAGGCAAGTACAAGAAAGAAACTAGACGGTCGGATCAGCATGTTGGTGTCTCTCGTAGAAATGCAAGGGGCTTGATAGTTGATACGGAAAAATCGGTCGTCATTAGCTCTCCAATCTCACGCGAATGCGCAAAGCAACTCCAATTGAATTCTTTGCGAGCTCTGCGCCCTTGCGGGAGCCTCGTTTCTGAAGGGCAAGGCCATTTCGAGTTTATTGCGCAGCCGCCTCGTAGAGTGGCAAATGGCGATAGCTGACCTCTAATGATAATAGATTGAGGGTCGTCACGTACAAGCGACCGCCATAACGCGCCCATAAATCGGGTGTGGGATAGTTCGGGTCCCAGCTTCCCGCTAGCTCCCCGTCGACGACTTGGCTATTGATCAGCAGTGGGTAGAGTCGATCGTGCCATTTCTCCCAACGCTCGCCGCGCATGTGAAACATGACTTGGGTAGCGTAGTACCAGTAGTACGTATCGCGACGACTGGCTGCCAGGCTGCCGTTTTCGGGGGGATGTGCCAATAGGTAATCCGCTCCGTCCATCATCTCGGCACGATCGCGTTTCCAGCCAAAATAGAGTCGCATCAACAGACCAACGCTGGTCATGACCGATGTGGGGGCCAGACCATGACGCTGCTGTGGCGTGTCGGCAGCATACGGATTATAGCGATACAAATAGGCTTCGCCGCTCGGTGCCTGGCTGGCCGCCAAATACTTCTCGATCGCATCGAATGTCGTTTCAGGAACGTTCAAGCCCGCCAGTTGCCCACTTTTGAAAGCCATCATGAACCAACCGGTAACGCTGGTATCTGCCCCCGCCCCGGGACGATAACGCCAGCCGCCGAGTTGCGGATCTTGGCTGGCGACCATAAAGTCGATCGCCTTCTGAGCTGCAGGTCGTAGTTGCTCGTCTTGTGTCATCCCCACCGCTTCACACAGCGCCAATGAGGCGATTCCGTGCGAGTACAGCCAAGCGTTCTGGTCCGATGCCGGGTCCTGTGGAATGTATAAATCGCCATTGGCCCGCTGATGACTTACCAAAAACTGTACTGCTCTTTTAACGGTCCCCGCATACTTGAATTGATTGTGGGTATAGCCGGCACCCTGAAAGGATAGCAGTGCCAAACCTGTCGCCGCCGTATCGCTGCGCATGAGTACCTGAGTATCGAAGTCTTGCAGTCGCCATGAGCCATCGGAACGTTGGTGTTTGGCCAAAAACTCCAAACCGCGTTCGATGGCCAACTCGGTTTGAGGGGCGAGCCACGATTCGTCTCGCGGATTGCGATCCTTGAGCCGATCGATGCGCTGTTGAAACGCGGGCTTGGGCAAAGCGACTTGGCCGGCCGCCAGCGGACCACCGATGTCTTGCCGCGCGAACCGCTGCGATTCGAGTTGCGGAGGTGCCCAATCGTCGAGCGCCACATCGCGGCGATTGATCAATCCACCGATTGGATTCGGCTTAGGAGCAATACCGCCAACGCCAGACGTTTGCTCGATATCCAGTAGTGTTGAAGGCGGAGCGAGACCGTTCATTGCACTTCCCGTAGCGCCACCGCGTCGCGATAGCGTTAAACTGGCTGCTGCATCGAGCGCGGCAACAGCGTCTGAGGTCTTGGCACCCTGCGCGGTGTCCAAAGACGCTGCGTCAGCCTGCGTTTCAAGCTGACTAAGCAGCTCGTCAACCCCGCGCACCACGGTCGGTCCCGGCTGACCGCTACGGCTAATCGAAGATCGCTCCAACTCCAGATCGGCACCGCTGAGTCCAGCCACATCGCGCACGGCCGCCGCGCCCTCCTCTTGCGCTTGCGACAATTGGGCTGGCGAGCGCCCTTGAAAACCGCTCGATAAACGACGCTGCTCCGACGCACTAAGGCTTTGCGGTGCTCCGAGTTCAGGCAGTTGACTGGCGCGCCAGCGTTGCACGGACGAGCGACGCTGCTGAGCGGAAACCGCACCTAGCACGACCTCCTGACTGGGAACCGGATCGGTACTCCCGATCGATTCCATCCCGCGAACCGGCAACGAGCTCGGGCCGGCGGACCCCAACGTGCCTCCAGCAGTATTGCGCGGCAATGAAACGGCCGTATCGTTTACACTCGGTCTGGGGACTTGCGCCGCTGCACTACGCCGCTGTTCTCGCGGTGTAGTCAACCCTGACGCGGCGGCTGTGCCAGCACTGGGCAGCCTGGGTGCCCGAGACAGCTCGGCTGCCTGTCGCGGCTGTTTGCGTGCCAAGGCTGACGACGAAGGGGCCAACGCGGCGGGCTCGGAAAGCTCGAGCACTTGAGACTCAGGGATCGGTGCAGAAGTTTTCAAACGCGGAGTATTCGATAGGCTTCTCGACAACGAAGCCGCTTGCTCTGTACTGCGGGGAGTGGAGGTCGCTGGCTGATTGCGCTCGAGCAGATGCGGCGTATGGCTCAACTCGATCTTAGGCGATGGGCTCACCAGATTAGCTCGATCGGAGCGAGCCAGCGTCAACATGGGCGTGTCGACCGGTTCGACCTCGGTCGGCTGATGCACGGTCTCGACCGGCCTCAGATAGTCCGGACGACGCCCTGTTTGCGTAGTATTCGATAGACGAATGTACTGTTTGGCTTGCAGCTTTTCTCGTTTGAGTTCTTCGCGCTGCTGCGCCAAAGAATCGAGCACGTCGGGCCACATGCGTGAAAAGATGACCACATTCACGGCGGCTACCATCAACACCAAGTGGATCAGGACACTGAGCAGAAAGGCCATTTGCATCGACTTCTCGACCACGCGGCTGACCACCGTGCTGAGCAGCGCCGATAGCACCAGCAGCACGATCGGTGTCGCGATTGCATAGCTCCACGGGTTGTATAGTGGTCGCGGATCTGCAGGATCAAGAAAATAGAAGGCCACGCCCAATACCGACGCGCCCAACAAGCACAGTACTGCGTTCAGTGGCCAAATCGATTCCATCTCCTCGCGCTGAGCTTGGATGCCAGCCATTTCGGAAAACCGCATGCGGTCGGTCATGCTTGCATTTCGCTTTCGAAGCGTTCGGACTATTACTTAGACCCCTACGAGCCTGCCTCGCCGGTGAGTCACTTTTCTATCTTATCTAACCGTCTCTTAGACCCATTCGAGCTCGCCTAGCCGGTGGATCAGTAATCAATCGAGCCGTTTCTTAGACCTCTGCGAGCTTGCCTCGCCGGTGGATCAGCAATCAATCGAGCCGTTTCTTAGACCCCTGCGAGCTAGCCTCGCCGGTGGATCAGTAATCAATCGAGCCGTTACTTAGACCCCTGCGAGCTTGCCTCGCCGGTGAATCAGTAATCAATCGAGCCGTTTGTTAGACCCCTGCGAGCTTGCCTCGCCGGTGAATCAGTTTTCTACCTAGCCGTTGATCGATCCGCCCCCTCCAGTGTCCCCCGCAGCGATTACCAATCTGATTTCATATTTTCCTCGTCCACGCGACAATTGTCCAGTCCAAGCAGACGCTCTAGGAAGCACGTTCCAACACCCTTTTGCATTTTCCCAGCCTGTCATCCGTGCTCCGGCTCTGCCATCCGTGCTAGTTTTCCTGTCGCTGTGGAAGCACGGATGGCAGAGCCGGAGCACGGATAAAGTCGCAAACGCATCCGCTCAACGTCATGGCCCAAACCACCGGCAATGCCTATATTTCTATTCTCACGCACTTTGACGACTCGTTCAAACACCTCACCGCGTTTCGCTACATCAAAGGCTGTTCACCATTTTCAAATTCATCCACGCCGCCGATATTCATTTAGACAGCGCGCTCAAGGGCTTGCAGCGGTACGAAGGAGCACCCGTCGACGAAATTCGTCGGGCCCCGCGCGAGGGGCTGAGCAACTTGGTCGATCTGGCAATCGAGCAACAAGTCCAATTTGTACTTATCGCCGGCGATTTGTATGACGGTGACTGGAAAAACTTCCAGACCGGTATGTACTTTGTCCAGCAGGCCACGCGACTGCGCGCAGCAGACATCCCCCTAATCTTCATCGCGGGCAATCACGACGCGGCCAACAAGATGACGCGATCTCTACCGCTCCCGGACAACGTCACGCTCCTATCGCACAAAAAACCACAAACCGTCCACTTGGAAACGCTCGATGTGGCCATTCATGGACAGAGCTTCGCAACCGAGTGTGTACTCGAAGATCTGTCGCAAGCCTATCCAGCCGCCGAGCGAGGGTGCTTGAACATCGGCCTCTTGCACACCAGCGCCGAAGGCCGCGAAGGGCACGATCGCTACTCTCCCTGTTCGCTCGACGGGCTTAAGCTCAAAGGCTACGACTACTGGGCCTTGGGGCATATTCACAAGCGCGAAGTTCTTTGCCAAGATCCGTTTGTCGCCTTTTCCGGCAACATTCAGGGGAGGCATATTCGCGAGAGCGGCCCCAAGGGATGCTACGTTGTTACCGTGCACGATGATCGTCGTTTGGAACCGGTTTTTCATCCGCTCGATGTCATGCGTTGGGAGACTGCCCAAGTAGACGTCAGTTCCGTCCAGCATTCCGATGACGTACTCAGTTGCGTCAGCGGTCACCTCTCGCGATTAGTGCTCGGTTCAGAAAGCAAGCCGCTGGCCGTACGGGTCGAACTCGTGGGAGCCACCAAGCTGCATCGTGAACTGCAAGCGTACCAAGATCACTGGATCCATCAAGTGCGTGGCCTCGCGCTCGACATTGGCCAAGGAAAACTGTGGATTGAAAAAGTAAAGTTGCACACCAGCTTGCCGGTTCGCGGCGGTACGACTCCAATGATTGACGAAGCCGCCCTGGGCGAGCTAACCGAACTCTTCGCTCAACTGCGCACACAGCCTCAGCAGCTCGATGCGCTCGGCTTTGATTTCCAGCCAGTGATCAACAAGCTCCCCCCCGAATTAAAGAGCCTCGTAGGAGCGGCCACAAAACCCGGCACACTCAACTTCACTCAGGCCGCTGATCAAGACGATCCCCAAGCCGATGACTGGCTGGCCGGAGTATTGTCCCAAGCCGAATCCCTGCTGACTCACCGTCTGCAACACGGCACTACAGATTCACCTCCTTAAATTAAATCAAATTGTAAGCTACCCTCCCGCGCGGCTCGCTATACCATACATCTCGATTCCGCATCGGCCCCATGACAGCTTGTCTGGCGTGAGCCAAGTTTTATGAGTAGAGCACGTTTAAAACACCCTGGCCTTACCACTTTCCCATCCGCTCGCCACCTGAGGTGGCGAGCGGATGGAAAAATGGGGGCGTTGGTGAGGCCCTCGATCTATTTCCAAAACTCGTTCACCGGTGAGGCAAGCTCACAGGGGTCCAATGCTTATGGCGAACGCATCTAGCTCCAAAACTCGTTCACCTGTGAGGCAAGCTCACAGGGGTCCAATACTTCAAAACCATATATAGAAATCACCGTGAAGATTGCTGAACTCCAATTGATCGCCTTCGGGCCGTTTACCGATTGTCAACTCGACTTGTCGGCGGGTTCGCACGGGCTGCATATTCTGTACGGCCCCAACGAGGCGGGGAAGAGTTCATCGCTGCGCGCGATCACTCATTTCCTATACGGCTTTCCCTCAAGCACTCCCGACGATTTCCAGCATCCCTACAAGTCGCTACGCGTTGGCGCGCGTTTAGAACACAGCGATGGCACACAGCTAACCTCCGTGCGCCGCAAGGCTCAAAAGCTATCGCTGCGCTGTGGCCAAGATCAAGAGCCTGTTGCGGACGATGCGCTGCTGCGATTCATGGGGGATGTCGACCAGGAGTTCTTCCAGTCGATGTTCGGAATTAACCACCATCGTTTGCGCGAGGGGGGACAGGACATCGCTGCTGGAAAAGGGCGATTGGGAGAGTTGTTGTTCGCCGCCGGAGCTGGCGTCGTCAATCTACAGCAGTTGCAAAACGACCTTCAAACAGAGGCCGACGCACTGCTCAAAAGTACGCTCCGCAGCGGTTCCATTCAGCAACACTTGCAAGACTACCTCGAACATCGCAAAGCGGTTGGGGCCGCTCAAGAGACCGTCGATACTTGGAAAACCTGTGACCAACAGCACCAACAGCAACGGCAGCGCAAGGCCGAGCTCGATCAGCAGCTCAGCCAAATCCAAGCTGAATTGACTCGACTACAGCGCATCGAATCGGCCTCGGCACCCATCGATCGCTGGAAGACTCGTAAACAGAAACTACAGCTTCTGGCACACGTGCCGCGTTTAGAAGGCGACTTTGCAAAACACACAAACGAGCTGCTGCTCGAACTGAAAACTGGTCAGATGCAATCCAGTGGTGCAACTACCGAACTGGCGAAGATCGCAGCTCAATTGGAATCTCTGATCGTGCCGCCGGCGATCCTCGCCGCCTTCGACGCGATCGAAGCACTGCGCGATCGAGTTGGCGGTATTCGCAAGTCGCTCGTAGATCGGCCTGCGGTCGAAGCTCGCTGCCGAGACAGCGAAAGCGAAGCTCAAGAACTCATGCGCGAGCTCGATCGCAGCCCCGACCTGTCCACCATCGAAGAACTACGTCTGCCTCGAGACAAAACGGTCAAGATCCGCAGTCTAGGAACTCAACTCCAGCGGCAACTCGAACGCTTGCAAGCCCAACGCAAAAATTGCGAACAACTTCAATTGGACATCAGCAGTGGCGAGCAACGCCTATCCGTCCAACCAATCACCTTCGATCTACCCGCGCTCCGCGCCTCGTTGCGCGCAGTTCAACAACAAGGGGACGTGCAAGCGGAGCTGAACCAAGCCGAAGCAGACCGCGGCAAAATGCAACGTCAAGTCGAATTGGCTCTCAAGAAACTTCCACTATTCTCCGGACAATTGACGGAGTTGGAATGTCTACCGCTCCCCTCCTCAGCTAGCCTCGACCGTTTCGAAACGGAATTCTCTACCGCCGATGGTCAACTGCAGGCATTGAATCGCACACTAGCCGAAGATGAACAGCAGCGCGACGCCTTGTCGGCTCAGTTGTCGCAGCTCGAATCGGGACAAGCGGTCCCCACTCTGGCCGAACTGGATCGCATGCGACGACTCAGACAATATGGCTGGCAACTGTTCGTTGCCACTTGGGAATCTAAAACCACAGACGACACCGCGCTGCATGACTATTTGAAGAACTTCCCTGAGTCGAGCGATTTGACTAGCGCCTATCAGCATGCGGTCCTAGAAGCGGATCGAATCGCCGATGCCTTGCGAACCGACGCCAATCGCGTAGCCACCAAAGCTAAGCTGCACAACGATCTTGCCCAGATCTCTACACGCTATGCCAAACGACAAGCAGAACTTCAACAGACGCAATCGCAGCGAGCGGAAATCGAGCAACGTTGGCAGGCATTGTGGACTCCAACGGGTATCACTCCGCTAGCTCCCGATGAAATGCAGGACTGGCTACGACAACTAGACCAGCTCTCACAGCAACTCAAGCAACTGCGACAGCTCGAATCAGACTGCACGCACAAGCGGAAGCAGCTAACCGAATTGACCCAGCGACTGAAACAGATACGCGACACGCTGGATCCCGTAAGCTCTAACAGAAATCCCCATTCATCCTCTCCCAAGAAGGCGGAACAACCCGCGTTGCTTGAATTAACGCAATGGGTCGATGATAAACTCACCGAACTGACCAGCCAGGTCAGCCGCCACGAGCAATGGAACGATCAACTGCGCGACGATCGAGCCAAATTGGCTGCGGCTCAAGCCGAATTCGCTAGATTCGAAACCGAATTGGGCGATTTGCAAAGCGAGTGGGCCAGTGAAATGGAACGCCTGGGCTTAGAACAGAGCGCACTCCCCGAGCAAGCCAACAACCGCTTGGATACGCTAGGAGATCTATTTTCCAAATTCAAGGAGGTCGATCGCTTCCGCACGCGCTTGCAGCACATCGATCGCGATGCACAATTGTTTTCAACCGATGTAGCCTCGCTGTGCGCCGCGATCGCCCCCGAATTGCACAAGCTGCCGGCCGAACAGGCGCTTAGCGCGCTAGTCCAACAATTGGAACAAGCTCGCGTGGCCGACCGCGAGCACAAAGGCTTGATCGCGCGTCAAGCCGAATTGACCCTGGCGCTCCAACAAGCGCAGCAGCGCGGCGAACAAGCCAAGATTCAGCTCGACGAGATGCTGCGACAAGCGCAAGTCAGCGACTACGATCAACTCGCCCCCGCAGCCGATCAAGCTCGTGAGCGCCGCGAGCACGAGCTGGCCGCCAGCGAATTAGAAGACGAAATACTCGGTTTTTGTGCCGGAGCCACCTTGCCTGACTTTGTAGCCGAAGTGGAAAAAGAGTTGAGTTGCGAACAATCGCTCCAACAGCGAATGGCTCTCGCTGAGCAGACATTGGCTGAATTGAAAGAGCAGCGCGATGCCGTCATTGGACAGATTCGTGCCGCCGAGATCGAGCTACAGAAATTCGACGGAAGCAGCCGAGCCGCTGAAGCGAATGCCCAGTGCGAAAGTATCGCCGCGCAATTGGAGGTCGAACTGCAATCGCTGGCCGTGCGCCGTGTAGCCGCCGTCGTACTCAAAGCAGCCATCGAGCGACATCGCGAAAAGAACCAAGGTCCGATTCTCGGTCGCGCCAGCCAGATCTTCCAGCAGATAACCCTTGGGCAATACTCCGGTCTGCAAGCCGAATACAACGAAAAGGGAGAGCCCATACTGGCTGGCCTTCGCAATGGTACTCGAGTATTGGTCGAAGGGATGAGCGACGGTACCTGCGATCAATTATATTTGGCGCTGCGCTTGGCCAGCTTAGAAGCTTGGCTGTCACACCACGAACCGATCCCGCTGATTGTTGACGACATCCTGATGAACTTTGATGACGCTCGTTCTGTAGCCACACTGCACGTGTTGGCTGAGCTATCGCATCGCACGCAGGTGATTTTTTTCACTCACCATCAGCACCTAGTCAACCTAGCCCGCCAGCATTTGTCTCCTCAAGAACTCTTCATCACCAACATCCCCAGCCACACTGCAGCGATGTAGCATTGCGCCGACTCACTTAAATTCGTTTAACGCCGAGCCGCAGCAGGCCGCAGGTGCACAAGGTGAGCCGATCAACAGGTGGAGCTCTGACGCACCACAGCGTTTGTCAACCCAATCTCGCGGCCTGCGCAGGCGATGGCATCTGCGGCAGCCAAATGTCCGTGGTGGCATTTTCTATGTTGCATTCAACGGCGTAACCATCGGCGAGCAACCATTATGCAGACCGCTCCCAGCGACAAGCCACCGAGTATCCACGGCCATCGGAACCAAGTATCAAAATTGGGTTCTGGAAAACCATAATGTCGCAAATAGAATTCCTCTTTGGGAATCGGATCGTAACTCGACTTCGCACGGCTTATCCGATCCTCCCGTTTGACCTTTCCGTCCTCTCCAATAAACCTCGCAACGGAAGTTTCTGTGAATCCAAGCTGATCGCTGGGATGACCAGTGACGGTCACTATAGTTCTCGGCCACACCGGCCTACCGTACTCAATTAACTTCCAGCCATTTTTCGGCGCGAAAATAAGGTATGCATTCTTGAGTGTCCAGTCCTCAATACTTTTCATACCCTCGTACGGTTTGTTCACGGGTGCGTAGTTGAAGTCTACCCGGACTAGCACTTCTCCATCATCGCCAGTGAACGCCTCGATCTTGATCAGCTTGAAGCCTGGGCCTTGAACCAGCCCCCACACGGTTCTTCCGTAATAACTGTAGGCATCCAAAAGATAATACCTAGCAGTATTCGTTTGTTCTCTAATGAGGAGATCAACTGATGAGCTAACTCCCCTCCGTTGCAATACGGAGACTGCGAATTTTCCATCCTTGGGTCGCGTGAGCACGAAGGCATAGTCTTCGTTGATCACCTCCAGCACTTCGATGCCTCTTTCTGTACGCAAAACCTTCATACAGTCTTCGCCGCAAACTGAAATCTCCCTAACTTCTGCCGTCGGCTTTGTCCCACTCTTTTTGCGTTTATTTACAATAGAAACTCAACCCCGCCAGCGCTACCGCGCCTATTAATCAACTCATCGGCCGCGCGTCACTGCTGCCGACGACGGTTTCTGTTTAACCGCGTCAGCGCTCGGAGTGAGGCTAGCACCAAGTTGACGGCTGCACGTCGCGTTCGTCATCCGCCCCCATGCCGCCCGATCGTTTCGGTTGGTACATCACCCGCGCGGCCGCGCTTTCAGCGGTTAAACAGACCAACTCTTCGGCCGCGCGTCTCTTCTGCCGGAGAAACTGGCTCACTTAACCGCTACTCAGCGTCCGCGATCGACAGGGAGTAACTCGCACCGGATTGAAGGCAGATGTCCATCACGTCGACGGGGGTCTGCAATGGTACGCGGCGATCGGCGCGAATCAAGACGGATTGCCCGAGCGGATTGTCGGCAATCGTTTGCGCCAACATGCGTTCAAACTTTTCAGCATCGTAGGTTTGGCTGTTGACGACAATGGCACCATCCTGATCAATGTTGACGATCATCTCTTGGGGCTCGACCGTCATCGGCATGGCATTGGCTGCCGAGGGTAGCGGGATATCGAGTTCACGATCCTCCTGGCTCAAGCGCGACGCGACTAGAAAGAAAATTAATAACAAAAACACGACATCGATTAGCGGCGTCATACTCAACACCGCTAGCACTTGTCCACGTTTTAATGTGACTGCCATCGTGTAACTCCCCTTCTACTTGTGCCGTACCGGAGGGGGCGGTGCGATATCGGGCGAAATGACGGTGCGTCGGACGGAATCGGCGGGAGGCGATACGGCGGCCGCGTCGCGACGGAACATACCGCGTTCGTTGAGGTCAAAACGAGTTCGTCCCTCTTGCGACTCGAAGCGCGGCATCAGCCGGCGAAGCTCGGTATCGATCAAGGCCAACATCTTGGTTATGCGGCCTTCGAAGAAGTGGGCTATGATCGCGGCTGGTATCGCCACAGCCAAGCCACCCAGCGTGGTCACCAACGCGACATAGATCCCTTCGGCCAAGTACTCGGCTTTGTTGGAGCCGGCACCGAGCTGCGTGGTGTCGTGGAAGGCGATGATCATTCCCCACACCGTTCCCAGCAAGCCGATCAGGGGAGTCACGGCGGCTGCCAGCGTCAGCCAGCGGACGTTGCCATACAGTCGATCTGCTTCGCGCTGGCTCCCCTCTGCCAAGACCGCTTCCACTTCCGGGATTGGCCGCCCCACCTTGCGCAACATTTCGTGGATGATCCTTGAGCCTGCACAGTGGTAGCGATCGGCCGCTTCGAATAGCGTGTGCGGTTGAAACGGGCCAACTTCCTCGCACGCCCGCCTGACTTCGCGCCGCAAGCCTCGGGGAAAGAGCTTACCACTCCTGAGAGCGAAGAGCCTCTCGAAGGCTACCGCCACGACCAATAAGCTGATGACCGCGATCACAGCCATGATCCCGCCACCTTGGCGCAGTAGCACCAAGATATTGATATTGCTTCCGCGCAATTCGGCGGGGATAGGTGCAGGCGGATTCGAGCGGTTGCTGGCCGCCTCTGCCGCCAAACGCTGCAATTCGGCTGGGCTAACGCCAGCGTCAGGCGTGCTATTGCCGACCTCTTGCGCCAAGCCAACAACATGGCTGCAACACGCGATCAGCATGGCTGCAAATAGGAAAATCACGCGAGCGTAGTTAGTCACAATCATCCTCATTAAATTGTCCCGCACATTATTCTTAGACCCCCGCGATCTGGATTCTTAGACCCCCGCGAGCTTGCCTCGCTGGTGAATCAGTTTTGAGGCTAGCCAGCCGCCCATCATCCCCCCGGCGTCCATCCCGCCCCAATCGCCGCCGGTGGCGGCGATTGGGGCGGGATGGACTCGCGATATCTCATATCCACTCATTTCATTTCTAACTTCAAAACTTTGCTCCCTGCCAGGCAAGCTGGCGAGGGGAGCTGTGGAAGTCGAGCCGCTCTACAACCAAAACTCTGGCTCATGCCAGGCAAGCTGGCATGGGGCCGCGCACATTCCGCTACCTCAGTGTCTTTTGCAATTCACCCAAGCGCGAGGAAGCCTGTTTGGCCAATTCGTGCTGGGCGTGTTCGTTAACAATATCCTCGTAGAACTTGCGCGCACCGGCGATGGCTTTGTTTTGGCTGTCACCCCGCAAATCGCTGGCCAGCATTTCGTAACAACGCGCCGCCTCGTAAGCACTCTTGGCTTGCCAATTCTTGATATCATCGGGCGCCTTGTCTCCGCCAAATCCGTAGGCGACACGAGTGAAGTCTTCAATGGCACGTTGGAAATCGCGTTGCGAAAAATAGACTTCGCCCATCATGAAACGTGCTCGGGCGCCGAGTTCGTTGCGATTGTTCTCTACAACTTGGCCGTAGTACTTGAGCGCTTCCATCGGCTGCTCTTGCTTCTGTTT
Source organism: Pirellulaceae bacterium (assembly GCA_020852965.1). Classification (GTDB taxonomy): domain Bacteria; phylum Planctomycetota; class Planctomycetia; order Pirellulales; family Pirellulaceae; genus Aureliella. The sequence goes on along the minus strand of JADYZV010000185.1, from coordinate 94,766 downwards.
GCAGTATCCCAATTCATAAACGGCCGTCCACAGGTAAGGACTTTTGGGATAGTCCTTCATGACGACATTCAGCCATTTCTCACACTCGGTCCAGCGCGCGAGTTCACGGAGGCACTGAGCACCATGCAAGTAGATCAACGATTTGACCTGCTCGGATGCGACCGAGTTGGTGGAACTCTCGACCGCTTGTCGCGCCTGTTCGTAGGCCGGTAGTGCCGCTTCGTATTGCTCTTGCTTAAACGAGCATTCGGCCAGCATGAACTTAGCGTCGACGGCCAACGTCCCAGTGGCAAAAGCTTGGGCTTGCTCGGAGAACTCCTTGGCCGCTTGGGGATAACGTTGCTGTTGGAACAGGCTCCATCCTAGTTTGTATTGCGTCTTTTCGCGCAGTTCGGGGTCCTGTGTACTCGCTAGCACACTGGTGTAGGTTTCGGCAGCGCGCGAGTAGTCTTGAGTTTCGTACTGTTGCTGTGCGAGCATATAGGTCGCCTCGGCACGGAACTCGCTGTTGGGGAATTTGTCCACCAATTGCTGGAAAGTCTTAGCCGCCTCGGGGGTCTGGCCGCTCTCTTGCTGATTCCAAGCGATTTCGTAGAGCACCTTGTCCTGCGCAGGGTAGTCGGGGACCTCTTGGACGATGCGCTGAAAGCTGGCGGTTGCTTTGGACAAGTCGCCTTGCTGCGTATAGGCCAATCCCAGCTCGTATAAGCCGTTGGCCAACGAGGTGCCCGTCGGCTTGGTGGTGAGGAATTCCTCCAACGCGACGATGGCTTGAGCTTCCTTGCCCGTTTTTCGCAGGCAAACTCCTTCGGCCAATTTGGCTTCGCCACCGACCGAGTCGCGCAGGCCTTGTGCCAACAATGGCTGCACGCGCTCCAACGCCTGAGCGTAATCCTCTTTTTGCATTAAGCACCACACGATGCCATAGGTGGCAAAATTGTGGTAGCTAGAGGCGTCGGGGTTGCTGACAACACCTTCGTAGCGCTGTATGGCTTCATCGAATTGAATCATGGCAGCCGACAATTGAGCCAGTTTGTATTCCACCTGCGACTTGAGGAGCGTATTGGGATATTGCTCTAACAGTGACTCCAATGTCTTGCGCGCTGCGTCATTATTTTTATTGCGTTCATGTGCCTCGGCCAACATCAACAGCACCTCGTCGGCGTTAGACCAAGTGGCATTGGCTTGATGGCTAGCGGTCAAATGCGCGATTGCTTCGGCCACTTTCTCCTGGTAGAGATAGCTGGCACCGAGTACAAATTCCGCCTCAGCCTGTTGGTCGCTGTTCTTGAAACGAGCGGCTTCGCTGGTGAGAAGCTGAACGGCATCGGCATAGTCCCCCGCCAAGTAATGAGCCGTCCCGAGTCGCAGCGTCCAGCGGTCGAAGGCGGGATTGCTGGGGTCTGCCTGACGCAATTTTTCGTATGCGGTAGCCGCTGTGGCATGCTCACCTTGCTGCAACAGAACTTCGGCAGCGATTGCGCTGACATCATTCCGCAGTGGATCCTGCGGATAGCGATTGAGAAACAATTCGGCCAATTGCCGTGCTTCGGGGAGTTTGCCACCTTGCAACGCTGCAAAAGCCGCGTTGTATGCAGCTCGTGGTGCCAAGGCATCGTCGGGATGTTCTTTGACAATCTTTTCGTAGGCCTCTCGCGCTCTATCCAATGATTCTGGATTGGCATATAACGCGTCGGCGTAGTCCATCTGCAAATTGACGCTGTTCGGGGAGTCGACTCCCCATTCGAGCGCCTCTTGTACGATCTTCAGTGCCTCGGCTGACTTGTTTTGTCGCTGCAAGGTAATCGCCATCCAGTGCGCTGCCTCGGCGGCTTGTGCATCTTTGGCGGGAAGCACTTGGCTGAATTTTTCCAGCGCCTGATCGTACTGGCCGCTCTTGTACAGGCATTGCCCGAGCGAGAGCGCGGCAGTGGGAGCGTGTTTTGAGTTGGGAAACTGCTTGAGCAGTTCCGAATAGTGCTCGGCTGCTTCTTCGTTCTTGCCTTGCGTCGAGGCAGCGTAACCGAGTCGCAGCAGCGCATAGTCGCTCATCTTGCCCGCTTCTCCCTGAACCACCTCGGCCAGCAGCTTGGCCGCCTGGTCCGTCTTGCCCTGCTTGAGCAGTATGTCGGACAGACGCACAATCACTTCACCGGCTAAAGCATTTTTGGGAAACTCGGTCAAGAACTGTCGGAAGCGTCTGATTGCATTTTCATCCTGCTTCGCTTCTTCGTAAGCGACCGCGATGGCGTATAACGCGCCAGGTCGCAGACTCGACTTCTGTAGGGCTCGGGTGTCGAGCAGCCTTTGATAGTACGGGATCGACTTATCGATCTCACCCAACGAGTACTCGATCTCTCCCAAATAAAAGTAGGCTTGATCGACGTAGCTTCCTGTGGAGTAGCTCCTGAGGAATTCGCTCAGTCGCTCGCGCGCTTGTTCGAGCCCCTGTCGGTACTCGGGCGAACTAGGCTTGGCAGCTCGGCCCTGCGAGAATAGACACCAAGCCAAGTTGATCAACGACTCTTCGCGGACTTCGAGCGCAGCGTCTTCGAGGGCATTTCCAAAAGCGGTGGCCGCCTCAGCGTAGTTGGGCTCTTCCAATTGGGTATAGCAAATCCCCATGTAGTGCCATCCCTTGCTAGCCAACGGATCCTCGGGGAATTCGTCGAGCAGTTTCTTCCATTGCTCGATCGCCAGCTCATACGCGCCTTTGTTTTGAAAACCGGCTGCTTCGGAATAGTAGGCGATCGCCCGCCTGCTGGACGCCGGGCCTTTATTCTCTGCTTTCGCTTCCGTAGACTCTTTCTGAGGCTTGGAATCGGGCTGCTGAGCACACAGCGATCGGGTAAGGTTATTGCTAGCAAGGCCGCTCAACACGATCAGCCCGACGCAGGCTCGCAGGTAACGCTGACTTAGTGAAATGCGAATAGACATAGCTTCCTAGTTTCCAAACAAAACGATAGCGAGATCTCCGACCACGAATGTCCTCAGTGTAACGCCTTGCAGGAAGCTCGCAAAGATTCACTTCGGCCAGTTATAGGGCCATAAACGCGGAAACCGCACTTTTTTGCCCTGCCAATCCTTTTCCGTCTATCGTCTTCCCTCTGGCGACGGTAGCTACGGAGAGCTCAGCGTCAAACCCAACCCAACCCCCGCATTCCCACAACCACGTCTGAGGATGGAATTCTGAATCAATGCACTGTGCAAAGGAGCGAGTAGAATTGCTTTGTGTTAACTTTGGGCTTGGCTATCCGTTGGCTCAACGCGTCGTACACTCTCAGGTAATCCCTCAACATGAATCGCTCAATAAGCCTTCTACTTTCTACCCCACTGTTACTATTGTATTGCAATGGCTTTCTTGCAGGCCAGGAGCTGAAAGGATCAGCCTTGCAGGGAACAACACCTCTAACAATGGAAGGAGATATCGCCGCGCGGTTGGTCGAAGGCGTCGATCGCTTCCTGCTCCAAGAAATCGAGCGCTCCATAGCCTTGCGCGAGCAACACTTTCAGCGTGACTTCACTTCGCCAGTAGTCTACCAGCGATCGCTGAAACCCAACCGCGAACGCTTGGCTCATATCCTTGGAGTTCGCGATGAACGACCAGCATTCGACGCGTTGGAGTTCGTCTCGTCCACCTCCGAGTCGCATTTGGTCGCCACCGGCGACGGCTACAAAGTCTACGCAGTCCGCTGGCCAGCGCTCCATAACGTACACGGCGAAGGGTTATGGCTCGTGCCCGACGCCGAGCTCGTAGCCAATGGGCCCGTCGCCAACGTAATCGCCATTCCTGACGCCGATCAAACCCCTGAGCTGATTTGTGGACTCGAAGCTGGCTTGCCGCCAGAGAATCAATTCGCGCGGCAGCTAGCCCTCAACGGTTGTTGTGTGCTGGTCCCCACCTTGATCGATCGCGAATTCAAAGCGCGCAACGGTCGCGCAAAAATGACCAGTCGCGAATACCTCTATCGCAGCGCCTATGTGCTGGGACGGCACCTGATCGGCTACGAAGTTCAAAAGGTGCTGGCTGCCGTTGATTGGTTTGAGCGTGCGTCGGAATCAAACGAGCTGCCAATTGGCGTGATCGGCAATGGCGAAGGTGGCATGCTCGCGCTCTACGCCGCTGCACTCGACCCACGCATCGACTCGGTCTGTGTGGGCGGCTACTTTGGTTCGCGGCAGCAGATCTGGCAACAACCTCTCAGTCGCAATGTGTTCGGTCTACTCGAGGCGTTTGGAGATGCCGAGCTCGCGTCGATGGTTGTCCCTCGCAATATCATTATCGATGAAAACGGTGCTCCCACGCTCGAATTGCCCAGCGGCGGTGGCGCGCCAGCCGTATTGACTCCAGCGACCAACGCAGATGTCACGGCCGAGCTCGCTAGACTCTCACGGATCGTCGAGCCGCTCGAACACTCCGTGATGCATGTGGCCGCCGAGCAACAGCCGATGCCTGCCATGGCTCCCGACGCAACGCTCGCCTTCTGGAAATCGTTACGGCCAGGTTCCGATGCTCGCTTCACGCTACAGACTCAGGCTATCGACAAACTTGATAACCACCGTGCAGCCGGCCGCCAACAGCGTCAGTTTCACGAGCTCGAACAACATAACCAATGGCAACTGGGGGAGAGCGATGCACTTCGTCGAGGTTTCTTGAATCTTGGCAGTAATCTCTACGACTCGCGCGAGGGGCGATTCAAGCTCGACACATCATCCACGGGTGCCTATCGCCAATCCATCGAGCCCTACCGCGACTATTTTCGCGATGAAGTCATCGGACATTTTCAAGAACCGCTAATGGATTTCAACGCGCGATCGCGGGTCGTTTACGACCGGCCAACTTGGACTGGCTACGAAGTCGTGCTGGATGTCTTTCCCGATGTGATCGCTTACGGCATTCTGTGTTTGCCCAAGAATATGAAGCCCGGCGAAAAGCGGCCGGTAGTAGTCTGCCAACATGGTTTGGAAGGCCGCCCCCAGGACACGATCGCAGGGGATCACCCAGCCTATCACGACTTCGCCGCCAAATTGGCCGAACGTGGCTACATCACCTTTGCCCCTCAGAATCTTTATATTGGGCACGACAAGTTTCGTACCCTTCAGCGCAAGGCCTACCCGCTCAAGAAGACTCTGTTTTCCATCATCGTGCCACAACATCAGCAGATCGTGAACTGGTTGAAGTCCCAGCCCAATGTCGACGCCGAGCACATCGCCTTTTACGGGCTGTCCTATGGCGGCAAGAGCGCCATGCGCATTCCGCCGCTCGTTCCCGACTATTGCCTTTCCATCTGCTCGGGTGACTTCAATGACTGGGTCGATAAGAACGCGTCGACGCGAGAGAATTACTCGTACGTCTGGACCAACGAGTACGAGATTTTCGAGTTCGATTTGGGATCCACCTTCAACTACGCCGAGATGGCGGCGCTCATCGCCCCACGTCCATTTATGGTCGAACGCGGGCACTACGATGCCGTCGGAATCGACGAACGCGTCGCCTCCGAATTTGCCAAGGTTCGATTTCTATACAGCGCGCGGCTGGGCATTCCAGAGCGCTGCGCGATCGAATGGTTCAACGGACCCCATACAATCAATGGTAAAGGCACGTTCGACTTTTTGGACCGACATCTAAAATAGTTTAGCGCAGTTTAAACGATTGTGCCATGCTGAAATAGTTACACGGTTTGACTTGGTTGTTTAGTACCATGGTCGAACGTCAACGCCCATCATTCCAGCCCGCTCGGCAGCGAGCAGTCCTAGATCACTGTCCTCAAACACGACACAGCCGGTCGGGTCGACATCGAGGCGTCGTGCTGCTTCCAGAAATACATCCGGCTCAGGCTTGTGCCGCTGGGTATCCTCGGCCGCTACGACAACTTTGAACCAGTCCCCCACACCAATCACGTTCAGCGTTCTGGCAACAACGTACCCCTCCCCGCCGCTGGCTACTGCCATTGGCAAGCGGTCGCGATGACGAGTTGCGATGTCCAGCACGACTTGGATCGGTTTTACCGCGTCAATCGACTCGACGTAGCGTTGTTCCTTCAGCCTGCTCATTGCTGCTATATCGTGTACAACCACACGTGTCTCTTCAGCCAGCAGCTTAATAATCAGCTCAGTCGGTTTGCCCGCAAAGTCATAAAACTTTTCTTCTGGGAACGGGATACCAAACTGGTCGAGCATCCATGTCCAAGCGCTATAATGCGTCGGCATCGTATCGGCCAGCGTCCCATCGCAGTCGAATATCAATGCGTTCGTTCCAGCCGGTGGTATCCACAAGGCATTCTCCGTCACGTGTACCTCAAGCGGTTAGCGAGTAGTTTTGATCAAATTGAGTGCAACTAGTTATTAAGTGGCTGTAGTGTGTCTCCGTAAGCGTGTTGTGGCAAGTGCCAATTGCTGTTAGTTTTTGGCTCCTCAGAAGAATCTAGCGACGATCCACGGCGGTTACTCCGGCGACCTGCTAGAATGTAATCTGGTTGCTGCGCAGCTTTACCCGATCGTCAATTGCTTGTCAGACTGAGCACCGAAGTTTTGAAACCCTCGAATTCTTGGAGGTTCCTCCCCATGTCATCTCGCCGGATACTGTCGCTGATGGGAATCGCATTTGGGATTTTCTGTGGCAGCAACGCACACGCTACTCCACCTGCCGGACCGCAAGCGTCCATCGGAGCGGAGATTGCCGAATTGAATTTTAAGGATATTCGCAGCCTCGAACGCAACTTATCGGAGCTCGGCAGTCATCGGGCCTACGTGTTTGCGTTTACCACCACGCAGTGTCCGCTAGTGAAACGCTATTTGCCCAAACTCGTCGACTTGTCAAAAAAGTATCAAGATCAAGACGTCGTATTTGTCGCCGTGAATGTAGGTCCCTACGATACGATTCGCGACATGGCCTCTCAAGCGATCGATTTCGACGCCCCCTTTACCTTTGTGAAGGACTACGACCTGAGCTGCGCCACGGCGCTGGGTGCCACTCGCACGCCACAAGTTGTCGTGCTCGATCACGAGCATCGACTGCGCTATCGCGGCCGCATCGACGATCAGATCCGACTCGGAGGCGCGCTCCCTCAGGCGTCACGCAACGATCTGGACCAGGCGCTCGCTGAGTTGCTGGCAGACGAGCCGATCAGCGTACCAGAAACGCCTGTGGATGGCTGTGTCATCACGCCCGCTGCTCAAAAATCTACTACCACGAGTCTAACCTACCACCAAGATATCGCGCCGATTTTTGCCGAGCATTGCGCGCGCTGCCATCACCCGGATTCCGCCGCCCCATTTTCGTTGCTGACTTTCGAGCAGGTTGCCTCGAATGCGCAGATGATTGCTGAGGTAGTCCGTGATGAAACCATGCCACCCTGGTACGCCAGCAGCCATCACGGTGTCTTTCAAAACGATGCCTCCCTATCGATGGCCCAGAAGAATAAATTGCTGAGTTGGATTGCCGCTGGGCAACCGGTTGGCGAACCCGACGAAGATGAGCCAACAGTCGGCACAGGCGAGTTTTCTACCAAGAAGTGGCGGATTGGCGAACCCGACTTGGTGGTCACCATGCTCGAACAGCACACGATCCAGCCAACCGGCTTTATTCCCTACAAGTATGTGGTCCTCCCGCACTTGTTCATCGGCGAGACTTGGGTCGAGGCGTTTGAAATTCGTCCCGAAAATCGCGCCGTGGTCCATCACTGTAATTTGGCCTACATGACTAGTGAAGGGGCGAGTGACGAGACGTTTATCACCGGCTATGTTCCCGGCGGCCAGCCGCTGGACCTCAGCCACTTCTCTGCCGGTGCCGCTTATCGCATTCCGGCAGGTGCCGCATTGGTGCTGCAAATTCACTATACGACTACTGGCGTCGAAGAAAAATCTCTTATCCAAGTCGGTCTTCGCTTTCCCCGTGAAAATGTCAAAAAGAAGCTGCACCATTTCGTGCTCGACCCCAGGGGTTGGAAGATCACGCCGCACGATCCCGCCTTTGCGATTTCGTCGAGCCATACATTGAAGCATGACGCAGACCTGCTCGGCCTATTCACCCACATGCACGTGCGCGGGCGCGACATGACATTTTACGCCACGCCGCCAGACGCTAGTCAAGAAACCTTGTTGCAGATCCCCAACTACAACTTTGAATGGCAGCTTGGATATGAAATCAAGCCTGGGACGAAAATACTGCCCAAGGGAACAGTCGTCTCAGCCACGGCGCACTTCGACAATTCGGCTTTCAATCCCTACAATCCCGATCCCGACAAGTCGGTTGAATACGGCCCACAAACCGTAGATGAAATGTTTAACGGCTTTGTATTTTACGTCGACAACAACGAGCAGTTAGACATCGCCGTCAACCCTAAGACCGGTCGAGTCATCCAGCCGTAGGTTCGTAGCAAGCCGTGCGCCGTTACGGCAGGCCGAAGTGTCATGGCAAGAAAATGGGGGCAAGAAAATGAATGCGACACGAACGGCTTGTTACGCGTCTACTTGCTTAATGTGGCCCGACGCTCCGCCGTCGGATTGCATTTCATAACTTCGCTGGGTTTGCTACGAACCTACTTGCGCGGACAAAGCTGCAACCGATTCATACCGCGATTATTTTCTTGCCCCCATTTTCTTGCCATGAATTCTCTCGTGTGGTGGCAACTGTAAATCATCGGTAGGAACAAATTCGCTGGGGCGTGAAAACGTGGCGTTTGCATCCACCGCTTCGGTCTGCCGTAACTCGCGATACTCGTTACGAGCCTACTTGCGCGGACGATGGTGCAGCCTTAGCGCTCGGTGGGAATAGCTTGACCGGAGACGTTGCGGATTTCAACCTCTTCGCCAGCATGCATCAAGAATTGAACGGTGATACCGCGTATCATAAACTCGTCTGGCCTTACTATCTTCGCGAGAGCTTGAACCAGCAGTTCGCGGACCTCTTTCAGATCTTTGCCTTCGACAGAAATCAGTTCAAGTCCTGGCACCGTGATTTCTCCTTGCGCATTCACGGGAACCGGATAGCCAGTCACCGGTGGCGACTTACCGGCTTGAAGCACCGGCGGCGATGAACCATCTACGGGCAGGAAATTTGGGATATATACGGCCAACGTATCGCCAGCGTGAACGAAGCGGAGTCGCGCTTCGGCATCTTCTCGCTTGACTTTATCGGGTCGCTTGAGGAGTTCGTTTTCGTCCTTGCCAAGCAGCGTTCCGGTTAATAGGTAGACGGTCTGAGTGTAGAGTTCGGTGTAGCCACCGTTGTAGCGTTCTGCATCACGAATGCGTATGTCCCAAGGAATTTCCCTGTTGGAATAATAGTTGCGAGTGATCCGAGGCTCCTCTGCCGCTTCGAACAACGTTTGCAACGGTCCGACGAGCTCGCTGGCCAGCTTCAATTCTTGAATCAGATTCAATCCAGCTAGCAGTGTATTGCCTGGACCGGAATAGTCTGTGTAGTCTTTTAGAGGCCATTGCGGTTTCGCCAGGTATCCAAACGGCCCCCACTGCGATTTAAGTACTGAACTCTCCACAAGGTCCTGTGCCGAATCGTTAAGCAGCTCCGCAAGATAACGTTTAACCTCATCCAGTTGCTGGGGCGACAATTCATCGCCTTCCGTTACTACGGATCGAATGACCATCAACGCGTGCGTGTGAAGCTGATCGAGATCGGATGAGGTCTGTACGTCAGGCGAGAGGGCTGCCAAAGCATGCACGAGCATTGCCGAACGAAACACCTTATCCATCGGTGCAATAGTAAACGTTGCAGCCTTGTCGTTAGGCCTCACAGGTTCGGCCAACCAAAAGTTCTGATCGGTTAGTTGCGGATACTGTTCGAGATGGCTCAGGATGAGTCGTTGGCAGTCTTCGCTGACCACCCCCGGTGCCATCTGGAAAGCAGCACGACTAATACGCTGGCGTTCGACCAGTGAACTGCGATCGCGGAGTAGACTGCGCAACATCTTCGCCAGGGTGGGCTGAATCGCAATATCGTCTTTCCGGTCAGATCCGAAAATCGAGTCGGCCCAGTTCAAGAAGCCCGTCAGAGATTCTGGGTCTGAACACTGAAACTCAAGCAAGGTAGAAAAATCGATAGAAAGCAGTGCAGCTCGCTGCTCACCTGATGTCGCTTCGAGGATTTCTGTGAAATGCACAAAGAACTGGTCACCGGAGACACGCCCAAGCATCGCCAATGCTTCACTCCAAAAAGTGGCTCCTTTAAAGTGCTCGACGAGGAACCTGGTTAGCAGCGGAATCGCCCGCTGAGCTTGGTCGCGTGTAAGTGTCTGGTACAAGGCTCCCAAGGCGGCCCTATCCACACCGCTTAGTAGTTCAGATTCAAGTTTATCCAAGTTGCCATTGACTGCTACGGCAATATCCGCCGCTTTCGTTTGCTCGAAGCGACCGACCAACTCCTTCAGGTCTTTACCAATTAACAAGCCACTTTGCATGTAGGCTGTTTGTAGAAACAGCTTGTCGATTGTGCCTGAGTCTCTTTGAGCAGCACGACCCACTTCGTCCCATTGTCCACCCCGCATTTGATATCGCGAAAAACCTTCTCCGTGCAAAGGCTGCGATGCCAATGAGTCGTGCAACACCGTCAAAGAATCTTTCAATTCATCGCGCAATTCAAACTTAGCAACCATATTCATGAGCGCGATCGATTGGTTGACCGCCGTTTCCGATTCGCCGCCCTTCCAAGCCTGGTTGAACAGGATTGGCGCGGCACCCTTGGCAAGTGCACGTGAAACGTCGATTGATGCGAGGAAAGGTCTGAGTTCACGAGCACCCTGCTCAAACCGCCTGTGCAATGCGTCGATCAGTTGCAATCTCTGTTCCTTGCTCAGCCTATTGCCAAACTCGGCCGTTGAGTTGAGTACCAATGCGGCTTGAACGACTAATTGGGAATCGGCATCTGTGTCCGCCAGTACGACGAGCGCGCGTCGAACAATTTCAATGCGGAACGATGCAGCCCATGGAAATCTCTCGTTTTCTGCCAGCCAGAACTCTGCGTCAGTAAGTTTTTTGGACGATAGCAGAACATCCATGGCTGCTTGCTGACATTCTGCTGGAAAAACTCGGGTAGGACCATAGTCAAAAAACATTGATCTTAGTACGGTACCGACACTCGGCCTCAAAGAATCGTCCTCTAGGGCACGTGTCGACCAAGTCAGAAATCGGCTGAGTTGAGCGAGGTTGGCAACGTCGCTGGCACCAATAAATCGATTAGCAAAGCCTAATAGATTCTCTTTCCGTTCGCCGGTCCGAAGACATTCCAGGATTTCAGTCAAGTTATCGAAAAAACGTTCGCCGCTGGACTTATACAAAACTTCTATCGCTGCCTCGAAACGCTCGGGCGACGTTTCGGGATTCATCAAGAACTCGACGATCACCGGCTCGACTAAATCGCTCACCTTGTCATCTGCTATAGCATTGATGGCCGCGAGTGCTTCAGCGATTTTCTTGCTGCTGCGTTCGAACTTGAGTCGCCGCAGCCATACATCCAACGAGTCTCCTTCGTAGACCACCGCGCTCAGACGCTTGTCCTCGGGAGCATCTACGCGCAAAGCACTAAGGATATCAGAAGGTGTTGGCGAGGCGCTTGCCGGCGGTCGAGTTGTGATCTTCGCTACGACCGTCTCACCATTGCGAATAGTGAAAAGCTGATTGGAGACCGTGAAATTGTCACTTGGTGCGTCGATGACGATCTCATATTCTCCACCGCGCAGTCGCGTGGTTTGCGTACCGGGTTCAATGTGTAGCTCACTCGCCTCCTGGCCATCCTTCACTAATTTAACTTGTACATCGGCATTGTCGGATTCGATGACAAGCTGCCCCTTGGATGTCTCCAGCACAAACAATATCCCGCCACAGAGCATAGCCAAACAGAGCGCCAGCGAACTCCACGTAGCAACACGTCCCCATCCACTTGCACTTCGCGATGGTGACGACTGGAACGCATTACGTGCGGAGAGTTCCGGCGAAATCCCCTGATTGAGCCGTGCGGCCAACGGTGGGCTAACTGGCACTGAGGTTTCAGCAATTACTTTAGCTCGTGCCAACAGCGCTGCTAGCTCGGCCCCTTGGCAATAGGGCTCCAACAACTCGGCGGCATGAGCTGCACTGGCAGGCCGAGCTGAAGGATCGCGCGACAAGAACGAATCGACGAGCCCACTCAATTCAAGCGGCACATCGCTGCGAAGCGTGGTGAGCTTCGGAGCTCTGTGCGTGGCCAGCAGTCGTAGCTTTTCCAGCGGCGTCAAATCGGGGGCTGCCGCCAACGGTGGACGTCCCGAAATTAAACGGAATAAAGTTGCACCGAGCGAATACAGGTCGGCGCGATAGTCGACCGCCCCACCCCGCTCCGCTTGCTCCGGGGCCATGTAGTCGAGCGTCCCCATCAATTGTCCTACGGTTGTGATCTCGGCGGAGCCCGCATCCCACAAGCCGACTTGCGCCAATCCGAAATCGAGAATCTTTACGTGACCGTCTACGTCGAGCATCAAGTTCGAAGGCTTGATGTCGCGATGCACGATCCCTTTCTCATGCGCGTGCGACAATCCCAAGGCGGCTTGACGAACAATTTCGCAAGCGTCTGCGATGGATAGTTGCGGCACGCCCCGCGCAATGCGGCTGAGGTCGAGGCCATCGATGGCGTCCATAACCAGAAAGTGAATCCCCTGCTCTTCCCCCGCGTCGGTAGAACGCACAATGGCTGGGTGCTCGAGTTGCCCGGCGGCTCGCATTTCGCGTTGAAATCGCGCTACGAATTCAGGTAGCCTGGCCGGGAGCGCGGGGAGCAGTTTGATCGCAACTTGTTTGTCGAGTTTCTTGTGTCGCGCCAGGTAGACCGCTCCCATCCCGCCGCCGCCAAGCTGCTTTAACAGCTCGTACGAGGCGATGACGTGGGGAATGGCAGGTAGCGCGAGTGCGTTTTCGCCTTGTGCTGGAGTAGATGCGGGGCTCGATGGCGTGGCAGGTGCGGGGGCGGACTGCAAGCCAGGGCGTTCCGACGGCGGAGCGTCGGGCCACATTCTTGACGTCGCAGCGGGGGCAGGTCCGAGCTGCAAGAGCTCGACCAGCGTATCTGGTTCGTTGTCGATCTCCGACGCGGCCAGTTCGCAGTCGGAGCACTCGAGCAAATGCTGTTCGAGCACGTTCGAGTCGTCATCGTCGAGCTTGCCTGCCAAGTAGTCCTTCAGACGATTGCGCGGCGGGCATTGAGTGGCTTGCATGATTGGTAATTCCTTGAGCACCATGTTAGCATTGTTCGGTGGCGAGCTGGTATAGTCTCAAGAACGAAACCAGTGTGACAGCATTTTTGCTCCCCGATGGACTTGCGCCATCTGAAGCTAAGTTTTGCCGCTTCCCGATGGACTCGCTCCATCGGAAGCTAAGTTTTGCTGCTCCCCGATGGACTTGCTCCATCGGAAGCTAAGTTTTGCAAATAGATTGCTTCGCCCTCAGCACCTTCGCTCGCCTCCGGGGGCGTCGCTTGCAGCGACGCCCCCGGAGGCGAGCGGCGCGATCGGGGCGTCGATTCTACCGCCAAAACTTTGGCTCCAGTGGCACAAGGCCACTGGGGGCTGCATCCGTACCACACAAGAAGATTGAGAAGACTACCCAATGTCGCTAACTGATTCCTCGTCGACGCGATTGAGCTTGATCTCTCGGGTTCGTTCCAACGACTCTCGAGCGTGGCATGATTTGGTTGCACTCTACTCACCGCTGGTCGCCTTCTGGTGCCGCAAGCAGAAAGTCACCGAGTCGGAGATCAATGACGCCGTGCAGGAGGTATTCTTCTCGGTCTCGCGCGGGATCGACGACTATCGACCGCGAGAAAATGGTGGAGGCTTTCGCGCTTGGTTGTGGACGATAACTCGCCACAAGATTATCGACTCCCAGCGTCGCGACGCACGCTTTCCACTGGCCCAAGGTGGCAGTACCGCTTGGCAAGCCACTCAGCAAGTGCCCGAAGAGTTGGATGACAGCGATGACTCGGAGCGTTTCGAGTTCACGCAGTTGTTGCACAGAGGACTGGCGCAAGTCGAGAGTGAATTTGAGCCCAAGACATGGCAGGCATTTTGGCGTACCACGATCGACGTTCAAACGGTCGCAGCCGTCGCAGCCGAGCTGGAGATTTCACCCGCCACCGTCCGACAGCATCGCGCCCGCGTCCTGCGCCGCCTAAGACAACAACTCGGCGATCAGTCCCTCGGCAGCAGCGGAACGGAGTAGTGGGTACACCAACATTGAGAGCACAATGACTTCAACAAAGAAAACCTCATGCAAAGGTGCAGAGCTCGCAAAGTTCTACGGTCAACTCTTTGCGCCTCCGGGCCTTTGCATGAGATAATCGGCTGTGTGTTTTGAAGGTGATTGGCCGTATCGGCCTTAGCCCCTTTGCTTCGCTTGGCCCCTAGCAACACCGACGACTGAGTGTCGAGCCACATTCGAGCTCTATCCTATGCGCGTGTGATCGTCCACAATGAACCACTCCCTTAATAGAAAGTGACATCGACCATGAAAACAATTGTACTCACAAGCTGTTTCGCGCTGCTGATCCTGGCCACCCCATCTACACACGTACAAGAAACCTCATCGACGCGGGCGTGGATCGAATCTCAGTTGCCCAATCTCCTGGAGACCTATGTCTATCTACACCAACACCCCGAGCTGTCGTTCCATGAAACGGAGACTGCTAAATTCGTTGCCGATGCCTGGCGGGATGCGGGCTATACCGTAACGGAAAACGTGGGAGGGACAGGAGTTGTCGCGTTGCTCAAAAACGGGGATGGCCCAACGGTCATGCTGCGCACCGACCTCGACGCATTGCCCGTGACCGAAGCGACCGGGCTCCCGTACGCCTCGAAGCAAACCGCCGTTACCGAATCAGGCACTCCCACCGGCGTCATGCACGCTTGTGGCCACGATATCCACATGACCAATCTGATCGGTGTGGGACGATACTTTGCCGAGCATCGGTCCGCTTGGAAAGGAACGTTGATGTTGATCGGTCAGCCCGCCGAGGAGCGGGGCTCGGGTGCCAAAGCGATGCTCGGCGACGGACTATTCAAACGTTTTGGCAAGCCAGACTACGCCATTGCGCTGCACTGCGAAAGCAAGACGCCGACCGGCAAGGTCGCCCTCAGCCCCGGCTACTCTATGGCCAACGTCGATTCTGTTGACATTACCGTCAAGGGGAAAGGGGGGCATGGCTCCGCGCCTGAAAGCACCATCGACCCGATCGTGCAAGCGGCTGAGTTGGTGATGTCGCTGCAAACGATCGTTTCGCGAGAAGTCAAACCCAGCGAGTCAGCGGTGGTGACGGTCGGCTCGATTCACGGCGGCACCAAACACAATATCATCGGCGACTCGTGCCAGTTGCAGTTGACGGTGCGCAGCTACACGCCCGAGATTCGCAATCAACTTCTTGCTGCTATCAAGCGCAAAGCGCTCGCAGTAGCCCAAGCCTACGGGGCACCCGAACCTGACATTACCACCTCCGAAGGCACTCCCGCGCTCGAGAACGACGCCGAACTTACACCGCTTGTTACCGACAGTATGCGTTTGGCTCTGGGCTCCGAAAACGTCCTTCCCATGCCGCCGGTGATGGGTGGCGAGGACTTCAGTCAATACGGCTTGGCCGGTGTCCCCATCGTGATGTACCGCCTGGGCGTCATTGCTCCAGAGCGTCTGGCGCGTTTTGCGGAACTTGGACAACAACCTCCCTCGCTACACTCGCCGACTTTTTATCCTGATGCGCGAGACGCGTTGGCAACGGGTCTCCTGTCGATGATCAGCGCCACCAGCGATCTGCTCCCACCCGCTGGCCGATAGCAATGTGGCTCGACGCTCCGCGTCGTGAGCGCCTCTATCACAACATCTATCACACCTCTATCACACCTCTATCAATCCCGACAGCCAATACCGACGCGGAGCGTCGGGCCACATTAATCAAATTCGAAATGTACGATGCAACGTTTTGCTCTTCGCCTGGTCGTGACCGCTATCCTCCTCTCCCTGCCTGCCAGCGGCTTTGCCGAAGTCCCTTACGGTATCCCACTCAAGCCTGATCCACCGATCGCCGTCGATGGCGACTTGGGCGACTGGGCAGGTGTGCCAAATGCGCTTGAAATTAACCAGCCAGCTCAAGCGGTTTTGGGTGCGGGAGCTTGGTCGGGTGCGCAGGATATGAGTGGTGTCGTACAGTTAGCATGGAGGCAGGAGTACCTATTTGTGGCGGCTAGGGTGACAGATGACATTCATCGACCTGAGCAACCGACTGCAGAAACCCCGCAAGGTGACCATGTACAGATTACGATTGACTTGCAACCCGCCACAGAAACAGATCGTATCGAGTTCGGGGCAGGCCAGTTCCAATTGGCCTTGAGTCCAGGTCGCTTTACCCGCTCGGCGGATTCCCTCACCGATGACGCACCGAAAGCCGTTTGTTTAAAGCCAGTAGGCCTCGATATGAGCGGTGTACAAGTGGCCGCCGCGCGCACCGAACATGGTTGGACACTGGAAGCGGCGATTCCGTGGAGCGCGCTGGGGGTTACGCCCGTGCAGGACCTTCCTGTGAATGTCGAAGTCGGTTTGAGTGACGCGGACGGTAGCGATGCGCTGCAAGAGAGCTTGCTGACATCCGGCACGCGAGCCTGGGAGCTCAAGCGGACTCGCCTGCGCCCTATGGTTCTGACCGGCAGCGATGGTAACCCGAGCGCGATATCGATTCCGCTGCTGGATGCATTGGAAATCGCTCAGGGGCAGACATCGACGCTCCACTTCGATGCGTCTCCTGTGCCTACGGGATGGCAGGCCGTGCTGCGATTTTGGGCGCGCCTCGACACCAAGGTCGTGGCGGGATATACCCCGTGCCTGCACCTTGTGTTCAACGAGCAGTCGCTTTCAGGCGAACGCCTTCTCAACAAGGAGCTTCGCGTAAAGGGCCGTGCAGGGCAAGTCAGTTCCATGTACGCTGGGGAGCGGTTGACGGTCTTCTATTCGCCCGACTTCGATTCGCCGACGGAGCATCCATACTATGGCTTGACCGGAGGCGTCGTCCCCTGTTTATTCGAAGTCGACGTAACCGACCTGATCAAGCCGGGTGCCAACGAACTGGTCTTTCGAAACGACGCCGCTGCAAGTGTCCAGAATATGCTGCACGTGGGGCGAGGGACGCTCGTGTACCAGGTGCCGTCGCTGGAAGCGACAGAGAAATCCGGACCGCCGACAGGACCTATTCCAACTA
This sequence comes from Pirellulaceae bacterium, assembly GCA_020852965.1. Classification (GTDB taxonomy): domain Bacteria; phylum Planctomycetota; class Planctomycetia; order Pirellulales; family Pirellulaceae; genus Aureliella. The sequence continues at coordinate 77,545 of JADYZV010000185.1, read as the reverse complement.
TTGCGCCGCGCCAGGAACTCAGAACGAACTACACTGCGGAAGTCTTACCCGATGCTAAGATTCTGCTTAAGTTTGCCGCGACCCAAGTGGTTGTAGAAAGTCAATTCTCCACCCCCAAGCCCGAGTGGGTACATGGAAGCAACGACTACTTTTCCCACCAGCGCCGGATCGAGCAACGCGACGAGGGAGTTGTGGTCTACGACACTTTCACGAACAAGACCACTGAAAACTTGCCGATCATGCACCGTCATCAGGCTAAACTGGGCGACAGTTTAGCACGGCTGTGGCTCGCAGGTCTCGAAAAACCGAGTCGTACGGGTGAGTCGCGTCTCCCAGCAAACTGTACTACCTTCGGCGCTGCGGATAGCTGGGGTCTGGGCTTTGTCGCCTCGGATGATGTGTTTCGAGTGCATTGTACGAACTACGCGGATGACGGTTCCATCGGGCTGGCCGACAACAACCTCGTCTTACCTCCCGGTGCCACTTACACGGCCGAGTGGATACTAGTCCCAGTCGAAGCGCCCGACTACTACCGATTCATCAACACGGCTCGGCGATTCATGGGGGCCAATTTCTTGATCGATGGTGGCTTTGCTTTTCTTCGCGCCGACAGATTGACGGAGGCGTGGAGCGACGATCGGCTACAGAGATTTCTCGAATACAAAAATCCGAAATATGTCTGCGCCTCGATCGGATCGAACTACAAGGGGCGCTACAGCCATGGCACGGCCTTCCAGCAAGTCGACCATACGGGATATCCCCGCGGCTTCGAACGTTGGCGCAGGCTTTATCCCGAGGTAAGCTGCCTGGTCTATTTCCACTGCTTTCTCGACGTGACCGACGAGGCGGAGATGCAGTTCCATGATGCCCGTACTCTGCGAGCCAACGGGAGTCAGGCAAACTACGGCGAAGAACATCAGCGGCTCTTTCTACCCATGACAGGTAATTCCTACGGAGCGGCCATTGAGAAGAACGTCGAAATCATCTTCGACAAACTCGGTGCCGATGGGGTCTACTGGGACGAGCACGAGTACAGCAACGAGCAATATCACTACGGCGAACCGTGGGATCAAATCTCGGGTGACATCGATCCGAAAAGTATGCAAATTCGCGGATTGAAGTCTTCCGTCACGCTTTTGACTGAGGACTGGCGAGTTGATCTGGCGAAGTATATCCAGTCTCGCGGCCCCTTGATTGGAAATGGTGCGCCCTACACTCGCGCGATGGCGTCGCTAAACTTCCCCTGCTTCGTCGAGACCGGTGCCATCACGAATTGCACCCTCAGCCATCTCTACTCGCCGATCGCCCTGGGTGATCACCTCACCGAGCATAGTCAGCAGGATGCTTACGAGACCATGCTTGCCGCACTGGACTACGGCTGTGTGTACTACTGGTACAACGACATGACCGTCACACCGACGCATAAGACCCTCACGTCGCAAATGTTCCCCATCACGCCGCTGGAGATCCATGCAGGTTACCTTATCGGTGAAGAGCGAATCGTGACCAAGCTCAGCGGAACGTATGGTTGGGGCGACGACTCTCGACACGAACTGCACGTATACAACGACAAAGGGGAGGAGGTGCCAGACTTCGATGCCCCTTTCACCGAGAATGAAGGCGTGACCTGGACCGAGTTGCGTTTGGCGGAAGACTGGTCAGCCGCAATCGAACGCCGAAAAAATCAATAGTGTTTCAACAATGCTTGACTTTGGCCTCGCCCACTACCCTAAAACTGTTTCTTGACAGTCCACCTCGACACGCAGCACCCTTCCCATGTGATGCTGCCAGTCATGCCCGTCCTTGATGGGAAACCTCAGGGGACACAGCACGTTGATGGGTGGCTTTATCCATCCAGCAAGGTGATGTGGCCCACGTGGTCGGGCCCGGTCGGGCTAGTCCCTAAGGCAAATTGCTCAAAACAAGTTACTTGACAGAGTAAAAGCCGCATTTCACTTCCTGGCTGAGTCCTGCTATAGTCAGGCTATGGCAGAGATAGTAACCCAAAACGAAACTGAGATTCTTTCGCGCGTGATTGCGCCTCGCGATGGCAAGTTGACCGTCGAAGTGGCCAATTCGTTGCTTTCACTCCGTTTTCCTGATTGCAACATCGATCGCATGAACGAACTGGCGGAAAAGAACGGCGAGGTGAAGTTTCGTCGGAAGAGCGCGAAGAACTGGAATCGTATTCGCGCGTCGGCAGTTTTCTGAACCTGCTGCAATCCAAAGCGCGGCAGTCTATCCGTAATGGTTAGGACGCTCCGACAAATGAACCGAGTAATCACGCTGCTGTTCCAGGGCCGGCGTCGCGAGGCGGCTGAACCAGTTTAGTTGCGTCCATCCCCAGCACGGCGAGACCAGACAAAAAGAAGGCGCCTCCCAAGAATACGAACATGAACGAGTCACCGTTGCCGTAACCCATGCTGGCACCGAGTGAAGCCAGTCTTGGCAGCACCGACGACGTCAACGCCGCGCCAAAATTGCCCCACATGTTGGACCATGCAAAAATTCCAGATGTGTTGCGGCCGCCAATGTCTTGAATCAAGGCCCAAAACGGCGGATTCTTAACGTCGGTCATGAACGAAACGATTGCGAAACAGGTCACCACTACCCAGACTTCATCGAATCCGACGCAGGCTATATAAGCCAGCCCCGCGATCATGCTGGCGATAGCGACCGGTAACACACGGCCCCAACGCAGCCCGTAGCGGACTACGCACCAGTCGCCGATCCATCCGCCGATCAATTGGGCAGGGATTCCGACACCCAATATAATCGTCAGCAGCAATCCGCCGTTGAGCTCGCTGACGCCTCGATCGATCAGATAGGTAGGCAGCCAGGTGATTAGAAAGGCCCAACCCACGTTCGTTGCGAACTGGACGGTTGAATTCAACCACAATGTTCGACTTAGGCAACAAGCCCACAGCATCGGTAAGATGTCGCGGACTTCGCTGCGGTGGTCGTCTGCGGGAGATCCAATCCAGTTCGCTTCGGCTTCATTGACGGCCGGGTGTTCGGACGGTCGATTGCGAACGATCCAGAAGTAGGCTGCAGCGATGGCCAAACCGACGACACCATAGATACCGACGACAATTCGCCAAGATCCAATTTGGTTGGCTGCGAATACGGTCAGAACCGGTGCGACGGCACCACCGATGCGTCCCCCCATCGACACCCAACCGCTGGCGATGGAACGGTTTTCGGTTCGAAACCAGCGACGGATCACGCCGCCCGAAGTCGGGTAGGCACCTGCCTGGGCCAGTCCCAATGCCAAGCGGGCGAACAATAATCCCGCCAGTGTGGCGGCCAACCCAGTGACGATCGTCATCAATGACCAGACGACGATGTAGAACGTCAGCATCTTGCGTGCACCGAACCGGTCACTGGCCCAACCGGCTGGGATTTGAAAGCTCGCGTAGGTCCAAAAGAATGCTGCCAACGTGTCACCGATCTTGGCCCGCAGCGCATCGCGATCTATCACGTCGCCCATCGCATCGACGCTAAAGTCGGCTAGAAACATCTCCAGCTTGACAATTTCGCCCAGACATACGCGGTCCAAATATAGGATAAACGCCATCACGACGCTGACACCGATGACGCGATATCGGACCGTGGTCGCGCGTCCGTCGGCCTCTGGAAATTTGCGGACAAGGTCAGACAAGTCGGCGTCGTGCGCGTCGGGAACGGGTTCACCAGCGGCGTCCCCGAAACGCTGTGGCGAATTTAGATTGTCAGGCATCGCGCCCTCGCAGTGATCGGCCAAGTTTCACATGCGCGACCTTTGCGAACGCACCACGCATGTTGGTGCAATGCCATCGTGGGGCAGACGTGCCGCGGAAGTCCATAAAGAACCGTGCCGACCGGAAAGGTCTTGGCGTCGTCGACTGCCAGCACCAAGTGCTCTTCGCTGTGCATCACCGCTGACGCGGCATCAAGTCCAAAAAACGTGACACGGGGATGATCGAACTCCGATGCTACCGCTTTGTGTCCCAGGTCGACGCAGATCCGGTCGGGCGTCGGGTGACTGATGACTCGCGATATCAACACAGCCGCGTTTTGAAAATTCATCTCGGGACAAATCTTCGGTTGACCTGTATCCCACAGTACGGTCGTGCCAGCGCCCACTTCGACGTCGTGGTGGCGAGCCATCTCAAGGGAAGTCGGTGTTCCCGAGACGACGATAATTCCAGCCGATATTCCGGTGCTCTCGATCGTTTCCTTCAATCGCCAGACGGGGGCGAACGTCCGCTGGATCTTCGCTTCCAGCGCGTTCGCATCGGCGTCGTGTACGTGACCGTCGTACGCGTGCAAACCGGCCGCTTCGACACCGTCCAGCGAAGCGATCCGCATGAACAAATCAAACGCCTCATTCCCAGGCTCGATTCCGGTACGGTCCATGCCAACATTCAGATCGACGAATAATGGAACCGACGTGCGCGCCGCGACCGCCGCCGTCGCGATTGTCTCTAGACAATCAACGCAATCCACCAACGCTGAGAATCGCGTTTGCGGATAGGTCTGAATCAATTTAATCAGCCTTGATACGTTGGGGCCAACGGGTTGGTAGGCCAACATCACATCGGTCCCCCCTTCCATCGCCACCATTTCCGCTTCGGCGATCGTCGTAGTCTTGAACTTCGTGATGCCATGAGACAGCTTCATTCGCACGACCTGCGGTAATTTGTGGGTTTTGACATGAGGGCGAAGTTTACGGACGTCCCCTGCCTGATCGATCATCATCTGTAAATTGAAATCGATTCGTTCCGGGTAAACCAGAATCGAGGGTGATGGTACATCGTTGATGTTGGAGACTTCGTACCAATCCGGCATACGCATTCGTTTCTTCGCTGTAGGGTCGATTGGATCATTCAGGTAGGACGGCGATGCATTCAATTTCGTACCGAAGATTGTCACCCAAGCACTTCACGATCGTCGTGCGTGCCGGCTTAGGGTCCTTGAAATACTCCGCGTACAACGCGTTGTACTTCTCTAAGTCATTTTCATCACGAACGTAATTACGAGTTTGAACAACGTGGGCTAAGTCCGTGCCGGCCGTCTTCAAAACGGCTTCCACGTTCTGCATCGAGCGACGAAATTCGCTCTCGATGTCACCCGAGATGATCTTGCCAGACTTATCGACCGATGCCTGCCCCGAGACAAACACCAGATTGCCGACGACCACGCAGGGGCTGAACGGCAGATGGGAAACCGGCGTGTCGGGGTCGCGAGGATAAGAAACTCGAGTGTTGGACATAGATTGAATCTGTTGTGAGTTGAGATTTTCTGAATTGTTAACTGGACAACGCCACTCTGCGTTGGAGTCTAGCTTTAGCCGATTTAGCGCGGATTATTCATAACCCGCAGCGTCAGCAAGGACGTTAGACTCAACTGCAAACGGATTGCGTAAAACCATGTTAATTCACGCTGCAAATATTCGATTCAAATCAAACGTCCTTGCTGACGCTGCGGGCCTGCGATTCCACTGTAGACTATTTTTTGTCTCTCTGACGTATGCCTGACGGCAACATCGGTTACTTCGTTTTCACACAAACTTATGAATAATCCGCGTTTAACGCGTTCGACAAGCAACGGCACCTTACTAACTCGAACGACGGTTGCCGAGCACATCGGCGAGTGGATCGAGCGGAAAAATCGGACGGGTTATATTTTTAAACGGAAAGGACTCCAATCGCGAGGAACAGGGGCCCGGCGTATCGACCCAAAGCTGACGTTTGGCAATTGGATCGTAAGCCTGCCGATGGGAGACCGCCGCTTTGATAACCATAATCGAAAACGATTCCGGGTCGAATCCCACGTGTCGCCATGGGCCCAAATCCATCGGTGGAGTGCGCCGAGTGGTCAACAACACGGTCGCCTCACCGCCAGGCTTGCCTGGATCGGTCGCACGCACCACGGCAATTTGCCCCATGTCGAACCTACTGCCGACGGAGGAGGCCAGATGACTTTTCTTGTCCTCCAATTCAAACTCTCCATCACCGAAATGGAGCAGTTCGCAGCGGAGAGTCAGGGGCGGTTCGAACAGGCTGCTACCCAAGCCGCCGAGCTCGAGTGTCATCGCATCACCAATCTTTGCTTGCGAAGCAGCAACGACGGCCGCTGGGTCCCACAAACAGACACCAACATTGGTGTAACCGGCTTCGATCAAGACGCGAAGCATCGTGATGCCGCTGCCGGGCGCGCCGCCACCGACGTTGTCGGACGGTTCGACCAACAACGTCAAACCATCGAGTTGTCCGAGGCTTTTCAATTGATCCACTTGCGCCATCACCTCTGCTACCGGCTCGTCGATCACGTTGCCGACCGTTGCCTTATCGAGCGAAAGCTCGTTGAGAGATTCGATCGCCGATCTCGCTTCCTGGAGATCGCCTGAGGTGGAGATCAAGAACGAAACGCCCGTATCGACAGTGTCGGCAAAGGAGAATCCGGCATTGACGCTCACCGCCCAAAAATCGGGGTGTTCCTGTTCGATCCTGCGCGCCTGTGCCAACAGCAACGACATCGGCTCGCTGGCCGTCGCGGTCCCGGTTGGCGGCCAAACAATACCGGGGCGGGACACGATTTGACGAGGGCTGACCCCGGATCGTAAACAGCGACTGAGCAGCTTCGCCGCTCGAATCGATGACTCCCGCGCGTCGCTGTGCGGATTCTCTCGATAGCCAACCAGACAATTGGAATGCCTCGCCATCGCATCAGAAAAGTTCGCATGAAGATCGTAAACGCCGAAGATCGGCAGCGATTGAAAACCTTCGAGGCTGCGGATTCGGGATAGCAATTCCCCTTCGACGTCGGCGACCGAACTCGACACCGACGCGCCATGAAGCACCATGAAGATAGCATCGATCCCAAGCGACACCGGATCGCGTGATTGGGAATTGAACCGCAGAGCGCGCTGTTGGAATCCCGACCAAAAATTCTCCAAGACATCGTCATCGAGCGTCGGGCCCGGCACGGCCCAGGCGTAGATCGTCGGCAGCACGTCCCAGCCGTCTGCAGTCGCGAACTCCAATACGCCCCCCATCGGCGATGCGTCGCCACTCAACTTGAATAGTTCATCGTCGCGGTGGACCGACATCTCACTCCATCGCGTCCTGCTCTCCAGGAACGTGTGCGATTCGTGGTACAGGCCAGCGATCAAAACGCGAGGCTTCGTATTTAACATCGAATCACTATCGGAAGGAATCATCGTGCTCATTTCCCGCTGGAGTGCGATATCGTTACGACCGAACAACGCGTTCAACACGGATCGCAGGCCGAGAATCGGACTTTGTACAGTCTAGCCACCCAAATTGCAACCAACCTGCAATCGTTTAACGCCTAGCCGGATTGGACGGTGCATCGGTAGTGATGTGTACTACCGAGAGTAGGCTCGATGTGGTTGTGATAGAATCAGCGCGAGTGTCCCGGCCAAGTAGGCGCAGGCTGGAGCGGAGTTGATTGGGCCTCGTCAGAGACTATGCGCAAGAGTGTTTGGGGAGTGCGGTTGACATCCGCAGGTGCGCTTATCAGGTGGCTGTCGCAGGTGCCTTCGCCTGCGCAGTCCGCGACTGAGGTTTGGCATGTGCTGTGGTTCTTCAGAGTTTCAGCTGTTGATCAGCTCGCATTGTGCATCTGCGGCCTGCTCCGTCTCGGCGTTAAACAATCACACTGCATCGACGCAAAATTGTTTAGCCCAATGGGAACCTGTCGACGACCATAATCCATATACTATAGGTCGATCGTGTAAACGGATCTCAATCAATTCCCCAAACACTACAAATACAACAGGAGAGGCGGGACGAATCGCCTTTAAACCTATGACGAACCATTATCCGGAACAATCTAGCAGCAAGAATGGGCCGCCCCGAGGGGATTCTGATCAGCCGGCAACGTCGCCGCCAGCGACCACCGCGTTCCCAATACCGCTTGACAAATTGCGTCAAACGTTGACCGTGGCTCTGTTGTGTGATGCGTTGGATGCGGCCGGCCATCGGGAGCAGTCACCCTGTTTACCGATCAGGCCACTGACGACGGATGGAACGTTTTTGATCGGCCGCGCCAAGACGACACTCTGGGAGGACATCAGCCATGAAGACCCGAATCCCTATGAGTTGGAGTTAGCGGCTATCGACTCTTGCCAATCCGATGAAGTGATCGTCTGCGCAGCCGGCGGTTCGATGCGGTCGGGCGTGTGGGGCGAATTGCTTTCATGCGCCGCGATTAATCGAGGTTGCTGCGGCGTCCTGGTCGACGGCGCCGTACGAGATCAGCAGAAGATGCGGCAGTTGAAGTTCGCCGTCTACGCTCGAGGAACCAGCCCCTACGACAGTCGCGATCGCCAGCGCGTGGTCGCTTACGACGTGCCCGTTGATCTCGGCGGCGTAGCCGTCCATCCAGGCGACGTTATCGCAGCTGACGATGACGGAATTGTGATCGTACCTCGAGCAATCCAGAGCGACGTTATTCTTGCGGCTTGGAACAAAGCCACCGCCGAGAACGAAGTTCGGCTCGCCGTGCAGGGTGGAATGTCGGCCACCGCTGCCTATCAACGATTTGGGGTTCTATAGGGCGAGCCGCAAGGATCGTCGGAACAATTACTGGAAGCCATGCCACTTGTTTTCCCGGCGATCCTAAGTGTTCCTATACATCTGCTAGCAGGCCTTGAATGCCAGTCGAGAGGATGGGATCGATCGCCGGGGAGCACCAGGCGACGCTTGGCGCGTAGCCCCCTTGTGGGTAAGCATCGGCTGTAGGAATGTACCAAGGTCCTCCGTCACCATACGCAGCACAGGCAACAAATCGCGCTGGCACTTGGGCTTGCGCCCTTAACTGGTACTCAACAAAGCACTCCGACGGTAGGTGCAGCATGGAGACCGAATTGATATGCAGGCCACCGAGGGTCAGCGGGATTTCTTTTTGAATTCGCTGAGCCCACGCCACTGCGTATGCTGGCCGATTGCGGTTGACGACCGACTGCGTGGGATCTGTGATCTGTGCCATCAGCTTTTCAACATCGATGGTAGGATTGACCTGTGGTAAGATATCCTGAGTGACCCATTTCACCGAGACAACTTCTTCGGGCTGCAAGGCTTTCGCCGATTCCTGCATGCCCGCCAACATGCGTTGCATCAGGACGGGCCGCATCTCTTTCGAACCATCGTTGTATTTTCCCGCTCCGATGTTTCCACCGCATCCATTGAAGTACAAGTGGGTGCAATTGGGGTCATCGATTTGCATTTGTTTGCGCGCTAAGCCGCAAAAATCGGAACTCACTCGCCCGTCGCCGTAGTAGCTCATCGGGTGGCACGCGTAGTAGTAGCAAGCGGCTACTTTTTGATCTCCGTTGTAGAACGCGACCTGTTTCAGCATCGGGTCGATCAGCCCTTCTGGATACTTCTGGTGCTCCGCCGAGTTGGAACTGCTACCTCGCTGCGATCGCACTTTGCCATCCAAGCCGATCAGCCGGCGATTGCTGGCAACTTGGAGAACGGCGGCCTGCCCCGAGCCGATATGAGTGACCGGTACCGGCGCTTGCAATGCCTGCTCGACGGACGTTCTTGCCGATCGAAGACAATTGTCAAAGAATTCCTTTTCAATTGTCAGCGGTAGCCCTTCCTGCGCGGCGATGATCTGGTCGGTGTCCAAGCACGCAAACGGAGCGTTGTGTTGATGCACGACGTGAACGGTTACTCGGTCGACGGTTGTTCCTGCAGCCTCTGCTAGCGCCTGTCGCCATTTCATGTGGGCGGAATTCAGCAAGCCCGTCCAGTCGATAACACAGACGACAATCGGCTTTCCATGCCCTTGCAGGACATAGCCAATGGCTTCCAACGGATCGTCGACCGCTTCCACAGGTTTAATCCAACCGCCACAGAGAGAGTGCCCAAGTGGAGGCGTAACGTCAAATCGAAACGTTCCTATTTTTAGGTCGCTGGTAGACTCCTGCGATCCGTTGGCCGCAGATGAAAACCTTGTACCGATCGCGCCGATTGCAGCTCCCGCGACAAACGTGCGCCGATTGATTGCGCGAAAAAGGGACGTGGCCATTGAGGTTGCTCCACTAGAGAATGGAATTGATAGCGATCGTCGTCGACTGAGTCGATCATCACCAGACCGACTGGGGCGATAAATCTGATTGCACTTGATCGCAAAAATCGCCGCGTGGATTAATGATAACCGTTCACCGTTTTGCATGATAGTCGCTGACCGCTCTGCCGGTCAGTTGCTATAGTTTAGTCGCTTTCCCTCCAACCACAGTAGCTTAGGATAGTGGGAGCTACCCGGATCGCAGGGGCGGTGGTCGCCTTGGCGAGTCGCTGAACACAAAACAATGGAGATGCCGTATGGCCTTGAATACACGTTTCCGACATTGGATCGATTTTCGTCATGCTCTTTCGGTCGTCATTTTGACGTTCGGACTGCTTGCCGCCGGTTCTGCGGTGGCGGACGTCAGCCCCAATGATTTCCAAGGCAGCGACGTACAACGCATCAATCAAGCGATCGAAGTAGCGGCGGCGCGTGGAGAACCCGTGGTGATCCCTCGAATTAACCAGTCCGCCGACGGGGAGCGTGACGTCTGGTTGCTCGATTCCGCCATCCTGGTTCGTAACGACACTTATCTTGAGCTACAGAATTGCCATCTTAAACTGAGCGATCGATCTCGCGACAACATGATCCGCAGCGCCAACTGCGGGATGGGGATCACTGACATTCAGCGGCTCAGCAACGTGACGATCGTTGGCAAAGGGCGGGTCGTATTGGAAGGGGCCGACCGTCCTCGCGCACGGGCGATAGTGCCAAGACGTTGGGGAAACGCACCTACGGTACCGATGCGGGCGTGGCTGGGGAAAGCCAGACCGGTGATTGGCGAAATATCGGCATTCTGCTGGCTTACGTCGATCACTTTCGAATCGAGAACGTCTCGATTCGAGATGCTCATTGCTGGGCGATCTCACTGGAGCGCTGTCGCCAGGGCATCGTTCGCGATATTGAATTCTCGGCCGACGAAGGAAAAGAAGTGTCTGGCCAGCGTGAAATCTTTTTGAATCAAGATGGTCTCGACCTTCGCCAAGGCTGCCAAGACATTGACATCGCTAACATTTCCGGACACACCGGCGACGACTTGATCGCACTGACAAACATCGCCAACGATTCGCAAACCTCCGGCAGTCCTGATTCCACCATGGTCAGTACGCCCAACAACCGAGGCGGTGGCCAAGATGATATCTCGAACATCACGATCCGCAACATTCGCGGCTACACGGCAGGAGGCCACCACCTCGTGCGCCTATTGAATGCGAGTGGACTTCAGATCCACGACGTGATCCTCGATGGCCTGATCGACACGTCCACGGGTCGCGCGGCCAAGGCGGCAGTGAAAATCGGCGATTCGAATCCCGTCTGGGGAGGCGTTACCCCACTGGGCGATACCTACCGAATCGTGATCAACAACGTCATTAGCCGCGCCCAGCACACCATCCTAATCGGTGGCTCACTAACGGAATCATCCATCTCCAACGTCATCAAATACGAGGCGACCGGCGAGCCAATCACGTATAGCTCCGGTCCACAATTCGTCCGCAACCTTATGATTGAGAACATCAAGACGATGTCTGTCGCTCCGGCCCATCCGTAGTCGCCAGCCCCCGGTTGATGCTGGTCGGATCGCTCGGCTATTCGTTTTGTATTGATTCGTAGATTTGGTAGATATTCTAGCGCTTGTCCGCTCGGCCACGGACTTAGGCCAGCCACCGCTGGATGACATTCCCGGCAACATCGGTCAAGCGGAAATCGCGGCCTTGGTCGCGATGGGTTAGTTTGAGGTGGTCCAGTCCGAAGAGATGCAACATGGTCGCGTGGAAGTCGTTCATCGGCACGGGATCGCGGGTCACGCTCCAACCTATTTCGTCGGTTTCGCCGTAGACTTGTCCCCCTCGAATACCGCCACCGGCCATCCACAGGTTAAATGCAAATGGATGATGGTCTCGCCCCGTGTTTGCCTGGCGACCATTGCGATTCTCACCCAAAGGTGTACGGCCGAATTCAGCGCCCCACACCACCAATGTGCTGTCCAAAAGCCCACGCTGCTTCAGATCCTTGAGCAGCGCGGCGATGGGCTGATCCACAACCCAGCTATTATAACGCAGGTCTTGTTCCAAGTCGCTGTGCTGATCCCAGGCCTCGTAAATGACGTTAATGAAGCGAACACCGCGCTCGACCATGCGGCGGGCCAACAGACAGTTCCTTGCAAAGGACAAATGCGCATCGGCAACATTGCCGCGCCCAGTCGCTTGCGGGTGTTGTGGTCGACCAACGCCATATTGTTCCAACGTTGAAGCTGACTCGCCAGCGAGATCGATCAATTCAGGCGCGGCGGATTGCATCCGAAACGCCAGTTCGTAGCTCGCGATACGACTTGCGATCTCAGGATCTTGCATTTCACGAAAATGACTTTCATTCAACGCTTTGAGCGTATCCAATCCGCGTCGTTGCAATTCATCGGGCAGTCCGTCCGGATTGGTCAGGTTCAGAACGGGCTCACCCTCGCTGCGGAATACAACGCCCGCATAATGCGATGGCAGAAAACCGCTCGACCAAAGCGAAGCTCCACCGCTGGATCCTCGCCCGCTGGTCAGCACGACATAGCCGGGCAGATTCTGTGATTCCGACCCTAGTCCATAAGTCAGCCAACTGCCGATTGTCGGTAACCCGAACGTGGCTCGTCCACAGCTCAACAGCAACTGGCCAGGATGGTGATTGAACTGCTCCGAATGCATCGAGCGGACCATTAGGATATCCTCGGCACAGGTCGCAATGTTCGGTAGGAAATCGGAGAAGTCCATGCCGCATTCACCGTGCTTGGACCACTTTCGCGGCGAGCCCATGAGTACGGCGGACTCCTTCTTGATGAACGCGAAGCGTACCTTGTCCAACATTTCGGTAGGCAATGGCTGTCCGTGGAGTTCGTTGAGCTTTGGCTTGGGCTCGAATAAATCCAATTGCGATGGTGCACCCGCTTGCAGCAAGAAAATGCAGTTCTTGGCTTTCGGAGCAAAATGCGGAGCTTTTTCGGCCAAGACGCTGGTCAATTCAATGGAGGGATCGGCTGCAGAAGCCCTCTTTTCGTCAGCTTGTAGCAAGGCCACCAACGCCGCCATGCCGAGCCCGCTGGCAGACGTTGTTAGAAACTCACGCCGCGAATTTTCAATCGCACTTTCGTAGGGTGACATGGCTTGCCTATTCGCGAGTGATGAACTCATCCAAATTGATCAAAATTCGAGCCGTTGCAATCCAAGCGGCATTGTCTTCAGCGGTCGCGCCTTCCACTGCAAACGCACCGATCAGCTTCTCGGCTTCCTGCGGATGATCCGCATACCACTCACGAGTGGCTTGCCAGAGGCCGGTCAATTCCCGCAGTTCATTTTCAGATGGCTTCCTGGCCAAGCACATCTGAAATGCGACTTCGAGTCGTGACGCTTCGTCCTCAATGTCAGGAAGAGTCAGGACTCGCCTTGCAAACGCTCGGGACGCCTCCGCAAACGAAGCGTTATTCAACCCGATCAAGGCTTGCAACGGAGTGTTGGATTTGTTGCGTTCGATGCATGTCAGGTTTGCGTCGGGACAATCAAAAGTGATCAAGTTGGGATGGGGGGAAGTACGTTTGAAAAACGTATACATTCCACGGCGGTATTGGTCGCCTCCCTTGGATTCGTTCCACTTGAAGTTGCCCGCATAGCTCAGTTCAGCGACTCCTGGTGGTAGTGTTGGGAAAACACTGGGACCGCCAATTTTGTGAACAAGCAGTCCAGACACCTGCAGGCTAATATCGCCCACGATCTCCGCCTCGACTCGCAGCCGATTTTGCCTACCCAGCAACTGGTTCTGTGGGTCGCTGGCCAGCGAGGTTTCGCTGTGCCTTGAGGACTGGCGATAGGTTGCCGACATAACAATCCGTTTGATCAACTCCTTTCGTGACCAAGCCTGGTTGCCGGTGTCCCCTGCGCCAATAAACTCGCTCGCCAGCCAGTCGAGCAATTCAGGGTGAGTGGGTGGATCGCCTCGAACCCCAAAATCGTTGGCCGTTTTTACGATGCCCGTTCCAAACAAGTGTCGCCAAACGTGATTGACGGCCACACGCGGTGTAAGAGGGTTGCCGGGAGACACAAGCCATTGGGCCAGGTCGAGTCGATCGGCTATCGCGGCTTGGGGCTGGCGTGGTGTCAGCGGTGGCAACGTGGCGAAGCCTGCGGGCACGACTTCAGCCTCAGCCATCGGCTCCAGGAACTCACCACGTCGCAATACAAAGGTCTGTCGCTGGTCTTGCTTGCGCTGCACGATTACCCGTGCCTGCAATTCCGGTTTCGCCGGCTCTTTCTTCATGAGATCGTCGAGTTGTTGGATCAGCTTGCTGGTCGATTTATCCATTCGGCTGAAGTGATCGAGCAGTTCTTTGCGTTGACTTTCGTCGCGCTCCTCAGCGGCGATGGCAAGCACTTTGGCAATATTCTCGGGTATTTTCAGCTCGGGTTCCGTGTCGGGCTGCACTGACTCTTTCGTGGGCGGATTGACTGAGGATTTCTCGAGGGTTTGCTTCGCCTTTTCCTCCCAGGCCAAAAGCGCTGGCCCAAGCCGTGACTGCCTTTCTAGCAACTCGGCCTTCAAGGGCTCCACTTGGGCGTGATGCGCCGCCTTTAACTCTGGATAGGCCTTTACTTCCGCGAGTGACTTGGGGACGGTGTGCGTGGCTTCGTCGCCGTTATTGAAGAACGCAAACAGATGGTAGTATTCGCGCTGGGTAATGGCGTCGTACTTGTGAGAGTGGCAACGTGCGCAGCCCACAGTCAGCCCCAACCACACCGCTCCGGTCGTTTCGGTGCGATCAAAACAAGCTTCCACACGAAATTGTTCCTGGTCGGTTCCACCTTCCGTATTGGTCAAGGTCTGGCGGTGAAACGCGGTTGCCAATTTCTGCATATCGGTCGCATTAGGCAATAGGTCCCCCGCCAACTGTTCGATCGTAAATTGGTCAAAGGGCATGTCGCTATTGATCGCTTCGATGACCCAATCCCGCCAGCGGTAGGCATCTGGGCGCGGATTGTCCTTTTCATAACCATCCGAATCCGCGTAGCGAGCCATATCCAGCCAATGGCGCCCCCAGCGCTCGCCAAAATGCGGTGAATCGAGTAGCCGGTCCACAAGCAACTCGTAGGCGTCGGGGCGGCTGTCGTTTAGGAACTCTTCGATCTCAGCGATCGATGGCAGCAATCCGAGTAGATCCAAGCTCAGCCTACGGATCAACGTCGTTCGTTCCGCTTCGGGCGAGGGTTGCAAGCCTCGTTCTTCGAGTTTCGCCAAGATGAAGTGATCAATCCCGTTGATGGCCCAGCTCTGGTTGTTGGTTTCGGGCGGTGCACTTCGATGTAGCGGCTGATAGGCCCAGTGGCTGTTGAGTCGACTTCCCTGCGTTGAAGATTCAGGCCACTTGGCACCGCCATCGATCCAAGCTCGCAGCATGTCGATCTGCTCGTGGGAAAGCGGCTGTCCCTCGGGCGGCATGACCTCATCGGGATCGAGAGCCGATACCAATTCAATCAAGCGACTTCCAGCGCTATCCCCGGGGCGGATCACTTTACCCGAGTCGCCCCCCAACATTGCTGAATCGCGCAAATCCAGCCTCAGTCCTGATTCTTGTTGTTCGAACCCATGGCACGACCAGCAGTGCAGCCGTAGCAGCGGTTGGATGTCCTGGGCAAAATCAACCTCAGTCTGAGCGATCGGCCGTGGATCATCGGCGCTCCAAGCGAGCGATGCAATGAGCAGCGCTGACAACGCCAAAGTCGAAATCAATGGTTGTTTCATGAAACCACTTCGATCGATACAGAGGATTTCAGGCGGGCAGGCAGAGGCGCGAGTCAGCCGAGCGGTCTCGAAGACTCGTTGCGGTTACCTCTAGGTTAACTGCTTTCGCCCTCGAATAGTATTAGGCCGAAGCACTTTGTTGGGGGAAAGTATATTACAGAATGTGGGGGAAATGAATGAGAATCGCCGCACCGAGTTGAACGGTGCCTCAAGCCTCCAATGGATTCTGTTGACCATCACGTCAGCGCGTTGCACCCCTGGAGTAGGCTCGTAACGCACCCCTGGAGTAGGCTCGTAACGAGTGCCGCGAGTTACGGCACGGGCCGAGCGTGCGGATCGACCCGCACCTGCCTTCCCACTTCTCGCGTGTTCGAGTCAGCGCGTTCTCTCCACCACTGAGTTCGGTATAACATCAACTGTGGCCCATCGAGACACAGCTACTCGTTGAGACGTGGAAACGCGGCGCAATGATCACTTGCTTCGGTCTGCCGTAACTCGCAGTACTCGTTACGAGCCTACCAATGTCTTTATTAAAGCAGCAGTGTCGTAAAGATGAATACCAGGCCACCCATCGCCCAGCTCGGCACCTGAAACCAAGAAGTTGTCACGACTCCCTTGCAGCTTGGACACCAGCCGTTCCTTTCGTCCATTATGCGGGAGTCCGTAAGTGGCTTCTTGCACTCATTGCAATAGCACGGGGTTAGGTGCGTTAGACAATCCAACTTGCATGGGGAAGCCGGTCGTGGTTTGGCCTGAGCAGCGGAGGCGTGCACAACGTGTTTCTTCATTTTTTCCTCAAACAGTACGAAAATGCATCGTTCGAGTTTCCCGTTCGGTAGCCTGGCGATCCGCTAAACAGCGGACCCATAGCTTTGCGCCCTGACCTCACAGCCAGTTTGCCTTTGTCGCGGGGGTACGCGGAAACTGAAACTGAACACTTTTAATGGGGTGACGGATAGGAGCCATCTAAAACGTAGCTTATGTATTGGGGAGTGCAAATTAATCTGCGGACAAAAGGGGACAAAGAGTCGGTCGAAAACAATCTCCAGAGGTGAAGTGGCGTGTCGTCGCGCGCTTCAACCGCTTTCCGAGCGTTTACCTCGTTGACTCCTCGAAAGCCTGAGAAATCCCGCGCTGGTTTCGATATCGTCGATTTTGATTGACAAAAGCACGTCAATGCGTTAGGCTCGATCCTGGTTCAGGCTTCGATCCCGCCGACTCCAACCCGTTGCCTGACACATTTTCTCCCGCCACCGTCGCGCTCGAATTTGATTGAGTGCCGTATGTCAATTCCCGCTAAACATCCACTATTGCTGCGAGCAGCTTCGTTTGTTCTTGTTGGCCTAGTGGTGATATCGCAGGCGGAGGGAGTCGAGCCCGCCGAAGCGGCGCGTGTCGCCAGTCAGCCATCGGTCGACTTCAGAAACGATGTGGTTCCAATCTTGACGAAAGCTGGCTGCAATTCGGGAGCATGCCACGCCAAGGCCGGTGGAGGGCAAAATGGCTTCCAACTCTCGCTGCTGGGATACGAACCCGACGAAGATTTTGGGCATATCGTATTGGAAGGGCGTGGTCGTCGATTGTTTCCTGCCGCCCCAGAGCAGAGTTTACTGCTGCTGAAGGCGACGGCTCGTGTTCCGCACGGGGGTGGAGTCCGCATCACCATCGGCTCGCCACAATACGATGTGCTTCGACGGTGGATCGAACTGGGGATGGATCATGGTGACGAAGGTGTTCGGCTAGTATCCGTCGACGTTGAGCCCACGCAGCGGGTCCTCGAACTGGGCAGTCAGCAACAACTCAAGAGTATCGCTAGGTTTTCTGATGGCTCCATTCGGGATGTCACGAGTTTGTCGCTTTACGAGTCCAACTCACCGGAGATGGTCTCCGTCGACGACACTGGCGTTGTGGCGGTTGGTGACATCCCTGGTAAAGCTGCGGTGATGGTTCGCTTCCAGGACAAAGTTGCAGTCTTCAATGCCGTGATACCCCTCGGACAAACTCTCGAATCGGTTCCGCGCTCACAGAATTTTATCGACGAGGGGGTTTTCGCTTCACTCATGGAATTGGGATTGCCGCCATCTCCACTGTGTGACGATGCGACCTTCCTTCGTCGCGCATCGCTCGACGTAATCGGTCGATTGCCAACTACCAGCGAATCCGAAGCGTATTACGCAAGCGCCAGCGAGGTTCGCCGTGCGGAGTTAATCGGCAATCTGTTGAACAGCCCAGAGTATGCCGACTACTTTGCTAACAAGTGGACGACGCTTCTCAAGAACCGGCGCGATGATGCAAGTGATATCACCTCGAATTTTGCGTTTCACTCTTGGGTTCGTGACAGTCTGTTGGAGAACAAACCGTACGATAAATGGGTTAGGGAACTGCTGGCCGCGACGGGAACGGTTATCGAGAATCCTCCGGTTGCCTGGTACAAGCGAGTCAAGCAACCCACCGAGCAGATCGAGGACGTCGCTCAGTTATTTTTGGGCGTGCGCATGCAATGTGCCCAGTGCCACCACCATCCGTTCGAGCGTTGGAGCCAAGACGACTATTACGGATTGGTGGCTTTCTTTAGTCGCATTGGTCGCAAGCCAACTGGCACGCCGGGCGAGGATTTGATCTTCCACCAGCGTGGATTGGCGCAGGCAAAGAACGCTCGCTCTGGCGAGATGTTGACCCCTTCAGCGCTGGGAGACGCCATCTCTGATATTGCTCCCGATGATGATCCGCGATTGCGATTAGCCGATTGGATGTCGAGCAGCGAAAATCGCTTCTTTGCTAAAGCGGTTGTCAATCGCTACTGGAAGCATTTTTTCAAACGTGGCTTGATTGAGCCGGAGGATGATATACGCGATACCAATCCTCCGACCAACCCAAAACTTTTGGCTGCGTTAGAACAGCATTTCATTTCGAGCGGCTTCGATCTGCGAGACTTGGTGCGTGTCATCACGCTCTCAAACGCTTATCAGCTCAGCGCGATTCCGAACGAACACAATGCATCAGATGTTCAAAACTATTCACACTTTTATCCCAAGCGCATGCAAGCCGAAGTGATGCTTGACGCCATCGACCAAGTGACCGGAGCATCGACCTCATTTGCGAACTTGCCCGCAGGAACTCGCGCTATCGCGCTGCCGGACAATAGTTACAACCAATCGTCTCCGTTTCTTGCCGTGTTTGGTCGCCCAGATAATTCGAGCGTATGCGAATGCGAGCGGGTGCAGTCTTCGAGTCTCGGGCAGAGTTTGCATATGCTCAATTCAGCAGAGATCAAAGCAAAACTCTCTGTATCCGGGGGGCGTGCGGACCGTTTGTCAAAGGATGAACGCTCCGATGCGGAGAGGGTAAGCGAGATTTACCTGGCGGCGTTTGCACGACAGCCAGATGCGAACGAACTTCAGGCGTCTGTCGCTTACGTTGCAGAACCACGTTCGGATGCTGCAGGAAAGCCGCTCGATGCGATCCTCGCAAAACGAGAAAACTACGAGGATTTGATATGGGCGCTGATCAGCACCAAAGAGTTTTTATTCAATCACTAATGAGCTGTCACCGGTCGATTTTTCGGAGCCAGACGCATCGGCAGCATCCTGCCCGTCAACGATTTGCTGCTTCAAGCAAACGAACGATCGCCGGCAAAGTAGGTGGCATAGACTTCCAGCCTGTGATTCCTCGTTCACAGGTTGGAAGCCTATGCCACGTCAAAATGAAAATGCCGCTAGTCATTGTTCCGACGATTCTATCTGCCCCTCGTTTCATGTGCCTGGTGTTTTCACTGTTGCTTGTTTCGGGCGTGCTAGCCCAATCGGTTTGCCTACCGTCGCCACGTCTGCTGACCACAATGCCCATGGGCGGACAGGCTGGTACGGAAGTTTCCATTTCGATCGCAGGGGACTTTCTCGAAGACGTCGAACAGCTCTATTTTTCGGACCCGCGCATTGTGGCTGTGCCCGAAAGGAGTGAAGCCGGCGGGACCGTAAATCGATTCTTGGTCCGCATTGCGGCCGATACGCCCGCCGATGTCTACGAAGCTCGCGTGATGACGAGGCTTGGGCTGTCGTCGTCGCGAGCCTTTTCCATTGGGACAATTCCCGAAGTCGTGTCCGAAAAACCGAACACATCACTCGAAACGGCCATGCCCCTTTCGCTCGACTCGATTTGCAATTCGGTGATGACGGTGCGTTCCATTGACCACTATCGGGTCGATCTTATGCAAGGACAACGCATGGTTGTTGACTGTAGCGCTGGTGGAATTGATTCCAAACTGAAGCCGGTACTGATCGTTGCGGACGAACAAGGGCGCGACATGGTCGTCCAACGGCGTGGGAGCCCCATCAGTTTCACTGCCCCTAAAGACGGCTGCTACGTGATCAAGGTTCATGATTTGACGTTTCAGGGTGGCCCTTATTATTTTTACCGATTGGCGCTTCGCAGCCTCAATGATGAAACGCAACCCAAATCGCTTGCGAGTACTCGTGCCGTAAATTCGTTCTCGTGGCCGCCGGCGAGCATGAAACAGGGGCTACACACTGTGTCACCCAACGGTGGCGATTCTTTGGCGTGCGGGGATTCATCACTGCTTGGGCCTTCTGGCCCAGACACTGCGGCAACGAGCGAAGTAGATTCGGCAATCGCCAAGATAGAGCTTCCATGCGACATCTGCGATAGCTTTTACCCCGCAGCGGATGTTGATAACTTCGAATTTACCGCCGAAAAAGGGGAAGTGTGGTGGATCGAAGTTGCTTCAGAGCGACTCGGCTTACCGACAGACCCATCCATACTTGTGCAGCATGTTGCTAGTGGTCCGTCCGGTGAAGTGTTGACCGATGTCGTCGAGTTGACTGATATCGCCAGTCCGGTCAGACCCTCGAGCAACGCTTACGCATACGACGGCCCGCCGTACAATGCAGGCTCGAGCGATATACTTGGCAAGCTGGAGATTAAGGAAGGTGGTTTGCATCGTCTTCACGTTCGCGATCTGTTCGGCGGTACTCGGAACGATCCAGGAAACGTTTACCGATTGATCGTTCGCAAGGCGGAGCCGGACTTTTGTCTCGTCGCTTGGGCGTTGCATTTAGAACTCCGCAATGGAGATCGAAGCGCGCTGTCAAAACCAATCTCACTGCGTGGTGGAGCGACCATGGCATTGGAAGTCGTCGCCGTCCGTCGCGATGGTTTTGATGGCCCAATAGAGCTCGCGATGAGCAATTTGCCCGAAGGGGTCGCCGCTAGTGGGCTGACGATTCCGGCGGGAGAATCCAAAGGACATGTCTTGTTAACCGCTGCCGAGAATGCTCCGCGTGGTTTTGCCAGCGCGATCTTTGTTGGTCGGGCTCAAATCGAGGGCCAGACTGTGGAACGGCCCTGTCGTTTGGCTTCCATGGCGTGGCCAGTTCCCGACTCCTGGCAAGAGATCCCGAGCCCACGATTGCTGGCTGACGTTCCTGTGTCCGTTAGCGGAGATGACTTTGCTCCGCTCACGCTGGCAGCCGCTGAGAGCAAAGTGTGGGAAGTCGAAGAGGGCCAGTCGCTCACGATTCCTCTAAAGATTGCACGACGAAGTGAATTCTTGGGTGCTTCAACCGATTTGAAGACTTTGGGAGCTGGCTTTTCCAAATCCGCAGCCTTTGCATTGCCTCTCGACAAGGATGCGGTTGAAGCGAACTTCGACTTGGCGAAACTGAAGACACCGCCAGGGGTATACACGATCGCATTTTATGGAAGTGCCGTTGCCAAGTACGCTCACAATCCAGGCGCAGTGTTGCTGGCTGAAGTTGCACTGAAAAAGCTCGAGCAGACCGCCGCTGTGGCGGCTGCCGAAGCTCAGCGACTGAGCGAGATTGCCGCTGCCGCTTCCACGGAATCCAAAGCGGATGCACAACAGTCCGCGAACAAGGCCAGCCAGGAGCATCAGGCAATTCTGGCGGAAGTCGCAGAAGCAACGAAACGCGTCCAAGCGGCGGTTGCTGCGTCCAAGCCGAAAGACATTGTGGATATCATCGTCTCTGAACCCATCACCATCTGTGTAAAGCCGGCGGTATCAAAATGAGCCAAACTCGAAAACAACAACCGTCCATCTGCCCTGGGCCGTTTGGTCGCCGTGGTTTCATGCAACTCGGCTTGGCCGGATTCGCAAGTTTGAGTCTACCGGGGATTCTTCGGCTGCGAGCTGCGGCACCTGGTCCCGCAGCTAAGAAGACGGCCGTCATCATGGTGTGGTTGCCCGGCGGCCTGTCACACATTGACAGTTACGACCCTAAGCCGGATGCAGGAAGCGAGTACCGTGGCCCATTCGGTACGATCCCCACAAAAATACCTGGCCTACACTTTACCGAGTTGCTTCCGCGACAGGCAGCGATTGCGGATAAGTTCACTCTGTTGCGCTCGATGCGACAATTTGCGGCCGGTCATCCGGCCGGTTCCATGCAGTTGTTGTCCGGAGATCCGGACACCCGTGACAAGCCACAACCAAGCTATCCAGACTGGATGTCAGTCGCGAATTACCTGCGAGCCCAAGAAGGCCCACGCGAGAACCCATTGCCAGCTTATGTTGGCGTCAGTCCGCCCACATCTTATACAGGGCAAGCCTATTTGGGCGACGCCTACGCTCCGTTTGTGGTCAATGGGGACCCGAACTTGCCGACCTTCAGCGTTCCCAATATCGGTTTGACTGCGGAGAGCGAAGTGCACAGACTCGACCGTCGTTTGGCCTTGCGTCAAAACCTCGATCGCCTGGATCGCGCCTTCGATCGTCACGGGGAACTCGACGCCATGGACCAGTTTGAATCGCAGGCGATGACTTTATTGACTAGCCCCGACACCAAAATCGCCTTTGATCTCACCAAAGAAGACGATCAAACTCGCGATCGATATGGGAGAAATAGTTGGGGACAACAGCTCTTACTCTCTCGTCGATTGGTCGAAGCTGGTGTCGATATTGTCACGAGTAGCTTGCATGGTCCACTGTGTGGTCGCGTCGGGAATTGGGATGATCATGCCGTCAATCACCATGTCTTCGATGCCATGCGCTTTCGTGCCGGTGCCTATGATCAAGCCGTGACCGCCTTGATCGAAGACATCTACGAACGCGGTCTGGACGAACGCGTGCTCGTGGTTGTCACTGGAGAATTTGGCCGGACGCCGAAGATCAGCTATTCGCCGAGCACGGGTCAGGGCAACGCTAGTGCACCCGCTGGAACAACCCAGCCAGGCCGCGATCATTGGCCACGAGCGTTCTCAAACATTTGGGCTGGAGGTGGAATTGAAACAGGACGCGTCATTGGTGCCACCGACAAACGCGGCGAAGACGTGATCGAACGCATCTGCGGTCCCGATGATTTCTTGGCAACAATTTACCATCATCTGGGAATTGATTATAACAATACTACGATAGACGATTTTAGCGGCCGTCCGACCCGAATTATCAACGGCGGTAGCCCGATTCCAGAATTGATCGGCTAGCTACTTTCCCTCACCCTTCGGAGCTTCGACGCGACCATCGGGCTGAAGAGCAGAACCAAGAGGCCGACTGGCATCAATCCGCCGTTCAACAAGTCGTAGTCGGAACCGATTCGCTCCCACGACAATCCCACCACAAACCGCCCGAACAGAACCTCGAAAGCCACGGTCACAACCAGCCAGCTCGCACCAACCGCCAGTTGTTCGGATCGCTGAGCCGCCCCAATCCAGCGGATTGTCAGATAAACGATCGCAACGATGATTGCCGCGCCGGTGAACACGCCGATCTGATTGGACCGGAATTCACCCACAAGGGGTACGAGGACAATTGCTCGAAGAATGCCGTGGATGATCTCTGCGCCGATGAGTACGAGCCAGATCAGCGCACTTTTTTCAACGAGGTTTTTGCGGTATAGCTTTCTTTCGTTCTCGGGCGAACCGAATGTCATTCCACTTGGCCCTCAGCGACAGATCAACGGCTATCTTGCAAATCCGTGAACGTTGCGACAGAAGTTGCGCGAATTTCAGTTGCCCGAACTGGATGGAAATATAATAGACTATGCCATGACAGGCAACGAAGTTGTAGGGGCCAAGCGGCAGATGAAGTCCAGTTTTTACCACTGGAGCCACTGACCACAGCTAGTCATCAGCCTAGCGTTTCATCCTTTGCTGCTCTTCCCACTCGCGCGTCTTCTCTTCGACAAATTGCATTTCCTCGGGGATCGTTTGAAAGTCCTTGAGGCGGCACAGTTCATCGCAGTGCGCCTCGATATAGTCCAAGCAGACCTCTTTCTCGCCGCGCACTCCCACGTCATACCAGCCCAATGCATTCTCACGATCGGCAGGCCAAATCGAACAAACCCCTTCGTGGTTTCGAACAACCTTCACCTCTTCGTCCTGCCAATCTGGAAACTCCTCAGACATATACACCTCCGATAGATTTATTTCATTATTAGATAGTTTAATTTCATTGTTAAATGCACAGCTAGGTCTGTGCTGTGGCTGCTGTCAGAATCCAGCTTCTCACATCCACTAGACGCTGCGTAATCACGACCTCTCCCAGGCGGATTGACGAGGAATCGTGGCTTTCGCATGCAGGGAAATGTCGGTCCGTTCCGAAACTCTCCTCGTTAATATAGAGTCTAAAAACTGGCGGGCTGCAATGGAGGATTGCTGGCTTGGCAGTGTAGCAAATGATTGTGCGTTTGTCGCTCGTCGCGACCGCCGATTCCTTGATCAGCGTGTTGGCAACCGCCGCAGCGAAAAACAGTACTTCGACTGTCGATCAACTCGCGCGGTTGATAAAATGACAGTCATTTACTTCAGAATATCCATTTCCTGTCGGACAAAGATATCGATCGTGAAGTGGTGTGCGGTTCCGACACCTGGTGCAAATGAGGCTGCGTATTGTTTTTGCTTACTGGAGCCCGCGGCCAAGCAGGGCAAGCCGTTATCGACATGGCTCTAAAAACAAATCGCCGTGTCAAGGCGATCGCGCGCTCCCGGCGATTTCCCTTTGCTGATCGCATCGAACTGCTGACCGCTGATCTTCGGCAGTTGGCCAGGTACGCACCTTTTTTGGAAGATGTCGAAGGCTTTATTCACTTGGCCGCCGCTCGGAAGAACACTCTTCGTGACGACGTGTTTGAGGACCTAAGGATTCTGGCGACATTGTTGAAGCACTGGCATCAAGGCAATTTTATATTTGCGAGTAGTCAAATTGTATATTCACTGGGGAACCTGCCGCACAAGGAAGAGTCGCCTTGCTCCCCCGTAGGCTGGTACGCGGCCGGCAAGTTGATGAGTGAACAATTGATTCAAGCCCACTTCAATACGTGCACAGCGGCATGGAAGCTCAATCACCAGTGGGTCTCGTTTCGCATTCCGCCAGTCTTTTATCGAAGCCAAGCCCGTTCGCTCCAGTTCCTCGACGCTTACGTTCGGGCTGCTCGCAAAGGAAGAACATTTTACTGGGAATGCACGGAAGAACAGGCGCGTGCCGTCGGCAGCTCCTGGGTCGGTGAACGCGATTTGGCAAATGCACTGCTGGATAGTTTGGCAATAGAGCAGAGTGGGATTTTCAATGTCGACTCGGGATATCTGCGGTGGATTGATCTAATAGAAAGCCTGATTCGCAAACTGAACAGCAAGAGTCGCATCGCATTTCAGGGCTCGAAAGGCGTGCGCATGCCACACTTTGATACGCGACTGGATGGTTCCAAATGGAGATTGGCCGCACCAGCTTCAGGTCCCTCACGGGAATGCTTGGAGGAGATTGTCGATGAGTACCTCTTTCGCAGCAACAAATGACCCACCACATGCGGGCTGTTCGCAAAGCATGCGCGACGCAATGAATCAACCGTCCGCTAGCCGGGAAGGAGCTGCTCGCTCTTCGGGCGAAGCCCGTTGGACAAAGCATGGCCAAATGCAAGTCAATCAAATCCTCCCATATGATCGCGCACTCGAACCAGTCCGTCGACGAGTCCATCAATATGCTCCTGGCGATGCGCTGGGGTGACAATCATACGCAAGCGTCCGAGGTGTTGTTCTACCGAAGGAAAGATGATGCGTTGAACAGCGTAACTGTACGTGATCGTCCTGGTGCCGTTAACCGGATGGGTAATGGATTCTGTTACGAGTCGGCCTAGCAGCTTCCGAGATCGCCGAGCCGCATTGTCGAAAGAAGCTGGCCACACGTGTTTTATTTAAGGCGAATAGCGGTTGCCGGATGCAAACGCTGAAAACGCAGATGGCCTTCGCTGCTGATGTTGGCCGCATTTAGGTAAATATGCTCCAGCTTAGTCAGCTGATCGAGTTGGCTGATGCCTGCGTCACCAACTCGCGTGTCATCTAACCAGAGCCACTCTAGCTCCGTTAGCTTGCCAACATCTCCCATCGCCGCATCGGTGACATTCGTTTCGGCCAGCCCGAGTCTCGTTAGGTTCGGAAAGCTATTGGCGATTTCGGCGACTCCTCGGTCGGTTACCTTCGTACCCCATAAATCAAGGCTTTTTAACTGCTGCAACTTAGTTAGGTGCTTGATGCCGTCATCGGTGAGTTGAGCGCTTTCGATAGTTAACGATTGAAGTGAGTGCAGTTCGCCAAGGTAGGCCATTCCACGGTCAGTCAAGCTAGTGTCACGCTCGCCTCGCGACAACCCCAACGTTTCTAATTTCGTAAGTTGCTTGAGCAAACGCAGGTCTGTTTCGTCCAGTTTGATTTCATCCACCTCCAAGCGATTTAGATTGGAAAGCTTCGAAATCTCCTCAAGGATCGAACTTGTCAGTTGAAGATTATTATTTAGAAAAAGGCATTCAAGAGATGTCATTTGCCCAATCTGTTCCAGGCTTGCATCGGTAAGTTTGGGACATTTATAGAAATCGAGTGATTTGAGCTTATTGCTTTCGCTCAATCGCTCTACTAGTCTGCGGACTCCCGCGTCGGTTATCGGGGCCTTTTGAATCACAAGTTTGGTGAGCGATGGGATGCGGCCAATCGATACCAACGCCGAATCGGTAATGGACGATGACCAAATGGCCAATGATGCTAGCGTAGCATGTTTCTCCAACGCCTCGATTCCCCGATCCGTGACCAGTTTCGAATCGATCACAAGTCCCTTGATTGGCACGTCGACGAGAAGCTTTAAATCGTCATCGATTGTTCCGCGGAAGGTCAGAAAAAGCGAATCCAGATCTTGTTTCTGCTTCAGTTGCTCGACGTCCGCCGCACTTAGTCGCCGATTCTGCAGGTGTGCACTAATTGCGTTGCTCGGGCCGGTTGTGAATCGTAACTGATCAATTTGCGGTACAGGCCGCTGGGCGGCTCCCGAGCCAAGTGTGACGTGTCGGAGATCTGGTAGCAATTCTTTAAGATGAGCAATTCCAGCATCGGTAACGTCAGTCTGTCTCAGCGATAGCAATTTCAGTGCCTTGAGATCCCGCAGTTGCTCTACGCCGGAATCCGAAATGCTCACTTTTGAAATCATTAGCGACTCAAGCAGACGCATCGAACCAACATGAGCCAAGCCAGCATCGGTGATGGGCGTGTTGGCCAGTGACAGGCTGAGTATTCGACAGTCCTTTAATTGCTTCCAACCGCCATCCGTAACCTCAGGGGAATTCATTACGTCCAAAGACAGTGGTACTTCAACCTGGCTAAGCCATCCCAATTGTTCATCAGAGATTCCAGATAACGACAGGTGTAAGCGGCTGAGATGCTTGAGCTGGTTGAGGGCCGTGCAATTGAGTTGACTAATGGTTTCGTTTGACAACCACAGCGAATCGATTTGATCCACGTCGACAAGAGCGGAAAGCGCACTTTCGTCGACTGCCGAAAATAGCATCAGGTTTTTGAGTGACGCCACATGTTGCAATTGACTCAGCCCCTTGCTCGTCAATGAATCACTTCGAAGATTCAGACTCCTCAGTTGTGGTAGTGCGGCAAGCCTTCCGAGGCTGGCATCCATAATTGGACATTGCATAACTGACAAGCTAAATAACTGTTTCGCGTCCGGCAGATATTTCAGGCCAGCATTGGTGATCTCTTTTCCTGAAATGTCGACAGATCGCAGATGTGGGAAATACTTGAGTAGCGCCAGCTGGGAATCTCGAGTAAGGCTAAGAGAGAAGACTTGGCCACTCGGGTCGCGCCCGATCCTGACACCGTCGGCAGTGAGTTTTGCTTCTGCGCGCTCTTCATCCGTCATCTTGAGTTCGGTAACAAGCCGTGCCGCATCATCAGCAATTCTAAAGGACGGATCCTTAGCCAAGCGCTCAAGTGCGGCGATGGCTGCCTCACTCTTTTCTTGTTGAACAATGTGTACCAACACGTCTACGCACCGCTTCGTGACCTCCAGTGAATTCGTCTTCGCAGCTATTTCCAATGCATCGATGGCAAGATTGCTTGCAGCTACAAGAGTCAGTTGGGCTGACTCGCGCTCGGCAAAACTTGTTGAAGATAAATCTTGGATCGCTTGAGCGATTTCGGCTTCCCCCGTGGCGGTCGTATCGACGGCTGTCGACGCAGGCTGTTCGGTCGGTGGTGAGTTTGGAGGTTGTGCCATGGCAATCTGGAGCCCAAAGACACTCGCGGCTGAAGCAATTAGGCATAGTTTCGAAAGCGGTGTTGTGCGATACGCCATTTACGCTTCTCCTGGTATTGGCTCTTCAGCGGAATTTGGAAACGGGCTGATTCATTAGAGCAGAACGCAAGTCGCCCGGAAGACACAAGAGCAATGGAGCCCAAAAAAAAGAAGCTTCCCCAGAAGAATCTGCGGATGAAATCTGTTTTAGGAGGTGCTTCTCAGCGGCCATTACCAGCGATTTCGTAGCCAACTGGAGTTCGGAAGCTGATTTAAATCGTCGTCTACTCTAACGGTATTGGACCAAGTGAAGGACAAGAACGGCGACCGCAGCCGTACTGAGGAGGTGGCTAGGGAGCACTATTGGACGGTCTCTGAATCAGACCTCAATGGAGTATTGGCAACGGGGCTGGGAGCTGTTCCTAAGACGATGCAAAAGCCGAAGCAGCAAGCAGCGGAAGCGGCTCGCACTGCTTCGCATGCTGCTCCGGGTAACGGCGGGATTCGAACTCGATGACTTCCAGCCGCAATCACTCAATCCCGGTCTGAAGTCGGACTATCTCAACCTCGTCTACGCCTGTCGCAGGTGCAATGCGGTCGAACTCGACCGGTCGATTAACGACCCGCTTCAGCTGCTTGTGGCAGGTCGCTTGATTGTTCATCCAGACGGGCAAATTAGCTGCCAGCAATCACCGGTGCGGCGATTGATTATGCAATTGGATCTTAACTCGCCAAAACTAGTCGCCTGGCGAGTCATGTGGATGCGGATCATCCAGCTCGCCGCCGAAAAAGACCAACAGCTCTATCGCCAACTGACTGGGGTCCCCGCTGAGTTGCCTGACTTGAAAAGACTTCGACCACCCAGCAAGTCGCGACCAGATGGAGTAAGCGAACGCTGCCATGCGCTTCGACAGCTCGGCAAACTACCGGAAGTGTACTAGACGCGAGCAATCCAGAAATACGACAGCTCGTGTCGCTTTTGCGAGCTCGAATACACCGATGCTGTCAGTTGCAAATCGAGTCGCAGGTTCCTTCACTCAGTCGTGTCGAAACTTTTTGCTGGCCATTTTGCTCGAACTGTGCTATGGTCTTTCGCCCTATGGCAAAGCAGGTGAATGAAATCATTAATGCCACCAATTCGAAGGCTCGCGCAGAATTTGCTGGAATGCAAGCAGTCTCCCAGGTCACGTCGCGGCGGCGATTTGCGGGCACACCAAACAGATTGCCCAGGAACACTACTGGACGGTGACCGATTTGGACCTCGATCTGGCGTTGCGATTATTCAATGAAATGCAACTTGAAACCGCTGCGGATGGGGGCCAAAAACCCGACGTAGTAAGGGTCGGAAATGGCTCGCAAGGCGTCGCAAGCGACGACCCGAAAATGAAGAAATCCCTGGGAAGACGCGATACTCCCAGGAATTTAGATGGCTTTCAATGGGCGAGGAGGGACTCGAACCCCCGACATCCACGGTGTAAACGTGGCGCTCTAACCAACTGAGCTACTCGCCCCTGCTAATAATCTTAGGCATCGGCAGTTTTTTGAGAGAACTGCAAGATGTTTTCAGCTTCCAACCTGTCGGGTCTGAAGTGACCGGACGGAGGTGGGCTAGCCGTTGGAAAGCTGACGGGTGCGGCGAGCTCGACGCTCGGCGCGGAGGCGGCTGCGGCGGTTGACTTCGCTGGGCTTCTCGTAAAACTCGCGACGACGCATCTCTTTTTTAATTCCACTCCGCTCGACCAACTTGCGGAAGCGGCGAACTGCCTCTTGTATCGTTTCACGGTCGCGTACCAACAACTTAACCATTCACTTACTCCAAACCCTCTGTATTTTGCATGTGTCTAGCTCTCCCAATCGGACTCCTACCTAACCCGTGTCCACGCCGAACGTTCGGCGGATGGTCAGTCAGCGAGCCCAGCAGTTTACTAGGCTAGGGTGAGTTCGTCCAGTCGGTTTGAGCGGGTTTATCGCTTTGAAGCGACTAAAGATTGGACTCCGGCGTCGTATGCTGCACTTGGCGGACAAGCGGAGAGCCCAAGTACAAGCCCTCGGCCAGCTTGGCTCGCAGTTGCTCAACGACAAAGTACTCCATCCAGCGAATACTCTTGCCTTGAGCGTCCAGCCCAAAATACCCCATGTGCCCACCATGCGAGGTCAATATCAGTTCTGTCGACTCGGCGTTGATGTGGGCGGGGTCAAACGAGCTGACGGTCACGATCGGATCGTGGCGATCGACCAACAAAGTGGTCGGAGTGCGAATCGCGCGCAACCATTCTTTGGCACTGGCACGCGTGTAGTAGTCGTCGGTGTCGGCAAACCCACACATCGGGGCTGTGTATCGCGCGTCAAACTGGCGGATACTTCGCAAGGGGGGTCCGTTAGGGATCTGCTGCCACTGCGGCCACTGGGCTTTTCGTTGCTCGATCTGCGCGCACAACATTTTCAGGTAATAACGCGTGTAGATCCGGCGACTGCGACGCTCCATGTTGTTGGCGCAGTGGTGCAAGTCAACTGGGGGGGCGATGGCGAGGGCTGAGCTAATCCGCTCCCAATCCAGCCGCTCATGGGCTTCGCCGCTGGCTGCCTCACCAAGCATTTTCAGTACAATATTGCCACTGAGCGAAAAACCGACGACGTGGATCGGTGCGTGAGGGTAGCGTTCACAGGCCGTTTGGACCACGGCGGCCAAATCGTCGCTGGCACCAGCATGGGCGGGGCGCCAAGCCAATTTCATCCCCAACCCACTGCCGCGCAAGTCGACTCGCCATACCCGCATTCCAGACTGGCGCAGTTGGTGGGCGATGCGCTGCATGTAGGGACTGGTATGATCTCCCCCCAGGCCGTGAATCAAGATGGTCAAAGGGGTCGTGTCGCTCAGCGGCTCGCCGAGCTCTTCGTGGACGGCCAACGCCTCACCATCGTCGAGCGGTATGTGGATCTGCTCGGCATAGTGGCTGGGGCGCTCTCCATAAACCACACCAACCAACAGCGTCTGCAAATGCCCACTGCGAAGCAAGGGATGCGGTCGATAAGGATGAATCTGCATGCGAAAACAACCAACCATCAGCGTTTCGGGGAAATTAACGGTAGTCAAAGGCGGGTCTGTTAGTGATAATCGCCAACCAACTTTTGATCAAGCTCGCAATAATGGCGCTGGTAGCATGCCCAGGGGACTCGTTACCTTCGTCCACTACCCAAAAGGCCCAGGGACTCGTTACCTCGTCCACTACAAAAAAGGCCCAAGGACTCTTTGCCTCGTCCACTACAAGTATGCACGCATTGAGTGCGTTGCTGATCCGAGGCTACGAGCATTTTACTAACTTTTGAAAGACTGTGCTATGAAGAAAACGTTTGATGTCTGCGGACTGGGCAATGCCATCGTGGATATCTTCCTGGAGGTCTCCGATGCCGACTTCGACAGTTTGGGATTCGAACGTGGAACGATGCGATTGGTCGAACAGGTCGAGCAGCAACAGTTGCTAACTCGTTTTCATGACGGGGACCACGACCTGCGGCTAGTCAGCGGCGGCTCGGTGGCGAATTCTATCATCGGCCTTCAGCAGCTTGGGGGCAAGTGCGCTTTTATTGGCTGTGTTGGCGATGACCGCTATGGCTTGCACTACGTCGAAGAATTCGAAAAGTTGTCGATCGATATTGGCAACCCCGTTTTGGTGGGCGAAACGACGGGGACCTGCATTGCAGTCATTACTCCAGACGCCGAACGTACCATGCGCACTTGCCTGGCAGTTTCGAGCAAGTTGGCGGCGCGACATGTCGACGCTCGGCGTATCGCCGAGTCGCAGTGGCTGTTTATCGAAGGTTATGTGTTCGCCAATCCCGACACGGGACAACACGCGATCCGCGACGCGATTCGCATTGCCAAAGAAAACGGTACCAAAGTCGCGCTGACTTGTTCCGATGCCTTTATTCCCGAAGTATTTGGCGAACCATTCCGAGCAGCGATGGCTGACAGTGACCTGCTGTTCTGCAACGCGCCCGAGTCGATCGCGGTTACGCAAGCCGCCGATGCGAAAGAAGCGTTTGCTAAACTGCAGACCATGGTTCCCAATTGTGTCGTAACCGATGGCGCCAATGGTGCGTTGGTACGAGTCGTGGGGCAAGAATCTCATGTGGCCGCAGTCGCCTGCCAACCCAAGGACTTGACCGGTGCCGGAGATATGTTCGCTGGCGCATTCTTATATGGAATCACGCAAGGGATGGCCCCCGAACTGGCAGCCCGAGGTGCCAATTACATGTGCCACAAAGTAATTACACAAATCGGCGCGAGACTGCACCAGGGTGCGCAGGACTATTGGAAAACTGCGCTTGCCGGCTAACGTCCGATCACGCAGAGCGTCGCGATATTTTGCCCACGAATCACGCGAATAATCGCGAATAGGAAAATCTTAAGGTTGCTGCGGTCGCCAGACCGCAGAGGTCTACCGTCTGGCGACGGTAGCTACGGAATGCGATTACCAAACGTGATGAAAGGAAAAGAGCAAAGTGGATACATCGCGAGTCTTCGTGGCCATTGAATTGGACATGGTCAGCGCTGGCAGTATTGCGCGATTGGTCAAAGGCTTGCAAGCCAATCTTTCGGACGTGCGTTGGAGTCGCCCCGAGCAGTTGCACCTGACGCTCAAGTTCATTGGCGAAGTTGACAATCGCGAGTTACCACAATTCTGCAATGCGCTGCGCGACGCTTGCGCAGGAATCGAGCCGTTCAGTCTGGAGCTGAGTGGTTTGGGGGCCTTTCCGAAGAACAAACCTCCGCGCGTGGTGTGGGTATCTGCCGAAGATCCGCACGGGATGCTTGGTAAGCTGGCAGAGCAGCTCGACGAGCGCATGGTAGCCTTGGGCGTTCCGCGCGAGAAGCGTGCCTTCACGCCGCATTTGACGTTGGGACGCGTGGCGCGCGGAGCCGATTTACCACGTTTGCAACAAGCGATGGAGGCTGCAGCGCAGGTCTCCATTCGCTGCGAAGTGGAAGAGCTGGTGCTGCTGTCGAGCGTTAAGGAACAGGGGAAAGTATTGTATGAAGCGCTGGATCGAGTGGCGCTGGAGGATGCGGAATAGTTGGGAGTCGGGAGCTGGGAGTGGGGAGCTACAATACTGATTCACCTGCGAGCCGAGCTGGCGGGAGTCTAAATAGACATAAATAAAAGTAGAAACCCCAAAAAAAAGAGGTACGGTGCTGGGAGCACCGTACCTCTATAGCAGAGCGATGTGGCTAAGCGGAGATAGCAGAGCGATGTGGCTAAGCGGAGATTAAAGGCGGAGTTGGTAAGTTAGGCACTCTTCTTCTCAGGGGCGTTGTGCTTGAAGGGCTTGACTTGTCCATCGGCCTCGTCGAGGTCGATGGTATAGCTGGTCCCTTTGGCCTGTTCGGGCAGGTCGAACATGATGTCGAGCATGACGCTTTCGACAATGCCGCGCAGTCCACGGGCACCGACCGATTTGTCCATCGCCTTGCGAGCGCAGGCCTTCAAGGCTTTTTCGGTGAAGTGCAGTTCGCAGTTCTCCATCCCAAACAGGGCTTGATACTGCTTGATCAGCGCGTTCTTGGGTTCGGTGAGAACTTGCATCAAGGCTGCTTCGTCCAGTGGAGCGAGCGCGGATACGACCGGTAGTCGCCCGATGAATTCGGGAATCATCCCGAAGTGTAAAATGTCATCGGAGGTAACCTGTGGCATCAGTTCGGCAGCGGTCAGGTCGTTGCTATGCTGTTGGCCGGACGAGCCGAAGCCGAGTGTTTTCTTGCCAAGTCGCTTGCGAACGATTTCTTCGACGCCGACAAACGTACCACCGCAAATGAAGAGAATGTTCGAGGTGTCCATCTGAATGTACTGCTGCTCGGGATGCTTGCGGCCCCCTTGCGGCGGAACATTGGCGACGGTCCCTTCGAGCATCTTTAGCAGCGACTGTTGCACGCCTTCCCCGGAGACGTCGCGAGTGATCGAAACGTTTTGGCTGGTCTTTCCGACCTTGTCGACTTCGTCGATGTAGAGAATTCCGCGTTGAGCCGCTTCGACATCGAAGTCGGCAGCGTGCAGCAGCTTGAGCAGCAAATTCTCGACGTCTTCGCCCACATAGCCAGCTTCGGTCAGCGTGGTGGCATCACCGATCGCGAAGGGAACATTGAGCATCTTGGCAAGCGTTCGGGCCAGAAGCGTTTTTCCACTTCCGGTCGGCCCAACGAGCAAGATGTTCGACTTTTCGATTTCGACATCCGAACCGCTCCATTCGCTTGTCAAGCGTTTGTAGTGATTGTGGACGGCTACGGCCAGTACGCGTTTGGCCGACGCTTGGCCGATCACGTATTGATCGAGGTGCCCCACGATTTCTCGTGGCGATGGAATTTCAGAAAACAGATTATTGCTGGGGCCGCGACGCTTCTGCTCTTGATCCAAGATCGATTGGCAGAGCTCGATACACTCACCGCAGATATAAACATCTCCCGGCCCTTCGACGAGTGGTCCGACGTCTCGATAGCTCTTGCGGCAAAACGAACAGAAGGCGTTCTTCTTATTCGAACTGCTGCTACCGCTACCGCGGCGGCCCGACGACGATACCACGTCCTTACCTGAAGGCATACACGACTCCTTTGCTCGATGTTGCTCGTTAATTGGAGGAAGTCAGCATACTGAGCCTACGACAAGCTCAGCGACTGGCCTACCCGCTACGAAATGGGCTATCACGTAATGTCGCTCGAGGGTCTTCAAATGCTCACCTCACATTTTGTCTTGCCGACACAACGGTCGCCTGAGACACAGGGCTTTCCTGAAACAAGTTCCAGGAAACCAATGAGCATTCGAGTCCGGGCATCCGTGTCCTCGGGATCGAGCCAAAAGGAAAATACAATTTTTAGTGTCAGTACTAACCAGTCTCCCAGACCGGTGCAAGCCGCTTCATTGCCATAGGTTACCAGCACCTACCCAGCGCAAAAGCACCTGTCCGCCGCTGCGTTCTCCCGACCACCGATGTTATAGTTCGGAGTTCTTAGCCCTGGATGTCAGCCTGTGACTGCATTTATTCCAAGTTCCCGACCACTCGATCGACGCTGGTAACAACTTTGCAGGTCAAAACACGTAGGGCATTTACTCGCTCAATCAAAGCTTGGAAATTCCTGCTGCGGAACCAATCTCATGGTATGCTTGTCCCTAGCGGAAATCCAGGGTTTTTTCGGAGGTTTCTTGATGAATCTCGCTAATTTGCGCGGAAGTGCCCGGGCTCGTAAAGTAGCTAACACACGGCGTGTGCTTTAATCAAAAGCGTAGCGAGTGGGCCCATGGCTCTGGCGGACGGCACAAAAAGATTGTGCCTGCTACTTTTGGGGTGGACGGCACGCAACGGCAATTTGGTTAAATTACTCGGCCAGACGCAGGCGGTGGTTTTCCGAATCGCCGATGAGTAGGCCGCCGTTAGGGAGCAGGCAGACGCCGTGCGGTCGCTTCAACAGTCGCTGCGTCAAGTTGTCTCCATCGCCGTTGAAGCCCCCCTTCCCTTGCGGCGAACCGACCGTTGTGGCAATGCGGCCACTCTGCAAGTCTACTCGGCGAACGGCATGATTCTCCGTGTCGGCTACGTAGATAGCCACCGCTGACTGGACCGTGATCCCTTTGGGGCCATTGAGCTTGGCGAGCCTCGCGTCCCCATCATCTCCGGAGAATCCCTTTTCGCCGGTCCCTGCGACATGATAGATCTTGCCGTCGCGTCTGCCGATTTTCCATACGCTATTCCCTTCACGCAACACGACCCACAAGTAATTTGGATCAATGGCCAGCGAGCGAGGACCAGACAATGGTTGTTCCAGGGCGGGTTGACCACCCGTGGGTACCGCTTGTTCGCCGTTGCCACAGATGGTCCGAATCACCCCGCTGCGCAGATCGACATGCCGTATTCGATGATTGCCCAAATCAGCAATGTATAAATCCTGGTCATCGACGGCGATGCTGTAGGCTTGGTTCAACTCAGCGTCGGTCGCTCGTCCATTGTCTCCCGCAAAACCCGCCTTACCTGTTCCGGCTACCACACTCCAGCGACCGGCGGCCGCGTCAATCTTACCCACGCGATGATTGAGCGTATCGGCCACAAAAATGTTCCCCTGCCGATCTACCTGGACCTCGTGCGGTTGATTTAGGGCGACATTCGTCGGATGTTCCCCCCCAGTGCCCGACATGCCGGCAGTACCCGTACCACAGATTCGCTCCAGGCGGTTGTAGCTCGGATCGAGTCGATACAAAACATGTTGATCGAACGAGCAGATCACCAGGCTACCGTCTGGGGTGGGCTGAACACCGAACGGATTCGACAGCGACATTTCGAGCGCCGGTGCCATATCGCGCGCCCGCGACGACTCGCCATTTCCGGCTATGGTACGCAGCCGAAGATGGGTCGTCTGCGCTGCGGCACTGGCGAAAAAAACAACGAACAGTAGTCCTGCGGCGATCAGAAAAGTACGCATGGCAGTTCCCTAACAAGCATGAGATGCGGTAATGAGCGCGAGAGTCGTGTAGAGACGCGAACTCGATTGTACGCCATAACCGCAGTATAACCGATAGCAGTTGACACCACGCCGATGGCCCAATGTGGCGCTCGCCATCCGCACTGGTGCCGCTGAATCGTAACGGTTGGCATACCACCTGCGTGGCCGCGCTGGCGCGGTTTGGCAGACTAGCGCGCTGCAATCCGCACTCGCTGGTTTGTGCATATCGACGCGATAATTCCAGTGTTGTCGCGATTTCATGGGGCACGCTCGCTAAACCACGCAACCAACTTGTTAGAATGAGCGTACTATGCCTAGGCTTTGAGGCAAAATCCAAGGCAGAATACTACCGTCTGGTGACGGTAGCTACAGTGTTGTGAGTCGAAGCCTAACTGCAGTGATTACTTCAATAGGGAGTCTTAGCCGGTGAATTTGTTCCATATTGCGTGGCGGAACGTGCAACAGCGTGGTTTGGCCTCCCTGCTGACGATGCTCAGCATGGCTCTGGGGGTCGCCCTCGTCGTGTTGGTATTGGGAATCGGCTGGGTTATCTCCGAATCGTTCGCGCGCAACAGCAATGTCGGCTACAACTTGATTGTAGGTGCCAAAGGTGGCTCGTTGCAATTGACGCTCAATACGGTCTTCTATTTGAGCAAGCCCATCGAAGTGCTGCCGTACGAGGAGTATTTGGAGTTTCTGCCTGGCAACGGACGCGCGGAGGAGATCGAGAGGATTGGAGGACGCATCGCCGACCCTCAGCGCAAGGGGCTTTATGCCTCGTATATGTCCGGCGGATTCGCCATCCCTGTCTGCTTAGGCGATTACTTCGGCCCCTTTCGCGTGGTAGGAACCAAGTCGGAGTTCTTCGAAAAGCTACGCTATGGCGAAATGGGAGATCGCGAGTACGAGTTCAAGTCCGGACGTAACTTCGAAGATTACAACGCAGAACACGGCTACTACGAAGCGGTAATTGGCTGGCAAGTTGCTCGGCAAATGAACAAGCAGGTGGGGGACACCTTCAAGACAACGCACGGCGATCCAGAGGGCGAGGGGCACGGGCAGGAATTCACGATCGTCGGCGTGCTGGCTCCGACAGGAACTCCCAACGACCGTGCCGCCTTTATCAACCTCGAAGGCTTTTACTTGATGGAGGGGCATGCGCGGGCCTTCGAGGACAAAGCCAATCCCGATGCGGATAAGCAAGACGTCGATACGGCCCAAGCTGCCGAGCAGCCTCAGCGTTTGCCGCTCGAGAAGCGCGACATCACGGCAGTGCTGGTCAAGCCGGGCAATGGTATGTTCGCCGTCAACATGCAGCAATCGATCAAAAAGAGCTTGCGGGCTCAAGCCGCGTCGCCGATCGAAGAAATCGGTAATCTATTCAGCAACTTTGTCGATCCGGTCAAGTATGCGTTGCTGACACTGACGATCGTCGTCTGCCTCGTGAGCGCTATTAGCATCCTGGTCAGCATTTACAATTCGATGAACGAACGGAAGCGTGACATCGCCGTGATGCGTGCGCTGGGCGCGCGGCGCGATGCGATTCTGATGGTAGTCCTGCTCGAATCGACGATGATCGCTATCGGCGGTGGCTTGCTAGGCTGGCTGGCAGGGCACTCCATTGGTCTGGCCTGCAGCTCTCTGATCGAAGATCGCACGGGGGTTCAAATTGGATTCCTCAACACGATGACGGTCTACGAATGGTGGCTGATCCCAGGCTTGATCGTGCTGGCGACGCTGGCTGGGATCATTCCTGCTTTGGTCGCCTATCGCACCAATGTCTCGCAGAATTTGGGGACGTAGCGGCGCAGCAAGTACCCAAGCATTCGTGCAAAAGCGGCTAATGATGCGAAAAGAACTCGGGATGGGTGCTAATTAGATCGACGGAGAGTGATCGTGGGCCAAGCAGCAGACTCATCCGATGCAGAGTGGCAGGCTCCGGAGCAATCGATCGATGCTGAAGAAGCTAAAGAGTTAGGCGAGGGCCGGGCGGATTCGATGCAGGGTGATGGAGCTTTCGAAGCCGACGGCGGAGCGTCGGGGCACATTAGCGAGCGGCTGGCGGGGATCGTC
Source organism: Pirellulaceae bacterium (assembly GCA_020852965.1). Classification (GTDB taxonomy): domain Bacteria; phylum Planctomycetota; class Planctomycetia; order Pirellulales; family Pirellulaceae; genus Aureliella. Next base: position 38,597 of record JADYZV010000185.1, on the reverse strand, counting down.
TACTATCGCCCTTTGTTGTGGTTGTCGTTGGCCGTGATCGTAGGCGTCAAGCTACAGACGTTTATGGGCTGGCTGACCAATTTATCGCCACTTGCATGGCTGTGTTCGGTGGCGCTGGCGTTGGTGAGTGCGATTGCCTTTCATCGACGCGGATTCACGCTGGGGGCCGGTGGCGTGGCGTTGTTAGCAGCGTTGCTGTTTGGCGGCTACTGTGCGCGCTTGCAAGTTCCCGCCAGCAGCGATTCACTATCGCCGTTGGCCACACGCAAAGCGGAGCCGATCGCGCTGCGTGGCATCATCGCTTCAGCCGCTGTGTGGAAGCCGAATCCACACCATCGCGCCTCGGATGCCAACAGTGAGGCCTGGCAAACCCAGTGGGACGTGCGCTGCACTCAGCTTCGCGATGGCCGGGATTGGGGGGCGATCGACGCGCTAGGCAGGCTGACCATCGACGGACGTATCGACGACTTGTTCCCCGGCGATCGAGTTGAAATCATGGGAAGCTTTCGCCGTATCTCAGCCCCGAGCAATCCTGGTGGCTTTGATTTTGCAGAGCACTTTCGACGCGAAGGGAAATTCGTATCGCTGAGCGCCAAGAGCCGCGCCCAGATAACGCGGCTCGACACCTCTTCGCGCTACCGTCTATTGCGATGGCGAGCATGGTTGGTCGCACGAGTCGATCAGTCGCTGCGGCGCTGGATTGGTCCGGCTCACGCCCCATTGGCGGCCGCATTGGTCTTCGGTCAACGCGAGCAAGTCGACTGGGAGGACCAACAAGCGTTGATGGCGACGGGTACGTTGCACATGCTGGCTATCAGCGGCATGCATGTCGAAATTGTGGCCGCCAGCGTTCTGCTGCTAGCGGGACCACTTGGCTGGCGGCCTACCACTCTGATGGTCTTGATTGTCAGCGTGTGTGGGGCGTACGCGATTCTGGCGGGTGTCAATCCGCCGGTGCTACGCGCCGTGATTGTCGTCTCCGCTTTCGCTGTGGCGCGTGCGCTGGGCCGTCCCGCCCGCTTGGCCAACGTGCTGGGACTGGCCGCACTGACACTGGTGCTCATTCGCGTGGCCAATGTCGACAACGTGGGCGTTCAACTGTCGTTCCTGGCGGTGGGAACGATTGGCCTATTTGCCATAGATCGCTCGTCGCCTTCCGAACGGCGCTCGCCGCTGAGGCAGTTGATCGAGGAAGGGCTGGGGCCGACGCAGCGCTGGTGGCGCTGGTGGCTTCGCTCGCTACGGCAGACCTGGCGATTGAGTTTGTGGGTGTGGTTGGTCACGTGCCCGTTGGTGTGGTTTAGCTTTCATATCATCGCTCCCATCGCCGTGCCGTTGAATGTACTGATCGCTCTACCATTGATGCTGGCCTTGGTGAGTGGACTGCTCACCGGCTTGTTCGGCTGGTTGCCCCCGCTCGGCTGGCTGACCGGTACGTTGTGCAGTGCCTCGCTGAGTTTTATCGATTGGGCAATTGCGATCGGCCAGCGGGTCCCGCTAGGTCATCTGTGGTTGCCCGCACCGAGTGTGTGGTGGATGGTTGGCTTCTATGGTTTGGTAGCGGGTTGGTTGCTGTGCATTGGTCATCGCCACAATCGCTGGCTGCTGGGTGTGCTGCTGGTGTGGATTGTCGTGGGAATTGCACCTCACACTTTCGGTCCGCGTGGTTGGTGGGGGGGGAGTGTAGACGAAGGGCTCGCTGGTGATTCGGAGCGGGGGGCGGCGAAAGTAGTCGACGATCGCGAAAGCGAACTGTGTTGCACGTTTGTGGATGTGGGGCATGGCACGAGCGTGATCATCGAAATGCCCAACCGCGAAGTTTGGCTGTATGACGCCGGCCACATGGGCTCGGATGATCGCAGCCATCAAGACATCGCCGCCGCCCTGTGGCAGCTCCCAACCGCGCGCATCGAGCGGTTGCTGATTTCGCATGCCGATAGCGATCACTACAATGCAACTACGGGACTGCTAGAGCGTTTTGCTATCGGCAGGCTAACGAGCACTTCGCAATTCTTCCAGAGTTCCGATCGTCGTGTGGGCGAGTTGCTTGAGACTCTGCCTCACCATCTTGTGCGCGAAAAGTTTCATGCAGGTCACAGCGGTCGTGTCGGTGAGGTCTCATACCAGATTCTCCATCCGCGGGCTGGAAAGCGGGCCGAGAGCGACAATGCGTCGAGCTTGTGTCTGCTGCTCGAGTTCGCGGGCAAACGCGTATTGCTCCCCGGTGATCTGGAAGGGAGCGGCCTGCTCGACTTGACCGAGCTTCCGCCGCGTCCCTGTCATGTCATGATGGCCCCACACCATGGCAGTCTGACTCTCGATCCGGGTGAATTGCTCAACTGGTGTCAGCCGCAGTGGGTCATAATCAGCGGCAACCATCGCGCCACTCGCGCCGAGGTATTGCAGAAATATAGCGTGGCGGAATCGCAGCTAGGCATCACCTTTCGCGATGGTGCGGTACAAGTCCGCATTGGCGCCGAAGGCTCATTGAGCGTCTGGCATTGGAGCGGCCAGCGGTGGCAATCGCAGGGAGCGAATTAAATGTCGGCTTCGATGCTGGCGGACATGCTGCCGGCGCACTTGCTGGCCAACGGGTCTTTGCCAAAGGCGTGAATCTGGTCCCGTTTTAGCTCGGCGTGCTCTTTGGTGGTGGTCAAGCAGATCGCGCAGCCGGTGCTGTCCACCTGCTTGGCCAACTGGAAGGCTCGCTCAAAAGTGTGTCCGAACAGCTGTTGCAGCATCGAGATGACATAATCAAATGTATGCTCGGAGTCGTCCCACAGCATGACATGATAGCGCGGTTGACGCTTGGGCTTGTCACGCTGCGCCTGTTTCTTAGCCTCGACTACCGCCTCGGGTTCCATTACTGCACTATGGGAATCAGCCATTGCCTTCGTTGCTCCTTAACATATCAAAACAAATCAACTGTCAATCTACTAACCTCACGCGTGACAAAACCGGCTCCAGCCCCACAGGCGGCTATTGCGGTTATATTGTTACGCATGGAATCATTGTAACCATCACCCCGCCTAGTTTAGCAAGCACATTCTATTCAACCGGCACCGGAAAAAGCCTAAAATGACAGACCTGAAAGCGATTGATCACTATCTTCAGCAAACTCAACCCAAACACTTAGAACAGCTTAAATCCCTATTGCGGATCCCCAGTGTCAGCGCCGACCCGGCCTATCGCGACTCGGTTTCTGCCGCCGCCAAGAGCGTGTTGGACACTTTGGCGGCTGCGGGGTTGAAAACGGAATTGATTCCGACCGACGGCCCTCCACTGGTCTACGCCGAGAGCCCACCTGTTGCGGGGAAACCGGTCGCTTTGGTCTACGGGCACTACGACGTCCAGCCGCCCGATCCGCTCGATTTATGGACCACGCCTCCGTTCGAACCGACGGAGCGAGACGGCAATCTTTATGCTCGTGGCGCGACGGACGACAAAGGTCAAGTGTTAACGCACGTCCACTCGGTAGCCGCTTGGAAAGAAGCAGGGCAGACGCTGCCGATGCAAGTCAAATTTCTGATCGAAGGGGAAGAAGAGGTAGGTAGTGAACAGTTTGAACACTATCTGGCGCGCCCCGAAGCGGCAGACAAACTGGCCGCCGATGTGATCGTCATCAGCGACTCGTCCCAATACGCCAAAGGCCAGCCCGCTATTACCTACGGGCTGCGCGGCATCGCCTACTTTGAAGTTCACTTCAGCGGCCCCAAACAAGATTTGCACTCGGGGAGTTTCGGTGGCGCTGTGAACAATCCCGCCATCGCGCTTTCCAAATTCCTGGCCAAGATCATCGATGACCAAGGTCGCATTAAGCTGCCCGGCTTCTACGACGATGTCGAACCGCTCGACGAGAGCGAACGCGCGATGTGGGCGAAACTGAACTTCAGCGACGCGGCTTTCGCCAAACAACTCGGCGTCTCCGGACTGATCGGAGAAGCGGGCTACAGTACTCTCGAACGGCGCTGGGCTCGGCCTACGTTCGACATCCATGGCTTGTGGAGCGGCTATCAAGGAGAAGGTGGCAAGACGATCATCCCAGCCAAAGCCAGCGCCAAAATCAGTTTTCGCTTGGTCCCCAATCAATCCCCCAAACGCGTCGCCGAGCAATTGCGAGAATATGTCGCCAGCAATACGCCCGAAGGTATTCGCATTGAAGTAGTCGATCTGCACGGTGGTCCAGGCGTTGTGGTCAATCCCCACAGCCCCTACATCGCTGCGGCGCAGCACGCGATCGCGGCAGCATTTGGCAAACAAGCGGTGTTGATCCGCGAGGGTGGCTCGATTCCGATCGTCGCCAACATGGTCGAGAAGCTCGGCGCCGACGTATTGCTGCTCGGTTGGGGGCTCGATGACGATGGCGCTCATAGCCCCAATGAGAAATTCTGCATTCAAGACTATTTTCACGGCATTCGGGCTAGTGGTCACCTATGGCACGAGCTATCGCAGGTGCAAGCGTAAAGTAGCTCGGTGGTCCTCCACCGTGTCACGTTGCTGAAAATCACGGTGGGGGACCACCGTGTCACGTTGCTGAAAATCACGGTGGGGGACCACCGTGCTACGTTAGATTGCTAATAGCGTTTGGCAGCGTCAGCGGGCTGGGTGTTTTGTACGGTCCAGCCACCGGCGGGGGGCGCCCCCGACATGGTGTTCTGCGCGATTCTAACATTCAGCGATGCGACGCGCTGATAGAGGTCGGGTTGCAAACTGTTGAGTGCTAAACTCTGTTGGTAGTTCTGCAAGGCTTGCCCCAAGTCGCCGGAGCTCTCTCGCATTTGTCCGCGCGCAGTCCAGGCTCGATGGTCGTTGGGATTGAGCGCAAGCGCTTCGTCCAAGTACTGCTCGGCAAGTTTGGTTTGCCCGAACTCTTGCGAAAGTCTCGCCAACTCGACCCTTGCGTCGGCCATGCCGGGATTGGCAGTTGCCCAATTTTTCAGGAAAGTCATAGCGCTGTCTGGTCGCCCCGATTCGGCCAAGAGCACAGCGAGACCGCGGTGGCAATCGACATGATTCCCCTGCAAATCCAAGCACTGGTTGTACAGCGACTCGGCCTGCTCGATCATCTTCGCATCCTTTTGCGCAACGCCCATCTTGTGATAGGTCGACGCTAGGTTGTAGTAAGTGTCTGCATTCGATGGATCGGAGACTTGAGCCGTCTGGAATTGCTGCAACGCTTCCGAATAGCGTCCTTGTTGGAACAGGCGCACGCCGAGCGTATTTTGTCCCATACTCGTCACACGGCAACCAGCACTCGAAGCGAGCAGGCACACGACCAGTAGCAGAGGGATCGAGCGATTGAGCTGTATTATTGCAAGCTGTGCAGTTGCAGATCGAGTGGAAGTGGACATTGACGCGTTCCCAGTCCAGGGTGAGCAGTGGCGCGCAAGTGCGCGCAGTCTGCCGAATGACGCTGGGACTTTAGTCAAAAATCCAATTTGAGCTCAATAGAGGTTTTGTTATTCGACGGAATTGGCTGATGAGTATGCTAGCAAAGAATGCATACGGCGCAATGGCCATCCTTGAGAGGCTCGCTCGCGAGCCTACAAGGAAGCACCCGGCCAGCAGACCTCCGACGCGGAGCGTCGGGCCACATTAAATACAAGAAAACGAAAAACCTATTTCGCTAACATCTCGGTGATGGACTTCTTGGCAGCGGCGACGGCTTCGGGGATTTTATCGGGGAATTTGCCACCGGCTTGCGCCAGATCGGCTTTACCACCACCTCCTCCGCCAACGATGGGTGCTACTTGGCCGATCCAGTCCGAAGCGCTCAGGCCACGATCTTGCAGGGCTTTACTGATGCCAGCCACCAACAGCACTTTGTCTTCGCCGGTTTTATTGGCGAACAATACGGCGGTAGGCTCTTTGCACTTTTGGCGGATTTGATCGATCCACTGTCGCATGAGATTGGGCGTGGCACCGGGCGTCTCGACGACAACGACGGCCACACCGGCAATCGAAGCGGCTGACTGCAACAGCGACTCGGCGGAAATGTTGCCGCTGGCCTGCAGCGCGGTAACTTGTTGAGCGAGTCTTGACTTCTCCTCTTCCAGAGCTGCGAGCCGGGTGGGAATTTCTTCTGTGGCCACGTTCAGCATCCGGGCTGCATCGCGTAGGATGGCGCGTTGCGTCAAGTAGCCGTTGGCGTCAACCTTTGTAATTGCTGGGAGTTCATCGGCGGCCGCCCCGCTACCGGAGAGTTGTTTTTTCAGGCTGCGAATTTCGCTGGTGAGCCGAGCAACGTGGGCAGAGACTTCACCGGGTTGGCAGGCGAGTGCTTTGGCTGTTGCGGTGAGTAGCGTTTGTATCTGCTGTCGGTGCGTCTTGGCGCGCTGACCGGTAAAGGCTACGACGCGGCGTGTGCCGGCTGAGACACTCTCTTCGGCGATCACTTCGAACTGCTCAACTTGGCTGGTGTTGGTCAAGTGCGTACCGCCACACAGCTCTTTGGAAAACTCGCCCATGCTGACCATCCGTACGGGGTCGGGATACTTTTCGCCAAACAACATCATCGCACCGGCTTGCCGAGCTTCGGCAAGTGGAACGGTCTTCCACGAAATTGGGTCGGCGCGTTGGACCTTCTCGGCGACGATGGTTTCGATCGCCCGGATCTGCTCATCGCTAAGGGCCTGTTGGTTGGTGAAGTCGAAACGCAGCCAATCGGCGTCCACCTTGCTCCCCTGTTGTTGGGCATGTTCGCCAACGATTGTTTGCAAGGCGTGGTGTAAAATATGTGTGGCCGAGTGGGCGCGACGGATGCCATCGCGACGCGCCACGTCGACTTTGACCGTGACGTGCATTCCAGCCGAGAAGTGTCCCGTTTTGAGTTTGCCAATGTGTACCAGTAAATCTCCGGCGCGCTGCGTATCGGTGATTTCGAATAACGAATCGTCGGCGAAAATGGTTCCCGAATCACCCACCTGCCCTCCCCCTTCGCCGTAGCACGGAGAGCGATCGAGCACGATGCGGACAAGTTGGTCCTTGGCGTCCTTTACCTTGAGCTCATTGACAAGATGCGCGTCGTCCTCTTCGCCAACGACGATGCCTTTGACTTGTGCGGACGATTCGATTTTGTCATAACCGAGGAACTCGGTGCGACGCAAGGCTTCTTTCAAGGTCTCGAGCGGCCCTGTGGCGAACAGTTCGCTACGACCACCGCCACTAACCTTCTCGTGTTTCTCCATGGCGGCTCGATAGCCGTCCCAATCGAATGTCAGGCTGCGTTCGGCCGCCAGGGATTGGAACAACTCGGGAGGTACTCCGTATGTCTGATAGAGACTGGCCGCTTCGCTACCGTCAACCATTACGGCCGAAGATTCTTGCATGGATTCGAAGACGCGCTCGATACGTTCTAGCCCACCTCCGATCGTCGAGAAGAAATCATTTTCTTCTTTGCGAATGACCTCGGCAACGCGCTCGACGGTCGACTTCAATTCAGGATAACCGGCTGCCATGCTCGTGGCCACGGTGGGAACCAGTTGGTACAAGAATGGATCGCGCAAGCCCATTTGATGGCCATCGAGCACCGCGCGGCGCAGCAAGCGTTTGATAACGTATCGCGCCTTCTTGGGGCCCGGCAAAATGTTCTCATGCACCGCGAAGGCACACGCTCGGATGTGGTCCGTGATACGCCGCAAGCGACGACCATTGTCGCTCTCATACTCGTACTTGACCGAGCAGACTTCAGCCGCCGCATCGAGAATCGGACGCAGGATATCGATGTGGAAATTGGTGGGCACATTCTGCAACACGCTGGCCGTACGTTCGAGTCCCATACCCGTATCGATATTCTTGCTCGGCAGCGGGCGCAGGTTGTCAGGCGGATCGCCTATGCGGTTGAATTGAGTAAAGACGAGGTTCCAGATCTCAACATCTTTGCCATTGTCGAGTTGATAGTAGATCTCGCTACACGGTCCACACACTCCGTCGGGGCCGAGGCTCGGTGCGCTGGCTGGCCAAAAGTTCTCGTCCTCTTCCATGCGGGCGATACGGGATGTGGGTAGGCCGATTTTCTCGTTCCAGATTTTTGCCGCTTCGTCGTCGTCTTTGTAGACGGTGACTTTCAGTCGTTGCGGGTCGATGCCGAGCCATTTCTTGTCGGTCAAAAACTCCCATGCCCAGGCCACCGCCTCTTGTTTGAAGTAGTCACCAAAGCTGAAATTCCCCAACATCTCGAAGAAGGTATGGTGGTAGGCCGTGCGTCCCACATTTTCGATATCGCCGGTGCGCAAACATTTTTGACAGGTCGTCGCACGAGTGAAATCGAGCTTGACCTTGCCTAGGAAGTGATCCTTGAACTGGTTCATCCCCGCCGGTGTGAACAACACCGAGGGGTCCCAAGTCGGCACCAGCACATCGCTTGGCTGACGCGTGTGCCCCTTGCTTTCAAAGAAGGCCAGATACTTTTCGCGCAGTTCGTCAGTTTTCATCGGTTCGTATTTCCAAAAACAGCTTGTTCCCAGTTCGTACTGCGGTCACGTTCAGCGGCCCCCTCCGCTCGCATTGCTCGCGACTCCCCCGCAGGGGAGTACCTGAATAATCCGAGTCGGAGTCCACGCCATTCCGCCATCCCAGTAGACATAGAGCAACAATATATGCTCAGTTATCGAAACCAGCTACGGTGCAACTTCAACAGTTTCCGAGCGACCATTAGGGCGGATGATCGTAAGCTCGACCGGCAGTGCCGCTAGGGCTCGATCGCCGGCCAAGCGATAGAAGTCGTCTGGATTCTGCAGTTCGGTCCCCTGCACAGAGACTAGGCCGTAGCCGGGACGCAGGCCGGAACTCCAGGCCGGCGTATCGGGATCGACCGATAAAATCGCCAGCTTGACTGGCGTGCGACGAGCCCCTCCAAGGCCATTGCGAGTCCACTCCGAGGAGATTGCGGTTGCGTAATCGACCAGCATGCCGCGCCACTTGGTCGGCGCGTTGAGCGCATAACCCGGCCAACGCGTGTTGAGCGGCTTCTTGCTCAGTGTGGCTGGCAAATGCAGCTCGTCGGGAGCATTGCGACCTGGGCGAAAGCGGTGTACGAAGAGGTTGACTTGTGTACCAGCCGCCGCTTGGCTGAGTTCGCGAAACAGATCGCTGCGGTCGCTTACCGGAGTGTCGTCGACCTGGTAAATCACATCATCGGTTCGCAAGCCAGCCTGCTCGCCGGGCAGTCCCGGAATGACCACGCTCACGCGGGCACCCCTCAGCCCGCGAGACGTTTCGTGGGTCCGCAGGTCATCGGGCTGAATTCCAAGAAAACCGAACTCGGGGAGCTTTCCCTCTTTCAACGTCTCGATGACTCGCAGGAACATGGCATCGGTCGCAATGGCAAAGCCTGCCGACTGCTCGTATCCGGCCGTAGCGGCCAGGGCGGTGGTCAGCCCGACGACTTCCCCCCGCATATCAATGAGAGCTCCTCCACTCATCCCCAAGTTGAGCTTGGCATCGGTCTGAATGAGAGTACCAAAGTGGTGTATGGTGACTTTGCCGCTATCCCCGGCGACCGGATCGGTGGGGGCAACACGCTTGAGATTGGAAACGATTCCCCAACTCGCGCTGGCTTGTCCATCTCTAGCGATCGCCTGCGGGTTGCCCAAGGCGATGACAAACTGCCCTTTGCGCAGTTCTTGCTGGCTGAACGCGGCGGGCTGGAGGTTCGACGCGTCGACCTTGAGCACTGCCAAGTCGCTAAACGGATCGGAAGCGAGCACCACGGCGGGCATCCCCACCACGCGCGCCGCATAACTCTGTTTGTCCAGCCAGACGTAGTAGTCGTTCTCTCGCGGATCGTCGAGCACGTGTCCGCAAGTGACGATGAAGCCATCCTGGCTGATGACAATGCCGCTACCGAACAAGGTCGGGATAAAGTCGGGATTGTCGGGCCTGTCCTGCAGCGGAAAGGGATTGCCCAATCGAAACGGATCGACGTGGAGTTGATCGAGCTGGGTGGCTGGCGCTCGACCACGACCGACGCGGGCAATGGCCACCACCGAATGCTCGGCGCGCTCGATGGCTGAGACGGTCGCCGATTCGATAGCCGCCACGACCGCCAGAGCTTGATCGCTGGTGGGTGCGGACTGTTGAACTGGAGTTTGTCCTGGTTGATTCTGTGCGAGCGCCGTCAAGCTGCCCACGCAACAAATAGTGCAGATCGCAAGCGTTTGCACTCGTCGCATTTTCACAAATCGTCTCCGTTGTTACCGACGGCCACAACCGAGTCGCCGGATTTGGTTGGTTAGCAATTTGGACTGACTTGGCGACTTCGTGTTCATCGCGTGGTTATCCCGCCGTTAACGCCGCCGAAGTATCGAACCGAGATCAGTGGGGTGGCTCCGCCCATCCAGCACCGCTACAACTTCCGCACCAACATCAACGAGCCGATAGTAGATCAAGAATGGATGCCGGGAAGCAATCTTGCGGTAGTAGCCGAGGTGAATCTCGTGAATGCCCGCAGTTTCCTCAAGCGAATCAATATCATCAAAAATTCGTTCAAAGAAATAGTCTCCCGCGCCATCACTCTGCCGGTCATAGAATTCTACACCAGCGGCAATGTCCAACCGCGCTTCATCGAGAACTTCGACGTTCATCAATCATCCGCTTGATTTCGACTTTTGCATCAGGAACCGACATTTTCGGCTTTCCACTTGGATTCGCCTCTCGATATGCAAGTACCTCTTCGTGCCACGACGGCGACGGAAGTACAGCGGGAGCAGCCGAGAGGCGATGCCAAAGTAGATCGAAAGCGGTTCGTTGCTGCTCTGCGTCGAGCGCGTCAATAAAGTTTTCAAGATTCATTTTGTATCCCCCCTGACCGATTATAGCCAAGCGAACGATGCGTGTCGACAATCGAAAAACGCTAATTTAAAGCGGGGTTACGTTTGGATTAACGCGGTTCCGTCACATGACTTTGAACCGCAAAGTGAATGAGCCAACGGAACTCGCGCTCAATCCTTGGTTTGTCCGGTTTTTGATTTGAGGACTGCCACAATTTGCGACGTGAATGGTCGCGTAAAGTATGGCATTCCAACGACCGGGAATACAGGTGCGGGGTCTCCATACTCGTCTGGCTGGATCTGTATGTGACCTGTCTCGTAGCCGATTAGTGTCCAGCACTCGCCGTCGAGTTTTGCATGCTCGGCGTAGGCGGGGATTACATCATGGTGTTCCCTGTCCAAAAACCGCAATTGTGCATAGTTGAATTCAATCGGCTTATCAATCAATTTCCCATCAATGGAATCAACCGTAAAACGTAGCGAATAGTCTTTGACATAGGGTGTCGGAGGAAAATGCCAATGTCCCCGAATCTCAAATTCTTCACCGAGTGGCTTACCAAGCCTACCGATGAGGATCAACCGAGTTCCCACATCCTCGACGGAAACACGATGAGTTCTAGTATCCTGTGCGGTGCTGGGTTCGATGAAACCCCAGGTGATCAATCCGAGCAAAAGCATTTGGATGGGCAGTCGCACAGTAAATTCCTCTGAGGACGAACTATTAACTTACCGTAGCAAAAGTCTTGCGACTTCAGCTACGACTGCTGCTTAGCTGTCGACCATTTCGGTTGCTTCGGCTTCCTCCGATTCAGTCGACGCATTGTCTTCAGCCTTTCCTTCAGGGCCGTGGTAACCACCAGCGGCCATGATCAAGTCCTTGATCTCTTCGGCAATGTCTTTGTTCTCTAGCAAAAAGGCGCGCGCCTTTTCTTTGCCTTGTCCCAAGTAGGTCTCATTGTACTTGAACCAAGCACCACTGCGGTTGATGACCTTCAACTCCGCCCCGACGTCGAGCAGATCCCCTTCGTAGCTGATTCCCGAATTATGCATCATGTCGAACTCGGCCACACGGAAGGGAGGTGCCACTTTATTTTTGACGATTTTGCAACGCACGCGTTGGCCGACCACCTCTTCGCCATCCTTCAAGCTACCGATGCGTCGCACGTCGATACGGCAAGACGTATAGAACTTCAGCGCGCGACCGCCGGGAGTGGTCTCTGGGCTGCCGAACATCACGCCGATCTTTTCACGAATCTGGTTGATGAAGATGACGACCGTCTTGCTTTTGGAGATGGCTCCGGTCAACTTGCGCATCGATTGGCTCATCAAGCGAGCTTGAAGCCCCACGTGCGATTGGCCAATCTCTCCGTCCAGCTCCGCTTTGGGGACCAGGGCGGCAACCGAGTCGATCACGATGACGTCGACTGCGTTGCTCTTGACCAGGTGTTCGGTAATTTGCATCGCCTCTTCACCGCAACTCGGTTGAGAAACGAGTAGGGTATCGAGTTGCACCCCGAGCTTCTTAGCCCAACTGGGGTCGAAGGCATGCTCGGCGTCGATGATGGATGCGATGCCCCCCGCCTTCTGAGCTTCGGCACAGATGTGCAGGGCCAGCGTGGTTTTACCGCTCGATTCTGGCCCGAAGATCTCGATGATCCTCCCACGCGGCACCCCCACGCCCCCCAAGGCCATGTCGAGCGATAGGCTACCGGTGGTTACGCCGGAGATCTTCAGCAATGCCTCACCTCCCAAGGGCATGATCGAGCCTTCGCCGAACTGCTTCTCGATCTGCTCCAGAGTGGTTTTCAAGCCCGGCTCGCGCTTGTAAACCTCCTCCATCCCCTCGGGGCTTTTACCACCTTTTTTGCTCGAGGCTGGTGCTGCACTCTTCTTCTTAGCCATGTTTGATTGTCTCGCTGTTGTAACCATATCCCGGGTTCCCTAAACTGAAAGTGTGAAACCATCGCATGCCCGCAAACCGGTACGACTCAAGTCAGCCAAGCTCTCGCCTGAGTTTCCGTTTGGCAAATCGATTCAGCGTGCCGACGCGGAGCATCGGGCCACCTATGAGCCGAGCGTGGTCTCCCATTTCCGTTGGTAAATCGCATCTCACCAGGCGCGATACTAACGAATTCGAGGCCGCTCGGCAATCACTCAGCAAACTTTTGCACTCAGCAAACTCCTGACTTGCCCCTAGTATCGAAGGGGACTGGGACACCTTGGGTCACGTCTGGTAAAAAAAAATCTTGTTTTCGCGACCTTCCTTTCGATTGCAGGCAAAACGATTCCCAAAGTAGCCGGCACAACCGTTTGTGCCGCCAGGCTGCGGCCTAAGGAAGTCGCATTACAAACCAGACGGAGCTGGGACGAAAACTTTACACACTTTTGAAGGAATTACCGAAAAAAGGCATAAATAAATTGCTGGGCAGCACCTTGTCCCCCACAGTTTCACGAGCCTTACAAACAGCCCCTGTGAGCTTGCTCGCAGGTGAATCCGTTTTGGCACCCGTCGCCACTCCCAGCTCCCAACTCCCAACTTCTGCACACGCAATACCGCTTGACGTAGAACTATTTAAACCAATCGTCCCAAGTCCTATCGAGCTTTTGCAGGGCTTGCGCCAGCGGAACGGTCTGCCAGTTGTCACCGCTGGCGCTCATGATCCCAAGTTGGCTTAAGTTTCGAGCGGTCGACTCGACATCAAAATCGACGTTCAACTGGGTCGCTTCGAGCAACAGAGTTTCGCAAGCGTGGTCGATGTCGGCCAAACTAATCGCGGGGTGCGTTGTCGAGCCAACGGCCGCGCTTCCAGCGCAGCAATCCGAGCTATCGCTGGGTTCTTCCTCGCGGCGTTCCTCTGCGATACCTGGACTGAGCAGAAAAGTAGCGGCGAAGTAGGCCAGGATGGCTTCGCAAGCCTCTTGCTGTTCCCCCTCTTCGAGCAGTTTCAAGAGCACGCCCATGTTGTTATCCAAATTTTGGTAGTACAAGCTCTGAGCCATATTGAGCATGTGGCGTCGCTTGGTATGCGTGCGATAGGTGAGCATCGACTTGATGCCAAAGCCAATTGCAAACAGTCCCAACACGACCATGGCGGCCGTCTTGAAAACTCCGAACAAAGTCAACAATAGCACGTTGCGCAGGAAACGCCAAAGCGTGATACCTGCGGCATACAGACTGGGGACCACGATCCGCGAGTGGTCGAGCCAAGTCATCTGTATGTCGATCGACGGCAGCAGCATGTCGACGTCTTGCTGAGGAACGTTCTTAAACATCCGCAAGTAGACGCGGCGCGAATCGAACTGCGGCGATTTGAGCTTGGCATTGGTGCGGAAGACGACTACCACGCGCTGATACAGAGGCACTGAAATCGATTCGACACGAAGAAAGTTTTTCCAGTTTCGAATCATGCGTTGGCCAATCACGTTGCCGCGTCCATAGACTTCGAGGTGATCGAGGGCCGCAAAGTTGATGCGCATGCGCACGCCCCAGCGACTGGCCGCCTTCATCGCTTGCTCTATCTCAGTTTGGCTTAAGCGGTGATAGTTGGCTCGAGCCAACACTTCAGGAAGCTGTCGAAAAAGATCCTCGGCCAAGCGGTCGCGATACTCGGGCGTCGGGACCGTCATTAGCATACGATCGCGGTCGGGATCCAGCGGTGCATAGATGTACGTCAAATGCTCGTGCCGTTGCCTGTACAAATGATGCAAAAGCGAGAGAATCATAGCAGCCAACTCGCGGAATCGACTGCGATCGCTGCTCGCTAGACTTGGATGTTGAGCCAGGTACTCGACAACATCGGTGGTGTGCAATGGGACGAAATTCTCGTGCCGACCAACGGTCTGATCGACGATCGTATCTTCATCCAGATGGCGCATAGTTCTGTGTTTGGGCTAGATTTTACTTTGATTTAACTCTGTAGTCACCGTCGCCAGACGGTAGAAAACTACTTGATGGTTCTGCAGCTATGGTCGCCAAACAGTAGGGAACTACCGTCTGGCGACGGTAGCTAGGCTACTCAATAAAAAGGCCTCATTGGATGAATGTTTGGGCGCACACAATTCGAGGCGTCGCCTTCGATATGGACGGGTTAATGGTCAATACCGAAGAATTATACTCGGAAGTGGGCGAGATTCTGCTCAGCCGTCGCGATCGCCGTTTTAGTTCCGAGTTGAAAGCGGCCATGATGGGGCTTCCAGGACCACAGGCTTTCGCGGTCATGATCGAGCGTGAGCGACTGAGCGACACGCATACAACATTGGCACTTGAATCGGACGAGATATTCGTCGAGTTGCTACCGAGCAAGCTGCAAACGTTGCCCGGTTTGGAAGAATTGCTCGAGCGACTCGACAGGCTGCAACTACCGCGATGTATCGCGACCAGTAGCCCGCATCACTTCGTGCGCAGTGTCTTGGAGATCGTCGAGCTGGAAGATCGTTTCGATTTCGTGGTTACTGCCGAAGATGTCGAGCATGGCAAGCCTGCACCGGACATCTATGTCGAAGCGGCGCGTCGCATGGGAATTGACGCGCCACAGATGTTGGTGCTCGAAGACAGTCATCATGGCACGCGAGCTGGCATCGCCTCGGGAGCGTGTACCGTCGCCGTGCCTGGCGTTCACAGCTTAGAGCATGACTTTAGCGGCGTCGCTTTGCGTGCAGCAAGCCTGGCTGATGCAAGGATCGCTGAGTTATTGTCTTAATTGCGAGTAGAGTTGGGAGTTGGGAGTTGGGGTGAAAAACAATTAGGCGTCCTGGTGGGACGCCTAATTGCGAATCGTCTTTTGCTCACAGAGCCGAATTAGGCCATGTCTTTGAGCTTCTTCAGAGGGCGTACTTTGACTTGCACCGAAGCTGGTTTGGGATCGGCCCAAATCATGTCTCCCGTGGCTGGATTGCGCACTTGGCGCCTCGGCAATGCTGGCTTGTCGACAGCGACAATTTTGCACAAGTTAGGAATCTGGAAAACGCGTGGACCTTTCTTGCCGATGTTGGCTTCAATCTCTGCGGCCAACGCATCGAAGAACTCCGCGATTTGCTTTTTGTTCAGTCCAGTACGTTCGGCCAGGTTGTTGAAGATCTCGGTCTTCGTCAACGGTTTCTTCTTAACAGCGGCTTTCGCCATACTTACAATCCCTTTCTAAATGATTTGGCCCATGGAGCGAGGTACAGTTGGGAGACGATTAAACGATGCGCCACGTAAATTTCAACGGGTCAACGCCCAAAAACCCCTTGAATTCTATGGGTTTTCGCGATTTTTCGCTCAAAAATCAACTTTTTTTCCAGAAAAACAACGTTTTCTCCACCATTTTCCGGTTCCAGAAGCGACTCAAACATGCGGCTTTAGGCTGTGTTCATCGGCAGTTTTCGGCTCCCAGTTGAGCTTCGCGGGAGCACAAAATCGCTTAATCTTTACCTAGTACTAGTGGCGTCGAGCGAGCGTGTCGGACAAGTCGTCCGCCAACTGCAATTGCATTGAGGGAAGAACTGACTGCATGGCTTCATCGACGGCGGCAGCGGTCAGGCTTGTGTCAACGCGGTTCGCCACATCGCTGGCCGTCATGCGTGGGCTGGATCCCAACAACCGCTGAATAGCTTGCGATGGTGATTGCGGAGCGGCCGCTGGAACTTGGTTGATTGCGGTCGGAGTGGGAGCTACCAATTCACCGAGCGGCAACGGACTGTTGCTCGGTGAGGTTTCGATGGCAGGAGCGATGACTGCAGCCCCCTCCCCCTCGCCTTCCCCGTCCAGCTCCCCAGTCGATGACAGCCCCTGGGTACCGGAAGTACCATTGGTCGAGCTAGTCGCACTAATCGACGCGGGTGTGCTGGTGGCAGCCAAGCCAGCCTGTACCGTGCTGCCGCGTATGCGGAGTAGTTGCATCGAGGCGTCCCGTCCGACAACCGAAGCGAGTAAATTATTCGCCAATGGCACGCTGGCTTTTAGATTCGATTGAGTCCCATTGGCTGCGCTAATCTTTAGTGCGTTGGCGGTGGTGTCCAAGTTAGCTTGCAGCGTAGTGAGTTGAGCCCAGTCGCCACGTGGAGCGATCCAGGCAGCCGTGCCGTCAGCTTCCACAGCAACGGTGAGACTGTTCTTGTTGGTCGAGCCTAGGAAATCGCGAATGTCGAAGTAACCGACTTTTAGCGACCCAGAAATATTGAGGTTGCTAACCATGTCGCCATCGCTAACACCCGATTGAATGTTAACAGTCGCCCCGGCGTCGTTAATAAATGCCAGTGGCTCCCGCGACAACTGATAGTCCCCAGGTGCCAATTGGGCGAAATTGTACGAACCATCGGCACCTACGGTCGTGGATTTGGAGATGGCTGCTCCGGTGAGATCGGTTCCGCTGAGCAAGATGGGAACACCTACGAATGGTACCCTAGTGCTCGCATCGCCGTTGACGATCACCCCCGAAATCGCACGCGGCACGTAGTTGCTGATCGTGGCCGCTATGGTGGCAGTGTCGGTCAGGCCTGAGCCGTCGTTGATGGTGTAAGTAATCGAGAACGAGCCTTCGAAAGAGCTCCCCGGGCCGGTGTAGACCAGGTAGCTACCGTCGCTGGAAATAGCCACCGTCCCTTGGCCGCTGGGCGGTTGCGTCACTGCGGTGATCTTGAGTGTTTCTCCTTGATCGACGTTGAAGTCGTTGGCGAGCACGTTCCATTGAGTGGTCGTCGAGGACAATCCCGTGACATTGTCGTTGATCGCATCGGGAGGATCGTTGACGGCAGCGACGGTAAAGGTCATCTGTCCCACGGCGGTCGCTCCGCCGCTGTCACGCAGCGTATAGGTCAACACTTCGGAACCATTGAAATTCGGGGCCGGACGGTAGCGGACCTTGAGACCATCGGCCGAAACGCTGACGCTGCTGCCGACGGTGGACGTTCCCACCGCAGAAATACTCAGTGTTTCGCTGGGATCATTGGTGGTGTCGTTGGCCAACACATCGTACAGGTTTTCCGCTGCATCTTCCTGTAGTTGGAAGGTATCGTTCTGTGGGGTCGGAGGTGGGTTTTCCAAATTTACGGCCACGGAGACATTGCCCGTGGCGGTGCCGCCGCGTCCATCGCTGAGCGTATAGGTGAAGGTCTCGGTGCCTGAAAAATTCGCTTTCGGCGTGTAGCGTACCGTCAAGCCGCTGGGGCCGAGTTCGATGGTACCACCCGCCGACCCGGCGCTGACGGCGGTGACGGTCAAGCTCTCCGCATTAGGATCGTCTGCACCGGTCGTGTCGTTGGTCAACACTTCCAAAATGTTCTGCGTGGTGTTGCGGAAGACCGTGAAGGTGTCGTTGAGTGCGACGGGCGGATCGTTGACATCGGTGACTTGTACCGTCACGGTCGCGGTTAATGGAACATTCTGTTGGTTGCGAGCCGTGTAGGTAAAGGTCTCGGCACCATGAAAGTTCGCTACCGAAGTGTAATTGAGTGTTTTACCATCGCTGGCGATGGTTACTGTCCCACCACCTGTTGGTGCCGAAACTGAAGCGATGGTTAATACGGACCCGCTTTGCGTGGTGTCGTTGGTCAGCACGTTCAAGACATGAGTGCCGGTGTCCTCATCAAAGTTGTACACATCGTTGGCGACGATAAAGTCTGCACCGACCACAAACGGACTTCCCAGGAATTCGACTTGCGACAACGGAATCTTGGCGGTCATGTCATACAGTCCAACTTCGCTGGTTGCTAGGTCAGGCGCTTCGCTTCGTAAATTCGGATTGCCAGCCGCCTTGGCTACAAAAGTCACTTCGACCAAGACGGCCGCGTCGGGCCCTTGTCGCGATGAGCGATCGGAAAATGCCCCCAATTCGTCAATCAAACCCGGGGTGCTGGTCGAGCCAGCGGCATCGTTCAAATAGGGATCGACGAAGTGGAGCGGGTTGCTGGCGATCGGTTCGACAATTGCCGGATCGTACAACAGGTCGAGATAAGCCGAATAGACTCCGGTTGGTGAATTGGGAATGGCGGTTCCCGTTCTCAAATCCTTGACGATGACCTGAACCTTAAACTGCTGTCCGGTGGCGACCGTGGTGATCGGTGCGCCAGTCATGTCGACGGCTTTGAGTGAAATGCGTACCTTCGGCTCCTCCATGACATTGATGCTGATCGGTTGATCGAGCACGTTACCTGCCGCGTCCGTGAGTTTCAGTGTGAGCGAAGCGACTCCCAATTGCGCCGTGGAGGGGGTCCAGCTTAAGACGCCCGTATTGCTATCGATGGTCATGCCCGCTGGCGCGCCCACCAGCGCGTAGACCAATCCGTGTCCTTCATCGGCGTGGTTCAAATCGACGGATAGCGGCTGCTCGACTAACGTGTTGGCAGGTAGGACGCCACTGGCAATGGCGGCTGGCGCTTGGCTATCGAGCACGACCGCCAGCGCTGGAGATGGGCTACTGTTGACACCGCTGATGCGCTGCCGGGAAGTGAACAGAACCGAGCCTTGCCCCAGGGAGGCTACATTATTGACCGTTACATTGGTCGTCGTGGCGGTGGCGGTGGCGGTTCCCACCACATTTCCACCCGCCAATACTTCGACAACCGCGCCTGCGGTCGTGCCACCGACGGCAAAGGTCAGTGTCTGCGCGTTGGTGATATTGTCGCTCGAGCTCGCACCACTGTCGCTTTCGGCCAACAAGTCAATCGTGGTGGGGGCCGACTGAGTGACATTGACCGTCACGACTTGATTGTCGTCGGGGCTGGAGGTATCGGGAGTGGTCGTTTGCTTGACCGTCGCCAGGAACTGGAGCTGTCCGCTGAAGCCACTTGGCGGCGTGAGCGTAACAACTCCTGTGCTGCTGTTGACGGTGACGGTGTAATCCACGCTTCCCATCTTGGTAACGCTATAGATCAGCGTATCGTTCTCCGCGTCCTGCGCCGAAAGGTTGATAGTCATCGGCACGCCCGCCTGGGCTTGCACCGTCGGAATGTCGTTCAAAAAGGGAGCACCGTTGGCCGTGTCTTGGACCACGGTGGCGGTGAAGGTCTGCGAGGTACTGTTCCCCTCGGAGTCCTTGGCGGTGACTGTAATCGTTGCCGTGCCAGTCCCCGTGCCGGTGGGCTTGAGCATGACCACACCATTTTCGGTATCGGTAAAAACACTGGCTGATGTGATGATGACCGGGTTGATTGGCTTGTTCTGGGTCGTATTGTTGACTGGCGTTTTGCTGATCGCATCACGCACAATTTCCCCTTCTATCAATTGCCCGAAGATGCTGTGGTTGAAGTCAAGGTAACGGGTTGGCCCTGCAGTTATGAAAAACTGTGAATCGCCCGTATCGTCGGTCGATTTGGCGTACGACAGCACACCCTTGCGATTGTGTTGCAGATCAAGATTATATTGATCGTCAAATTTTCCCAGCGGCGACCCACCCGTGCCATCCTTGTTGACTGGATCTCCACCTTGAATCACAAAGTTATTGACGACGCGATGGAAGGGAGCCCCATTGTAAAAGCCGCTTTGAGTCAACGCGATTACCCGCTCCGCCGGTCGCGGTGCCTCGTTCTCAAATAACTCGAAGACCATATCGCCAAAGTTCTGGACCGATAGCTTCCAACTACGATTGCCGGTGAGCACCTGTGCGCCGATCAAGCCGGGATTGCTGGAGGTGACGGTTATGGTCAGTGGGTTGCCATTCGGATCGTAGCCATCGATTGGGATGTTGAGCGGAGAACCAATGCCGACAGTCACATTGTCGATGGGAGCAATCGACGGAGTTGACGACTGAGGAATGGGGACTCCCGACCTTTGTGATAGCGTTTGCAGCGATTGCACACCTGTTAGCCGAGTCCCATCGGGGAACTCCCAGGTGGGATACTCGGTGACCCCTTCGTCAATAGCGACTTGGTTAGGCGTGTGATCGGGGTTGGTCACATCGATAAAGGGCAGGAATTTGCCACCATCTTGGAACAGCTGCCTCTGATCGGTGCAATGCGGGCACCAAGCGGCTCCAAAGAAACGCGTCCCCGAATCGGTCAGCGCCTTGGCAAAGGCGACCAGGTCGTCGGCTGGCTCCCCTTCGGCGGACAATTCGCCTTCGCCAACCAGATTTCCATTGGTTAGCGTGCCGGCGACCAGAGATGCGGCTGTAGCCTGGCCCAAATCGGGTTGGTTCGCATTTTGCAGATAAGCCGACCCCAGCAGCGCCATGAAGCCATCGGCAGCCATCATCTGTCGCGTTTCGAGCGGTTCGACCAGAAGGGGGCGACGGCTCGGTGGACTGTTTTGAGCCTGAAAAAAGAGCGACCTCAGCCATTGGGAAAATTGCTGTCTTTTTTCACGACGCGACATAGCACTTACCTTGAAAACCCTGTGATGAGAGCAGACCTAACAGTCCGATCTTTCAGCTTAGTTGGAGCTGTGTGGCTATTTTAGCCCGCAGCGCCTCGTTTCTGAAAGGTCGACAGGAACTGGATAGAAAATTCAGCCCAAACACCCCAATAGCCACTAATCGTCAAAAACCACCACTATTTTGACGCTTAGAAATGCTGTTAAGTTCCCGAAAAACGACGAGGTTCTCCACCCGTTTGACTAAGCGGCTGAGTTGGCTCACCCCCGCATGAGCCATCGCATTGAATGGCCCCCTGCTAGCTTGCCTGGCACGAGCCAAAGTCTTGGTGGCAGAAACGGCCAAATAAGAAAACTCTTTCCTTGCGCCCCGTCCCAATTGCCGCCCACCGGCGGCAATTGGGGCGGGGCGCAAGGTGGCACCCTGGCTGGTCACAAAACCGATTCATTCGCAAGTCAAGCTCGCGGGGGTCCATGCAGAAAAGCGTGGATTAGCGAGGCAAGGAGAAGGCAAGGAGAAGGCAAGGAATCCGACGACGGAGCGTCGGGCCACATTAAGATCAAGTGGCTGAGTCGAGTAGATCGTCCTCATTGAGCATCTTGAAGCCCCGCTTGGCCAACACTTCCTGTGCCAGCTCCGTGTTGTCGACCATGATGGCAACCGCCGGAGCCGAGCCTTCATGGGTCAATATCGGGTAGGCTTGAACAATGTTGATCTCGGCTTGTAGCAGTGCCGAACAGACTTGCAAAAGAGGCTGGTTGTCGTCCGGCAGCTCGATTCCGATCAAATCGCTTTCGATGATTGCCAAGCCGGCTCGTTCCAGTATTTCGCGACCGCGTTCGGGATGGCTAACTAGGAATCGCACAAAGGCGCATTCGGCCGAATCGTTGATTGACAGCGCGACGATGCGAATACCGGTCCCTTCGAAGCGCCGGACCACTTCGAGCAACTGACCGACGCGGTTCTCCAAAAAGACGGTGAATTGGCGAATGGTAGGGTAGTCCCTGCCACGGGCCGTGGTGAAATCGGTAATCGCTCCTTCGCCAACACTCATGACAGCCTCTTCAAACCAACAACAGTTAAGTCCACGCCCTGCGCCAATACGACTTGAGCAACCAGCTTGACAGTTTACACTTTCCGAAGTGCCGTTGTTTGGCCAGATCGGCTGAGAGTCACAGATTTCTGGTATCGCATTGGTCGACAACCTGTATTCTCCTTGAATTTCCCAGTGGATTCTTTAGCGGAATTCTCGCTGTATTATTCGGTGGTGCCACCGAGCTACTCGAACCCAAAGTCCCGAACCTTGAGCATCCTAAATACCCTATCGATCCGTGTAAATTACAACGAAACCGATGGCCAAGGACACGTGCATCACGCCCAGTACCTCAACTACTTCGAACGAGGCCGAGTTGAATTGATGCGTTCCCACGGCCACAGCTACCGCGAATTCGAAGCTGGCGGATTGATGTTGGTGGTGGTTGAAATGAACGTCAAGTACTTGGGAGCCGCACGGTTTGATGACTTGTTGTTGTTGTCCACCTGCGTCGTCCGCAGTCGCGGTGTGCGCATCGAGCACGCCTACGAATTGATTCGCCCCACTTCCGAAGACGGTGGCTCGGCCGAACTGATAGTCACTGGCACCAGTACGATCGCCTGCATCGATCGCCAAGGCAAGGTCTGCCGTCTGCCTGAATACCTACGGTCTGAATAATCTCGTGCTATCCGGCGAGGACTAAGATGAAATCGCAAGACCACGACCAACGAATCAAAACGCTTCTAAAGGAGTTCATTCAAGCGTTTTTCGACCTATTTCTTCCGCAGTTCGCATCACTTTTCGATTTCTCGCAAGTCACATGGCTTGAGAACGAAGCTTTTCCCGATCCGCTTCAGGGGAAACGCAAGTCGTTAGACCTCGTGGCTCGGCTTCCACTGCGAGTACCTATTGAAACGGGGACTGTCGAGCGAATCGAAAGCATGATGGCAATCGTTCATTGCGAAGTCGATGCAGACAGTTCCGTACAACCCTTGCGGCTACGGATGTTCAATTACTTTGCCAATTTGCGGCAAAAGTATGCTGAGCCGATTTTGCCGGTTGCGGTTTACTTGAATGTAGGGCTGGGCGGTATTGGCTTGGATCGCTACCAGGAAACATTTGGCGACTTCGATATCCTACGGTACACTTACTGGTATGTCGGCTTACCAGCCTTGGACGCCGAGCAATACTTGAATCAGGCCAACCCGCTGGGGATCGCTTTATCGGCATTGATGCGAGTTCCCACAGACCATCGTCCTGAGTTTAAGGCTCTGGCACTCAAACGCGTGCTAGAGTGCTCCGAAAACGAGTATCGTCGCTTCCTACTGGCCGAGTGCATTCAGGCTTATTTGCCCCTCACATTGCCAGAAGACAAAGCTAGATTCGAACAAGTTACTATGCACGACAGCTACACTGAGGTGAGAACAATGGCGACAACCTGGTTTGAAGAAGGTATCGAAAAAGGTATCGAAAGAGGTATCGAACAGGGCGAGCGACAATTTGCATTAAAAATGCTTGCCAAACGTTTCGGCAACGTTACAGAAGAAGCACGGCAAAAAGTTGCCCAGTGGCCGCTCGAATCGCTGGCTGAATTGATCGATCGTGCCTACCAAATCGACTCCTTGGAGTCTCTTTAACCTGACAAGTGAAACGAATCGCATCCAGCAACTACGGTCCACGCGACAAGAGGGGCTGCGCTACTCGGCAGCCTGTAGCTCCTTGGCAACCGCTTCGACTTCGCGCATGACGCGCAAGATGTTCTCGCTCATGATCTTGTGTATGTCCTGTTCCGAATAGCCACGGTCGAGTAGCACTTGAGTCAACACAGGATACATTGAGACATCTTCCAATTGCTGCGGGACGACGGGAATGCCGTCAAAATCGCTGCCGATTCCTACGTGGTCGATACCGGCCATTTTGACGAGGTGGTCAATGTGGTCGGCGACATCCTGCACCGTTCCCGGAAACACCGGAAACTTCGCTCGGAAAGCGGCAGTCTCTTTGCGAATCGCCTCGTCGTCGTCGCCATACTTCGCGCGCAATTCTCGCGTGCGCTCGAACATAGTCCGCGTGTTTTTGGCCGATTCGGGGACGACAAAACCGGAATAAAAATTGACCATCACCACTCCACCGTCAGCGGGCATTTGCTGCAAAATTTCATCGGGTACATTCCTGGGATGATCGGCAACGCTGCGGGCAGATGAGTGCGAAAATATGACGGGAGCTGAGCTGGCATCCAAAGCGGCTTGCATCGTCGCCGGGGAAACGTGCGAGATATCAACCATCATCCCCAGTCGATTCATTTCATGCACGACCGCTACGCCGAACTCGCTCAGCCCACCCGACTTGGCCACGTCGCTGCACGAATCGGCCCAGTCGAGCGAGTCGCTATGGGTGAGCGTCATGTAGCGCGCCCCCAAGTTGAATAGCCGTCGTAATTTTTCCATCGAGTTGTCGATGGCATGGCCTCCTTCGACGCCAATCAAGGAAGCGATCTTCCCTTGCGCGCGAATGCGCATCACATCGTCGCTGGTCAGCGCCAGCTCGAAGGTCTCGGGATAGCGCGCAAGCATGGCTTGCACGATCTCGATTTGCTCCAGCGTCGTCTGGTGGGCCAACCCGGAAGCTGCGGTGTGCGCCGGAACATACACCGACCAGTACTGGGCACCGACGCCCCCCTGGTGCAAGCGCGCGATATCGGTGTGGAGCTGTGGTTGCGGTTTGGAAATGTCGATCGTATCAAAAGAGCGTGAACCGCGCTCGCGAACTTCCCACGGCAAGTCGTTATGGCCGTCAAAGATGAAGCTGCGCGAGTGAATGGCTCGAGCCTCGTCGGAAACCACCACAGGTACGTTGGGAGAGGCTGTGTTTTCGACTGCCTTCACCTCCTGGGCTGCGGCAGGAGGCGCACAACTAATTCCGATAGCGAACAGCGCTAGACAGACCCAACTCGTGAGCCGCAGAGAATTGCGTTTTAGCATGGGTTCGTCGCAGCCAGCCCAAGACCCATCCCAAGACACCGCTGCGACTGCGCTAACCTTGGAATTCCAGTGCATAAATGTTTCACCCCTGCAAGTCACGATCGGCATCAATACCACTTTCTAAAACGCTACAATGAACCAAGCAACTCATAATCCAGTACGATAGTACAAATCAGCTACCCTGCCTTGTCTAAAAAATCTATAGCCCTCACATGGTAGCTACCGTCGCCAGACGGTAGATTTCCGCAGTCTGGCGACCGACGGCCACGCCACAGCATGGAAGTTCGAGACAAAGCATAAACTTAAGCTGTGACGATAGTACTATTCTACCTCACGTGAACAGTTACATGTTGGATGAAACTCCTTCGCAACCCTTTCTGCCGCGCGTGCGAATGGTTTGGTTTTTCGTGCTTGTCACCATGGTGGCCATCACGATAGCCACGATACGGGCTACAGGCCAGGAATCTGTCTTCCGCACGGCATTAATTTTCACTGGTTTGTTTGTACTGCTTGTCGGGTTGCTATTTGGTATTTGTTTCCTAGTCGCATACTCCATGGGCTCGCTCGAACGCGCGATCGTCGGCAAGGACCAGCGACCGAGCAGTCCCTTTAGCGATGGCTCCCTGCCTCCACAAATCATACCTCCCCAGCGAGTCGATGATCATGTCTGAGCATTGTCTCATTGTCCAACTAGCCCTTACCAAGAAACTTTGCCTCAACGCCCTCTTGGCTCTGGTCTTTATGTTGCTTCTGTCGTCCAGCTCGCCAGCACAATTCGCATTCGCTCCAGACAACCTTGTCACCCGTAGCCTGGGTGGCCGGGATATATTGAGTGTGCAAACCACGTTGGAGTCACCATCCTCACCGATGGCTGGGATCGCCAAAGTATCCATTGTGGCCCCCAAACCTTCACCAGCCGATCGCGATTTGGAAGTGGTTATCTACATCAAAGACTACGGGGCGAACCCCGCTGAGAGCATTGCCTATCGCCGCGAAGTGAGATTGGCTGAAGGGGCCAGTCGTACCGACTTGCAGATTACTTTCGTGCAGCCCCGTTCGAACACTCTGTGGGATGTCGATCTATTCGAAGATGGGCGCAGTATCGAAAACAAATCTCCGAACCATGCCAACAACCTCAACATCAATAATTACACTCCCGACAAGGCCTATTCCACTTCGCTCGGGCTGCTGGCGGCCGGAGAATCGGAAGCCGAGATGAAGGCCGCCGTCCGGACTATCGTTTCGCAAATCCATCCCGCTGTCGACCTCAACTTGATGTCAACGACTACAGGCATGCCACCTGTCCTGTCCAGCGTACAAGCGATCGATCAAGCAAGCGACGATTGGCGGACCTATCTATCCTATGACTTTATCGTCTTGACTCCACAAGGAGTCGCCCAAGTCAACCAGCAACCGGAACTTGCCGAAGCGCTATGCACTTGCGTAGCGGCTGGTGGTTCACTAATGGTCACGTCCATCGCTGACCAAGCCGACTTGGAGGCCGTCGATCAGCTATTTAATCGTCGCGATACAACGCAAATCGACTCAGCCACCATGCTTGAGTCGCAACTATGGTGGGGAACGGAACTCGACAAAATTGGTTTTCTGCGACTTGAAAAAGATCGACTGCTGCTGACGAGTCTTAAACAACATGGCTTGCTCCAGCGAGAGTTCGGGTTCGGTGCCGTGTGCCTCTCGGATCGCACGCCGGATCGATTCCCCATCCCACCAGAGGATGTGAGCTACATTTCTCCGATGCACGGGACTTCGGATTTCACCGCTGACTCCGATGGCGACTGGTTTTGGCGCAATCTGATTCGGGCGGTGGGCAAGCCTCCCGTATGGACCTTCTGTGCGATCGTCACACTCTTCGGTGCCTTGCTGGGGCCGGGCTTGCTCGTGCTGACGGGGCGCCTGCACAGACGTTCGCTGATGATCTTCTTAGTCCCCGCTATTTCGCTCGTCGCCTCGTTGGGAATCGTCGCCTACGGTGTCCTTCATGAAGGCTTCGATACGCATGTGCGCATCACGTCGGTACAAGCCATTGATGGCGATACGCATCTGGGGTTCGCCTGGTCACGCCAGAATTACTTTAGTGGATCGCCACCGCGAGAGGGACTCAAGTTCTCACCTTACACCTACGCGCGACCGGTCTACGCCGAGATCAGTGACCGGAGCTATTATAACGACCTCGATCCTCGCAAAGGTCGAACTTGTACCGTCATCATCGAGCCAGATCAACAGCGCTGGAGCGGTTGGCTGCGTCCTCGGCAGCAGCAACAACTACTGGTCGGCAATCGCATCGCGCAGGTCGAACTTCCCATCGAGTTGACTCGGGTAGGGGATTCAACTCTATCGATCAAGAACAACACCTCGGCGACGTTGCCGCTTGTCGTGGTGCGTGGTGCGGGGGACGACTACTACGTGACGGAACAGCTTGCCGCCGGCCAAACAGTCAAGCTCGACGCGAGTCACCCCACACTAGCAGCAGCCAAGGTTGCCAAGCGGATGGCCGACTACCGCCCCACAGCACCTCCGGAACTTGGCGAAGGTGGCTCCTTGCTCGACTTTGGCACCGGGTCGCGTCGTTACTCGATGACAATCGGCGCGGCCAACTACCAATACGCTGATGTCTTAAATCGGACATTCGAACGCTGGATGTCGGACAAAATGCAAATACCACAGTTTGGTTTTTCTGTTTTGACCACCGAATCGAGTGCCGTAGAAATACCCATCGATGGGAAGAAGGCAGATGATCTGCATTTGATCGTGGGAGTTAAAACATGGTAGCCAGCCAGCCGATGATCCAACTCAGACGCGTCTTCCGCTCGTTTGGTTCTACACAAGCCGTTCACGACGTATCGTTCGAAGTCGAAGCGGGGCAGGTCTTCGGCTACATCGGTCCCAACGGCGCCGGCAAAACTACCAGCATGCGGATCCTGGCGACGCTCGACCTGCCCGACTACGGCGACGCTCTGATCGATGGCTTTTCATGCGTCAACGATCCCGATCGAGTTCGCCGCAGGCTGGGTTTCATGCCCGATAACTTCGGCACCTACGCCAATATGAACTGCATCGAGTATCTCGATTTTTTTGCCCGTTCGTATGGCATTCTAGGGCGCGACCGCACTCGCGCGCTGCGGCGTACCTTGGCCTACACGGGTTTAGATAAGATCGCCGAGAAGTCGATTCGGGGACTCTCCAAAGGAATGCGCCAGCGGCTGTGTTTGGGGCGCGCCATGATTCACGATCCAGCCGTACTGATTCTCGATGAACCCGCCAATGGGCTTGACCCTCGAGCGCGTATCGAACTGAGACAGATGATCTGCGGGCTGGCCGCCGAAGGCAAAGCGCTACTGGTTTCCTCGCATATATTGTCCGAGTTGGGCGAAATGTGCGACTCGATCGGCATCATCGAGCGCGGCAAGTTGATCGTCAGTGGCACGGTGGCTGAAATCAAAACCAAACTGCGACCGCATATCGATGTACTGGTGCAGCTGACGGACGGCGGTGAACAACTCAGCCATTGGCTTGCAGGCAAACCCAAAGTAGCCAACATCCAAGTCTCCGAGCGTGTGGTGCGTTTTCAATTCGCCTGCACGGACCCGCAACTCCAAGCCGAATTGTTGCGGGCGATTATCTCCGCCAATTTCTCCGTACTCGAGTACTCGACCGAAAGCCGTTCCCTCGAAGACGTATTCCTGCAAATTACTACCGGAGCGGTGCAATGAGTGACGGCTTCCAGCATCGCATGATCGATGAGCCCCAACGTGGATGGGAACGCTTGTGGCTATGGGCTGGCGAGCATGTCAATCCAATCGTGATCAAAGAAGTGCGGCAGTCGCTCAAGAGCAAGCAGTTCACGATCAGCTTCGGCTTGACCCTCGTCGCGGCCGTAGGCTGGACCTTGGTTGCCATCTCGATGATGGTCCCACGCATCTTCTACATGCCGGCCGGAGTACCGCTATTGGCCGGCTATTTCTGTATCTTGGCCGCTCCGCTGATGGTCATCATTCCGTTGGTCGCGTTTTTGTCTCTGACAGCGGAAAGCGAAGACAGTACGTTTGAACTGCTCAGCATATCGGCCCTGTCGGCCCGGCAAATCGTCTACGGAAAAATGGCGTCTGCCTGCGTGCAGATTCTGCTCTATTTGTCTGCCCTGGCGCCCTCCATTGTGTTGACCTATCTGCTGCGTGGCGTAGGGCTCAGTTCGATCCTGTTGTTGCTAGGTTGGACGGTCCTTCTGTCTATCGCTGAGACTGCGCTGGGAATGTTGCTAGGCGCCATCGCCCGCACACGGATGTTACAAGTTATCGCTGCGGTAGTATTGCTGGGAGGACTATTTTGGGGAATGGGTATGTGGCTGAGCTTTATCATCAATTTTGGCCTCGCCTCGATGCCCGTTCCGGGTTGGAGTGAATTCTTGATCAGCGCGGGCTTGGCCTCTGTGCTGGCGGCCATTGTCAGCATCGCATTGCGCGCGGCGGCCGCAGCCATTGACTTCCCCAGCGAAAACCACTCGACTCCACTGCGTCGACGCATCTTAGCGCTATTGGGCTTGATCTGTTTTTGGACCATCGTAATGATCCTCATGGTTCAAGAGATGGTGGTTGCCCAAGTGATGCTGAGCCTAGTGTCTATCCCCATGTTGGTCATCGGAACATTGATGACCGGAGAGCGGGGCATCATTTCACCTCGAGCCCAGCGCTCTCTGCCAAAAACGTTCGTGGGTAGAGTCTTTTTGACTTGGTTTTACCCCGGAGCCGGCTTGGGCTATGTGTTTATCGTCGGTAGTTTTGCCGCTTTCGTCGCGACCATCGCCGTTCTCGAAATAACGTTTGCAGGAGAATTCAGCAACCGTAACGGGAGGAATTCAAACGCACTGTTGGTCGGCTACGTGCTGTTATGTTATCTGGCGTTTTACCTTGGAATCAACCGACTGCTGATGATGCTGGTCCCGCGCCAACAGCCTTCGCGGATGGTGGGCGCGGTAGCCATGATGGCCGCCAACCTTTTGCTCAGCCACCTAGCACCCCTGTTCTTGGTCTATTACGCCAACGACTATCGCGAATTTGACTACGATTGGCATCAGGCATTCAACATCATCTGGACGGTCCGAGAGATACTCGACAATAATTCGGTCGATTTGGGGGCTAGTATGGTGATCATTACCCTGTGCGCAATCGGAGTTTTCGGTTTGAATTTACTTTTGTGTACACGGGATGTGATGCTGATTCGCGTAGGACTACCGCCGCGTGTACGCGAGGAAGAGCTGGCCAAGCAACCTACTCCAGCTCCAATCATCGATCCATTTGTCGACGCCTGACCGAACCACTACTGAATAGAGACTCATGACTAACTTCCACCCAGAAGACCGCCCCGACCCTTCTGAGCAGCCGATTCGCGCACGCGTCCCCGACCATGTAGCCGCTGGTGCGTTCAGTACGGGTGTCATTGTAATGACCGCACAGACCGAGTTCATTCTTGATTTCGTGCAGAATTTGGGGCGTCCCCATCAGATTGTCGCGCGCGTGGTGATGCCGCACTACGTTTTGCCACAGTTGGTCGATGCCATGCAACGCAACATCGAGCTGTATCGCAATCGTTGGGGAGAGCTACCGCAAACCGGCTCGCCCCGTTCCTCCGGCCAGGAAGGTGGTGAAGAAGCGGGGGGCAGTCGTGGCCAGGCCGTCCAGCGACACGACTCGGATCAAGCCAACCAACTGGGGCATGAAACGAATCCACCCCAGTCGTCAGTCGCCTCAACAGCCGGTGGCCCCTCGGCGGCAAATGGACCGCAAGGTACTGGGCAGCCAGCCTCGGGTGCCGCGAGCGGCGGCCAAGCGAGCTCGGACGACTTCAGCGATTCTAGCAACGCTCCTCGCGAACCGGGAACGAGCAGCCAAACTCCTGGCGACTCGAGCGGCGGACACTCGCCAGGCCGCCAAGCCTCGGTGCAAGATATCTACGACGATCTGAAAATTCGCGACGAATTTCTCAGCGGTGCCTACGCCAACGCCGTCATGATCGGCCACGGACCGCACGAATTCAGCTTCGATTTCATCACCAACTTTTATCCCCATTCGGCTGTCAGCTCCCGCGTCTTCCTGGCCGCAGGTCAAATCCCAAGATTGTACGAAAGCCTCAAGGGAACGTGGGAACAATTGCGCAATCGCATGCACCCCCCGCCCGACAATCCCTTTCCTTCCTCCGACGACAACCCCTTTGCATAGCAAATCGACAGTTCGTCAAAGTTCAGACTTGGCGTTGGCCGTAGTGGACGAGGTTACGAGTCCCTAACGTAAAACGTAAAACGAATCAAACGGACTCGTAACCTCGTCCACTACGGTTAAATCGGTAAGCATCCATGCGAATTATCCTCGCCAGCCAATCTCCGCGACGCCAGCAACTGCTGCGCGAGGCGGGCTACGAATTCGAAATCGTGCTGCCCAGTGAAACGGCCGAATGTGGCATCTGTTCGCGTGAGTCGACACCCGAGTTGGTCGCGCGCTTAGCCTATCAAAAAGCGATGGATGTCAAACCTCGCGTTTCCGGGGATGCTGTCGTTGTAGCCTGCGATACGGTGGCTGATATCATGGGACGCGTGCTCGGCAAGCCCGAGGATCGACGTCACGCCGAAGAAATGCTGCGACTGCTGAGCGGTCGTCGCCACGCGGTCTACAGTGGCCTGTGCGTCGTGCGTCTCCCGGGCGGAGAGCCGCAAGTCCAAGTGGCAAAGAGCGAACTGACAATGTCCGCATTGAGCGAATCGCAAATTGCCACCTACCTCGACAGCGAGGATTGGGTCGGTAAGTCGGGCGCTTTTGGCTATCAAGACGGTCATCCCTGGTTGCAGCTCGCCTCGGGTACCGCCGACAACGTCGTCGGACTGCCACTCGACCTGCTCAAAGATATGTTGGCAAAAGCTTAAAAAGCGTCGCGTACTATGAACCGTATAAACGACCACGATGAGCGAATTGCGAAAATGACGTTTGCTTTCGTGTATCCACACCTTCTTGCAAAAGTTGAAAAGAAAGGTCGGACCAAAGAAGAATTGCATCAAGTGATCAACTGGCTTACGGGCTTCAACGAAAAGACGTTGCAGAAACAGATTAAAGACGGGGTAACCTTTGAACAGTTCTTTCAGCAAGCCCAATTGAACCCCAATGCACACCTCATCACCGGAGTCATCTGCGGCTATCGCGTTGAAGAAATTGAAAATCCGTTAACGCAGAAGGTTAGATACCTGGACAAGTTGGTAGATGAATTGGCGAAAGGGCGAAAGATGGAGAAGATATTGCGTTCAGAATGATCTTGGGATATTCGTCTGGATGCGGACGGCCGGATCACCCGGATGCAAATTCCTGTTCTAGTGGTCTGGACCTGCTCCCAAGTCGATTGCTAAGGTACCAACCACAGGATGGAACTCAAACCTAGCAAGGGACTGCTATGAACAATATGAATTTCTTTGGATGGATTCGCGATGGCGTGCGACAATCGGTATTGCTGGGAGTCAGCGATGCGGTCGAACAACTAGGCACGCCAGCACCCGTCGAAGAACTGCACCCGAGTGTGGCCGGCTTCCTGAAAATCGATGGGCAAGGCACCGCAGCTCCCAAATTGACTCAAGGCATGAGCAACGCTTCGACAGGCTCCCACCCCAAGTCGCGTCGTCGGCTCGGCAAATCCCTCAAGGACATGGGGACCGCTCCACAATAGTCCATCTCAATCTTTCTCCTAGTGCTTTGTCCAAGTTAAGAATTAGGGTTGGAAGTAGTGGACGAGGTTACGAGTCCCTAAACGTATAACGGATCAAACGGACTCGTAACCTCGTCCACTACCCTAAAATTGTTTATTGACAAAGCACTAGCTGCCCTCTGGCGATGGCAGCTACTGGGAATTGAGACAAAGTTGCAACCGACATTCGACTCGACAGCCAGCCCCGATTTGACTATCGATCGATAACTTCGCGCCGATCAATCGCGCGCGGTGGGCCATGCTGCTTAAACCAAAATGGTTGCTGTCACTGGTCGGTCGGTGCAATTCAAACCCACGTCCCTGATCGCTGACCGTGACTAACAAATCGCGCTCACCGGAAGTTTCTCCAGGCACTACTTGGCAGTGTACGTCGATCCGAGTTGGGCCCGCATGTTGAATCGCATTGCGAATTGCCTGTTCCACGATTCGCAGCAGATTCCAACTAGCCTGATCGCTCAAGCCAACCTGCAGTTTGGACCGCGCATCGCCAGCAAACTCAATCGCAATCTGCTGTTCATGCTGCTGGGCGTCGTGCTGAGTAGCGTCGACGAAATCCTGCAATCGCGTTGCAAACTTGATTCCGGCAGGCGCCTGCTCTTGCTCCAAATAGCCGATTAGCTCCCGCCCCTCTTCAAGCGCAATTTCTAAACTCGTCAGCGCCTTGCGCATACTCGCGTGAGACGAAGTACCACTCGGTTCATCGCGTCCTAGTGCAGCCAGCAACTGCAAGCGCGCGCCGATGATCCACTGCAACAGGCCGTCGTGTAGCTCGTAAGCCAACCAGCGATCTTTGGGTGATTCATTCATGGGTGTCGTTTGTCTGCAGAAACCTTTAGTCTTCAGCGGGTGCGTAGTGGACGAGGCAACGAGTCCCTGACACATAGGACTCGTAACCTCGTCCACTACGTCCAAGGGACTCGTAACCTCGTCCACTACAGATCGAGTGCGTCGAAGTCGTCGACCAATCGATCCAAGTCGGGCCACTGCTGCTCAGATTCTTCCATGGGTTGGCGCTGCCCGACTGCTTGAACGGGGATCGCAGCCGCAGGCAACGAGGTGCGCGCAGGCGGCGACGGCTGAGAACCACTTGGGTTGCTCCCCGATTCGCGCGAACTGGCGATGTTACCGAGCGGCAAGAGCACGTCGACAGTCTTGACAGATTGATCGCTGTGCAACTGCCGCAATTGAGTCAGTGTGGACTCGATGTTGGACGATAGAGAAAAATAATAAATGCGTCTTTCAGTGGTACTGCTGGCCTGCCCCACCTGTACGACTTGGCCGCCAAGTTGCAGACGCGCCCAATGTTCGGTCACCTCTTCCAAGCTCAGTGCTGAGACCAGCGCGAGAGGTTGTCTGGCAAAACCGCTCAAGCACAGATAGTCGGTGCTATCGATCTGCACGTTGTCCAATGCACCGATGAGCGTCGCATCTAAGCCAGCGGTCATCATCAGCTCGCTCAGCAATCGCTCCTCGGCATCGGTCGCTTGGCTATGGCGAATCGACGATTGGGAAATGACAACAGTTAGTCGCGCGGCCACAAACAATCCAATGACTAGTGGGGGGTATTCGATTCGGAAGTTTACTTGTTCTCACAGTCGATAGTCGCCGACCGCTCCGCCGCTTTCGCATCATCAGTCGCTGACCGCTCCGCCGGTCTGTCGCTCTGCTTTCAACTTATTAATTGAGCCATTTAGCAACGGATCGGCGGAGCGATCCGCTACGATCAATCGCTTTCGCGAGTGGCTGGTAACGAAGCCGAATTGTGCCGATCTTCATAGCTATCGTAAAGTCGCATAAAGACTTCGCGTACACTACCGCGCTCCTCAGTCAACCAGCGTTTGAGCCTTTGTGCATCGGTCATCTCCTCAATCCATTCGCTTCGATCAAGCGGCGAACGTGCGTGCGATTCCGCCAAACGCTCCGTCACTAGACGCTGCACCAATTCTGCGGTAGGCGCGAGCCTGAGCAGTGTCGGCAGTAGCCAGCTCGGCTGGTGACAGGTGACCAACAGCCCCATGCGCCGCTGCCGTACCATCCAGCATACACGAATTGCTTGCCAAGTCGACAATTGTTCGAAGCCATCGAGAACTAACAGAGCGCCACGGGACCACTGCGGGGTACTTGCCCGGATTTTTTTGAAAGGCTGCTCACTGCGGCGGAGCTTCAGCAGCACTTTCTCACCGTTTAGCAGCGGAATCAAATGTTCGAGTAGCGTTGATTTGCCCGAGCCGTGCGGGCCGACAATGGCAGCTCGCCTACGAAACCGTGTTTGAAAACTATCCGCGAGGGCAGTCAGAGAATCGTCGTGACCTGTAGCGACCCAGGCTATTTCGCCGGGGCGAACAAATCGAGTCGCGAAGGGATTAGACTTCAATCGTCAAGTGACCCAGGTAGAAGGGCTGTTCGGCGGTAATCTCGCGGCCATCACTAAGGTAGAGACGCAGCCGGACACACCAGCGAATCTTCATCAACCGGCCTTCGTAACTCAGTGGATAGGCTGGCAGGACCGTCGAGACGCGACGTGGCTGGCCGAGTGGACGTTCGGTCAATTGCTCGCGCGTGACGCTTTCAAACAAATGCACGCCGAGATCATCGCTCCCTTTGCCTTCGGTACACCACATTACCGAAACTTCCAAGCGATCGACCATGTCCGGAGTGACCCGTTTGAGGCAATACTCGAAGTCGAGCGTCTCTGCCGGCTCGAGGCCTTGTTGCAGCGAGCGCAAGCGAAGCCCCACAGCCGGTTCGGTGCGAACGGCTATACTACGTCGGGTGGAAAGACGACGACTGGGAAACTTCGGCAGAACGACGGCCACTTTTTGACTTCTCCTTCGACAACGATTTTCCAGACGATCGCATTGTGGCGCCCCTGGAACGAATGCATCATATCACTTGGAAGCCGAAATTGGCAGTCCATCTCCAACGGGTTTTCTGGATCGGCGACCAAACTTTTCTCCTCGCAATTGGAATCGCAAATCGGAATACGCATCGTCGGCACTCGTTCGGTGCGGATATCGGTCCCCTGCTGATACGTCGACTCCTCAAAGCAGACCAGCGTAATGCGATACCAAGCGAACGTGGCCCGCCCGTATTGGCAAACGTAGAGGCGGTAGCTCTGGTTTGGCAAAAGAGGGAGCGCGCTGATCTCCACGGCGGTGGGACCAATACCACTCTGACGGCGGAACGTGCGAAAGAACCACCGTGTAGAAAAGAAACTGACGATGCCAAAGGGTACGAGCAGGACAGTCAGGAACCAATCGGGGTGTCCACGCAGATGGTTTTCCACGGCGATTACCGCCAGTACCGCTAGCATTGCGTTCCAAGCGACCGAGAATAGACTGCTGAGAAGCAGCGGTGTGGTTTCACCGCGCTGAATCGCCAAGCGGTAGGCCAACTTCACACCGGGGCTATCTGTTAAAGCTCGCAGGCTGGGGAGATTGGGTAGATTGTTGGCCTCGTCCCCAGACGCGCGTCTTTGGTGTTCGCGTTTGGCCCTATCGACCAGCACGGACCGCTGCTCGGGAGACGCCAACGTCTGCGAGACTTGCAGAATAAAAGCGGTTAGGCCAATCACAATGAACGAACTCGCCGCGATAACCAGTAGCCAAAAGCCAAAACCAATTGTTGGTAGAAATGTCGACTCGGACCAGAAGACCTGCGACGAAACCACGTTGGTCAGTGATACAATACCCGAGATAAATAGGGCACCGAAGAAGGCCGCTTCGCTGACGCTACCGACGACCCACCAGCCGCTCATGCGCGTCCCGCGCTTCTTCCCCCATAGTCTTACCCATTTCGCCACCCGCAGGCTCCCAATGTATGTAAACCGATTCCGCCGCATTCAATGTGGCCCGACGCTCCGCCGTCGGATTGTCATTCCTCAATGTGGCCCGACGCTCCGCCGTCGGATGTCCTGTCCGCTCCCCTCTCTTACCCTCTTCTGCAATATTTGCCAGTTATCATTCATCAGCCGAAGCATTCCTACCAGGGGTGCAACCTCACTACCCCTCCCACAACGCTATATCTTCACCGTTTTATTGTTCGCAGTCTTACTAACTCTCTCCCCAAGCCGCCTACTACCCACTCTCACCATATCCGCTAGCGCCCAAGACTGGCCACAAATCATGGGCCCCGATCGCTCCGGACAAGCGACCGGCCAAGCCGAGCTGTCCGCATCCTGGCCCCAAGCCCCGAACATCGCTTGGCAAGCTGACATTGGTAGCGGCTATGCCGGCCCAGCCGTCGTGGGAGAACAAGTGTTGGCGCTCCATCGACTCGGCCAACAGGAATTGCTCGAGTCCTTCGACCTATCCACCGGTAAATCGCATTGGCGCGCCGCTTGGCCTGCCAGCTACCGTAGCTCGATCGATCCCGACAATGGCCCGCGATGTGTACCGACTGTGGCCCCCTCAACTGCCACCAGCGACAGCCCCACCGTAATTTGCTACGGTGCCGCTGGCGATTTAGCAGCTGTCGATCTCGACAGCGGCAAATTGCGTTGGCATCGCAAGCTGCGATCGGAGTACCGAGCCGACGACGGTTACTTTGGTGCCGGATCTGCACCGCTGGTAGTCGGCCAGCGCGTGATCGTCTGCTTGGGTGGCAAACAGGCAGGCATCGTCGCTGTAGACCTCAGTTCGGGAAAAACACTTTGGACGTCCAGCGACTACGATGCCAGCTACTCAGCTCCAGTAGCCGTCGATCCACAAACTGCGCTGGTCGTGACCCGATTGAATACCGTGTTGATCGATCTCGACACTGGCAATGTGCTTTCGGAAATCCGCTTTGGCAGCCGCGGCCCGACCGTCAACGCAGCCGTCCCCATTCCCATCGGCTCGGGGCGTTTCTTGCTGACTGCTAGCTACGGTGTGGGCATGACGATCGTATCAACCAACCATCGAAAGCTCGAAGAGATCGTCTCCGGGAGCCAACTTCTCAGCAGTCAATACAACACACCGGTGTTAACTGCCAAAAGAATTATCGGCATCGACGGTCGAGAAGATGTCGGCTTGGCCGCTCTACGCTGTATCGAACTCGACAGCCAAAAAGTTCTGTGGACGAAAGTCGACTATGGCACCGCTCATTTAATCGCCATCGGATCGCAAGTATTGACTCTCGCCATTCCTGGCCGAGTCGCATTGATCGACGCTACCGCCGATGACTATCGCGAACTGGCACACACACAGCTTCCCGATGGAACGTACCGCGCCCCCCCTGCCCTATCGTCTGGCAAGTTCATCGTGCGCGACAACCACAGTGCCAATAAGAGCAAACTCTTATGCGTCGAGCTCGCTCGATAGCCGAAGGCGATGGCGATTGGCGTGTTGCATCACGCAAATCGTTTAACGCCTAGATGGAATAGTCGGTGGATCATGAGTGATATGCCTGCGATCCTTCTGCTTGGTTCCAACGCTGCTCGTGTTGATGTAAAATAGAAGTGTCCGCTAGGTGTCATAAGGGAGTTTTTCCGATGCATTCTCAAGATAAAAAGAATCAAGCTGCTTTCGATAGCTGCAAAGATCAACTTCATAAAAAATTTGGCATCGGTACTTATGTTGCCTTTGATGACGGCGAGCTGATCGCCAACGCACAATCGTTCGACGAGCTGACCGCAATGCTGGCCGAGCAAGGCCGCGACCGCCCTGATGTGTTTGTTGTCCAAGTAGCTGAATCTTTTCCCGAACGAGTGTTCATCCTGCTGTGATGCCGATCCTGGAACAACGAAACATCTATAAATGCGAACCGTCGCGCGCATGGGTCAATCTGT